>NZ_BCPR01000165.1 GCF_016586165.1 Dyella sp. EPa41 | reverse complement strand
TGGGCTTCGCCCAGCCAGTCCGTGAGGCGGCCGGGCTTTTCGACCGGGCTCCTGCCCGGACGAAAAGTGCCCGACATCCGTGTCGGGCACCCCTGCGGGGCCTGATCGCCCACCCCTCACCGCCCCACAGGGGAGTGGTGAAGGCTCGTGCCGCTGCGCGGCACATCGCATCGAGGAGCTGAAGACTTCGGTTCGTTGTGGGAGCGCACCCAGTGCGCGACCGCGGACTGACGTGGTTGCCTCGATTCGCGATCGTCGCGACTGGAAGGTAAAGGAGCATCGCCACGTTGCGGTCGCGCACTGGGTGCGCTCCTACAGAGATAGGAGAGGTTTTGGCGAGCACCCATCCCTCACCCCAGCCCTCTCCCCGGAGGGGAGAGGGAGAAAAAGAGCGGCGGTGCGGCGCGAATAGATCCCCTCATGGCTCAACGACGTTGCCTTGAGTCCTCTTCGCCTCGGCGCGTGGCGGTGTAGCCGCGCCGTTCGAGGTAGTAACGGGTGTATCCGGCTGGCCTC
>NZ_BCPR01000164.1 GCF_016586165.1 Dyella sp. EPa41 | reverse complement strand
CTCTTGCTTGCCCAAGAGAAAGTACCAAAGAGAACGGCACCCCGCGTGGCGCTGTCTGGGCGATGCCCAGCCAGTCCGTGAGGGGCGGCCGGGCTTTTCGACCGGGCTCCTGCCCGGACGAAAAAGTGCCCGACGTCCTGTCGGGCACCCCTGCGGGGCCTGCTCGTCCACCCCTCACCGCCCCACAGGGGAGGGTTGAAGGCTCGTGCCGCTGCGCGGCACATCGCATCGCGATGCCGCCGGTGACTGCGGTTCGTTGTGGGAGCGCACCCAGTGCGCGACCGCGGACTGACATGGTCGCCTCGGTCTGCGGTGGTCGCGACTACCGCGGCATGTTCCGGCGTTGCGGTCGCGCACTGGGTGCGCTCCTACAGAGGTAGGGAGGAATTTCGCGAGCCCCACCCCTCACCCCAGCCCTCTCCCCGGAGGGGAGAGGGAGAAAGGGTGGGGCACCCCATGGGCTTCATCACGGCTCAGCGAGGTGGCTTTAAGTCCTCTTCGCGTCGGCGCGTCGCGGTGTAGCGGCTTCGTTCGAGGTAGTAACGAGCCCAT
>NZ_BCPR01000163.1 GCF_016586165.1 Dyella sp. EPa41 | reverse complement strand
ACAAAGATTGTCGATGTTTCGGTTGCATTCTTCCTTATCGCGGCTTGGCTCGCCTGCCGCGGGCTTCCGAGCCGCTGCCGCGGCCCGGGTCACTTTCTCTTCGCGTGGCGTCTCCTTTGTAGGAGCGCACCCTGTGCGCGACAGCCTTTCGCGCCGGTCTGCATGTTCGTCTTCGATGGACAAAGATTGTCGATGTTTCGGTTGCATTCTTCCTTATCGCGGCTTGGCTCGCCTGCGACCGAAGGGAGTCCCTGTGGGGCCGCGGGCTTCCGAGCCGCTGCCGCGGCCCGGGTCACTTTCTCTTGCTTGCCCAAGAGAAAGTAACCAAAGAGAACGGCACCCCGCGTGGCGCTGTCTGGGCTTTGCCCAGCCAGTCCGTGAGGGGCGGCCGGGCTTTTCGACCGGGCTCCTGCCCGGACGAAAAGTGCCCGACGTCCTGTCGGGCACCCCTGCGGGGCCTGATCGACCACCCCTCACCGCCACACAGGGGTTGTTGAAGGCTCGTGCCGCGGCGCGGCACATCGCGTCGAGGAGCTGAAGGCTGCGGCTCGTTGTG
>NZ_BCPR01000162.1 GCF_016586165.1 Dyella sp. EPa41 | reverse complement strand
CCGGCACCAAGGCGCTGCAGGACCAGTTGTATTTCCGCGATCTCCCGCGCGTGCGTTCGGTGCTGGACGCGCGCCTGAAGACCGCGCTGCTGAAGGGCCGTTCCAACTACCTGTGCCTTTATCGCCTGGACCAGACCGTGCGCGAAGGCGCCACGTTCGATCGCGCGCAGGCGTCGCAACTGGCCGCCGTTCGCGCCTGGTCCGCACGCACGCGCCGCGGCGATCGCATGGAGCTGGCGGAGGTTCCGGAAGAGTCGCCGCTGTGGCCGCGCGTCACCTCCACGCCGGAAAACTGCCTGGGCGTGGAATGCCCGTTCTATGACGACTGCCACGTGGTGAAGGCGCGGCGCGAAGCGCAGGAAGCCGACCTCGTGGTGGTCAACCATCACCTGCTGTTTGCCGATCTGGCGCTGAAGCAGGAAGGTTTCGGCGAGATCCTGCCGGGCGCGCAGGCCTTCATCCTGGACGAGGCGCATCAGATTCCCGAGTTGGCGGGACAGTTCTTCTCGCAGAGCATCAGCGCGCGACAGCTCACCGAACTGGCGCAGGACAGCCTCAACGAGTGCAATGGCGTCACCGGCGCCATCGGCCTGCTGCTCGAGCCCGTGGAAGCCTTGCAGGATACGGTGCGCAGGCTGCGCCTGGCGATGGATGCCTTG
>NZ_BCPR01000161.1 GCF_016586165.1 Dyella sp. EPa41 | reverse complement strand
ACTACAGCGTCAACGATGGTGGTACGCAGGGCGGCAATTACGCCAACAATGGCGCGAGCGGCCTCAATGCCTTGGCGGCTGGCGTGGGCGCCACGGCCACCGCCGGCTCCGCCACCTCGCTGGGCCAGAACACGCAGTCCACCGTATTGGGCGGCGTGGCGCTGGGTTCGGGCGCCGTGTCGGATCGCGCCATTGCGCCGACGTCAGGTTCGATCCTCGTCGGTACCAACGTCATTCCGTACAACACCACCGATCGCAACCTGCTCGGCGCCGTGTCGGTCGGCAATGCGACGGACTTCCGGCAGATCACCAACGTAGCCGACGGTACGCTCGATCAGGATGCGGTTACGCTGCGCCAGTTGAAGGGCGCGATGAGCTCGTTCTCGGTCACGCCGATCAAGTATTTCCACGCCAACTCCACCGCATCCGACTCGCTGGCGGTGGGCGCGGAGTCGGTCGCCATCGGTCCGCAGACGACGGTGAATGGCGACAACGGCATTGGCATGGGCAACGGCGCCATCGTGCAGCAGACCGCACCGGGTGGCACCGCGATCGGTCAGAACGCTACGGTGAACCTCGCCGACGGCATGGCGCTGGGCACCAACGCCACGTCCAACGGTATCCAGGCGATGGCATTGGGTGCAGGCACGCAGGCGGCGTTTGCCGGCAGCGTGGCG
>NZ_BCPR01000160.1 GCF_016586165.1 Dyella sp. EPa41 | reverse complement strand
TCCGAGGCAGACCCGCCACCGCGCCGCGGTGCGCGAAACACGGGCGCGGCGTGACCGCGCACATCACGCGTCGTCGCGCTTCCGCGACAGCTATCACGCACCAGCTCCGCGGCTGCAACGACAGCACGCGCTTTGACAGGAGCGAGCCCCGTGCGCCTCGCGCGCTATGAGCGCCATGGGCGCCATGGGCGCTCGGCGGGCGGATCATTCCGGATCGGCAAACCAGGCGCGCGACCAAGCGCACCGGCGTGGCCGCCGGTTTATTCGGCCGGGCAGGTCATCCCGCCTGAGGTCTCGGGGAATCGGCTGTCGACGCCTTTCGCCGGCCTGCGGCGATGCACAGCGCCTGTCGTTGTGAATCGCCTATGATGCGAGGCTTATCCGGTCGGTATCCCACGGAGCGTCCATCCCGTGTTCGTCCATGTCGAAACGCGTCGTCGCCAGCACGTGCAGTGGGCTACTGCGTTGCTGGTGATCGTATGCGTGATCAGTTTCGTCGGACTGGCCTTGATGCCGGCGCCCCAGCGCACGTCGATGTGGCTGGAGTGGGGCACGGTGCCGGCGAATATCTTCGACGCGAAGCAACCCATTCTTCCGCAGCTGCACGATCCAGCGCTGTTGCGGCTGGTCACGGCGCTGTTCATCCACCTGGCGTGGCTGCATCTGTTGGGCAACCTGCTATTCCTGGTGATCTTTGGCATTCCTGCCGAGCGTGCCTTGGGTT
>NZ_BCPR01000159.1 GCF_016586165.1 Dyella sp. EPa41 | reverse complement strand
GGCACGCAAGCCAAGGCACGCGTTGGCGGTTGTCATCGGATGTTGGCCCCGGGCGCGCAGCACCACAGCGGTGCCTGCGCGCCCGGCGTCAACGGGCGCGGGGGGGAGTTCACGCCCAAAACCGCCTTACTTCGCGGGCGTCAACACGGGGGCGCCGCGATTCTTAAGCAGGAACACCACGAACTTTGCCGGCTCGGTCTTGCTGGCGTTGCGTCCGACAGTGTGGACGTCATTCGGCCCTTCATAGAAGGTCTGTCCCGCGGTGAGGGTGACTTCCTTGCCGCCGCGCACGCCCATCACGATCGATCCTTCCAGGACGTACAGGAAGGCATGTGCATCATGGCGATGCACCGGATCAACGGCGCCTGGAGGATATTCGACGGTGATCATCACCCCTTCCTTGCCAGGATAGTCGCTGAGCGCCTTCGTCATGAGCATGGCCACTTTCGCCTCGGGAGCGGCTTCCTGCGCGCTGGCGATCCCTGATGCCGCCAGCAGCAGCACGGCGAGAATTCTGGAGAGAGTCATGGTTGTTGCCTCTTGGGATGCAAGGTGTCGATCAGGACAGTCCGGCCTTGTCCAGGCCGAGGGGCTTGTCGAATCCGCCGGGCTGCGGACGGAAGGCGACGTTGATGCGGTTCCATGCATTGATCGCCATGACCAGATAAGTCAGGTCGACGATTTCCTTCTCGGACAGCTGCGCGCGAACGCGCTCGTAGACATCGTCGGGTAC
>NZ_BCPR01000158.1 GCF_016586165.1 Dyella sp. EPa41 | reverse complement strand
CTCCCAGCGTGGCGTTCGTTCCCTTGTAGGAGCGCACCCAGTGCGCGACAGCCTTTCGCGCCGGTCTGCATGTTCATCGTTTGAGATGCATGAAGATTTCTGGTGCTGTCGTTGCCGGGTTTCGGCGACCTGGCTCGCCTGCGGCGGGCTTCCGAGCCGCTGCCGCGGCCCGGGTCACTTTCTCTTGCTTGCCCAAGAGAAAGTAACCAAAGAGAAAGGCACCCCGCGTGGCGCTGCCTGGGCTTTGCCCAGCCAGTCCGTGAGGGGTGGCCGGGCTTTTCGACCGGGCTCCTGCCCGGACGAAAAGTGCCCGACGTCCTGTCGGGCACCCCTACGGGGCCTGATCGTCCACCCCTCACCGCCACACAGGGGATGTTTGAAGGCTCGTGCCGCTGCGCGGCACATCGCGTCGCGACACCGGTGGCTGCGGTTCGTTGTAGGAGCGCACCCAGTGCGCGACCGCGGACTGACAGGGTTGCCTCGATCTGCGGTGGTCACGACGACACAAGGCCAAGGTGCGTTGCAACGTGGCGGTCGCGCACTGGGTGCGCTCCTACAGAGGTAGGAAGGAACTTCGCGAGCACCCACCCCTCACCCCAGCCCCTCTCCCCCAGAGGGGGAGAGGGGGGAAGGCACCGTGCCCCGCAGGCTTCATCACGGCTCAGCGAATGGCTTTAAGTTCTCTTCGCGTCGGCGCGTTGCGGTGTAGCGGCTTCGTTCGAGGTAGCAACGAGCCCATCCCGGCTGACCTCAGTCGGCCGACGCTCCTATCCCGCATACTCGCCCTATGAGCCTTGGCTCTCAAGGC
>NZ_BCPR01000157.1 GCF_016586165.1 Dyella sp. EPa41 | reverse complement strand
AGTGCGTCGCACCGGCGGTCACCACGCTGCTCAGGTTTTCCACCGCCTGATTGGTGGCGAACAACTGCGAACCGTTGATAGCGTCGGTGCTGTTGCCGTTCACCTGCCCCGCCGCCACGTTGGTGATGGTGCGCTCGTTGCCAATGGAGCCCACGCTCACCGTGCTGGTCGGCGTGGCGCCGGCGTAGGTGTAGGCGTGGCCATCGATGGTGCCACCGCCGGTCTGTACCACCGCGGCGGTGCTGCTGCCTGCGCCCAATGCCACGTCGCCCACATTGGTGTTCGCCGTCGCGCCATTGCCGATAGAGACCGCGTTGTCGGTACCCGCGGTGGATACCGGCCCGATCGCCACGCTGTTCACGCCGCTCGCCACCGAATCGGCGAGATTGGAATTCGCGTGGAAGTACTTGATGCCGCCGGTATCGATCTGATTGAAGACCTGTTGCAGCGAGCTGTAGGTGTTGCCGCCATAGCTGATGCTGGTGTTCAACGTGCCCGTCGACGGATCGTAGGTGGTATTGCCACCATAGCTGTTGGCGATGGACGTACCGAGGTTGGTCACCGTGTTGCCCAGGTTGGTGACAGTGGTGCCCACCGTGCCAATCGCCTGGTTGGTGGCGAACAGCTGCGAGCCGTTGATGGCGTCGGTGCTTCCGCCATCGATGCGGCCTGCCGCCACATTGGTGATGGTGCGCTCCGCGCCCGTGTCGCCCACGCTTACCGTCGAACCGGGCGTGGTGCCGGCGAAGGTGTAAGTCATGCCGTTGATCGACGTGCTCGAGGTATGCACCGCAGCCGCCGTCACCGATCCCGCACCCAG
>NZ_BCPR01000156.1 GCF_016586165.1 Dyella sp. EPa41 | reverse complement strand
GAGCAGAACATCGATGCCTCCAAGGTGGCCGGCACCGGCCGCGACGGCCGCGTGACCAAGGAAGACCTGGTCAACTACGGCAAGGGTGGCGCCGCTCCGGCCGCCGCCGCGCCGGCCGCCAAGCCCACCCCGGGTTCGCGCCCGGAAGAGCGCGTGCCGATGACCCGCATGCGCGCCCGCATCGCCGAGCGCCTGATGCAGTCGAAGAACTCCATCGCCATGCTCACCTCGTTCAACGAAGTGAACCTGGCCGAGGTGGTGAAGATGCGCAAGGCCCTGGGCGAGTCGTTCGAAAAGGCGAACGGCGTGAAGCTCGGCTTCATGAGCTTCTTCGTGAAGGCTGCCGCCGAGGCGCTGAAGCGCCATCCGATCGTCAACGCCTCGGTCGACGGCAACGACATCATCTATCACGGTTACCAGGACATCTCGATCGCCGTGTCCACCGACAAGGGCCTGGTGACGCCGGTGCTGCGCGACGTGCAGGACCAGAGCTTCGCCGACGTCGAGCGCGGCATCGTCGACTACGCCAAGAAGGCGCGTGACGGCAAGCTGGGCCTGGACGACCTGCAGGGCGGCACCTTCACCATCACCAACGGCGGCACCTTCGGCTCGCTGCTGTCGACCCCGATCGTGAACCCGCCGCAGAGCGCCATCCTGGGCATGCACGCCATCAAGGAGCGCGCCATCGTCGAGAACGGCCAGGTGATCGCCGCCCCGATGATGTACCTGGCGCTGTCCTACGACCATCGCATCATCGATGGCAAGGACGCGGTGCTGTTCCTGGTCGACATCAAGAACCAGCTGGAAAACCCGCAGCGCATGCTGCTGGGCATCTAAGTCCCCGCGTAGGCCCCTCTCCCTTTTGGGAGAGGGGTTGGGGCGAGGGTTCGGTCTTGCCGCAACGCCTCGCTCCGCACGCACNCC
>NZ_BCPR01000155.1 GCF_016586165.1 Dyella sp. EPa41 | reverse complement strand
TAGTCGTTGCGCCCTGATCGTCGCGTTATCGTGATTGGGCTCGCCTGCGGCGGGCTTCCGAGCCGCTGCCGCGGCCCGGGTCACTTTCTCTTCGCGTGGCGATCATTCCCTTGTAGGAGCGCACCCAGTGCGCGACCGCCTTTCGCGCCGGTCTGCAGCACTCGTTCTTCAGGCATGTAGTTCGTGATGTCTTAGTTGCTTTCTTCCGTGACCCGGCTCGCCTGCGACCGCAGGGAGTCCCCGTGGGGCGGCGGGCTTCCGAGCCGCTGCCGCGGCCCGGGTTACTTTCTCTTCGCGCGGCGATCATTTCCTTGTAGAAGCGCACCCAGTGCGCGACCGCCTTTCGCGCTGGTCTGCAGCACTCGTTCTTCAGGCATGTAGTTCGTGAAGTCTTAGTTGCTGTCTTCCGCGATTGGGCTCGCCTGCGGCGGGCTTCCGAGCCGCTACCGCGGCCCGGGTCACTTTTCTTTGCTTGCTCAAAGAAAAGTAACCAAAAGAAAGGGCACCCCGCGTGGCGCTGGCCGGGCCTGCGGCCCAGCCAGTGCGTGAGGGGTGGCCGGGCTTTTCGACCGGGCTCCTGCCCGGACGAAAAGTGCCCGACGTCCGTGTCGGGCACCCCTGCGGGGCCTGATCGTCCACCCCTCACCGCCACACAGGGGTTGGTTGAAGGCTCGTGCCGCTGCGCGGCACATCGCATTGAGGAGCTGAGGGCTACGGTTCGTTGTAGGAGCGCACCCAGTGCGCGACCGCGGACTGACATGGTCGCCTCGGTCTGCGGTGGTCGCGACTACCGCGGCATGTTCCAACGTTGCGGTCGCGCACTGGGTGCGCTCCTACGGAGGTAGGAAGGAACTTCGCGAGCACCCACCCCTCACCCCAGCCCTCTCCCCAAAGGGGAGAGGGAGGCAGTGCGTGGCGGCCCATGGGCTTCATCACGAC
>NZ_BCPR01000154.1 GCF_016586165.1 Dyella sp. EPa41 | reverse complement strand
ACTACTTACTTGATGACCTTGGCCACCACGCCGGCGCCGACGGTACGGCCGCCTTCGCGAATGGCGAAGCGCAGGCCCTGGTCCATGGCGATCGGGTGGATCAGGGTGACCACCATCTTGATGTTGTCACCCGGCATGACCATTTCCACGCCTTCCGGCAGTTCGATCGCGCCCGTCACGTCGGTCGTGCGGAAGTAGAACTGCGGGCGGTAGCCCTTGAAGAACGGGGTGTGACGGCCGCCCTCGTCCTTCGACAGCACGTACACTTCGGCTTCGAACTCGGTGTGCGGGGTGATCGTGCCCGGCTTGGCCAGCACCTGGCCGCGCTCGACGTCGTCGCGCTTGAGGCCGCGCAGCAGCAGACCGGCGTTGTCGCCCGCCTGGCCCTGGTCCAGCAGCTTGCGGAACATTTCCACGCCCGTGACCGTGGTCTTCTGGGTCGGGCGGATGCCCACCACTTCCACTTCGTCACCGACCTTGATGATGCCGCGCTCGATACGACCGGTCACCACGGTGCCGCGGCCCGAGATCGAGAACACGTCTTCCACCGGCATCAGGAACGGCTGGTCAATCGCGCGCTGCGGCTCCGGAATGTACGTGTCCAGCGCGTCCACCAGCTTGATGATCGCCGGCACGCCGATTTCCGACTGGTCGCCTTCCAGCGCCAGCTTGGCCGAACCGTGGATGATCGGGGTGTCGTCGCCCGGGAAGTCGTACTTGCTCAGCAGCTCGCGCACTTCCATCTCCACCAGCTCGAGCAGCTCGGCGTCGTCCACCATGTCGGCCTTGTTCAGGAACACCACGATGTACGGCACGCCCACCTGGCGCGACAGCAGGATGTGTTCGCGCGTCTGCGGCATCGGGCCGTCCGCGGCCGAGCACACCAGGATCGCGCCGTCCATCTGCGCCGCACCCGTGATCATGTTCTTCACGTAGTCGGCATGGCCCGGGCAGTCCACGTGGGCGTAGTGGCGGGTCGGCGATTCGTATTCCACGTGCGCCGTCGAGATCGTGATGCCACG
>NZ_BCPR01000153.1 GCF_016586165.1 Dyella sp. EPa41 | reverse complement strand
CGTGTGCGCCTGTCCCGGCAATGCATCGGGAGCAAGGGGGGAGCAGAAAACCAGGCCATTGCCGGCTGGCGCGACTGGACTATTTCACCAGTGTGCGCGCATCACAAGTACATAACACCGAGGCCACGTTGTCATAGCGATGCGGAATTTCTTGCGCATATTTCGCTGGCGCGCCCGGGCTTCCGGCACGATGCAACCCAAACCATGACGATCAGCGGCAATCGCCCCTGTTCGCAACGGTACAAAGGACGTCTGGACATCCAAATGACATGCTGCGAGGCAGCACCTGCATATTCCACGCCATGCCTATTTCATCGAGAAACACAGCAAAACCTAGGAAATCCATCAAGTATTTCCAGGGGCGCGTTGCGTGAAATGGGCGCGACGACGGGGCTTAGCGGCGCGCCTGGCGCAATCGCACGCCCTCGGCCCAGCGCGCAGCCACCCGGGGCGAGGTAATGCATGCCGCCTCGTCGGTGCGTGTCGTCACGGCACGTTCCAGCAGCTGGATATCGGCCTCGTGCTGGCGGGCGACGTGCGGATCCTCGAAGAAGATCGCGCGCTGGCAGCGGCGTTCCAGCACCAGGTCGGCGATCTGCGCGTCGCCGCCCATGGGGCCGCTCTGGTAGCGCTCGACCCAGGGCGTATCGCCCGGCCAGCCGCGACTCCAGGCCAGTTCGTTGAGCCGCTGGCCGGTGGTGCCGGTACCCACCCGCTGCGCAAAGCGGGACAGCACGTCGAAATGTTCCGACGCATAGGCGAGCATCTGCGGCTTCATCGCGTCGTGGGCGATCAACGCCATGGTCTGCTTTTCAAGTGCGTACAGGTCATCCGCGCCAGGGTCGGGCGTAAACCCCGCATGCACGCGCTCCATCTCGATCCAGTCACGCGCGGTGGCGACGGTCGAGATGAAGGGCTTGCCATGGATCACGCACTGGCGCTTGAGCGCGATCGCCTCGGGAAAAATGGACGACGGGTCGACCGGGTCGATCAGGTAGATGGCGCCATCGAGCACCCGGCCCTCCCCGAGGCCAACCACTTCGGCGACGAGTTTCATCAGGCCACCCTCGCGACCGTAGGGATAGCGGCGCAGCAGCGCGTAGTTTTCCAGATGGCCCGCGCGCTGGATGGCGTCATAAGTGCGCCCCACCGCATGCAACCCCAGGCCCAGTTCGCGGATACCCGCTTCGCAGGCGCGCAGCCAGCGGAACAATGCCGCATCGGCCTGGGCATGATGGAGTTGGTTGGCGGCAAGGCCAA
>NZ_BCPR01000152.1 GCF_016586165.1 Dyella sp. EPa41 | reverse complement strand
TGGCGGGCAAGGCACGGCAGCAGGCGCTGGCGCAGGTCGCATCGGGAGCACACGTGGTGATCGGCACGCACGCGTTGATGCAGGAGGGCGTGGCGTTCGCGCAGCTGGGCCTGGTCATCGTCGACGAGCAGCACCGCTTCGGCGTGCAGCAGCGGCTGGCGTTGCGCGACAAGGGCGCCGATGTGGACACCGGCCTGGTGCCCCACCAGCTGGTGCTCACCGCGACGCCCATTCCGCGCACACTGGCGATGAGTGCGTACGCCGATCTCGATGTTTCCGCCATCGACGAACTGCCGCCGGGACGCACGCCCGTGCAGACCATCGCGATCTCCAACGCACGCCGCTTCGACGTCATCGAACGCATCCATGCCGCCTGCCTGGAGGGTCGCCAGGCGTATTGGGTGTGCACGCTGATCGAGGAATCCGAACAGCTGCGCGCGCAGGCTGCCGAAGTGGCGCACGCCGAACTGTCGGCGGCGCTGGACGATTGCCGGATCGGCCTGATCCACGGGCGCATGAAGCCCAAGGAGAAGCAGGCCGTGATGGATGCCTTCAAGGCCGGGGAGTTGTCAGTGCTGGTCGCCACCACCGTGATCGAAGTGGGCGTGGATGTGCCCAACGCGAGCCTGATGGTCATCGAGAACAGCGAACGCCTCGGCCTTTCGCAGTTGCATCAGCTGCGCGGGCGCGTTGGCCGTGGCGCCGTCGCTTCCAACTGCGTACTGCTCTACCAGCCACCGCTTGGCCAGCTCGCGCGCGAGCGCCTGCAGGTGATGCGCGAGACCAATGACGGTTTTCGCATTGCCGAGAAGGATCTCGAGCTGCGTGGGCCCGGCGAGGTGCTGGGAACCCGCCAGACCGGCCAGCTGAGCTTCCGCATCGCCGACCTCGCCCGCGACGCCCATCTTTTGCCTGCCGTGCAGGAGGTGGGCGCGCTGATGCTGGAGCAGCACCCGCAGGCGGCGGAGCAGTTGATCGCACGATGGATCGGCGGCGCGGCACGGTACGCGCACGCGTGAAGCCATCCGGCCTTTGCGTCCGGTAGCCAATACACCGCCACCCTCCACCCTGTAGGAGCGCACCCTGTGCGCGACCGCCTTTCGCGCCGGTCCGCATGTCCATCGTTTCGATGCATCCCCTTGTAGGAGCGCACCCTGTGCGCGATGGCCTTTCGCGGTGGGCTGCATGGTTGTGGCTTTTGTTTGAGCGAGGCTATTGCCTTCGGTAGCTCCGCTACCGCCAGTGTGCCGCTTACGCAGCGGGCGTTTCGACGTCCTGCCGGCCGCCGAGTCACTTTTCTTTTGCTGGCCCAAAAGAAAAGTAACCCAAAGAAAATGGCCTTCAGAGCCAGGGCTCATAGCGATATGCGGGATAGAAGCGTCGGCCGACCGAGGCTAGTCGGGATGGGCTCGTTACTACCTCGAACGTAGCCGCTACACCGCCACGCGCCGAAGCGGAGAGGACTCAAGGCAACTTCGTTGAGCCGTGACGGG
>NZ_BCPR01000151.1 GCF_016586165.1 Dyella sp. EPa41 | reverse complement strand
GCACCTTGTGCGCGACCGCGGCGCATGGTTTCACCGCTTCGTCGGCTTGTCGCGCACAGGGTGCGCTCCTACAGGAAGAGCGATTTTCCGCGTTATAACGGCTGCCGGGGCCTCTGTTGTGGGAGCGCACCTTGTGCGCGACCGCGGCGCATGGCTTCACCGCTCCGCCGGCTTGTCGCGCACAGGGTGCGCTCCTACAGGGGTGTCGGTTTCTTCACCTGATCGACACATGCCGCGCCGGAACTTGCTCGACACCCGCGTCAGCGCTAGCGTGGCCCCATGCGCATCGCCTACCGAGCCGAAAGCCTGATCGACGCCCACCTGGTGAAGGATGCGCTGGAACGCGCGGAGATTCCGGCCTTCGTCTCGGGCGAATACCTCACCGGCGCCGTCGGCCAGCTGCCGGCGCTCGACTACGTGGCCGTCTTGGTGCCCGAGGCGAGCCTCGCGGCGGCGGAGCAGGTGGTGCGCGAAGTGGAGCGTGATCTCGTCGAAGCGCGGCTTGCGCTCAGCGATCCCGACGAGGATCCGGATGCGCCGCAGCCTGCCTTTGGCTGAATCTTTCGCGGCGCGGGCGTTATCCTGAGCGGTGAACAGCGCCCGGCGCGCGGACATCGGAGCCGTCCTTGGATATTTCCCTGCAACAGATCGAATCGCTGATCCGCGCCGTGCCTGACTTTCCCAAGCCGGGCGTGGTATTCCGAGACATCACCCCGCTGCTTGCCGATGCCGGCGGCTTCGCGCGCTGCATCGATGCATTGGCCGAACCCTGGCAGGGCAGTGGCGTGCAGGCGGTGTGCGGCATCGAATCGCGCGGCTTCATCTTCGGCGCCGCCCTGGCGCAGAAGCTGCACGCCGGTTTCGTACCGCTGCGCAAGCCCGGCAAGCTGCCGCCTCCCGTGGTGCATGTCGACTACGAGCTCGAATACGGCGTGGATCGCCTCGAAGCGCGCAACGATGCCTTGCACGCGAACGAGAGGGTGCTGATCGTCGACGACGTGCTGGCCACCGGCGGCACCATCGCCGCGGCGCGTGCATTGGTGGAGACGCTCGGCGCACAGCTGGTGGGTGCGAGCGTGGTGATCGAGCTGGCGGCGCTGCAGGGCAGGGCGCGCTGGCGTGGTGATGGCGCGGCGCTGCAGGCTTTGTTGCGTTATTGAGGGCCGCCTTGGCCTACCTTGTGGGAGCGCACCTTGTGCGCGACCGCAGTGCATGGTTTCACCGCTCCGTCGGCTTGTCGCGCACAGGGTGCGCTCCTACAGGAAGAGCGATTTTCCGCGTTATGACGGCCGCCGGGGCTCTGTTGTGGGAGCGCACCTTGTACGCGACCGCGGCGTATGGCTTCACCGCTTCGTCGGCTTGTCGCGCACTGGGTGCGCTCCTACAGGAAGAGCGATTTTCCGCGTTATGACGGCTGCCGGGGCTCTGTTGTGGGAGCGCACCTTGTGCGCGACCGCAGTGCATGGCTTCACCGCTTCGTCGGCTTGTCGCGCACTGGGTGCGCTCCTACAGGAAGAGCGG
>NZ_BCPR01000150.1 GCF_016586165.1 Dyella sp. EPa41 | reverse complement strand
CGGCAAGCGAAAGGCCCAGCATCTTTCCCGACTGGCTGACCAGGATGGTGATGGCCACGCCGTTGAGCAGCCCGATCAGGATCGGGCGGGAGAGGAAATCGGCGAGGAAGCCAAAACGGAAACGGCTGGCCACGACGCACAGCAGCCCGGTGATGAGCGTGAGCGACATCGCATAGGCCTGGTACGCATCACTGCCGGGTGCCGCCAGCGGCATCAGTGTGGCGCCGAGCATGGCGCAGGTGGCGGCGTCGGGACCCACGATGAGCTGCCGCGACGAACCGAACAGCGCGTACACGATCATCGGCAACACGGTGCTGTAGAGGCCGATGATCGGGCTGAAGCCGGCAAGCTGCGCGTAGGCGATGCTGACGGGCAGGGCGACCGCGGCAACCGACAGGCCGGCTTGCAGATCGGCGCGCAACCACTCGCGCCGGTAAGCCAGCAGTTCCGACAGGCCCGGCATCAGGCGCGGCAGCAGGCCGCGCGACGGAGCATCAGCCATGCAAGCGCGACCGGCACGGGCTCATCGACTCACTCCCAGCGATTCAGGTGCGGACCAAACGTTTCCCGTTGCGGGCGTACCACGCAAAAGCGGTGGCCGCTGGGCGCCTGCATGACCCACCAGCGATCGCGCACGAAGGCCACGCGCATCGCTCCCAGGCCTTCCAGCCGTGCCACTTCAGCATCGAGGTTGTCGGTTTCGATGTCCAGGTGCACGCGGCTTTCGTGGTCCACGCGTTGCAGGAGAATGATCGGCTCATCCGCGTCGGTGACCAGCTCCGCGTAGCGGCCGTCGCCATCCTGGTCGACCGTGGCGATGGGCTTGTTGAGGGCGCGGCTCCAGAAGGTGGCGGCGTCCTCCAGGTCGTCGGCTTGGCAGTCGATGACGACGGTGCATAGGCGACTGTGATGCATGGTGCGCTCCCTGTCATGCGGCAAAGGCGTTCGTATAGCTGCGCACCGGTCGAGAAGCCGTCAACACGGCAGGACGCTACCGTTGCGACCATGCGCCTCACGGTGCTCGCGAGAACGCGTGCTAGCTTGCGCGGCGTGGGCAACGCCGATGTCGGCACAGGAGGCTGACATGACCGATACGTTCGACGATCTGCAGACCAGCTATGGACGCTGCCTGCGCCAGGGCGGCTTCATCGCCCGCTTCTACGAGATCTTCATGGCCAGCCATCCGGATATCCCTGGCATGTTCCGCCATACCGATTTCAGCGCGCAGTACTCGGCCCTGCGCCGCGGCATCAGCGCCGCGATCGCTTTCGCCGGTGGCAGCACGCTGACGCGGCGAACCATGACCGAGATGGCCAAGGTGCACAGCCGCAAGGGCAGGGCACCGGTGTCGCCCACGCTGTATCCGTATTGGTCCGACAGCCTGCTGCGCGCCATCGCGGAGTTCGATCCGGAATACGACTTCGCGTTGGAACAGCGCTGGCGCAAGGCGCTGGAGCACACCACCGCGTACTTCATCGAGCACTACTGAACGACGGTGACGCAAAAAAAAGCCCCGGGCATGCCGGGGCTTTTTCATGGGGCATCGAACCTCAGTTCGGCAGCGACAGATCGTCGAGCAGCGCCTTGAGGAAGCGCGCGGCTTCGCCGCCGGTGGCGGCGCGATGGTCGAACGTCAGCGAGATCGGCATGCGGCGATGCACTTCGATGCCGCCCATCACCGCCACCACGTCGTAGCTCAGCTTGCCCGCGCCGATGATGGCGACGCACGGCGGTACGACGACCGGCGTGGCGTAGCGGCCGGCGAACATGCCGAAGTTGGACAGGCTGATGGTGTAGCCCGAGAGCTCCGACGCCGGGATGGAACGATCTTCCACCGAAGTACGCAGGCGCTTGATCGCGGCGCGGATGCCGGCGCCATCGAGCACGTCGGCGTTGCGCAGCGCGGGCACGAACAGGCCTTCTTCCGTATCGACGGCGATGCCGATGTCCACGTGCGGGTGCAGCGTGCGGGTGAGGTTCTTGCCGTCGAACCACGCGTTGAGCGCCGGCACGGTCTTGCACGCGGCGACGATGGCGCGGATCAGGCGGGCGGTGATGTCCTGCTTGCCGATCCAGGCGTGCAGGTCGGCGTCGTCGACCAGCGTGGTCGGCACCACGTTGGCGTGGGCTTCGGCC
>NZ_BCPR01000149.1 GCF_016586165.1 Dyella sp. EPa41 | reverse complement strand
CGAAGCCAAGGCACTGAAGGCGCCGGACATCCGCGCCGTGCGCATCGTCTCCAACGCCGAGGATGGCGGTGGTGGCGGCATCGCCTGGAGCGACGACGGCCAGAACGTCGCCATCCAGTTGCGCGCCATCGACAACAAGGACCGCTGGCTCGCCAGCGTCGACTTCGACAAGCACGCGCTGGTGCCGCAGCACCGGCTCACCGACAAGGCCTGGATCAACTGGAACTTCAACGATTTCGGCTGGCTCAGGGACGGCCGCACGCTGTGGTATCTCAGCGAAGAAACCGGCTACTCGCAGCTCTACGCCAAGTCGCTCGCCGGCAAGGCGAAGGCGCTCACCAGCGGCAAGTTCGAGGTGAGCCATCCGGTGCTGAGCGAGGACGGCCAGTGGTTCTACCTGCGCGCCAACCAGGTGGCGCCGTACAGCTATGACGTGTATCGCGTGCCCAGCGCGGGTGGCGAGCTCAGTCGCGTCACGCAGTACCAGGGCATGGATGACTTCGCGCTGTCACCCGACGGACGCCAGCTCGCCGTGCTGCATTCCTCGCCCTACGTGCTGGCGCAGCTGGCCGTGCAGGATGCGGCCGGCGGCACGCCACGCGAACTCACCAACACCATGAAGCCGGAGTTCACCGCGCATCAGTGGCTGCAGCCGCAGATCGTTCCGGTGGCGTCCACGCACGGCGCGGGCACCATCTGGGCGAAGTACTACGGCCCCGGCGACGCGGGCGCGGCGGCATCGCGCCCGGCGGTGATCTTCGTGCACGGCGCGGGCTACCTGCAGAACGTCACGCTGTCCTATTCCAACTACTTCCGCGAGCAGATGTTCCACAACCTGCTGGTGCAGCAGGGCTACGTGGTGCTGGACATGGACTACCGCGCCTCCGAAGGCTACGGCCGCGACTGGCGCACCGCGATCTATCGCCAGATGGGCCATCCGGAACTGGAAGACCTGCTGGACGGCAAGGCCTGGCTGGTGAAGAACCGCGGCGTCGACCCGAAGCGCGTGGGCATCTACGGCGGTAGCTACGGCGGCTTCATGACGCTGATCGCGTTGCTGCGCGCGCCGGGTGAATTCGCGGCCGGCTCCGCGCTGCGTCCGGTCACCGACTGGACCAGCTACAACCACGAATACACCTCCAACATCCTCAACGATCCCCAGCTCGATCCCGAAGCCTTCGCGACCAGCTCGCCGATCCAGTACGCCGACAAGCTGCAGGATCCGCTGCTGATGCAGCACGGCCTGATCGACGACAACGTGCTCGCCAGCGACACGGTGCGCCTGTACCAGCGCTTCATCGAGCTGCACAAGAACAACTTCTGGATCTCGCTGTACCCGATGGAACGCCACGGCTTCGTGCATCCGGATTCGTGGCATGACGAGTACCGTCGTATCGACGAGTTGTTCAATACGTACGTGAAGCCGGCGAAGCAGTAATCGCTGGCCTGGTTTTTCCCTTCACTTGGGTGGGCGGGGCCACGCCCCCGCCCACCCTTTTTGTAGGAGCGCACTCAGTGCGCGACCGCCTTTCGCGCCGGTCTGCAGCATTCGTTCTTCAGGCATGCAGTTGGCGATGTCTTAGTTGCGGTCTTCCATGACCTTGCTCGCCTGCGGCGGGCTTCCGAGCCGCTGCCGCGGCCCGGGTCACTTTTCTTTGCTTGCTCAAAGAAAAGTAACCAAAAGAAAGAGCACCCCGCGTGGCGCTGCCTGGGCTTCGCCCAGCCAGTGCGTGAGGGGCGGCCGGGCTTTTCGACCGGGCTCCTGCCCGGACGAAAAGTGCCCGACGTCCTGTCGGGCACCCCTGCGGGGCCTGATCGACCACCCCTCACCGCCCCACAGGGGGTTGTTGAAGGCTCGTGCCGCGGAGCGGCACATCGCGTCGCGATGCCAGTGGCTGCGGTTCGTTGTGGGAGCGCACCCTGTGCGCGACCGTGGACTGACAGGGTTGCCTCGATCCGCGATGGTCGCGACGACGCAAGGCCAAGGTGCGTTGCAATGTGGCGGTCGCGCACTGGGTGCGCTCCTACAGAGGTAGGAGAGGTTTTTGGCGAGCACCCACCCCTCACCCCAGCCCTCTCCCCAAAGGGGAGAGGGAGAAAGGGTGGGGCACCCCATGGGCTTCATCACGGCTCAGCG
>NZ_BCPR01000148.1 GCF_016586165.1 Dyella sp. EPa41 | reverse complement strand
CAGGCAAGGCACCAGCTCCTGCGGGTTGAGCGCCGTGTATTCGGGTGCGTGCTGCTCGCCGCCGTTGTTGACCAGATGCACGGCATGCGATTCGTAATCCAGCCCCTTGAGGTTCAGCGCGATGCGCACCCGATAGGCGGCGCTGGAGCGCCAATAGCCGTACAACACCCGATCCTGGCCCATGCCTGTGTCCTCGAAGGGAAATACCCGCCGGCTAGGATACCTGCCGTGTGGTTTGCATAGCCGGGGAACGGGCGGGACAATACGCGATTCGCGCCTGCTGGCGCCCTGTGAATCCAAGCCAAGGGAGTTCCGCCGTGTCCGTTACCCGCATGAGCGATCTTGATCTGCGCGGCAAGCGCGTGCTGATCCGCGAAGACCTGAACGTGCCGATCGAGAACGGCCACATCACCTCCACCCAGCGCCTGGACGCGTCCCTGCCCACCATCAAGGCCGCCCGCGATGCCGGCGCCAAGGTGATGGTGCTGTCGCACCTGGGCCGTCCGAAGGAAGGCCAGTTCGATGCGGAATCCTCGCTGGCGCCGGTCGCCAAGTGGCTGGGCGACAAGCTGGGCCAGCCGGTGCGCCTGGTCGCCGACTACCTCGACGGCGTCGAGGTGGCCGACGGCGAAGTGGTGGTGCTCGAAAACTGTCGCATGAACGTCGGCGAAGGCAAGGACGACGAGGCGCTCTCGAAGAAGTACGCCGCGTTGTGCGACATCTTCGTCATGGACGCCTTCGGCACCGCGCACCGCGCCCAGGCCTCCACCCATGGCGTGATCAAGTTCGCCCCGATCGCCGCCGCAGGCCCGCTACTGTCGGCCGAGCTGGACGCGCTGGGCAAGGCGCTGGAGCAGCCGGCCCATCCGCTGCTGGCCATCGTGGCGGGCTCCAAGGTCTCCACCAAGCTCACCCTGCTCGAAAACCTGATCGGCAAGGTCGACCAGCTGATCGTCGGTGGCGGCATCGCCAACACCTTCATCGCCGCCATGGGTTACTCGGTCGGCAATTCGCTGTACGAGCCGGATCTGATCCCGGCGGCCAAGAAGGTCATTGCCGACGCCAAGCGCCGCAACGCCGACGTGCCGATCCCGGTCGACGTGGTGGTGGCGCCGGAGTTCTCCGCGCACGCCCCGGCCACGGTGAAGCCGGTCGACCAGGTGAAGGATGGCGAGATGATCCTCGACATCGGCCCCGAGACCGCCCGCCGCTATGCCGAGATGATTGCCAAGGCCGGCACCGTGGTGTGGAACGGCCCGGTCGGCGTGTTCGAGTTCGACGCCTTCGGCCATGGCACGGAAACGCTGGCCCGCGCGATCGCGGCATCGCCGGCGTTCTCCATCGCTGGCGGCGGCGACACGCTGGCGGCCGTGGACAAGTACGGCATCGCCGATGAGGTGTCCTACATCTCCACCGGTGGCGGCGCCTTCCTCGAGTTCCTCGAGGGCAAGGAACTCCCGGCCGTGGCAGCCCTCAAGGCTCGCGCAGGCAAGTAATGCTCTGTCTGTTCGACCTCGACGGCACCCTGATCGATTCGGAAGTCGGCATCCTGGGCTGCGTCCGCCATGCGCTGACGCAGCTGGGCGTGGAACACCCGGCCCAGATGCGCCACTGGATCGGCCCACCGCTGCGCCACAGCTTTGCGCCGCTGCTCGACCATGACCACGAACGCATCGAGCGGGCGGTGGAGTACTACCACGAGCGCTTCCATGCGATCGGCTGGCAGGAGCACACCCTCTATCCCGGCATCGACATGATGATTGAACGCCTGCAGGCGGCCGGGCACACGCTCGCCGTGGTCACCAGCAAGCCGGAACGGCATGCGCGGCCGATCATCGAACACCTGCCGTTCGGCAAGGCGTTCAGCCGTCTATACGGCCCTGACCCCTCGAGCGCGCATAGCGAGAAGGCGACGATGATCCGTGCCGCGCTCGAGGATTTTGGCGCCAAGCCGGATGAAACGGCGATGATCGGCGATCGTCATTTCGACATTGATGGCGCCGTGGCCAATCGCGTGCGCGGCCTTGGCGTGCTGTGGGGCTTCGGCAGCCGCGAGGAGCTGGAAAAAGCCGGTGCGCATGCCCTGGCGCGCGATCCGGTGCATCTGGCGGAGCTGCTGGCGGCGTGACTACGTAAACCCTGTAGGAGCGCACCCAGTGCGCGACCGCAGAGGTGATGAAACCGCTTCATAGGCTTTTCGCGCACGGGGTGCGCTCCTACAAAAAGACGAGGCACAAAAAAAACGCGCGACG
>NZ_BCPR01000147.1 GCF_016586165.1 Dyella sp. EPa41 | reverse complement strand
CAGCTCGATGGCGGCGCCATGTTTGGCAATGCGCCACGGGCGCTGTGGTCGCGCTGGATTGCGCCGGATGCGGAGAACCGCATTCCGCTGGCCTGCCGTTGCCTGCTGGTGAAGGGTCTGGATGGCCGCAACGTGTTGTTCGAGACGGGCATCGGTGCGTTTTTCGAACCGGCGCTGCGCGAGCGTTATGGCGTGGTGGAAGATCGCCATGTCTTGCTCGAATCGCTGGCCCAGGCAGGGCTGACGCACGAAGACATCGACGTGGTGGTGCTTTCCCATCTGCATTTCGACCATGCGGGCGGCTTGCTTGCCGCGTGGGAAGAAGGGCAGCCGCCGCGCCTGCTGTTTCCCAAGGCGACCTATCTGGTCGGTGCCGAGCATTGGCGTCGCGCACAGCAGCCCCATCCGCGCGACCGCGCTTCGTTCGTGCCGGACTTGCAGCCGCTGCTGGAGCAAAGCGGTCGGCTCGAGCTCGTCGAGGGCGAGTATTCGAAAGCGCTGGGCAAGTCGGTTCGCTTCAGCTATTCGGACGGCCATACGCCCGGACTGATGCTGGCCGAAGTGGCCGGCCTGGTGTTCTGCGCCGACCTGATTCCAGGGCGTTTCTGGGTGCATCTGCCCATTACGATGGGTTACGACCGCTATCCGGAAAAGCTGATCGACGAGAAGCGCGTTTTCCTGGACGACAAGCTGGCGCGCGGGGTGCGGTTGTTCTTCACGCATGACCACGACTGCGCCGCGGCGCGCGTGGTGCGCGACGAACGTGGTCGCTACGGCACGGCCGACGAGGTTCGTGAATTGCGAGGCGCATAGTCATGGGCAGGGCGCAGGGGAGAGAGACCGATATGCGGCAGTGGATGCGACGCGTGCTGGGTGCCCTGCTTCTGCTGGGCGGCGCGGGACTGGTGGCGATGACGGAGCAGGGCCTGCTCGACCATCACCATGCTTCCGAGAAACACGGCGGACAGATCCTCGACCTCGGCGCGAGCAGCGAGGCGCAGGCGGGGCACGGTTATCTGGTGCGCGTGGCCGGTCCGATCAAGGTGGTCGAAGCGCCCTACGATCCGGAGTTCGGCCAGCGCGCAGCAGTGCCGGTGCTGATACGCCACGTCGAGATGTTCCAGTGGCGCGAAGTACGCGTGGGCGGCGACGTGCACTACGAGCTCGACTGGGTCGATCGTCCGGTGGATTCCAGTCGCTTCGCGCAGCCGGCCGGCCACGGCAACCCCGAGCGTTTCCTCGTGCAGGGCAAGCAGTTCGATGCGGGGCAGGTACGCGTCGGGGGCTATGTGCTGTCTCCCAAGTTGCTGCATGCGTTGCCGGGCAGTGATGTGCTCACGCCGGACATGAAGGCGGTGCCGCCGAATCTGGCCGCGAGCTTTTCGCTCAATGATCGCTACCTGACCACAAGCGCCAAACCGCAGCAGCCGCGCCTCGGTGACCTGCGCGTGAGTTGGGAAACGGTGCCTGCGCAGGATGTAACCGTGTTCGCCCAGGTGGACGGCGACCACCTCGTGCCCGCCGCGCATGCGTCCGATGGCAAGGGCTATGACGTCCAGGTGGGTGATCGTGCCCTGGTCGATGTCGTGCCGGATGTGCCGGAGTCGCCATCGTTCGTGTGGGCGCGTCGCATCGCGGCGGTGTTGCTCGGCCTGCTCGGTGCCCTGCTGTTGCTGCCGGAGCGTCCCCGTACCCATCACGATTTCCTGCTGGCGTTGGGCGCAGGTGCGCTGCTGATGGGCGCGCTGGCTTGCGTGATGTGGCTGGGGACGGACATGGCGGTGGGCGGGGCCTGGTTTGGGGTGGCGCTGCTGGGATTGGTGCTCGCGGTGTGGAGGATTCGCGCCACGGCGGGGTGAGTTTTTCTACCTTGCCACCCTCCGACGCCTTGGCGGCAACGCATCCTGTGCGCGACTGGCGTCGACCCTGACCTCTGCGGTCGCGCACTGGGTGCGCTCCTACAACAGACGGTCGACGTCCATGATCTTCTCGACGCGATGTGCCGCGCAGCGGCACGAGCCTTCGAATATCCCCTGTGAGGCGGTGAGGGGTGGACGATCAGGCCCCGCAGGGGTGCCCGACAGGACGTCGGGCACTTTTCGTCCGGGCAGGAGCCCGGTCGAAAAGCCCGGCCAGCGCCACGCGGGGTGCCGTTCTCTTTGGTTACTTTCTCTTGGGCAAGCAAGAGAAAGTGACCCGGGCCGCGGCAGCGGTCCGGAAGCCCGCCGCCCACAGGGACTTCCTTCGGTCGCAGGCGAGCCC
>NZ_BCPR01000146.1 GCF_016586165.1 Dyella sp. EPa41 | reverse complement strand
AGGACACGGCGGACGTTTCAACGTCCTGCCGACCTCTATAGGAGCGCCCCCTGTGCGCGACAGCCTTTCGCACCGGTCTGCATGGTTTTCTCTTGAGAGCGGGGTGCTGCCTTCAGTTGCCACACTACCGCCAGTTTGCCGCCTACGACCGTAGGAAGTCCCCGTGGGACGCGGCGGGCGTTTCGATCCCCTGCCGGCGACGCGAAGCTAGTCCCGTGGGACGCTCGAGTCACTTTTCTTTTGCTGGCCCAAAAGAAAAGTAACCCAAAGAAAATGGCCTTGAGAGCTAAGGCTCATAGCGATATGCGGGATAGGAGCGTCGGACGACCGAAGCCAGCCGGATACACCCGTTACTACCTCGAACGGCGCGGCTACACCGCCACGCGCCGAAGCGAAGAGGGCTTAAAGCAGAGTTCGCTTATTCCGTCACTGTGGGAAGGTCCGAGGTAAGCGGCTCCTATTGCCACCTTGGAGCGATGGCGAAAAGCATGCTGGTCGACAAGATGACAGGGTTACATCGGAACCACCCCTATGCCGCCCTCCCCCTGCACCGCAAAAGCGCGCATCATTAAGCATCTTTCGTCTGTACGCGGCGCACGGTGCGTCGCGCAAGGAACTTCATGTCCGCCCTGATCGAACGCAAGTCCAGCGATCGCAGCATCGCCATCGAGACCACCGACGCCACCCACTTCGCCGCCACCAAACGCCGACTCACTGCCGCCCAGCGGCAGTGGCTGGGTGCGTCCGGTTTCGAGGCCGCGCCGGGCACGTTTGCGCTGCTTCCCGATGACGGCGGCAAGCTGGTGCGCGTGCTGGCGGGCGTGGATGCGGCCGATCCGCTTGGCGCGCTGGGTGCGCTCGCCCGTGGACTGCCCGAGGCGACCTACCACCTCGCCGACGAGGGCGTGCTGAAGGATCGCCTGCAGGCTGCGCTGGGCTGGGCGCTGGGCGCCTACGAGTTCACCCGCTACCGCAAGGCCCGCCGCGCGCCGGCGAAGCTGGCGATTGCCGCCATCGACCTGAAGCTGCTCGCGCCGCTGGTGGAAGCGACCGCGCAGGTGCGTGACCTGGTCAACACGCCCACCGAAGACATGGGCCCCAAGCATCTCGCCGATGCGGTGAAGCAGCTCGGCAAGACGCACAAGGCGAAGGTGCGCGAATGGGCCGGCGACGAACTGCTCGACGCGAATTTTCCCACCATCCACGCCGTGGGCCGCGCCAGCCATCGCGCGCCACGACTGGTCGAACTCACCTGGGGCAAGGCCAGCGACCCGAAGATCGCCGTGATCGGCAAGGGCGTGTGCTTCGACACCGGCGGCCTTGACCTCAAGCCGGCTGACGGCATGCGCTGGATGAAGAAGGACATGGGGGGCGCCGCGCACGCGATCGCGCTGGCCGGCCTGATCATGCAGGCGAAGCTGCCGGTGCGTTTGCAGCTGCTGATTCCGGCGGTGGAAAACGCCGTGTCGGGCGCGGCGATGCGTCCGGGCGAAGTGATCACCACGCGCGCGGGCATCACCGTGGAAGTGGACAACACCGACGCCGAAGGCCGCCTGGTGCTGTGCGACGCGCTGACCTACGCCAGCGAGCAGAAACCCGAACTCATCATCGACTTCGCCACGCTCACCGGGGCCGCGCGCGTCGCGCTGGGCCCCGACCTGCCGGCGCTGTTCGCCAACCAGGACGACATCGCCGACCAGGCGATCGCTGCCAGCCGCACCGTCAACGATCCGCTGTGGCGCCTGCCGCTGTGGCGTCCGTATCGCAAGATGCTGGAGTCGTACCTGGCCGACATGGCGAACTCGGGCGCCTCCCGCCACGCGGGCGCGATTACGGCGGCGCTGTACCTGGAGCGGTTCGTGCCGGAGACGACGCCCTGGCTGCATCTGGATACCTATGCGTGGAACGACGCGGATCGGCCGGGCCGGCCGCGCGGTGGCGAGGCGCTGGGGTTGCGCGCGTTCTTTGCGTTTTTGCAGAAGAGGTATGGGGGTTGAGGTAGGTCGCATGGATGGGGGGAAGTTGGCGCACGTTGCGCAATGGCTTTGCCCCGGGTCTGTTCTACGCTGCTGCTTCGCCGCCCGCCTTTTGTAGGAGCGCACCCTGTGCGCGACAGCCTTTCGCACCGGGCTGCATGGTTCGCTCTTCCGGCAATGCCGTTTCAGGCGATTGCTGTGTTTGGTGACCGGGCTCGCCTGCGACCGAAGGGAGTCCCCGTGGGACGGCGGGCTTCCGAGCCGCTGCCGCGGCCCGGGTCACTTACTCCACGTGGCGTTCCCTTGTAGGAGCGCACCCTGTGCGCGACCGCCTTTCGCGCCGGCCTGCATGTTCGTCGTTTTGATGGACGAAGATTTTTGGCGTTGCACTTGTTGGCTTCCCACGACCGGGCTCGCCTGCGGCGGGCTTCCGCCCTCCTGCCGGAGGCCGGGTC
>NZ_BCPR01000145.1 GCF_016586165.1 Dyella sp. EPa41 | reverse complement strand
TGTTGCCTGGCGCCACCGGTGTGACAGCCGAGGCACACGGCGGCCTGGGTCTCCGGCGTGCTCGCGCTGCCGTGCGTGAAGGCAATGATCGAACCCTTGGCCGTGGGGTTCTTGGCGTGATCCGAACCGGGCCCATGACACGCTTCGCACGCCGCCTGCGGCCCGGTGTTCGCCGCGCCCACCTGGAACGACTGCACGTGCATGGCGTGCGAGGCGTGGAGATCCTCCAGCGCATGGCATGCATTGCAGGTCTTCGCGCCGATGGGCTGCGCCTTGGGTGCCGCCGGGTTGTCGGGGATACGCGCCGCGTCGAACGGCGTGGCAGGCCCCGTGCCCATCGACGCCGTCGAAGGCGACGCATCTCTTGCCGCGTGGACACCCGCGCCCATGTCGGTCGGCGGGAGCATGCGGTCAATGTCGCTCTGCGTGAGCTTGGTGCTGTCTTCGTTCCTGGTGGTCGCCTGCTGCGCGAACACCGCAGGGCTCATGGCCAAAAGTGCAACCACGATGAACAGGCATCTCCATAGAACCTCGAGTGATCCCCGAAAAGTACGCATGACTCTCCCACGTCATCGCCTGACCGTTGCTGGATCAACGGCCGGTCATCGATCGTCCAGCGCCTCAGTGCGCTGGACAGGGTGGCAAGAGTTCATCCGGGAACTCCTGCGCCTTGGGGCACTGCTATTTCCTGGGGCTATGGGAAACGCACCAGCCCTTCGCATTGACGGATTTCCCCGCGAAGATCTGGCAGGGCCCATAGCCCGTCGGCCCGCCGGAATAGAACTGGCAGTTGGCGCAAGCATCCCCCGCCTGGTGCTTTGCATTCGTCGTGGTGGATGCGTCTTCCACATAGCCAAGCGCCTTGGCCGTGGGATCCGATGCATCCAGGTGAGGCAGGTCGGCCGCACGCAGTAGGCCAGGCGCAAACATCGCCACGCCCGTGGCGGCTCCGCCCGTGGCCACAAGCCTCAAGAAGCGGCGACGAGCGGCGACCTCGGAATAAGCCGATACAGCCATGCGCACCTCCTCCTCAGGGATGGATGCTCGCCTGCACGTTTGCGCCCCGGCGAGACAGAAGACAGCATCACCCGTCCTCTGGCGCGGACAGCTCCATCGGTCGGGCACGACACCCCCGTATGTGCCGCTTGCATACGCTTTGGTTTAACGGGAATGAAAAAACACGGAGGCGGGTTGAATGACCTGCCGTGGGTCGGGCGGGCCAGGGGTCCTTAGCGGCTCGCCCAGCGGACTCATGATCGCCCTGCCCGATTCGCCATGGAGCACCAGGGCGATGCCTCCCCCGGTTGCGCCGCGCTTCGCCCGGGCTGATGCACGCCGGCAGGTGCGAGCTTTCACTGCCCGGATTGCGCCGGCAAGCACACAATCAACATATCTGTTGACAATCAACGTATATGTTGATATTAAACACCCATGGTGAATATCCGTCAGCCGCTGCAAGCCGTTACCGACGCCGGGTTCGATCCGGATCTGGCGCAGTCGCGCCTGGACCAGGTGTTCTTCGCGCTGTCCGATCCCATTCGCCGGCAGGTCCTGGAACAGCTCGATGGACAGGCGCTGCTGGTGTCGGAGATCGCGGCGGCGTTCGATGTGTCGCTGCAGGCGGTGTCTCGCCATATCCAGGTGTTGGTGCGGGCCGGGCTGATCCAGCAGGAGCGCACCGGACGTATCAGCCGCTGCAGCCTCGACGCCGGCCCCCTGCTCGATGCCGCCGTCTGGATGAACCGCTACAGCAAGTACTGGCAGCAGCAGTTCGACCTGCTCGCCGCCACCCTTGTGGACATCGACGAGCGCAAGGCCGCCTCGTCGGCATCCGCCCCGACCCGCAAGCAAGCCAAGAAACGCACATCACGCAAGCAATGACCGGCGCCGTGCGCGATCCGCGAGGATCCGGCGCCGGCCTCCCCACGCCTAGGAGGTTGCCATGGCCATGCATCAGATCGTGAACCACGAAGACTGGGTGGAAACGCGCAAGCGTTTTCTCGCCAAGGAGAAGGAATTCACCCGCCTGCGCGACGAGCTGAGCCGCGAGCGTCGCGAACTGCCCTGGGAGCGCATCGAAAAAGACTATGTATTCGAAGGCGAGCACGGCAAGGAAACGCTCGCCGACCTGTTCGGCAAGCACAGCCAGCTCATCGTCTACCACTTCATGTACGCGCCCGACTGGGACATCGGCTGCCGCAGCTGCTCGTTCTGGGCGGACAACTTCAACGGCATCATCCCGCACCTCAACCAGCGCGACGTGTCGATGGTGGCCATCTCGCGCGGGCCGCTGCACAAGCTGCAGGACCAGGCGCGCAAGTTCGGCTGGACCTTCAAGTGGGTGTCCTCGGCCGGCAGCGACTTCAATTTCGACTATGGCGTGTCGTTCCCGCCGCCATCGCCCGAGCACGACGGTTCGCCCTACAACTACGGATCGATGACGGTGAAGGGACCGGAGATGCCCGGCGTCAGCGCCTTCATCAAGCAGGGTGACGCCATCTTCCACACCTACTCCACGTATGGCCGCGGCGTGGACATGTTCAACACCGCCTACCACTACCTCGACATCGCGCCCAAAGGCCGCGACGAGGACGACCTGCCCTACCCCATGGCCTGGTTGAAGCACCGCATCGCCTACGAAAGCTGAGCCGCACGAGGACATCGCCATGAAATATGCAGACGTCAACGGGAAGCTCGCCGATTATCGGCGGCAGATCTCCGACATCCGGGAAAAGATGCGCGAGACGCTCGCGACCGTCGAACCGGAGCCCGTGAAGGATTACCGGTTCACCACCTTCGATGGCAGCGTGCGCCTTGCCGAACTG
>NZ_BCPR01000144.1 GCF_016586165.1 Dyella sp. EPa41 | reverse complement strand
GTCCGACGCTCCTATCCCGCATATCGCTATGAGCCTTGGCTCTGAAGGCCATTTTCTTTGGGTTACTTTTCTTTTGGGCCAGCAAAAGAAAAGTGACTCGAGCGCCGGCAGGGGATCGAAACGCCCGCCGCGTAGGCGGCATGCTCGCGGCAGCGGAGCTACCGAAGGCAATAACCCAATCTCAAAAACAACCATGCCGCCCATCGCGAAAGGCTGTCGCGCACAGGGTGCGCTCCTACAAAAAGGAAAAGAAGACGAGGGCGACGCCTACTTCGCCGCCTTCGCCTTCTTCGCCGCCTGTTCCTTCTTCCACTGCTGGTATTCATTGAAGTGCGGCATGTCGCGCAGCACCTTCGTTCGCGGATCGACGATCACCAGCGTGCCAGCCGGCGCCTCCACGCTGCCGTTGCCATCGGTCATCGGCAGCGTCACCAGCTTGTCGCCCACCTGCACCTCCACCGGCATCGGGAACGGCTTGTCGTGCGGCACCTGCCAATGCAGGCGCAGCGCGTTGCCGTCCTGGCGCGTCTCCAGCTTCGGCAGCGCGGATTCGTACAGGTACGCGTCGAAGAACCAGCGCATGTCGCGACCGGTCACCTGGTTCACGATGTCGATGTATTCGCGCGTGGTCGCGTAGTGCGGGGTGAAGTTGCCCGGCTTGGGGTCCGGACGGCCATACACCAGCCGGCGCGTGCTGTCGAAGAACGCCTGGTCGCCGATCAGCTGGCGCAGCGTGTGCAGCATCAGCGAGCCTTTGTAGTAGATGTCGTTGCCCGGGCCGTGCTCGGCGTCGTACACCTCGTGCTCGAACTGGCTGCGGCCGGCCACGATGGGGAAGGCGTTGCGCACCATCGAGCGCTCGTCCTGCAGCATCGAGAAGTACGGCATGTCGCCATACAGGTACTGGCCGTAAAGCGGCTGCATGTAGGTGCCGAAGCCCTCATGGATCCACATGTCGTCCCAGTCGGCGTTGGTCACCTGGTTGCCGAACCACTCGTGCGAAAACTCATGCTGCAGCAGCCAGTCGAAGCCGTATTGGCTGCGCTGATAACCGTTGCCGTAGGCGTTGATGGTCTGGTGCTCCATGCCTAAGTGCGGCGTTTCCACCACGCCCATCTTCTCGTCGCCGAACGGGTAGGGGCCGATCTCCTGCTCGAAGAAATCGAGCATGCGCGGGAACTCGCTGAACAGCTGCCTGGCCTGCGCCTCATGGCCGCGCAGGTACCACATCTGCATCGGGATCGTGTTGCCGTAACGGCTGTGGTAGTCGCCCTTCACCACATCGAACGGACCAATGTTGATCGAGATCGCGTAGGTGGTCGGGTGCTTCGCGCGCCAGTGATAGGTGTGCGTGGCGCCGTGCTCCTTGATGTCCACCAGCACGCCGTTGCCCGGCGCCGCCAGCGACTTCGGCACGGTGACATAGGTATCGACCAGGTCCGGCTTGCCCATCGGATGATCGATGCACGGCCAGAACAGGTCGCAGCCTTCGCCTTCCACCGCGGACGCGATCCACGGCTGGCCATCTTCGGTCTTCGACCACACGAAGCCGCCGTCCCACGGCGCCTTCTTCGCCACGTGCGGCTTGCCGCCGTAGTGGATCTCCACCGTGGTCTTGGCGCCCTTGGCCAGCGGCTTGGGCAGATGGATGCTCAGGCGTCCCTCCGGATTGCTCCACTGGTCCGCCTTGAGCGCCCTGCCATCCACCGACACGCGGCTGATCGCATAGTTGTGGTCCAGGTCGAGCAGCAGCACATCGGTGGCTTCACGCGCACTGAAGGTGAGCTTCGCCGTCGCGTCCAGGCTCTGCTGTTCGATGTCGACGCCGAAATGCAGCTCCGCATGGTCGAAGTGCAGCCGCGCCTGCTCCGCGGGCATGGCGCCGCCGGAACGTACCGTCTGCTCGCTGAGCGGCGGCTGCGTGGCGGGCTTGGCGTCGTCCGCGTGGGCGAAGGAGGCGAGTGCAGCGCACAGGGCGAGGGAGAGCAGGCGCGGTGTCGTCATGTGGGGCGGGTCCCTGTTCTGATCAAACCCGCAGGATGACAGCCCGGACGCGTGGGCGGCATCGCCGAAAGTCATGGGTCAGGTTCGCGCTTGTGGCTGGCAGCACCCGGCGCGCATGCTTGGGCAGCCCCGCGGACGAGGGACGGCTCATGGACATGCTGCAAAACCTCGCGTTGGCCGGCGGCCTCTCATGGGCCAGCGGCTTCCGCCTCTACGCCACGGTCTTCATCGCCGGCCTGCTCGGGCGGCTCGGCTATGTGCACCTGCCCGAAGGCCTGAACATGCTCACCGACACCTGGGTGCTGGTGACGTCCGGCGTGCTGGCGATCGGCGAATTCGTCGCCGACAAGGTGCCCGCGTTCGACAGCGTGTGGGATGCCATCCACACCTTCGTCCGCGTTCCCGCGGGCGCGCTGTTGGCATGGGGCGTGTTCCGCGACTCCGGCGCCGGCGCGCAGTTCGCGGCCGCACTGCTTGGCGGCGCGATGGCCTCCGGCACGCATCTGGCGAAGACCGGCGGTCGCGCGCTGATCAACACCTCACCCGAACCCTTCAGCAACTGGGGCGCCAGCGCGGGCGAAGACATCTCTTGGCTTGGCGGCATGTACCTGATGTGGCAGCACCCGGCAGTGTTTCTCGTGTTGCTGGGGATCTTCGTGCTGTTCCTGTTGTGGTTGGTGCCGAAGATCTTGAGGGGGGTGAGGGCGCTGGCGCGACGACTGCGAGGGGAACGCGTGTCACGCGCCTAGCGCCCACCGCATCTGTAGGAGCGCACCCTGTGCGCGACCAGCCTTTCGCGTCGGTCTGCACGTTTATTGCTCTTGTGATGACAGGTTGCCTTCGGTAGCTCCGCTTCCGCGAGAGTGCCGCCTACGCGGCGGGCGTTTCGATCCCCTGCCGGCGCTCGAGTCACTTTTCTTTTGCTGGCCCAAAAGAAAAGTAACCCAAAGAAAATGGCCTTGAGAGCCAAGGCTCATAGCA
>NZ_BCPR01000143.1 GCF_016586165.1 Dyella sp. EPa41 | reverse complement strand
GGCAAGGCACTGGTGACCGAGCTGGGCCTGGATCGCGCCGTGGAAGACGTGGCGAGCGCGGCCGAAGCCATCTCGTCGGCGGGACGCATCGGCACGGTCGGTTACTGCTGGGGTGGCACGGTGGCGATGCTCGCGGCCATGCGCCTGGGCATGCCCTCGGTGAGTTATTACGGTGCGCGCAACGTGCCGTTCCTGGGCGAGAAACCCAAGGCACCGGTGATGTTCCACTTCGGCGAGAAGGACAAGAGCATTTCCCCGGAGATGGTGCAGAAACATCGCGACATGCTTCCCCAAATGGATGTCTTCACCTATCCCGCCGACCACGCCTTCAATCGCGACGTGGGACCGCAGTACGACCAGGCCAGCGCCAAACTCGCCTACGAGCGCACCCTCGCCTTCTTTGAGAAGCACCTGGCGCAAGGCGCATGAGCGAGTTCGCGCTGGACCCGCGCCTGGCCAATGACACGCGCCCCGTGGCATCGCTCGCACTATGCGAGGTGCTGCTGATGAATGACGCACGCTTCCCCTGGCTGGTGCTCGTGCCTCGCCGGAACGGCCTTGTCGAGATCTGCGACCTCCCTCCCGAGGCGCAGGCCGCCTTGTGGCAGGAGGTGAATCTCGCCACGCAGGCACTGCGCACGCTGGCGCCCTTCGAGAAACTCAACCTCGGTGCGCTCGGCAACATCGTGCGCCAGCTGCACGTGCACGTCGTCGGTCGGCGCGACGGCGATGCCGCATGGCCCGATCCGGTATGGGGCAGCGGACGGGCGGAGCCTTACGGGGAAGAGGCGCTGGCACGGCTGATCGATCGATTGCGCGCGGCGTTGGCGCATTGAAGGCTGATCGCCCACTGGGTGCGCTCCTGCAAAAGCGTGAGCCCGCCTGCTCTTTGCAGGAGCGCACCCAGTGCGCGACCGCCCTTCACCAAACCCCACAAAAAAGCCCGCAGACTTCGCGGGCTTTTCCGTCGACCGGCTATCGATCAATGCTTCTGCGGAGGCGGTTCCGAGGCCTTCACCGGCGCCTTGTAGTCTTCGAGGTCACGCGCCTTGGTGTCGACCACGCTGATCTTCTTCAGCGTGCCGCCGTCGTCGTAGTACACGGTAAAGCCGTAGTCGAGCTGCAGGCGCGCCATGTACTGCAGATGCTGCTTGCGGACCTTGGAGTCGTCGCTGGGTTCGACCAGCACGGTCTTGGGCAGCTTGCCCTGGTCCTTGAGATAGGCGAAGTGGCTACCCGTATCCAGCGCCGACAACACGGCGCCGTCGACGATGAACTGGCCGTTCTTGTAGGCCTGGATGGTGGCGTCGAACTGGCTCTTCATGTCCGCCGTGCGCACTTCGTCCTTGGTGCCGCCGCGATGGCAGCCGGCCAGCACCAGCATGCTGCCCAGCAGGATGGCGGCGGCCGCGCGGGTCAGCAGCGTGGGAAAACGGGTCATGCGGAATCTCCTGCAATGCATCGGTGTGAACGTCGGAAGTGTAGCGCTGCGCCGGGCCACCGCACCGGATCAGCCCGGCAGCCGTTCAGGTGCGCCTCGGGCCCGTCTCAGGTGCGCGGCAGGGTGACGCCCTGCTGGCCCTGGTACTTGCCGCCACGGTCCTTGTAGCTGGTCTCGCACTCCTCGTCGGATTCGAGGAACAGCATCTGCGCCACGCCCTCGTTGGCGTAGATCTTGGCCGGCAGCGGCGTGGTGTTGGAGAACTCCAGCGTCACATGGCCTTCCCATTCCGGTTCCAGCGGGGTCACGTTGACGATGATGCCGCAGCGCGCGTAGGTGCTCTTGCCCAGGCAAATGGTCAACACCTTGCGCGGGATGCGGAAGTACTCGACCGTGCGCGCCAGCGCGAAGGAATTGGGCGGGATGATGCATACGTCCGCCTCGACGTCGACGAAGCTGGTCGGGTCGAAGGCTTTCGGATCAACGATGGTCGAATTGATGTTGGTGAAGATCTTGAATTCGCGCGCGCAGCGCACGTCGTAGCCGTAGCTCGACGTGCCGTACGACACCAGCCTGGTGTTGTCGCGCGTCTTGATCTGGCCCGGCTCGAACGGCTCGATCATGCCGTGCTGTTCGGCCATGCGGCGGATCCACTTGTCGGATTTGATGCTCACTCGGACTCCCGAAGGGGTTGTCAGTCGCGCCGTTGGGCGTAAAGAGGAGAAAAATAGCGGAAATGGCGGTCATGCCGCCAGCGGGGGGCTGGCGGGCCGCTTTCCGCCGGTTGCTTTTGCCGGCCTGCGTGGCGGGGCGCAGGCGTGGTGTGCAGAATGCCCGTGGGGCGGGCCGAGGGGGATCGCGGGTCATGCAGCCTCCGTGTCGCTCGATTGCAGGTTCCTGCGACCGAAGGGGCCGCGTGGGACGGCGGGCTTCCGAGCCACTGCCGCGGGCCCGGGTCACTTCCTCTTCGCGTGGCGTTCGCTCCCTTGTAGGAGCGCACCCTGTGCGCGACAGCCTTTCGCGCCGGTCTGCATGGTCATCTTTGCGATGGGCGAAGACTTTTGGCGTTGCACTTGTTGGTCTCCGCGATGGACTCGCCTGCCGCGGGCTTCCGTCCTCCTGCCGGAGGCCGGGTCACTTTCTCTTGCTTGCCCAAGAGAAAGTAACCAAAGAGAAAGGCACCCCGCGTGGCGCTGTCCGGGCTTCGCCCAGCCAGTCCGTGAGGGGCGGCCGGGCTTTTCGACCGGGCTCCTGCCCGGACGAAAAGTGCCCGACGTCCTGTCGGGCACCCCTGCGGGGCCTGCTCGTCCACCCCTCACCGCCACACAGGGGGTTGTTGAAGGCTCGTGCCGCTGCGCGGCACATCGCCAGCGACAATCTCTCCCTCTCTCTGTAGGAGCGCACCCAGTGCGCGACCGCAGTGCATCTGTGACCTCTGCGGTCGCGCACTGGGTGCGCTCCTACAGGGTAGGGCCCCCCGCTCTTGATCGTCCCTCCCCTATGGCGCGAGCAGGCGGGAGGTGGAATAGCCCGCAGGGTGGCCGGCAGGACGCCGGCCAGTTTGTCGTCAGGGCAGGAGGC
>NZ_BCPR01000142.1 GCF_016586165.1 Dyella sp. EPa41 | reverse complement strand
AGTTGTGGGAGCGCACCCTGTGCGCGACTGCGGAAACGAAAGAGCCACGCCCCTCGCGAGGCGTGGCTCCGGCCTTTCGTCGTACGCGTTCGCTTACCAGATCTTCACGCGATCCGCCGGCGCCAGGTACAGCGTCTCGCCCGCCTTGGGCTGGAACGCGTCATACCAGGCGTCGATGTTGCGCACCGTCTGCGCGCGGAAGCGACCCGGCGCGTGTTCGTTGCCGACCACGCGGGCACGCAGCGCGGCATCACGGATCTTCTCGCGCCAGCTCTGGCCGAAGGCGAGGAAGAAGCGCTGGTCGCCGCTCAGGCCGTCGATCACCGGGGCCGGCTTGCCGCCCAGCGATTTGTGATAGGCCAGGTAGGCGATGGTCAGGCCCGACACGTCGGCGATGTTTTCACCCAATGTCTGCTGGCCATTCACGTGCAGGCCGGGCAGGGCTTCATAGGCGTTGAACTGCGCGACCAGTTTCTGGCCCGCGGCCTTGAAGTGCGCCTGGTCTTCCGGCGTCCACCAGTTGGCGAGGTTGCCCTGCGCGTCGAACTCGGCACCAAGGTTGTCGAAGCTGTGGCTGATCTCGTGGCCGATCACCGCGCCGATGGAGCCGTAGTTGGCGGCTGCGTCGGCCTTCGGATCGAAGAACGGCGCCTCGAGGATGGCGGCGGGGAAATTCAGCGCGTTCTGCAGCGGCAGGTTCACCGCGTTCACCGTCTGCGGCGTCATCCACCATTCGCCGCGATCCACCGGCTGGCTGAGCTTGGCGAGCTGGTGCTCGTACTCGTGTTTCTGCGCGCGCTGCATATTGCCCAGCGCGTCGTCGGCCTTGATCTCAAGCGTGCCGTAGTCGCGCCAGGTTTCCGGATAGCCCACGCTCACGCGGATGCTGGCGATCTTGGCCTTCGCCTTCTGGCGCGTGGCGGGCGTCATCCAGTCCAGGTGATCCACGCGCTCGTCGAACGCGGTGAGGATGTTCTTCACCATCTGCTCGACCTGCGTCTTGGACGAGGCAGGGAAATACTTCTTGACGTAGATCTGGCCGACGGCGTCGCCCAGCGAGATGTTGGTGCTGGAGATGGCGCGCTTCCAGCGGTCGCGCTGCTTGGGCGTGCCCGACAGCGTCTGGCCGTAGAAGCCGAAGCTGAGGTCGGCGTAGGCCTTGGGCAGCAGGCTGGCGCTCTCGTTGAGGGCGTGGAAGCTGAGGTAGTCCTTCCAGGTCTGCAGCGGCTCGCTGGCGGTCAGCGCGGACAGGCCCTTGATGCCCGGCACCTGCCACACGTCGACGATCTTCTGCTGGTCCAGTCCGGCCGCCTTGAAGTAGGCGTTCCAGTCCAGGCCCGGCGCTTTCTTGGCGAAGTCGCCGAGTACCCAGGGGTTGTTGGCCTTGTGGATGTCCTGGCTGTCGACGATGTCGACCTGCGCCTTGGCGATCTTGGTTTCCAGGTCGAGGATGTTCTTCGCCTTGGCGTCCGCATCGGCCATGCCGGCCTGCTTGAGCAGGGCGGCGACATAGGCCTGGTACTTCCCGCGCGTATCCACCATCGCCTTGTCGTCGGAGAGGTAGTAGTCGCGCGTGGGCATGCCGAGGCCGCCCTGCAGCAGGTAAGGAATGTTGCGCGAGGCATCTTCCAGGCCGTGGGAGACGAACAGGCCGAACAGGTGCTCGGTCTGGAAGTTGGTGGCATTCACCGGGTCGACGTCGGCGCGCAGGCCTGCGCCGAGCACGCGGGCGAGATCGGCCTTGCTGGCGATCGCGTTGATGTCCTTCAGCTGAGGCTCGAGCGGGGCAAGGCCGCGCTTCTCGATGGTGGCCTCGTCCATGAAGGCGGCGTAGTAGTCGGCGATCTTGCGCTGGTTGCTGCCAGCCGCGGCGTTGCTGGCGGCCGCTTCCTTGATCAGGTCGGCGTTGCGCTGCTCGGCCTTCAGGAACACCTGCAGGAACACGCCCGTGCTGGAGCGGTCCGCCGGGATCTCGGCGGTCTTCTTCCATGCGCCGTTGGCGTAGTTGTCGAAGTCGTCGCCCGGCTTGACGCTGTGGTCGATGCCGGCCAGATCGATGCCGCTGGCGCTGCGCGCCGGTGCCTGGGCCGCCATGGGCTGTGCGGGCGTCGCGGCCAGCGCGCAGGTGCTGGTCAGCGCAGCCGCCGTGAGAATCCAACGAAATTGCCGCATGGGCGGTCTCCTGGGGTGGGAAAAGGGAATAACGATAGTCCCTGCGCCCCGCGGGCGGGGCATGACTTTTGGGCTAGGGGCGATCGTTTTCCTGTGGGAGCGCACCCTGTGCGCGACAGGCAGCAGAAGTCCCGGACGCCGCGGTCGCGCACAGGGTGCGCTCCCACAAGGATTTCGGAACTGCCGCTATCGCTCGTAACGATAGTTGAGGCTTGCGCGGTTGAATTCGGTGGCGTTCTGCGCCTCGAAGTTCCAGTGCTGGCTGAAGTGGTAGCGCAGGGTGATCACCTGGCCAGGATCGAACAGGCCCACGCCGTAGCTCAGGTAGAGCCGTGGCGAGAGGTACTTGCCCACGGTGAAGGCGGAACTGCCGTTGAGCGCATCGCTGCTGCTCACGCCCACGTCGTCGAACCCCAGGCGGGAGCCGATGCTCTTGGCCAGCAGGTTGCCCGTGGCCGAGCCGAGCGCCTGCGCAGCGGCGCCCACCATGTTGCCTTCGCCGCCCTTCACCTGCGAGAGCGGTTTGCCGGTGACCAGGTAGGAGAGCGCGTCGGACTGTTCCATCACCGGCTGCGAGAACACGGTGAGCGTGGGGCGCTGCGCGGTGCCGGCGACATACAGGCCCACCTTTTGCCCGTCGTCGATGGTCGCGTTTGGATTGAGCTTGCGCACGGCGCGGATGTCGAGGCCCGGGTTGTCGATGGGCGTGGTGGCGAACAACAGCTGGCCGCGCTCGATCTGCAGGTTCTGGCCGTAGGCCTTGTAGGTGCCGTCGACTTCGATCTGGCCCTGGCCGGTGGTGGCGCGGCCAGGCCGCTCGCTGACCACGAGCTGGCCATGCAACCGGCCGTCCAGGCCCATGCCGACCAGGTGCGCCTTGTCGCCG
>NZ_BCPR01000141.1 GCF_016586165.1 Dyella sp. EPa41 | reverse complement strand
TTTCTGCGATCGGGCTCGCCTGCCGCGGGCTTCCGCCCTCCTGCCGGAGGGCGGGTCATTTTCTCCGCGTGGCGTCTCCTTGTAGGAGCGCACCCAGTGCGCGACCGCGGACTGACAGGGTTGCCTCGAACTGCGATGGTCGCGATGACACAAGGCCAAGGTGCGTTGCAACGTTGCGGTCGCGCACTGGGTGCGCTCCTACAGAGGTAGTGAGGAATTTCGCGAGCCCCACCCCTCACCCCAGCCCTCTCCCCAGAGGGGAGAGGGGGCAGTGTGTGGCGCTCCATAGACTTCATCGCGGCTGAGCGAAGTGGCTTTGAGTCCTCTCCGCTACGGCGCGTGGCGGTGTAGCCGCTCCGTTCGAGGTAGTAACGAGCCTTTCCCGGCCGGCCTCGCTCATCCGACGCTTCTATCTCTCGTACTGCTATGAGCCTTGGCTCTGAAGGCCATTTTCTTTGGGTTACTTTCGACGCGAAGCTAGTCCCCGTGGGATCTTTGACTCCGGGCATCCTGCCCTCCGCCCTACGGGCCGGCTCCGCCGTTCGCACGCGCTCCTGCGCGTGCGTGGGCCAGCAAAAGAAAAGTGACTCGGCGGTCCCATGGGACTAGCTTCGCGTCGCCGGCAGGACGTCGAAACGCCCGCTGCGTAAGCGGCAACCTAGCCGTATCGCGACAGCCGAAGACTGGACACTACTGGATCCCGGCCTGCGCCGGGATGACGACCATGGAGACTGTCGCGAGAGGCCATCGCGCACTGGGTGCGCTCCTACAGAGGCCTATGCGTGGAGGTGCTACGCCGCAAGACAACTGGATAGCGCGCGAGCAACGCCATCCCAAAACCAAAAAGCGGTACAAAACCGGTACCGCCCCTGCGTCGGCATGACGGCCTTCGCAAAGACCGCCAAGCCGCACACATCGAGATCGCCCTCAGCTGCCCTTGCCGAGCCGCTGCAACATCTGCGCCGGCGTCATGTAACCGCCCAGCATCGTGCCGTCTTCGCCGATCACCGACGGCGTGCCGTTCACGCCAAGCTTCACGCCCAGCTCGAACTCGTCCTTCACCGGATTGGGGCAGTTGGTCGCCTTGGGGGCCTTGCCCTGCTTGGCCGCGGTGAACGCCGCCTTGCGGTCGGCCGAGCACCACACCGAGACCATCTCGTTGTAGGTCTGGGTCGTGTGGCCCGCGGCGTCGGTTACGCCTTCGCGTGGCCACGCGATGTACTCGATCGCGATGCCGGCCTTGTTGTAGTCGGCGATGTGCTCATGCAGTTGGCGGCAGTAGGCGCAGTTGACGTCGGTGAACACGGTGACGTGATAACGCGGCTTGGCCGGCGAGAACACGATGCGGTCGGATTCGGGCACCTTGGCCAGCTCGGCCTTGCGGAAGTCGGCCCAGCCGTCGATGTTGCGCTGGTTGGCGAGGTCGATCACGTCGCCGTTCAACATGTATTTGCCGTCGGTGCTCACGTAGACCAGCTGGCCCGACGCGATTACCTGGTAGAAGCCCGGGAACGGGGCCGGCTTCACCGAGTCGATGTTCACCTTGGGTGCGAACGACAGCACGGCCTTGCGCACGGTGCTTTCCGGACCGGCAGCGGTGCCATCGGGGGCCGCGCAGGCGCTGAGCGCGAAACCGCTGACGCACAGCGCCAACAACCATTGCTTGAACATCGTCTACCTCATGGATCGGCGTTCCCGCCAGGCGGGAACACGGGGAGTGCTTATTCTCGCACAGCCGGATGAACCGGATTGCCGGTGGGTTGGCACGCCCGGGGCCGCCTCAGCCGCGCGGATGGTGCTGCGCGTGCAGGCGCTTGAGGCCTTCCTTCGCCACCAGCGTGTAGATCTGCGTGGTACTGAGCGCGCTATGGCCCAGCAGCATCTGCAGGGCGCGCAGGTCAGCGCCGTGGTTGAGCAGGTGGGTGGCGAAGGAGTGGCGCAGCACGTGGGGCGAGATGCGCTTGGCCACGATGCCAACCGTCGACGCATGGCGCTTCACCAGGGTCCAGAACATCTGCCGCGTCATGCCCTCGCCGCGGTTGCTCAGGAACAGTGCACGCGGCTGCCGGCCCTTGGCCAGGACAGGGCGCGCCGTCGCGAGGTAGGCCTCGATGCGTTCCGCCGCCATTTCGCCGATCGGCACGAGGCGCTCCTTGCCGCCCTTGCCGGTGACCCGCACCACGCCCTGGCGCAGATTCAGCGCGCTCAACGGCAGCTCGACCAGCTCCGAGACGCGCAGTCCCGAGGCATACATCAGCTCCAGCATGGCGCGGTCGCGCAGGCCCAGGGTGGTGGTCACATCCGGCGCTTCCAGCAGCCCCTCGATCTCGCGTTCCGCCAAGGCCTTGGGCAGGCTGCGGGGCGTCTTGGGGCGCTCGATCAACAGCGTGGGATCGTCGAATCCCGGCTCGATGCGTGCGAGATGGGCGTAGTAGCGGCGAAATGCCGACTGGCGCCGCGCCAGCGAGCGTACCGCGACCGGCTGGCTGCCATGGTAAGCGGAGAGGTGCTGGCGCCGCGCGCTGCGCAGGTTGAGGCCCTGTGCGCCCAGCCAACGCGCCAGCGCTTCCAGGTCGCGGCGATAGGCCTCGAGCGTGCGCTCGGCCAGGCCGTCCTCCGACCACACGCGCTCGATGAAGCCATCGATGCTGATGCGGTCCGCTTCGGCGATACTTGGTGATTCCTGTTGCATGGACGCGATGCTCGCCGCCGGCCACCTCGCGTGCAAGCGATTCCCTCTTACCGGCTGCCCGTTCGATGACGTCCATCACCGCTACCGTTCCCACGTACTGCCCGTTGTGGCGCCGCCTGATGGCGCTGCTCTATGACCTGCTGGCCGTCGTCGCGATCGTGATGGTGGTGGGTTACGTCTGCCAGCGCGTCACCGGCGGCACCCTGATCACCAGCGACGGACACGCGCACATCGCCTGGTGGTACCAGCCACTGCAGGCCCTGGTCGTGTCCGCGTATTTCGTGGCGTCGTGGATGCGTGGCGGACAGACCCTGGGCATGCGGCCCTGGCGCATCCGCCTCACCGCCACCGGCGGTGGCCCGGTGACGTTCGGGCAGGCATTGATCCGCCTGGTGTCCGCCGCACTGCCGCTGCTCTTGCTCGGGCTTGCCCCGTGGACAGGCACACGCGGCGCGCTGTGGGCGGTCGCCATCGCATGGGTGGTCTGGTTCGGCGTGGCGGCGTTCGACCCGCGTCGTCGAACTGTCCACGATGTGATGGCGCGCACTGAATTGCATACACGCACTTCACGTTGACGTCAGCCACATGCGCCACACTTCGCGCATGCCCAGCATCGCCCTCCCCCAACGGACCGCTGCGGACCTCCGTCGCATCAACGCAGATTTTTACGAGTCGCTCTGGGCTGGCTCGCGCCTGGTCGACCCCAGCCGTTTCAATACATGGCCGATGGTGCGGGACCTCGCCATGGCGCTGCCGCGCCGCCTGGAAGTGGCTCCCGGACTTCGTCCGCGACTGCCGTTGGACGGTACCTATTTCGTCGACCTGAGCGCCTCGGCCACTCAAGGCCTGCGCGCCCACGGCGCGAGTGCCCTGCGTGGCTCGCTGTGTGCCTTGCCCTGCC
>NZ_BCPR01000140.1 GCF_016586165.1 Dyella sp. EPa41 | reverse complement strand
TGATGGGATTCGTCACGCCGGATCAATTGCGTGAAGTGGCCGAGACGATCGTGGCCGTCCAGCGCGACTGGGGTGATCGCGGCGAGCGCAAGCACGCGCGCCTCAAGTACACCATCGACCGGCACGGGTTGGATGCGTTCAAGGCGGAAGTGGAGAAGCGCGTCGGCTTCGCATTGTTGCCCGAGCGTGACTATCGCTTCGACCACAACGGCGATCGCTACGGATGGATCGAAGGCAACGACGGCCGTTGGCACCTCACCCTGCAGATCGAATCCGGGCGCTTGGCGGACGTCGGCGGACGACGCTGGCTCACCGGGCTGCGCGAACTGGCGAAGGTGCACCAGGGTGATTTCCGCCTTACCTGCAACCAGAACGTGATCATCGCCAACGTGGCGGCCGCGGATCGCGAGCGCATCGATGCGCTCGTGGCGGCGCATGGGCTGGACGGCTATCGCTCGGACAGTGGCATCCGTCGCCACGCCGTGGCGTGCGTGGCCTTGCCCACCTGCGGGCTGGCCATGGCGGAGAGCGAGCGTTATCTGCCTGCCATCCTTCCCAGGCTGGAAACCCTGCTGGAAGCGCATGGCCTTCGCGATGCACCGATCCTGCTGCGCCTGTCCGGCTGCCCCAACGGCTGCTCGCGGCCCTATCTCGGCGAGATTGCGCTGGTCGGGCGCGGGCCCGGCCGTTACGACCTGCGGCTTGGCGCGGACTTTCGCGGGCAGCGCCTCAACGCCCCCTATCGCGAAAACGTGGACGAGCCCGCGATCCTGGATGCGCTGGCTCCACTGTTCGCCCGGTACGCCGGCGAAAGGCAGCAAGGCGAGCATTTCGGTGATTTCCTCGTGCGCACCGGCGTCATCACGAGCGACGCGCCACGCATCGATGTCGAGGTGGCGGTATGAAGCAGGCGCTGCTGGAGGACGCGCAGCACGATCCCAAGGCACTGGATGCATTGAACCAATGGCTGGGTACGTTGAGCGCCGAGCAGCGCGTGGTGTGGGCGCTGGCCTATGCCCCCGGGACTCACGTGCTTTCCTCCAGCTTTGGTGCGCAGGCCGCCGTGTCCTTGCATCTGCTGACGCGGCAGCGCCCCGATCTGCCCGTGCTGTTGATCGACACCGGCTACCTGTTTCCCGAGACGTACCAGTTCATCGACGAACTGCGCCGTCGCCTCGGCTTGGACCTTCGCGTGTACAGCGCCGCCGAAAGCCCGGCATGGATGGAGGCGCGTGAAGGACGCCTGTGGGAACAGGGCGTACCCGGTATCGATCGCTACAACCAGCTGCGCAAGGTGCAGCCCATGCAACGCGCGCTCGACGAGCTGCAGGCAGGCAGCTGGTTCGCCGGCCTGCGACGCAGCCAGGCGCGTACGCGCGCGGCCATTCCGTTTGCCGAACGGCGCGATGGTCGCTGGAAATTCCATCCCATCGCCGACTGGTCCGACCGCGACGTCGGCATGTACCTGCGCCGCCACGGCCTGCCTTATCACCCGTTGTGGGACCAGGGCTACATCTCGATCGGCGACGTGCACACCACGCATCGCTGGGAGCCGGGCTCCGACCTCGACTCGACGCGCTTCTTCGGACTCAAGCGCGAATGCGGCCTGCACGGATTGGCCTGACGGCCGCGACAGATTCCACCCAGCGCACGACGCTGGCCGACGCCCCGACACGACAAGAACACATCATGAGCCAGACAGCCCTTGCCCAGACCGATGCCGCATTGCCCCTTCTTGATGGATTGGTGCCGCCCCATGGCGGCGAACTCAAAGAACTTTATCTGCCGCCTGCCGAGGCGGAGCAGCTGAAACAACGCAGCGCCGGCTTCCCTGGCGTGGATCTCGACACCCGGCAGCTGTGCGACCTGGAGTTGCTGCTGAACGGCGCCTTCTCGCCGCTGGAAGGGTTTCTCACCCGGCGGGACTACGATCGCGTCGTCCAGGAGCTGCGACTGGCCGACGGCACCTTGTGGCCGATGCCGATCACGCTGGACGTGAGTGAAGACTTCGCTGCCAAGCTGGCGCCAGGCAGCGAGGTGGCCTTGCGCGACAGCCAGGGCGTGCCGCTGGCAGTGCTGGAAGTGGAAGACATCTACCGGCCGGACCGCGAGCACGAGGCGCTGAACGTGTTCGGCACCACCGATCGCACGCATCCCGGCGTGGCCGAGTTGCTGGATCGCTATCGTCCGATCAATCTCGGCGGGCGAGTGAAAGGCATCCAACCACCTGCGCATTTCGATTTCGCCGCCTTGCGCGACACGCCGCGGAGCCTGCGCGACTGGTTCGCCGCCAACGGCTGGGATCGCATCGTGGCTTTCCAGACGCGCAACCCCATGCATCGCGCGCATCGTGAGTTGACCCTGCGCGCGGCGCAGCAGGTAGGGGCGAAGCTGCTGGTGCAACCGTCCGTCGGGCGCACCAAGCCGGGCGACGTCGATCACTACACGCGTGTGCGCTGCTACCAGGCGCTGCTGCCGCAATACCCGGCGCACAGCGCGAAGCTCTCGCTGTTGCCGCTGGCGATGCGCATGGGCGGCCCGCGCGAGGCGGTGTGGCACGCGATCATCCGGAAGAATTACGGCGCGAGCCACTTCATTGTCGGCCGCGACCATGCAGGCCCCGGCAAGGACGCGGAAGGCAAGCCGTTCTACGGACCCTTCGATGCGCAGCACCTGCTGGAGCGTCATCAGCACGAGCTCGGCATCCAGGTGGTGCCGTTCCCCGCCATGGTCTACGTGGCCAATCGCGACGCCTATCTACCATCGACGGAAGTGCAGCCGGACGACGAAGTGCGCGACATCTCCGGTACGCAGCTGCGACGACATCTGCATGAAGGCAGCGACATCCCGTCCTGGTTCTCCTTTCCCGAGGTGGTGGAGATCCTGCGCGAGCGGCATCCGGCAAAGGCGACGCGCGGCTTCGCGTTGTTCTTCACGGGGCTGTCGGGCGCGGGCAAATCCACCATCGCGCAGGCGGTCGTGGCGCAATTGCTGGAACGGACCAGCCGTTCGATCACGGTCCTGGACGGTGACGAAGTGCGCAAGCATCTCTCGCGTGGCCTGGGCTTCTCGCGCGAGGATCGCCACGCGAACGTGACGCGCATTGGCTATGTGGCGAGTGAGATCGTGCGGCACGGCGGCATTGCAGTGTGCGCACCGATCGCTCCCTATGCCGCATCACGAGCCGAGGCACGTGAACTGGTCGAGACGCACGGCGACTTCATCGAAATCCATGTCGCCACCGAATTGGAGGTGTGCGAGGCGCGCGATCGCAAGGGGCTCTATGCGCAGGCGCGTGCCGGGGCGATTACCCAATTCACGGGGATCAGTGATCCTTATGAGGTGCCTGAGCAGCCGGAGTTGCGTGTGGATGGCAACGCGGGTGAGCCGGCGGTGTTGGCGCGGCACATTGTCGAGTTGCTGCAGCAGCGCGGGTTGTTGCGTGTGTGATCGATTGGGCACGACTCGTAATTCGACCGCACCCCCTGTAGGAGCGCACCCTGTGCGCGACAGCCTTTCGCGCCTGTTCGCATGTTTTCGTTCTTGTAAGAGCGGGTATGCCTTCGGTAGCTCCGCTACCGCCAGCGTGCCGCTTACGCAGCGGGCGTTTCGACGTCCTGCCGGCCGCCGAGTCACTTTTCTTTTGCTGGCCCAAAAGAAAAGTAACCCAAAGAAAATGGCCTTG
>NZ_BCPR01000139.1 GCF_016586165.1 Dyella sp. EPa41 | reverse complement strand
GGCTCATTGCAGTACGAGGGATAGGAGCGTCGGACGACCGAGGCCAGCCGTGATGCGCTTGTTACTACCTCGAACGGAGCCGCTATACCGCCACGCGCCGACGCGAAGAGGACTTAAAGCCACTTCGCTGAGCCGTGATGCAGTCTATGGGGCACCACGCACTTTCCCCCTCTCCCCTTTGGGGCACGCGGGGAGCGGCCATGGATGGCCGCGGCTTTGAGGAGCGAGGAGAGGGCTGGGGTGAGGGGCGGGGCTCGCGAAATTCCTCCCTACCTCTGTAGGAGCGCACCCAGTGCGCGACCGCAGCGCCGGGACACGCCGCGACGATCGCAGATCGAGGCAACCCTGTCAGTCCGCGGTCGCGCACAGGGTGCGCTCCCACAACGAACCGCAGCCACCGGTGTCGCGACGCGATGTGCCGCGCAGCGGCACGAGCCTTCAACCAACCCCTGTGGGGCGGTGAGGGGTGGACGAGCAGGCCCCGCAGGGGTGCCCGACACGGATGTCGGGCACTTTTCGTCCGGGCAGGAGCCCGGTCGAAAAGCCCGGCCGCCCCTCACGCACTGGCTGGGCCGCAGGCCCGGACAGCGCCACGCGGGGGGCTCTTTCTTTTGGTTACTTTTCTTTGAGCAAGCAAAGAAAAGTGACCCGGCCTCCGGCAGGAGGCCGGAAGCCCGCGGCAGGCGAGCCCGGTCGCGGGAAGCCAACAAGTGCAACGCCAAAAACCTTCGTCCATCAAAACGATGAACATGCAGACCGGCGCGAAAGGCGGTCGCGCACTGGGTGCGCTCCTACAGAGTGGCTGGACATCTACGGCGACTGCGACACCCTAATCCTTGGGACTCGTGCACGCCGCATACCGCTTGCCCTCCACCTGCACCGCCTGCCGGTCCCCCACGCTCACACTCGCCGTGTAGTGCTCCGGCGAATCGAAATCGACACGCCCGCGCGCACCCGGTGCCATCAGCCCCGGGCAACTCAATGTCCACGCAAGCGCCGTACTGCTGCGATGTTGCGTGGAGCGTTCGCACTGCGCATAACCGGGCACCGGCAGGTTGGCGAACTCCACCCAGGGATCCGGGCCCTCGTCCACGCAGCGCCATTGCTCCTGCGGCGCCCCCGGCCGGCCGTGGTCGATCACCCGCGTGATGATCTTCCACAGCCCAGGCATGGCCTGAAAATCGCCAGGGTCGGCATGGCCGGGCTCGCCGATCAGCGCGGCCGCGAGCAGCACCAGCAGCGCGAGTGCGCGCGCCGCGGCGTGGCCATGTGAACCTGGCTGGCGAAACGGATGCATGGCAACGGCGCTCCCGACGGCAAAGACCCCGCCTGCCCGTGCAGGCGGGGTCCGGACTATTCCATCAGTCCTGTGTTTCAGCCGTTGCTACGTGGCCGTTGCGGTCGAACTCGAACATGTTCATCAGGTTGCCGATGGCCGGCGCGTTGAGCGGAACATAGGGGTTGTTGGGCAGGGCGACCGGGTTCGGCAGGTTGTCGCGGCTGCGGTTGGAGATGGTCTCGTGCAGGCCCCAGTTCGCTTCGACGAATTTGTCGAAGGAGACGTGGTCGTAGTACGTGTGCACCACGCGGCCGCCTTCGGAGAACCGCGACACCACCAGCAGCGGGATGCGCGTACCGTCGCCGAAGAAGTCGACAGGCTGGATGTAGCCCGAATCGTAGTAGCCGCCGCCCTCGTCGAAGGTGACCATGATGACGGTGTCGTTCCACACCTTCGGGTTGGCCTTGGCCATCTCCACGATCTTCTTCACGTAGCCTTCGAACAGATCCAGTTTCGACGAAGCCGGATGGCCATCCAGAATGCCGTCGGGCTTGGCGATGGATACCGCGGGCAAGGTGTCGTTCTGGATGTCGTTGTAGAGATCGTTGATGTCCTGGTTGTTCGCGCGCAGCTTCGGATCGGTCATCACCTGCGTGGAATACAGGAACGGGTTGCAGATGTTGCAGAAGGTGCCGGCCTCGCCGTTTTCCTTGCCGCCCGCCCAGCCTTCGCCGTAGTACTTCCAGGTGACATGGTGGCGCGTCAGCAGCAGGGCGAGGTTGTCCTGGCGAGATGGCGGGATGGTGAACTGGCTGGCGCCGAGCGGTGCCGGGGTGCCGTCACCGAGGTAGCCCGGGTTGTAGTTGTTCACCAGGTAATACGCGTTGCGCTTGCAGTCGGTGCCGTGGAACGTGCGATACGGCAACGACTTGAGGTAGTCCTTCACCGCGGCCACGCCCGGCTGCGAGTCGTCCGCGCAGTTCACGTAGGAACCGCCGCTGTAGCCGTCCTGCACGTACCAGTTGTTGGTGCCGGCCTGCGCATCCGGGTTCTCGATCTGGTTGCTTGGCGGCGTCGCCGGGTTGCCGTTGGCGTCGGCGTAATAGATCAGGTCACCGAAGCCCAGCATGATGTGGTTGGCGCCCGTGCCACCCATCACCGACTGGTGGAAGTTGTCGCTGAGCGCATAGGTGCGCGCCAGCTCGGCGAAGTAGGGCGCATCGCCTTGCGCGATGTTGAGGAACTGCATCGCGGTGGCGCCTTCACCGGTGGTCTGCTCGGTGAAGTTCGCCGGCAGCGGCTTGCCGTTGCTGCCTGCGCCGATGGTGGTTTCCACCCACGGGAACAGGTCGTTGCGGCAGCCACTGGGGTTCTTCGCGGTGGCGGCGTGCACATCGCAGTCCAGCTGCTGCCACATCTGGAAGAAGCGGTGCACCGGACTGTTGGCGTAGTCGTCGTAGTTGAGCGAGGCGTGCATGTCGACCGGTGCGTTCGCCAGCATCGCGGGGAAGCGCGTGTCGAGCACCTCGTTGGGCAAGCCGGTACCGCCATTGGCGAGTTCGCTGTAGGCATCGTCGGGCAACGCGGGTTCCACCGCCTGCGCCTGCGCCGCCGAGGCGAAGGGCGCCTGGGTCGGCGCGCCGCCGGTGTTCATCGCCGGCAACGTCGCATAGGCCGTGGTGTGCTTGGGCGCGAGCACGAACTTGCCCGTGCTGCTTGCCTGCCACTGCTGCGCGGCGGCGACATTCGGACCCGGCGTACCGTCGGCGTTAACGATGCCTTCGGAGAGCAGGTTGTGCACGCTCTGGCCCTTGGGCGGCGTATAGGTGGCGTAGACGTGGTCGAACGTGCGGTTTTCGCCGATCAGCAGGATGACGTGCTTGATGGGCGTGGTGGTGCGCTCGCTGCGGTCGTCACCATTGCCGGGCTTGTGCAGCACGGTGATGCCACCAGGCAGACCCGAGCGGTTACCCGTTGCCGCGGCCGGCACTTTGTCACGGAAGTTGGCGTCCTGGTCCGAGCCGTTGGTGTTCTGTGCATTGACGACGCCGGCGAGGCCGGCGGCGAGGGTGCCGATGAGTAACGGCAGGTACCGCTTGCGGACATGCGTCATGAACATGACTTCGATCTCCTGCAGTCGCCCTTGTGTGGACTGCGCGAGTGATCCCCCTGCTACAGCCGCTGCACGCAAGCTGGTGCGCGACGGCCGGCCGGGAGTCTGGTCCGCCTGCATGACGATGCCTTGGCACTTCTGCGACAGGCATGGCGCTGAAAATGACAGTGCGAAGACGTCGAAAGAGCTTGCGCGAGCGTGGATGCGAAGAGCGTTGATGGCAGGGGGCCTGTACGGTGATCGCAAAGTCGGCGCAGTGGTCTTGCGGCAAGAAATTGCTGGTTTCGGGGTGGGCACGGAAGGCGAAAAGCGTGCGGTTGGGCACGCTTGATGTCGCGCACTGGGTGCGCTCCTACATTTGCACGAGGCAACTCTGCCGCGAGCACCCACCCCTCACCCCAGCCCTCTCCCCGGAGGGGAGAGGGAGAAAAACGGCGGTGCGGCGCGAATAGATTCCCTCACGGCTCAACGACGTTGCCTTGAGTCCTCTTCGCTACGACGCA
>NZ_BCPR01000138.1 GCF_016586165.1 Dyella sp. EPa41 | reverse complement strand
GTGTGGGCTTGTCGTTGCCCCTGGCTATTGCGCTCCGCTCGCACCCTCATCCGCCTGCGACCAAAGGGAGTCCCTGTGGTGCCGGCACCTTCTCCCCGGGGGAGAAGGATCGCACTGGTTGGTGTTGCGCTTCTTTTGAGTCAAAGAAAACGGGCGCCTCGCGGCGCCCGTTTTTTGTTTCTCTGCTCCTGAAACCCGATCAGAAGCGGTATTCCGCGCTGACGGTGTACAGGTTGGTCGGCAGGTGGATGTTCTTGTCGCTGTCGCTGGCCTGGTAGTAGTCGTAGTTCAGGCCCACGCTCCACTGCGGGGTGATGTTGTAGCCCACGCCCGCACCGGCGTAGTAGTTGGTGCTGTTGAAGCGCACCGACTGCGGGTTGAACTTGTCGTTGGTCAGGCCTTCGCCCTTGGCGAAGAAGGCGCCGCCGCGGACTTCGCCGTACCAGCGGGGGCTGAAGTTGTAGCGCAGGTCCAGACCGGCCGTGGCGCCCTGCAGCTTCGACTTGGCGTCGCCGCCGTAGGCCTGGGTATACAGGCCACGCGCATCGGCACGGCCCAGGTAGACGTAACCCACCTCGACGCCGAGCGACGTCTCGGGGTTGATCGCGAAACGGTAGCCACCCTTCACGCCACCGGCGAAGTCGCCGTTGTCATAAGGGCCCTTCTGGATCTGACCGTAGCCGGCGTTGGCGCCGACATACCAGCCCTGCTGGGCGTTCTGGCCGGCGTCCTGGGCAAAGGCGACCGGAACAGCCACCAAACCGGCGGCAGCGAAAGCAAGGGCGAGCATGGTGTTCTTCATGGGGGTACTCCTCTTCGTCTTATTGGGCCAGTCCGCGGCGCCGGGGGTTCGGTCGTCTCGCGGCTGGGCACCTCGTGCCGACGGTGCTGACCCTTAGATAGGTCCCCCTTGGGGAGTTTCAATACCGGTTAGTACATAATTAAGAGCGCATTAAGGTTGAGCCCGCCTTCAGCCGGCGCAAAAACAAAACGGGCGCCCCGCAGGGCGCCCGCGTGCGAGTCACAACCATTTGATCAGAAACGATATTCAGCCGTGATCGAGGCCGTGTCGGTGGACAGGTCCACACCCTTCTTCTTGGCGTCGAAGTAGTCGTAGCTCAGGCCAAGGCTGAAGTGCTGGTTGAAGTCGTAGCCCACGCCGGCGCCGCCGTACCAGCTGACATCGTCGAGATGGTGGCGGTTGAGCGTGTCGTTGTCGTAGCCATGGCCCTTCCAGCCATAGATGCCGGCGCGGCCGCTGACGTACAGGCCGTCCCACACGTTGATCTTGCCGTTCACGCCGGCGGTCCAACCGCGAAGGTCATTCTTCTCGCTGGTCTGGTTGACGGGCTGGCTGTTGAAGATGTTCTTCAGCTTGTAATTGCCCTGGTCGTTGTAGCCGACCTCAACGCCCAGACCCAGGTCCTGGCCCACTTTCCAGCGGTAGCCGCCGTTTAGGCCGTAGGTGGTCGGATGGTCGTTGTAGGGGCCGTTTGCCACATGACCCTCGCCCACGCTGCCGTTGATGAACCAGTTGCCGCTGCCCACCGGCTGGTTGGGCTGGTAGTTGCCGTTGGCGGCGGTGCTGGTGGACGAACTGGTGTCCTGCGCAAAGGCGGGAGCGGCGACGAAGCCGGTCGTAGCAATGGCAATGGCAAGTAGCGTCTTCTTCATGGGAGTACTCCATATGATCTTTTTGGGATCGATCCCTGAAAGAGCTGCGGGCCGGGGGAAAGGCTGATCGCAGTCACACCCGCTCCGTGGGTGCCAGGGGATTAGAGCCATGGGCGCCTGAAGGGTTTCCGTATCCCTTACCCAAAAATTAAGGGCAAATTAAGGTCTTGGGCGTGGGACAGCGGCCCGTCAATCGGCGACAATGGCGGTTTTTAGCCGCCATCGCCCCCGGAGAACCCTCTCAATGACCACCCGCCGAGAACTCGCCAATGCCGTGCGCGCCCTCGCCATGGACGCCGTGCAACAGGCCAACTCCGGCCACCCAGGCATGCCGATGGGCATGGCGGACATCGCCGAGGTGCTCTGGAACGACTTCCTGCGGCACAACCCGGCGAATCCGAAGTGGTTCAACCGCGACCGTTTCGTGCTCTCCAACGGTCACGGCTCGATGCTGCAGTACGCGCTGCTGCACCTGACCGGCTACGACCTGCCGATGGAACAGCTCAAGCGCTTCCGCCAGCTGCACTCCAAGACCGCCGGTCATCCGGAAGCCAGCGAGACCCCAGGCGTGGAAACCACCACCGGTCCGCTGGGCCAGGGTCTTGCCAACGCCGTGGGCTTCGCGCTGGCCGAGAAGGTGCTCGCCGACCACTTCAACCGTCCGGGCCACGAGATCGTCAACCACCACACCTATGTGTTCCTGGGCGACGGCTGCCTGATGGAAGGCATCTCGCATGAGGTCGCCTCGCTGGCCGGCACCTGGAAGCTGGGCAAGCTGGTGGCCATCTATGACGACAACGGCATCTCCATCGACGGCGAGGTCCATGGCTGGTTTACCGACAACACGCCGGAGCGTTTCGAGGCCTATGGCTGGAACGTGATCCGTGGCGTCGACGGCCACAACCCCGAGGCGATCAAGCAGGCGATCACCGCGGCCACCTCGCAGAGCGAGAAGCCGACCCTGATCTGCGCCCGCACCATCATCGGCTTCGGTTCGCCGAACAAGCAGGGCAAGGAAGAAAGCCACGGCGCCGCGCTGGGCAAGGACGAGGTCGCCAAGACGCGCGATGCGCTGGACTGGCGCTATGGCCCGTTCGAGATCCCGGCCGAGATCTACGCCGGCTGGGATCACAAGAAGTCTGGCGCCGAGCGCGAGCAGGCCTGGCACGACGCGGTGGCCAAGTACTCCGCGGCGTTCCCGGAACTCGCTGCCGAGTTCAACCGCCGCATCGCCGGCGAGCTGCCGGCCGATTGGGCGGCCAAGTCGCAGGCCTTCGTCGACAAGCTGCAGGCCGATGGCGTGGACGTGGCGTCGCGCAAGGCCTCGCAGATGACCATCGAAGCGTTCGCGCCGCTGCTGCCGGAGCTGATCGGCGGCTCGGCGGACCTGGCCGGCTCCAACCTCACCAAGTGGAAGGGCAGCGTCGACGCCGGGAACGGCCATGACGCCAAGGGCAACTACGTCTACTACGGCGTGCGCGAGTTCGGCATGAGCGCGATCGCCAACGGCCTGGCGCTGCATGGCGGCTTCATTCCGTACGACGCCACCTTCCTGGTGTTCTCCGACTACGCCCGCAACGCGGTGCGCATGAGCGCGCTGATCCCGGCGCACGCCATCCACGTCTACACCCACGACTCGATCGGCCTGGGCGAAGACGGCCCCACCCATCAGCCGGTGGAGCACCTCGCGTCGCTGCGCTACATCCCGAACAACCAGGTGTGGCGTCCGTGCGATGCGGTGGAATCGGCGATGTCCTGGAAGCTCGCCATCGAGCGCAAGGGCAATCCGGCGTGCCTGGTGTTCTCGCGCCAGAACCTCAAGCCGCAGCAGCGCAGCGCGCAGCAGGTGGCCGACATCGCGCGTGGTGCCTACGTGCTGTCCGATCCGCAGGACACCAAGTTCAAGGCCATCCTGATCGCCACCGGTTCCGAGGTGGAGCTGGCGATGGAAGCCGCTCGTACGCTGGCCCAGCAGAACGTGCCGGTGCGCGTGGTGTCGATGCCGTGCACGGAAGTGTTCGATGCACAGCCGCTGGAATACCGCGAAGCGATCCTGCCGGGCTGGTGCCGCGCGCGCGTGGCGGTGGAGGCGGCCACGTCCGACTTCTGGCGCAAGTACGTGGGCCTGGACGGCGATGTGATCGGCATGACCACCTTCGGCGCTTCGGCACCGGCTCCGCAGCTGTTCGAGCACTTCGGTTTCACCGTGGCCCACGTGGTCGATTCGGTGAAGCGCGTGATCGGCTGAGTGCGCCTTTCCCCTCTCCCTTTCGGGGAGAGGGCAGGGTAAGGGGCGGGTCTTGCCTCATGCCCACAAAAAACGCCGCGA
>NZ_BCPR01000137.1 GCF_016586165.1 Dyella sp. EPa41 | reverse complement strand
CCCTTGCTGGCGTAGGGTTGGTAGTAGACGGCGTAGGTTCCGGCTTGGCTGGCCTCGAACACCAGTTCGCCCTGCGCCTGGCTGATGCCGCCGCGCATGACGTTCGCCACCGGCTTGTCGTCGGGTCCGGTGACAATCACCGCTACCTGCTCCGGATGCGCATCGCGACGACGCCAGGGGATCACCACGTGCACGGCCTTGGCCGCCGCCTTCACCTCGACCAGGTAACGGTGATTGCCCAGGGCATCCGCGTTCCAGCGCAGCAGCTGGAGATTCGCCGGTGCCTGCGCATAGGCCAAGGGCATGGCACCCAGCAAAGCCCCCACCAGGATCAACGCACTACGCTGCCGCCCCATGATCACCCCAGATCGCGAATAGGAAACCGGCCACGCGATGCACGGCCGTAGCCAGGGTGTTTAACCCGAGTATGCGGCCAGGGGCAAGTTCCAGAGGTGCCGATCAGGCGCCGCGATCGGTGCGCAACGTGCGCACCGCCTCATCGTGACCCGCCGCGGAGCGCCCGCTGATCCAGCCGAACAGCGCGATGCCGACCACGATCATCAGCGCGCCCAGCGCGGAGAATCCATGCGGCCACGCTTCACCGAGAAAGCACGCGCCGATGACCGTGGCGAACAGCAGCTCCGCTGCCTGCATCGCCTCCACCGCCGCCAGCGAGGTGGGCTCGCTGCGCACCATGTCGGTGGCGCGGAAGAACAGCACCGTGGCGATCACGCCGGAAGACAACGCCACGCCGCCCGCCAGCAACGCCTCGCGCAGGCCGGGCGGGCCCACGGTGAACCAGGTGATGGCGGCCAGCACCAGCCATAGCGGCCAACTGCACAACGTCATGCCGAACACACGCTGCGTTGCGCCGATCCGCGTGCCGGTCTGTTCCAGATGGAGCAGCACCATGCGATTGCCGAGCGGATAGGCGAACGCGGAGAACACCACCGCCGCCATCGCCCACCAGTCGCCGGCCTGCAGGCGTCCCTGCGCGTGTCCCCATTGCAAGGCGAACACGCCCGCGAGGATCAGGGCGCCGATCGCCACGCTGCCCCATGCCAGGCGCCGTCGCTCATCGCGATAGATGAAAGGCGCCAGCAAGGGCCCGGCCAGCACCGTGCTCTGGAAGCTTCCGGCGACCAGCCAGGACGGCCCGCTGTTCGCGGCCCAGGTGAGCGGCAGGCCAAACAGCACGAAACCGACCGTGCTCCACCACAACCAGGGTCGCGGATAAAGCCGCAGCTCCTTCGGCAACGAGCCTAGGCCACCCTGCCAAGGCAATACCAGCGCCAGCAGCGGCAGCGTGATCAGGTAACGCAGGATCACCGCCCATGCCCAATGGCCGCCACCCGCCACCAGGCTGCGGTTGAGCACATACGTCATGGTGAAGAACAACGCCGAGCACAGCGCCAGTCCCACCGCGGTGAACGCTTTGGAGCGCATGGACGTTCCGTGATCGAAAACACCGAGTGTGGCAAATGCCGAGGCGTTTTCGAAGACCGACGCCTGGCATCGCCAGGCCGTCGTCACGCAGGCGATGCAAGCGGCAGCAGCAACTCCACCAGCAACCCGCCGCCTTCCGCATTCCGGGCTTCGACATCGCCGCCATGGGCCCGCGCCACGCGTTGCACAATGGCCAGGCCCAGGCCGTGTCCTTCGGCGCGCGAGGCGTTGCTTCCGCGGAACAAGGGACGGAACAGCGACGGCAACTCGGCTTCGGGCACGCCCGGGCCGTGGTCGCGGACCGCACAGACGGCGCGCCCGTCGACCTCGCGCGCGGCGAGCTCCACGCGCCCGCCTTCGGGACTGAACTTGATCGCGTTCGCGATCAGATTGTCCACGGCGCGTTCCAGCAGCAAGACGCTGCCAGAGACCATGAGCGGCGCGGGCGGCGGCGCCATCGACAAGGTGAGGCGCCGCGCCTGCGCTTCCAACTCGGCGCGATGCAGGCAGTCCTGCATGAGCGATGATACGTCGATGCGTTCGCGATTCTCGCCGGGAATGCCGCCCTCCATGCGCGACAGCGCGAGCATCTCGCCGGTCATGTGATCCAGCCGGCCGATCTCCTGCTCCGCCTGCGCAAAGTAGCGCGCCGCCTCTTCGGGGCGTTCGCTGCGCTGGGCCAGGTCGAGGATCAGGTGCAGGCGCGCCAATGGCGAACGCAGTTCGTGCGAAAGGTCCTGCAGCACGCTGCGATCGTGCGTGACCAGCGCCTCGATGCGCTCGGCCATCGCGTCGAAGTCACGTGCGAGCTGCGCCAGTTCGTCGTGGGCGCGCTGGCCTTCACGCCCTACCCGCGCCGACAGTTCGCCCGCGGCCATGCGCCGCGTGGCCCGCCGGATCGCCTCCACCGGACGCGCCACGCTGCGCGCCACCCACCAGCCGACAAGGCCAATGAACAGCAGCGACAGCACGGCCTGGCTAGCCAGGAAAATCCGTTGGCGCGTCTGCGGGCGCAGGCGGGAATGCGTGCGGCTCAGCGCCACCAGCTGCCGCGTATGGCCATCGCTGCCGTTCACCTGTTGCACCGCCAGGTAGATGTTCGGCCATGGCTGCAGGACCATGTCGCGCTTTTCATCCAGCCAGTTCGCCAGCGACCCGCGCACGGACGACGGCATGCGGATGGGCAAGAGCGCTTCGCCGTTCTCGTACAGCGTGGCATCGATACCTTCGCGTCGCTGCTGCTGCGACCACTCGGCAAGCCCGCCGGCGCCGCCGTTTTCATAGGCCTGGTTCGCACCTTGCGCGAGCGAGGCCCAGTTGATCTCCACCGCCGTGCCGTACTCGATGAAGCGTTGCGTGAGGAAGCCGCCAAACAACAGCGCGAGCATGTTCACCGCGCAAAAGCTGACCAGCAGCCGCCAGTAGAGGGAGCTCTTGAACGGACTCACGCGGCCCCCGCGACCAGGCTGTAGCCCGCGCCACGCACCGACTCGATGCGCGGCGACTGGGGCGAGGCTTCCGCCAGTTTGTGGCGCAGGCGGCTCACGTGCACGTCGATGCTCCGATCGAAGCGTTCCAGCTCGCGTCCCAGCGCCATGCGCGTCAGCGTGGCCTTGTCCACCAGTTCGCCCGCACGTTGCGCCAGGGCGAGCAGCAACTGGAATTCCGCGCCGGTGAGCGTCAGTTCCTGGTCGCCGACATAGGCGCGCCGCTCGCCGGGCTCCAGCCGAAGCACGCCTACGCTCATGCTGCCCGCAGTGGCCGGCGCATTGCGGCGCAGCTGCGCCCGGATACGGGCCAACAGCTCGCGCGGCAGGCAGGGTTTGGTGAGGTAGTCGTCGGCACCCAGTTCAAGCCCGACCACGCGATCGACCGGTTCGCCCTTGGCCGACAGCATGATGACCGGCAGCCGGTGTTTCAGGCGAAGCTCCCGCAAGGTATCCAGGCCGTCGCGGCCGGGCATCATCACGTCGAGGATCAGCAGATCCGGCCGCGTCGATGGGTTATGCAACAGCGCCAATCCCGTTTCGCTGTCGTGGGCGGTCTCGACCACGAAACCCTCGCGTTCCAGGTAGTCCTTGAGCAGGCCGCACAGGGCCCGGTCGTCGTCGACAATCAGTAGTCTCGGCATGGAATGACTCGTGCTGCTGGGACTCATTGAAACGGCGCCCCGGCCCCGCCTCCACCGGCTTTACGCTTCTTTACCTTTGCGCAAAGAACATACACGTGGCGCCGCCGTCAAATGGACACACCTCCCCCGTCCACGACGACACAGGAACACTCCATGCGCAAGAACATCACCCTCGCCCTGGCCATGGCTTCGGCCCTGGCCCTCGCCCCGTTCGCCATCGCTGCCGCGGCCGGCCAGGACGGCGGCCCCCGTGGCGGCTGGCACGGCGGTCACGGCCATGAGTTCGCCGGCGCCTACGCCAAGCTCAACCTGAGCGACGCCCAGAAGGCCAGCATCAAGCAGATCATGCAGAACGCCTTCAGCCAGACCAAGACGCAGCGCCAGAACCTGCGCCAGCAGCGCGAAGCCTTCGAGCAGATGGCTCCGAATGCTTCCGGCTACCAGGCTGCCGCCACCGCACTGGCCCAGGCCGAAGGCGCCGCCGCCACCGCCCGCGTGCAGCAGCGCGCCGCCATCCGCGCGCAGATCTACACCGTGCTGACGCCCGCCCAGCAGGCGCAGCTGGCCACCATGAAGGCCGACCGCCAGGCACGCCACCAGCAGTGGGAGCAGTTCAAGGCGCAGCACCCGGCATCGGGTTCGTCCTCGGCGCAGTAAGCGCACCACACAGAAAAAACAATCCACGGCAAAAACAAAACCGGCGCCAGCCTGCATGCTGGCGCCGTTTCTTTTGCGCAACCTCACGCCCGCCTCTTTTTTTGTAGGAGCGCACCCAGTGCGCGACCGCAGCGTGGCCATCTCGACGTGGAATCGGTCGTCAAGGCACGGATACGGCTTCACCGCTTCGCAGGC
>NZ_BCPR01000136.1 GCF_016586165.1 Dyella sp. EPa41 | reverse complement strand
CACCAGCGGCAAGGCGGCAGGGTGATCAGCTTGCCGAGGATGGCGGTGAAGCCCCACAGCAGGACGCAGAAATGGATCTGCCAGCGGGCTTGGGTGACGGATTGCATGGACGCGCATCGACGGAAACGGGGCGGCGCATTCTAGCGTCGCCGCCGTGCCCGTAGTGCGCAGTTAGTGCTTTTGTGCCGTTTTCGGCGGATTCCTGGTCGAAGGCGGCGTCGCCTTCGATGGGCTGCGCATCTGCTCCAGCACGGTGATGCAGGTGTTGTCGGGTTCGCCCTTGCTGGCGACCACCAGCGGCAACAGCGCGGCCACCGGCGCGGCGAGCACGCCCAGGGCCACGGCACCGCCACCGCGGAGGATCAGCGGGCCCGGCTGGACGCCGACGTCCGGGTTCTTCAAGGTGCCCTTCACGTAAAGCGGCGAACGCAGCGACAGCACGCGCAGGCCTTTCGAGTTCGGGTGCACGTCCAGATCCAGCTTCTCGTTCGCGAAGTTGACCGTGCCGTCAATGCGGACGGTGGCATCTTCGGTATCGAACACGAACAGGCGCGTCTGGAACAGGCCGTTGGTGGCGGCGAGGTCCGATGCGGCGCAGTTGATCTTCACCGTCTTGTCGCCGAACAGCTTGCTGATGATGATGTTGCCCACGTTGAGGCCGGCGGTTTCGAGCAGCGCCTTGCTGATCGCGCCATCGTTCATCAGCAGCTTCACCTCGCCGCTGGAGGTGCCCAGCAATTCGCTCACCGAGTTGCCGCGCGCGTCGAGGGCGGCATCGCCGTTGATTTCGCCGAAGCTCGTTTGCATCGGATCGAACTTCGGGAACAGCTGTTTGAGCTTGAGATGGCGCGCACCGAGCCTGATGTTGCCCTGCATGGGCGTGCGGCTGCCATCGAGGCGCAGGTTGCTGTTGACCTTGCCGCCGGCCAGGTCGAAGGACAGCGGATCGAGCCGAAGCACGCCGTTGTCCATGATCACGTGGGTGGAGAGCGCATCGATGGGCAGGGCCGCGTCGCGCACGATATGCCCGGCGCTGAACGTGACATCGGCATCCATCGCGCGCCAGCGGTCCGTGCGGAACGGTTCGACCGGCAACACCTTGTCGGATGGTTGCGGCGTGGCGTCGCCGCGACGCTGCTTCTCGGCATTGCTGTCGGCGCCGATCAGCGGGGCGAGGTCGGCGAAGCGCAGTACCTGCGATTTCACTTCACCGCTCAGCTTGGGTCGCGGGCCGCCGGTATCGAAGGTCACGTTGCCGCCGATATCGCTGCCGCCCACGCGGCCACGGAAGTTCTCGTACGAGAAATGACTGTCGCCGCGCTTGAGGTTTGCCGTGAGATGACCTTGCGTCGCGAAGGGCGGCGTGTCGGGCAGCGTGACGCCGATCAGCGGATACAGCTTGGCCATGCTGGCGCCGGAGAACCACAGGCGGATGTCGAGCGCGGCCAGGTGCAGCGGGTCGGTAAACGTGCCCACGAACGCGATGTGGCTGTCATCCACGTGGATGTTGGCCTGCAGCGGGAAGGGCTGGTCGGTCTGCTGCAGTGCGAGTACCCCGCCGGTCTTGCCGGTGCCTTTCACGGGCTCGCCCTGGTAGCGGCCTTCGGCCTGCCAGGCGAACTGATAGGCGGCGCGGGTGCTGCCCGGCCGGCTTTCATCCTTCGCATTGGCCTTCGCCACCGCCTGCCGGGCGCCGGCGCCCGCGGTCTTGCCCGCCTGCTCGGCCGCATCGGCGGATTGCTGCGCAACGATCTGGTCGTAGGGAATCGCCTGTTGCAGCGGTTCGACCGTGATCTTCAGGTTCGCCTTGTTCACGGCATCGTCGAACGTGATCTCCGAGTGGTCGAAACCCACGGCATGCAGGTCGAGTGTCCAGCTGGAGGGCTGGTCGCTCTTGCCGAACGTGAAGTCCCAGGTGGCGCGGCCCTGGGCATCGCGCTCCAGGTCGATGCGCGGCCGCACCACGTAGAGCGTGGGAATCTCCACGTGATGGAACAGCAGCCGCAGCGGCGCCAGGCGGAATCGCACGGCATCCAGCTGCGCAAACTGCAGTTGCTTCGCCCAGTCGGGATTGCCGATGACGATGTCGCGCGCCTGCAGGGTGGGCCATGGCACCCATGCCGCAAGGCCGCCTTCGCCCGGTTCGCGCGCCCAACTGACGGTGATGTCACCCTGGATGACGAAGGGGCGGCCCATGGTCTGGCTGACGCGTTCGTTGATGGTCGGCTTGAGCCGGTTCCAGTCGAACGTGGCGACCATGAAGACCGCCGCCGCGATCAAAAGCAGTACGACGGCCACCGGCGCGTAGACGAACCACATGAGCCTTCGGCTGCGCCAGGACATCCATTGCCTCCTGCAATGACCGGCCGGTGCCGGTCGTCGACGCCACTCTTATCCGTGACAACGGCAAATTTTCGTAGTGATGGCGTCCACGCGCTCAGCGGAAGTTCATGCCCGTCACCCAACTTCCTCGTTTTCGCCGGCTTTCCAATAGCCCGTCGCGCGCAACCATTCCTTGGGGACGTTGCGTTCATCGGAGAGATACTGGCGCATGCGGCGCGCACGCGAGGACTCCGCGGCGATCCACCAGAACGTATCGCCCGAGGGTGTGGGAAGGTGTCGCAGCGCGTGTTCCAGCAACTGGCTGGTGGCGGCATCGATGTTGTCGCGCTCCAGCCAGGTGAAGTCGACCCGCGCACGCGATTCGAGCTTCTGCCGATCCGCGCTGCCGGGAATTTCCATCAGCACGATGGCCTGCGCGCCGTAGGGCAGCTCTTCCAGCCAGCGGCTGACCGCGGGCAAGGCGGTCTCGTCGCCGATCATCACGTAATGATCGAAGTCATCCGCCACCATGAAGGAACCCCGCGGGCCGCCGGCGCCAATGCGTTGCCCCGGCTGGGCCTGTTCCGCCCAGGTGGCGGCGGGGCCATCGCCGTGAAGCACGAAATCCACCGTGAGCTCGTTGGCTTCGGCGTCGTAGCGGCGTGGCGTGTAGTCGCGCATGGGCGAAGGCTCGACGCCCTGGGGAAATTCCAGGCGTCCCTGGCCGTGCGTGGGCAGCACGAGCTGGCCGGCGCGGTTGGGGAAGAACAGTTTCGTGTGGTCGTCCGGTGATGCGCTGTGGAAACCACGCAGCGCGTCGCCACCGAACACCACGCGCTGCATATGCGGCGTGATGCGTTCCGTGCGCAGCACTTCGATCTCGCGAAGGACAACGGCGTGGCGCTGCATCTCATGGGCATGTCGGGTCATGGGGATGATCTCGATGGGGGTTTCAATCGTCGGGTTCGGCCGCGATCTCGCTGGCGGCGTGTTCCAGCAGCGCCGCGACGCGCTTCGCTTCGGATGCGTTCCATGCGGTGCCGCGCGCCACCAGCGCATGCTTCACCGCGTGCATGGCGTGTCGCACCGCTGGCGGCAGGGCCATCTTGGCGGCCGTTCGTGCGGCATGGCGCGTGCGCAGCGTCATGGCATCGACGGCGTCGCGGTTGTCGGCCAGGAACCGGCGGCCCGCTGCCGTGGCGGCATAGAGCTTGCGGCCGCCGTGCTCGTGCTCGACCTGCAGCAGTCCCAGCTCTTCCAGCATGGTGAGCGTGGGATAGATCGCGCCGGGACTGGGCGTGTAGTGGCCGTGAAACATGCCTGCGATGCGGCGGATCAACTCGTAGCCGTGCCCCGGCTGTTGCTCGACCAGGGCGAGCAGCAGCAGCTTCAGGTCGCCGTGTCCCAGCAGGCGTTGGTTGCCGGAACGCTCTGGATCGCCGCGCGGCGCGGCTTTGGCCGGGTGTGCAGGGGAGCGCATGATGGCGTCAGTTCGATATATCTAAATAAAACGATATATCGAAATGACGGGTGTGGCAATTCCAGGAGGATATCCAACTCGCGCCGGAATCCAGGAAGTGCAGTTGAGCGCGCTCTTTCGGAGCGTGTTCGACTGGTTGGCTGATGGCGGCGGAGATGCGCTATTGGCGAGGGTCCCTGGTGTGTCTGTCGCGCCTGCTTCTTGCCTTGGTGTTGGCACTTGCCTGGCGATGGGCGTGGTGCCGCATCACCAGGCGGGCAGGACGCCAGACATGGGACCTTGGGGCGCAGCTCAGGGCTGCGCCTTTGCCTCGCGTGCGGGGATGTTGATGCTGCACAGGTCGATCTTGCCGGCCGGGTTGCGGTAGAAGTCGTCGCGGCGATTGCGCTTGGCCTCGATCAATGATGCGAAGGTGGCGCTGTCGGTGCGCAACACTTCGATCTTCGGCCGCTGTTCCGGTGGCAGCTCGGAGGCGAGCTGGATGGCGCTGATGCCCACGCGCTGCTCGGGCTTGTCGTAGAAGCCCAGCGGGCCGGTGCCGCGCGGCAGGCCCGACAGGTACTCCATGCCCTGCAGCACGCGGCCGACCACGGCGAGGTTGCGATCGAGTCCGCGCGGTGCCTGGCCGATCACGACGTACAGGCCGGTGCCGCTGCCGGTTTCCGGATCGGCGTCGCGGCCCACGCCCACCATGCCGTAGCAGTGGGTGAGCCATTCCTGGCCGTGCGCCT
>NZ_BCPR01000135.1 GCF_016586165.1 Dyella sp. EPa41 | reverse complement strand
CTCTTGCTTGCCCAAGAGAAAGTAACCAAAGAGAAAGGCACCCCGCGTGGCGCTGGCCGGGCTTCGCCCGTCCACCCCTCACCGCCCCACAGGGGATATTCGAAGGCTCGTGCCGCTGCGCGGCACATCGCGAGCGATAACCTCTCTCAGTAGGAGCGCACCCAGTGCGCGACCGCAGAGGTCACAGATGCACTGCGGTCGCGCACTGGGTGCGCTCCTACAGGGGAGCAGGGGCGCGCTGCTAGCATGGCCTGTCAGCCGCGATGCAACCCAGGTACCGCATGTCCGCACCGATCGAAGCGTTTCACTACGAGGGCCAGCCCGACGCGCTGGACGCGCTCGTCGCGGAGGCGCGCCCTCGGGTCATCCGCGGGCTGGTGACGCATTGGCCGCTGGTGGCCATGGCGCGCCAATCCGACCACGCGTTCGCATCGCATCTCATCGCGCACGACAACGGCACGGTGGTCGATGCGCTCGTGATGCCGCCCGAGGCGGACGGCGTGGTGGGTTATCGCGGCGATGCGGAGGCGTTCAATTTCAGCCATTACAAGGTGACGGTGACACAGGTCCTGCAACGCCTTCTGGCTTCCATCGACCAGGACCAGGCACCGGGTATTGCCTTGCAAAGCGCCACCATCGCCGGTTGCCTGCCGACGCTGCTTGCCGGGCACGCGGTGCCCATGCTCGACGCAGCGATTCCACCACGGCTGTGGATCGGCAACCAGGTCACGACGCCCGCGCATTTCGACGAGTACCAGAACATCGCCTGCGTGGTGTGCGGCACGCGGCGTTTTACGCTGTTTCCGCCGGGGCAGGTGCGCAACCTCTATATCGGCCCGCTGGATTTCGCGCCGACCGGTGCCGCGATCAGCATGGCCCGCCTCGACCGGCTGGACGATCCGCGTTTCCCGCGATTGAAGCTCGCCCTGGAGCATGCGCTGGTGGCCGATCTGGAGCCCGGCGATGCGATCTACATCCCGCCGATGTGGTGGCATCACGTGGCGTCGCTGGGCAAGCTCAATGCGCTGGTGAACTACTGGTGGAAACCGCCGCAAGGGAAGAGCCTGGTGCCGAACACGCGTCTCGGCGGCCTGTTGCATTGCATCCTGTTGTTCAAGTCGCTGCCGCCATCCGAGCGCGCGGCGTGGCGCGAACTGCTCGATTATTACGTGTTCGGCGACGAGGATCCGGCCGCGCATCTTCCCGGGGAAAAACGCGGTTGGCTGGGCGAACTCGACGCCGAGCAGTCGATGAAATTGCTGGAGCGCATTCGCCAATACCTGTAGCGCGGAACTCTTTGTAGGAGCGCACCCCGTGCGCGATGACGGGCGGAGCGGAACGCCTCGACCCGGCGGTCGCGCACGGGGCGCGTTCCTGCAGTGGCAGTATCGACGCCACGGGTAATCGACCCGGTTTTCCACAGCCCATGTGGATGCGTGCTGGAAAAGCCTGTGGATAAGCTGTGCTATCTGCTTGATGGCAAAAGCGTCGCGACGCGCTGGCGCGCAAATGCGCAATCGATTCAGCCGGCGTGGCGGTTGAACTCCGCGCTTAGCCAGCGTGCCAGCGCCTCCGATCGTTCGGCCGGCATGCGCGATGGCGTGGCAAGCACCCACTGCGCTGAAGAGTCCACGAAACCCCAGGGCGCGACCAGGCGGCCGGATGCCAGGTCGTCCGCCACCAGCGGCTCGGGCGCGATGGCGAGGCCACGTCCCGCAACGGCCGCTTCGATCAGGTGATAGAGGTGGGGATAGCCCTGCGCCCTGGACAGTTGCGTGGGGGCAACGCCGGTGGTCTGAGCCCAACTGCCCCACGCGCGAGGCCTCGATTGCGTATGCAGCAGCGGCAGCTCGAGCACCACACCAGGTGATCGCCCGGCAAGCCGGTGGGCTTTCGCAAACTCGGGGCTGGCCACCGGGCCGATGCGTTCGCGCACCAGGGGGCGTACATGCCACGACGCGGGCCAGGGCGCCTCGCCGGCGAGCACGGCCGCGTCGAGGCCGCCGAGGGCGTCGTCGAATGGCGCTTCCTGCGGGCGCAGGTGCAGGTCGAGGCCGGGCAGGTCGGCCATCAGGCGTTCAAGGCGCGGAATCATCCAGCGCGCGAGCAGGCTGACCGGGCAGCCCAGCACGAAAGGCGTGTGGTTGGCCTCTGGCCGGAGCGACTCCACCGTGTCGCGCAATTGGGCGAATGCCGCCGTGCTGGTATCGCGCAGGCGCTGCCCGGCGGCCGTGAGCGCCAAGCCGCGCCCCTGGCGCTGGAACAGGGCCAGGCCCAGCTCTTCCTCCAGTGAGCGTATGTGTCGGCTGACAGCCCCATGGGTGACATGCAGCTCGACCGCCGCCTTGCTCACGCTTCCCAGGCGGGCGGCGGCTTCGAAGGCGAGCAGGGCATTCAGGGAGGGCAGTGGCCGGGGCATGGCATCTGTGAGTTTATTTGACAGATGGCGACGATCATATCGCTTTTGGGAACGGGGGCTCTGGGGTAGGGTGGCGTGCGCATCCCCGCTGGCGAGTGACCCCATGACCAAGATCGACTTCAGCGCCTATCCCGACGAGCACGGTCGGTTCGGCGCGTACGGCGGCAGCTACGTCGCCGAAACCCTGATGGCCCCGTTGGCCGAGCTGACCGAGGCCTACCTGCGCCTGCGCGAGGATCCAGCGTTCCTCGCCGAACTGGACAGCGACCTGAAGTACTACGTGGGCCGCCCCAGCCCGGTGTACCACGCCGAGCGGCTGTCGCAGCACGTGGGCGGCGCGCGCATCCTGCTCAAGCGCGAAGACCTCAACCACACCGGCGCGCACAAGATCAACAACACCATCGGCCAGGCGCTGGTGGCCAGGCGCATGGGCAAACCGCGCATCATCGCGGAGACCGGCGCGGGCCAGCACGGCGTGGCCAGCGCCACGGTGGCGGCGCGCTTCGGCCTCAAGTGCGTGGTCTACATGGGCGCGGTCGACATCGAGCGGCAGAAGATCAACGTCTACCGCATGAAGCTGCTCGGCGCCGACGTGGTGCCGGTGACCTCGGGCTCCAGGACGCTCAAGGATGCGCTGAACGAAGCGATGCGCGACTGGGTCACCAACGTGGCCGATACCTTCTACATCATCGGCACGGTCGCCGGCCCGCATCCGTATCCGCTGATGGTGCGCGACTTCAACGCCATCGTCGGCCGCGAAGCGCGCGTGCAGGTGCAGGAGCAGTTCGGCCGCCTGCCCGACGTGATCACCGCCTGCGTGGGTGGCGGCTCCAACGCGATCGGCCTGTTCCATGCCTTCCTCAATGACGAGAAGGTGCGCATCGTGGGCGCCGAGGCGGCGGGCGAGGGCATTGCCACGGGGCATCACGCGGCGTCGCTGGCGGCCGGTCGTCCCGGCGTACTGCACGGCAATCGCACCTACGTGCTGTGTGACGACAACGGACAGATCACCGAAACGCATTCGGTGTCGGCGGGTCTCGACTATCCGGGCGTGGGTCCCGAGCATGCGTTCCTGAAGGATGCGGGGCGGGCCGAATACGTCGGCGTCACCGACGACGAAGCGCTGGAGGCATTCCATCTGCTGGCGCGTACCGAAGGCATCCTCGCCGCGCTGGAGTCGAGCCATGCCGTGGCTCAGGCCATCAAGCTGGCGCGCGAATACCCGAAGGACGCCCTGGTGCTGTGCAACCTGTCCGGTCGCGGCGACAAGGACGTGCACACGATTGCCGCCCGCGAAGGAGTGCAGGTATGAGCCGCATCGACCGTCGTTTCGAACAACTGAAGTCCGCCCGGCGCACCGGGCTCATTCCCTTCGTCACCGCCGGCGATCCCTCGCCGCAGCATGCCGTGGCACTCATGCATGCGCTGGTTGACGCCGGCGCCGACGTGATCGAACTGGGCGTGCCGTTTTCCGATCCGATGGCGGACGGCCCGGTGATCCAGCACGCCAGCGAGCGCGCGATCGCCAAGGGCGTGGGCCTTGGCGACGTGCTGGGCTGGGTCGCGCAGTTCCGCCAGCGCGATGCGGACACGCCGATCGTGCTGATGGGCTACCTCAATCCCATTGAGATACATGGCTATGCCCGCTTCGCCGAAGAGGCTGTTCGGGCCGGCGTCGATGGCGTGCTGGTCGTCGATTGCCCGTTGGAAGAAGCCGTCGTGCTCAAGCCGCTGAAGGATGCGGGCCTGCAGCAGATCCTGCTGGCGGCGCCCACAACCGCACCCGCGCGTATGGTGCGGTTGTGCGGGTCGGCGGAGGGTTTCCTGTACTATGTCTCGTTCGCCGGCATCACGGGCGCGGCACGATTGAGCACCAATGACATTGCTGCTCGTGTAGCCGATATCCGTGCGAAGTCCAAGGCACCGGTGGCCGTGGGTTTCGGCGTGCGCGATGCGCAGTCGGCCAAGGCCATCGCCGGTTTCGCGGATGCGGTGGTGATCGGCAGTGCGCTGGTGGAGCGCCTGGCGGGTGCGGAGGGCGTCGATGACGTCGTCGCGCGTGCCAAGGCATTCCTGGGCGCCGGATACGGCAAGCGCTGGACGCCTGACGCTTAGCTCCCTCTCCCCTCCGTGGAGAGGGGCTAGGGT
>NZ_BCPR01000134.1 GCF_016586165.1 Dyella sp. EPa41 | reverse complement strand
CTGTCGTGGGAGGCTGTCGCGCACAGGGTGCGCTCCCACAGCTTCGGCCAATTGAAAAAAAGCCCGCCTTTCGGCGGGCTCTTTGCCGCGACGCGCAAGCGCCTCAGAGGATATAGACGAACATGAAGAGGCCGAGCCACACCACGTCGACGAAGTGCCAGTACCAGGCCACGGCTTCGAATGCGAAGTGATGATCCTTGCTGAAGTGGCCCTTGGCCACGCGCAGCCAGATGATCGCCAACATGATCGTGCCCAACGTCACGTGCATGCCGTGGAAACCGGTGAGCATGAAGAAGGTCGAACCGTAGACGCCGCTCTGCAGCGTCAGGTTGAGCTCCTTGTAGGCCTCCATGTACTCGTGCGCCTGGAAGTACAGGAACGTTGCGCCGAGCAGCACGGTGAGCGCCAGGAACACCAGGATCTTGCCGCGATGGCCGACCTTCAGCGCGTGGTGCGCGATGGTGACGGTCACGCTGGAGGTCAGCAGGATCAGCGTGTTCAGCAGCGGCAGGCCCCACGGCGCCACGGTCTGGAATTCGCCGCCGATGCGCTCCGGGCCGCCGCCACCGCTGGCGCCCCACGAAGCGGCGTAGTCGTTCCACAGGAACTGGTGGGTGAGCACGCCATGGCCTTCGCCGCCAAGCCACGGCACGGCGAACATGCGGGCATAGAACAGCGCACCGAAGAAGGCGCCGAAGAACATCACTTCGGAGAAGATGAACCACATCATGCCCATGCGGAACGAGCGGTCCACCTGGCTGTTGTAGCTGCCGGCGAGCGATTCGCGGATCACCGAGCGGAACCAGCCGAAGAACATCAGCAGGATGCCGACGAAGCCGATGCTGATCACGGTCTTGCCGAAGCTGGCCTCGCCCGGAGGCGCGTTGAGCCAATGCGCGGCACCAAGCACGGTGACGAACATGACGACCGCGGCCACGATGGGCCAATAGCTCTTGGTCGGTACGAAATAAGCGCCTTGCTGCTGACCCATGGTGCGACCCCGTGGATATCTCTTGTTTGCTTCCACTCCCGCGTTGGCGGGAGCTACAACCCGGACTGCCTCACCGGCACCCCGGAGTAATACTGCGGCGGATCCGCGTCAGGAGTACTTCAACCCTTGCAACAACGACAGCAGGAAGATGCCGATGGCGATCGCGCCGAACACCGTGACGGTGCGTCGCACGCCCTTCTTGCGTACTTCCTCGATCGTTGCCTTCGACTGGTTCATCCGACTCGTTTCCGTCCGCTCCGGCACGAAGCCGGAGCGGTAAAGCCTTGCATCAATCTTCGACGTGGCCGTGGGCCAGTTCTTCGTCGTGGATCACCGGCGGCAGCTCGAAGGTATGGAACGGCGCCGGCGACGGCACGGTCCACTCCAGGCCCTTCGCACCTTCCCACACGCGATCCGGTGCCTTCTTCTTCGAGAACCACACCGCGTGGATGATCACGCCCACGAAGATCAGCTGCGAGGCGCCGAACAGGAAGCCGCCGATCGAACTGATCATGTTGAAGTTGGCGAACGCGACGTTGTAGTCCGGGATGCGGCGCGGCATGCCGGCCAGGCCCAGGAAGTGCTGTGGGAAGAACAGCACGTTCACCCAGATCACGCTGTTCCAGAAGTGCATCTTGCCCCAGAACTCGCTGTACATGTGGCCGGTCCACTTCGGCAGCCAGTAGTACGTGCCGGCGATGATCGCGAAGATCGCACCGGTCACCAGCACGTAGTGGAAGTGCGCCACCACGAAGTACGAGTCGTGGTACTGGAAGTCGGCCGGGGCCAACGCCAGCATCAGGCCGGAGAAGCCACCGATGGTGAACAGGATGACGAACGCGATGGCGAACAGCATCGGCGTTTCGAACGTCATCGAGCCGCCCCACATGGTGCTGACCCAGTTGAACACCTTCACGCCCGTCGGCACGGCGATCAGCATGGTCGCGTACATGAAGAAGATCTCGCCGCCCAGCGGCAGGCCCACGGCGAACATGTGGTGCGCCCACACGATGAACGACAGGAAGGCGATCGAAGCGATCGCGAACACCATCGCCTTGTAACCAAAGATCGGCTTGCGCGCGAAGGTCGGGATGATCTCGGACACCAGGCCAAAGGCCGGCAGGATCATGATGTAGACCTCGGGGTGGCCGAAGAACCAGAAGATGTGCTGGAACAGCACCGGGTCGCCACCGCCAGCCGCATTGAAGAAGCTGGTGCCGAAGTACTTGTCGGTGAGCAGCATGGTCACCGCACCCGCCAGCACCGGCATCACCGCGATCAACAGGAACGCCGTGATCAGCCAGCTCCACACGAACACCGGCATCTTGAGCAGGTCCATGCCCGGCGCGCGCATGTTGAGGATGGTCGCGATGATGTTGATCGCACCCATGATCGAGCTGATGCCCATCAAGTGGACGGCGAACACCAGGTAGGCCACCGAGTCACCCTGCAGCGACAGCGGCGGGTACATGGTCCAGCCGCCGGCCGGGCCACCGCCCGGCAGGAACAGCGTGGACAGCAGCAGCGCGAACGCGAACGGCAGGATCCAGAACGACAGGTTGTTCATGCGCGGCAGCGCCATGTCCGGCGCACCGATCATCAACGGGATCATCCAGTTGCCGAGGCCCACGAAGGCCGGCATCACGGCGCCGAAGATCATGACCAGCGCATGCATCGTGGTCATTTCGTTGAAGAAGTACGGCTGCACGAGCTGCAGGCCGGGCTTGAACAACTCCGCGCGAATGACCATCGCGAAGCTGCCGCCGATGAAGAACATCAGCAGCGAGAACACCAGGTACAGCGTGCCGATGTCCTTGTGGTTGGTCGACATGCACCAACGCACGAAGAAATTGCTGGGCGCGCCGTGATGATCGTCGTGGTGATCGTGGGTGGCTGCGTGGGCCATGCCTTACACCTCTACCTCAATGCGGAAACAGTGGACGGACTGATTGCTCAGCCCTGGTGGCCCTGGGAAACAGGTGCGTCGGTGGCCTGGGCCGTGGCGGGTGCTGCGGCGGTGGAAGCGGCAGCCGGCGCCGGCTGCTTGGCCTGCGCCTCCTGCTCGGCCAACCACTTCTCGAACTCGGCCTTCGGCAGCGCCTTCACCACGATCGGCATGAAGCCGTGGTCCTGGCCGCACAGCTCGGCGCACTGGCCGCGGTACTCGCCGGGTTCGGTGATGTTGGTCCAGGCGGCGTTGACGATGCCCGGGATGGCATCCATCTTCCAGCCCAGCGCCGGCACCCACCAGGAGTGGATCACGTCGCCCGCGGTGATCACGAAGCGGATCTTGGTGCCGACCGGCACCACCAGCGGCTTGTCCACGTTGATCAGGTAGGTGTTGTAGCCATCGACCTTCACGGCGTTGGGATCAAGGCCCGAGTTGAGCTGGCGGGTCTCGTCGCTCTCGTGGTCGAGCTTGGACATGAAGCCGACCTTCTCGATCGCCTTGCCCTTGTAGTCGACGTAGTCGTAGCGCCACTTCCACTGGTAACCCGTGACCTTGACGGTCATCTCGGAGCCGGTGGTGTCGGCGAAGGTGCGCAGGCCGCCCGTCGCGAGGTAGGCCAGCACGATGAGGATGATCACCGGGATGGTGGTCCACACGATCTCGAGCATCGTGTTGTGCGACCACTTCTCGGCCACCGCGCCGCGCGATTTGCGGAAGCGGAACATGGCGATGAACATCGCGCCGAACACCAGGATGCCGATGACGACGCAGACGCCCAGGGCGACGTTGTTGAGGAAATACGCCTCGGGCGACCACTCGCTCGCGCCGCGCGTCATGTTCAACTGTCCTGGCTGCGGATTGGCGAATGCCGCGCCGCCGAACATTGCGAGAGCGAAGAGCGCGCATGCCGCGACTGCTCGCTTGATACTGCCAGGCCTGATGCCGCCAGATGTCATGTCTTGCACCTTTGTTGAACCTACTTGCGCCGCTGTTGGTTGAGCTCCGCCAGCAACACCTTGAGTTTCCTTGACAGCTCGGCGCGTTCCTCTTCCCCGAGAAAAGCCCCGATTTCCAGCTCCTTTCCGTGCGACGTCAGCAACAGACGATCTCTCCCGTGACCGGCCTGCAGCTGTACGCGCACCCAATACGTCTGAAAGCGCGCACTGCGCCGACCTGGCAGGGATTGCACCTCCAGCGACGATTCGTCGAGGGTGATGCGCTCGCTGCGGTCGCCGGCCCGCCAGGCCACGCCAAGGGCGATAGCCACCGCGGAAGACTCGACCAACGCAAACAGCGGAGCGAAGACATTCCCCTGCCACGCCCCCAGCACGGCCGTCGTCAGTGCCAGCGCCGCCAGAACTCCGATCAATCGACGCAGGTCGCGACGGCTGAGGGCACGATTGGGCTTGAGCCACATGGTCGCGCACGGCAAGCCGGCAGCAGCTGGTCGAAGCACGATCATGAGAACCCGGCGTGCCTGGAACCTGGGCATGATAGGCCGCGACGGCATCGATGAGCAAGAATGCCGCACCCCCTTGATTTGAAGCGGGGATGAATGGGGCGCTTCGTGCAGTGCCAACGCCTCGAGCGCTTTTCGACGGCTTTCGCGACGCAGCGGAACCCCCGCGCTTTTTTTCGCTCGTCATTCCGGCGCAGGCCGGAATCCAGTGCGTATGAGATCGGCTATCGCCATGGTCTCGCTGTGCCAATACCGACAGAT
>NZ_BCPR01000133.1 GCF_016586165.1 Dyella sp. EPa41 | reverse complement strand
TTCCCCCTCTCCCCTCCGGGGAGAGGGTTGGGGTGAGGGGTGGGTGCTTGCGGGGGCGCTGAACGTGGCGTGGAAAAGACTCCTTCACGCGTGCCGATAAATCCCCAGGTCCGCTTTTACGCCCAGGCCATGCATGAAAGCCGCGGGGTCGAAACGTTCCTCCGCGTACAGCTTCTGCATGAATGACTTGGCGGCGGCGAGGTGGAGCTCGTCGCTCCACTCGACCAGGGTCATCACGTTGTATTCGCCGGCCAGGTCCGGCTGGCTGAGCACGAGGTTCTGGCGGCAGCCGGGCAGTTCGTCGAGGGTGCGCTGCGTATGGCGCACGCGTTCCATGAAGGCGGGCAGGGCGTGCGCGGGTACGTTGAAGCGATCGATGCGATAGATGGGTTGGGTGGACATGGAACGGTCTCCGTCGACGTGTTTCATGGCACTCTAGGACCTCAACTTAACTTGAGGTCAAGGGGGTGCTCGTGGACAAGTCGCCAGGCCCGGTCGGCGTGCCTTCGATGCTCACCGTGGGCGAGGTCGCGCGCCGCAGCGGCGTGGCGGTGTCAGCGCTGCATTTCTACGAAGCCAAGGGATTGATCGGCAGCGAACGCTCGGTCGGCAACCAGCGTCGTTATCCGCGCGCGGTGCTGCGCCGCGTGTCGTTCATCCGCGTGGCGCAGCGGGTGGGAATTTCCCTGTCCGACATCGCCGCTGCACTCGCCGGCTTGCCCGTTACGGCGGCGCCGGGGCGGGAAGACTGGGCGCATTTGTCCGCCGCATGGCGTGCCGATCTCGACGGGCGTATCGCGCAGCTGAAGAAACTGCGCGACACCCTGGACGACTGCATAGGCTGCGGCTGTCTCTCCATCGATCGCTGTCGCCTGCGCAATCCCGGCGACAAGCTGGCCGCCGAAGGCACCGGGCCGCGGCGCCTGTTGGTGAAACCGCTCGTTGCAGGAGCGCACCCGGCGCGCGAAAAGCCGGCGAAGCGATGAAGCGGGGCTGGAAGCCAAGGCCGATGGCCGCAGTAGTCCGCAACGCCGGCGATCGCGCACCGGGTGCGCTCCCGCCGCCGCAGTCAGTTCGCGCTCAGACGTACTGCGCCACGCCGTTGCCGAACGACCAGTTCTCCTTGCCGGTTTCGAGCAGGTTGATGAATACATCCTGCGGTCGTAGCCCGGGCTCCCTGCCGAGCAGTTCGGCGGCGCATCGGTAAAACGCCTGCTTCTGCTCCACCGTGCGCGTGTTGTTGCAGGCGATCTGGATGATCACCAGGTCGTCGGTACGCGCGATGTCGAGGTAATTCGGGTCGTAGTCGAACTCCTCCGCGTCGTGCTGGTGCACCACGATGAAGCGGTCGTTCTGCGGCACGTTGAAGCTCTCGATCATCGCGCGGTAGATGCTGTTGCGGATGGCGGCGATGTGCTGGGCGGACTTGCCGCGGCGAAGGGAGATGCGCACGAGGGGCATGGAAGGCTCCGGTGGGTCAGGGTTGCGAGACATGGCCGACGCCGTACCACTGGCGGGCATCGGCGGGGGCGAAGGACGGTGTTTCGTCGAACAGGCGGAAGCTCACCCGGGTCCAGGTGGTCGGTTCGAAGGCCGTGACGGCGGCGATTGCGCTGCGTTCCACGTCACGCTGGAGTGTTTCGCGTGCGATGTTGCGCACGTCATCCAGTGCGGTATACGGCGCGATGGGGTGGATCTCCCGCGAGGCGAAGCGTGCCTGTCGAGCCCGCGGCGGCAAATAGGCGTCCCAGACCTGCCAGCAGCGGATCGATGGCCAGCCGAAAGCCTGCGCAAGCGCCTGGAACCCGGCGCCGCCGAGAAAGCGCTGCATGGCCTCGCTGTCACGCCAGACATAGAAGGGTGCATAGAGGTTTTCGCCGGAATGCGTGCCCTTCGTCGCATGCAGGTAGGCCTTCAGGTGCAGGCCGTCGAAGTGGTCGAGGCTGGGCCCTTTCTCGGCGATGCGACGCCGCACGATCGCCATGTCGTAATCCGCCGGCAAGGCGAAGCTGTATTGCATGGCGATCATGGCGCGGGCTTTCCCTTGGCCAGCTCGCGCAGTCGCGGAACCGGCGAGGCGGCCGCCGGCCAGCCGGCGTAGAACGCGAGATGGGTGATCAGGGCGGCGAGTTCATCCTGCGAAATGCCGTTGTCGAGTGCGCGCCGCAGATGACATGGCAACGGCTCCACGCGGCCCAGGGCGATCAGCGCGGAGACGGTGGCCAGGCTGCGGTCGCGTGGCAAGAGGGAAGGGTCTTCCCAGACACCGTCGAACAGCACGCGGTCGGTGAGTTCGGCCAGCGCGGGAGCGATATCGCCAAAACCGCGTTGGCCCTGATCGGAACGTATCGTCATGGGAGGCCTCCGGGATCGGGTTGACGGGGGCCAGACTAGGGCGGACAGTATTGTTCTGAAAATCAGAAAATATTGAATCAATAGTCCAAAAAATCAGGACAGTTGCCATGCGACGGGTGAACTTCGATCTCGACGTGCTGCGCACCTTCGTGGCCGGCATCGAGCTGGGCAGCTTTGCCAGGGCCGCCGACCGGCTCGGCCGTTCTACGTCCGCGGTCAGCGCACAGCTGAAGAAGCTGGAAGAACAGGCCGGCACGCCCGTATTGCGCAAGTCGGGGCGCGGGATGGTGCTGACCGACGCGGGAGAGACCATGCTGGCCTACGCGCGCCGCCTGCTGGAATTGAACGACGAAGCCGCCGCGGCGCTGCACGGCACCGAGCTGGAAGGATGGGTCCGCCTGGGCCTGCAGGAGGACTTCGGCGAAAGCCTGCTCACCGACGTGCTGGGACGCTTTGCCCGCGCTCACCCCCGGGTACGGGTGGAAGTGCGCATTGCGCGCAACACCGAGCTGCTGGAGCGGGTGACGTCCGGCCGCCTCGACCTGGCGCTCGCCTGGGATGCCGGCGCGGCCACGCCTCATGCGGAGCGGCTGGGCGACGTGCCGCTGCGCTGGATTTCGGCGGCAGGCTCACCGGCCTCCTGGCCGCCCGGGAGCGAACCGCTGCCGCTGGTGATGCTCGAGGCGCCGTGCATCATGCGCAGCGCCGCCACTGCGGCGCTGGATCGCGCCCACATTCCGTGGCGCATCGCGTTCACCAGCGCCAGCCTCGCGGGCACCTGGGCTGCGGTGGCGGCTGGCCTTGGCGTGTCGCTGCGCACGCCGCTGGGCCTGCCATCGACCGTGCAGGCGCTCGCGCCGCATGAAACCCCCTTGCCTGCGCTCGGTACGCTGGGCTTGTGCCTGCATCGTGCGGAAGCGGATTCGTCGCCGTCGGTGCAACGGCTCGCGGCCTTGCTGGCACAGCAATGGCAGGGCCTTTCGTTGGCCGCGTGATGCGTGGCTGTGACGTGCGTCGGCGTCGGTGGTGATGATTGGCCGGGTCATTGCGGCGGCCGCGTGGAATAATGTTGTTTCCCCGAATGGAGTGTGCGAGTGGATAGCCACCATTTTCTGGAGACGGCGCTGGTATTCCTGGTGGCGACCGTCATCGCGGTGCCGCTCACCAAGCGCTTCAAGCTGGGCTCGGTGCTGGGCTATCTGCTGGCGGGCATCGTCATCGGCCCGAAGGAACTGGGCCTGGTCAACGACACCGCCGGCGTCAGCACGATCTCCGAATTCGGCGTGGTGCTGATGCTGTTCGTGATCGGCCTGGAGCTTTCCCCGCAACGCCTGTGGGTGATGCGCCGACAGGTGTTCGGCACCGGCCTGCTGCAGGTGCTGGCGAGCAGCCTGGTGATCGGTGCCGCGGCCTATTACCTGTTCGGCTTGACGGTGAACGCCGCGACCATCGTCGGTGGCAGCCTTGCCTTGTCTTCGACGGCGTTCGGCCTGCAGATCCTGGCCGAGCGCAAGGAGGCCGGCTCGCGCTATGGCCGCCAGGCCTTCGCCATCCTGCTGTTCCAGGACCTGGCCGCGATTCCCTTGATCGCCGCCGTGCCGTTGCTCGCCAGCGCTTCCGGCAAGCATGGCTTTGACCTCTACGCGGTGCTGCGCACCGGCGGCGCCATCGTCGCGGTGATGGTGGGCGGCCGTTACCTGTTGCGTCCCGTGTTCCGCTTCGTCGCGCGCACCGACAGCGTGGAAGTGTCCACCGCCACGGCGTTGCTGGTGGTGATGGGGACGGCCTGGTTGATGGAACTGGTGGGGCTTTCGGCCACGCTGGGCGCGTTCCTCGCCGGCGTGCTGCTGGCCGACTCGGAATACCGCCACGAGCTGGAATCGCACATCGAGCCGTTCAAGGGCCTGTTGCTCGGCCTGTTCTTCATCAGCGTCGGCATGTCGATGGACGTCACGCTGTTGTTCGCGCAGCCGCAGCGCGTGTTGATGCTGGTGGTGTGCCTGCTGCTGATCAAGGGCGCCTTGCTGTGGCCGCTGGGGCGCGTGGTCGGGGGCCTCGATCGCCGCGACTCGCTTCGACTCGCGGTGCTGCTCGCCTGCGGCGGCGAGTTCGCCTTCGTGGTGTTGAAGCTCGCGCGCGAGCAGGATCTCATCACCAGCGAACAGCATGGCCTGCAAGTGCTCGCCATCACCTTGTCGATGGCATTGACGCCGCTGCTGGTAGCGCTGCTCGGTCGTGCGCTGGGTGCCAAGCCCAAGAAGACGCGCGAGTTCGACACCATCGTCGCCGACTCGCCGCGCGTCATCATCGCGGGCTACGGCCGCATGGGCCAGATCGTGGCGCGCGTGCTGCGCGCGCAGGGCATCTCGTTCGTGGCGCTCGACCATTCCGTGGAGCAGATCGACCTGGTGCAGCGCTTCGGTGCGCAGAACAACATCTTCTACGGCGATCCGGCCCGTCCGGAACTGCTGCGCGCCGCGCAGGCGGACCAGGCCGAAGTGTTCGTGCTGGCGGTGGACGATGCCGAGGCGAGCCTGCGCACGGCGCGCGTGGTGCGTCGCATCTATCCGAACCTGAAGATCATCGCGCGCGCGCGCAACCGCCAGCACGTGTGGCGACTGATGGACCTGGGCATCGAGATGCCGGTCCGCGAGACGCTGTATTCCAGCCTGAAGATGACGCGCCAGACGCTGGAGGCGATCGGCCTGTCGCCCGAACTGGCCGCCGACCGGGTGGAGCGTTTCCGCCGGCAGGACGCCGAGCTGCTCAAGCGCCAGTACCTGGTGTACGACGACGATGCCCGCATCGTGCAGACCACGCGCGAAGCCTTGGCCGACCTCGACCAGCTGTTCCAGGCCGATGCCTCGCCCGAGGCCGAGCGCGAGCGCGAAAAACCCACGAACGTCACCCCCGACGACGAGGACGTGACGCGCTGAACCACGCCACACCTGCCTGTAGGAGCGCACCCAGTGCGCGACAGCCTTTCGCGACAGTCTCCACGGTCGTCATCCCGGCGTAGGCCGGGATCCAGTAGCGACAGTCTTCGGCTGTCGCGACACGGCTAGGTTGCCGCCTACGCGGCGGGCGTTTCGATCCCCTGCCGGCGACGCGAAGCTAGTCCCGTGGGACGCTCGAGTCACTTTTCTTTTGCTGGCCCAAAAGAAAAGTAACCCAAAGAAAATGGCCTTCAGAGCCAAGGCTCATAGCGATATGCGGGATAGGAGCGTCGGATGAGCGAGGCCAGCCGTGATGCGCTCGTTACT
>NZ_BCPR01000132.1 GCF_016586165.1 Dyella sp. EPa41 | reverse complement strand
AGCCCGTCTACGTCGCCAACCCGGCCCGCGCCTGCCGCAACTGTGCCGAGCGCCTGCTCGACACGCGCGCGCCCGGCCCGCCCCCGGCGGGCACCGTGGCAGGCCCGGCCAATGCCGTGGCCACGGCCGGCAGCGCCGGTGCGCCGGCCGCGTCGGGCAGCGTCGCCGGCGTCGGCGATGCCGTCCTGCCCGCCGATGCCCATGGCGATGGGTCCCACCCGCCGGTGCTGGCGCCCCAGGTCATCGATGTGCGCAACGACTATCTGGTCACCTCCCTGATGCAGGACGTGGTGAAGCGTGGTACCGGCGCGGCGGCCATGGCGCTGGGCCGTGACGACCTGGCCGGCAAGACGGGCTCGACCAATGACCACCGCGACGCCTGGTTCTCCGGCTTCAACGGCAACCTCGTGGCCACCGTATGGGTGGGTTTCGACGACTTCAGTTCGCTCGGCAAGGGCGAGTTTGGCGCCAAGGCCGCGCTGCCGATCTGGATGTCCTACATGGGCTCGTCGCTGAAGGACCAGCCGTCCACGGTCTTGCCGATGCCGCCCGGCATCAGTACGGTTCAAATCGACCGCTACAGCGGCCTGCCCGCCGGCGCGGGCGATCCGAACGCCATGTCCGAGATCTTCAAGGTCGAGGACGTGGACCGACTGCGCAACCAGGCCAACCAGCAGCAGGAGGACCAGGACCAGCAACACGCCTACGACATCTTCTGACCCCCGGGACATCCGTCCCGCCCGTGTTCGCCCAGGCGAACGCCAGCTACCGGGAGGAACAGGCATGGCACGCGGCCAGCATCACCGCATCCACGCGCAGGATCGTCTTCAGCGCAACAGGTTGCGCGTCGCCCAGGAGGCGGCGCGACTGATGAGCGAACACGGCATCCGCGACTTCCACCACGCCAAGACCAAGGCGGCCGAGCGGCTAGGCATCCTCGACGCCCAGGCACTGCCGCGCAACAACGAGATCGAAGAGGCGCTGCGCGAACACCAGCGCATCTTCCACGCCGACAGCCAACCCCAGTTGCTGCAGGAGCGTCGCGAGGCGGCGGCCGAGGCCATGCGCTTCCTCGACCGTTTCGAGCCCCGGCTGGTCGGTGCCGTGCTCGACGGCACCGCGGATGCCCATTCGGCCGTCTGCCTGCATCTCTTCAGCGACACGCCGGAATCGGTGGTGCTGTTCCTGCAGGAGCGTGGCGTACCGCTGACCCAGCAGACGCGCCGGCTACGCACCACCCGCGACGAACAACGCGAATATCCCGTGCTGCTGTTCGCCGCCGACGGGCTGCCCTTCGACATCACCGTGCTTCCCCGCGACGCGCTGAAACAGCCGCCGCTGGATCGCATCGATGAGAAGCCGATGAAGCGGGCTTCGCTGGCGGCCGTCGAGGAGCTGCTGTCGTCGGCAGAAAACGACGACGAGTTCGAGCGGATGTTGTCGTCGGTATTGCGGTAAGACAGCGGCAGGAAATGCGAGGGCACGCACTTCCTGCCGCTACCGGCATCGCGGTCAAACCCCACTACGGGAGCGGTCCCCGCGCGCGATCGCAACACCGGAACCCGGCCTCACGTACAGGGCGTTGCATTTCCGCCATGCACTGCAAGAGGAAATCGCGCACCGTGTGCACTCCCAACAGGCAAGGCAATAAAAAAAAGCCCCGGCATGCCGGGGCTTTTTTGTTGCTCGAAGCGGGAAGCGCTTAGCGCTTGTCCGCCGCCACGTAGTCGCGCACGTCGGCGCCGGTGTAGATCTGGCGCGGACGGCCGATGCGGGCACCTGGCGTTTCGTGCTGCTCGATCCAATGCGCGATCCAGCCGGCGGTACGGGCGATGGCGAACATCACGGTGAACATCTCGGTCGGGATGCCCAGCGCCTTGTAGATGATGCCGGAGTAGAAGTCGACGTTCGGGTACAGCTTGCGCTCGACGAAGTAGTCGTCCTTCAGCGCCGCCTCTTCCAGCTTCATCGCCACTTCCAGCAGCGGATCGTTGACGCCCAGCTCGCCAAGCACCTTGTGGGTCATCTCGCGGATGATCTTCGCGCGCGGGTCGAAGTTCTTGTACACGCGATGGCCGAAGCCCATCAGGCGGAAGTTGTCGTTCTTGTCCTTCGCGCGCTTGACGGCGGTCTCGACCTTGTCGGCCGAACCGATCTCCTGGAGCATTTCCAGCACGGCCTCGTTGGCGCCGCCATGGGCCGGACCCCACAGCGCGGTGATGCCCGCGGCGATGGACGCGTACGGGTTGGCACCGGTCGAGCCCACCAGGCGCACCGTCGAGGTCGAGGCATTCTGCTCGTGATCGGCGTGCAGGATGAACAGCAGGTCCAGCGCCTTGGCGGCCACCGGGCTCAGCTCCAGCGGCTCGCTCGGCACTTCGAACATCATGTGCAGGAAGCGGTCGACGTACTCGAGGTTGTTGCGCGGATAGCGGAACGGCCAGCCGATCGAGTAGCGGTAGCAGGCAGCGGCGATGGTCGGCATCTTGGCGATCAGGCGGATCGCGGCCAGCTTGCGGTCGTCCGCGTCATCGACGTCGATGTCGTCGTGATAGAAGGCCGACAGCGAGGCCACCGAAGCGGCCAACATGGCCATCGGATGCGCGTCGTGATGGAAGCCCTTGAAGAAGTCCTTCAGCGACTCGTGCATCATCGTGTGGTGCGTGATGTCGTGCTCGAACTTCGAGAACTGGTCCTTGGTCGGCAGCTCGCCGTTCAGCAGCAGGTACGAGGTCTCGAGGAAGGTCGACTTCTCGGCCAGCTGCTCGATCGGATAGCCGCGATACAGCAGGACGCCCTTGTCACCATCGATGTAGGTGATGGCGCTCTTGGTGCTGGCCGTGCTGCCGTAACCCGGGTCGTAGGTGAAGTGGCCCGTGTCCTTGTACAGCGTGCCGATGTCGATGCATGCGGGACCGAGGGTGCCGCTGAGCAGCGGAAGCTCACTGCTGCGGTTGGTCGACTCATCCACCAACTTGACGATCTTGGATTCGGACACGGAAAACCTCCTTCACAAATGGCGTCGCCTGCCTGCCGCGGGACGCGACAGCGGGCGATTAGGGTTGATGCCGCCGTGGGGAAAGTGCGACACCTCGCCGCCCATTATCGCATATCGATCCGACAACATGCCCTAGCGGATGGTCGGATGGCGGACGCAAAAAAACACGGGGCGAGCCTGGGCTCGCCCCGTGTCCACGTGCCTGGCGCACACCCCGGACCGGCGGTATGGCGGCAGCTGCCTCGCGCTTACTTCTGCGCGTAGCGACGACGGAACTTGTCGACGCGGCCGCCGGTGTCAAGCGTCTTCTGCTTGCCGGTGTAGAACGGATGGGAATGGCTGGAGATATCCACCTTGATCAGCGGGTACTCGTTGCCGTCTTCCCACTTGACGGTTTCCTTGGTGGCGATCGTCGAACGCGTAAGGAACGCGAAGTCGGACGACAGGTCCTGGAACACCACCGGGCGATAATTCGGATGGGTATCGGGCTTCATGACTGGCTCAAAGCGGTGGGTGAAAAGAGCGGCATTTTAACTACAGACCGAAGCCTTTGGCAAGTCGGTCAGTCACTTGGACTTTTCAACCTGCTCCTGCGGCCCGGCTCAGGCGCCCAGGGCCCGGCGCACCATGGCGCCAAAACGGGCCTGATCCACCTCCATGACGATGCGGGCGTTGGCCGACCGACCGAGGCGGCGGGACCAATCCACCACCGTGGCGCCGCGGGTCAGGCGACCGTCCATTTCGACCGCGACATGGCGCTCTTCGACACGCCTGACGATCGACGGATCGATCGCCACGGCCATCGCCAGCGCGTCGGCCGCAATCACGCCGTGCCGCCCGCGCTTGAGGTTGAACGCACGCGCCGTACGGAATACCTGCTCGAAGAACGTGGCGCGCCGGTCGCCCGCCGCCAGCCAACCATCGAATTCGAGATGATCGAAGGCATGCCGAAGCACAACCTCCCAGTCGACCAGATCGAAAGACGGGAATGCCTCGAACACCACGTGCGCGGCTTCTGGATCAAAGCCGATGTTGAACTCGGCGGGAATCTTGCCGGTATTGCCCAGGCCGGTGACTGCGCCGCCCATGATGACCAGGCGCTTCACGCGCTGCGGCAACGACGGGTCGAGGCGCACGGCAAGCGCAAGATTGGTGAGCGGGCCCAATGCCACCAGCGTGAGATCGGAGCGTTCGCGCGCCAGCCTCAGGATGGCCTGCACGGCGTGCTCGTCGCTGGCGAGCGTCCTGGGCTCGGGAAACCCTACGTCACCCAGGCCATCGGCGCCGTGCACGTGCACCGCATCTTCCTCTGGCAAGCGTACCAGCGGTGTCGGACAACCGGCGAATACCGGCGTCGGCATGCCAACCAGGTCCACCAGCGTACGCGCGTTGCGCACGGTGTGGCCAAGCCCCACGTTGCCGGCGGCGATCGTCAGACCATGCACGTCGGCGTGCGCATGCGCCATCAGGATGGCGAGGGCATCGTCCACGCCGGGGTCGGTGTCGATCAGCAGTTGCGGTTTGCTCATGGTGGGTCGTCGTCTTGTTTGAACCGTGTAGCTTAGGCGGTCGCTTGCCGCAGGCAAACCCCGCTGGCCCATGTGCGTATGCGGCGGGCCTGCTGGCCTGTGACCGGAGGGAGTCCCCGTTGGTGGGCGTGCTTCCGGACCACTGCCGCGGCCCGGGTCACTTTCTCTTCGCGTGGCGTCCGTTCCCTTGTAGGAGCGCACCCTGTGCGCGACAGCCTTTCGCGCCGTCTGCACGGTTCGCTCTTCCGGCAATGCCGTTTCAGGCGATTGCTGTGTTTCGGCGACCGGGCTCGCCTGCGACCAAAGGGAGTCCTTGTGGGCCGCGAGCTTTCGAGCCGCTGCCGCGGCCGGGTCACTTTCTCTTCGCGTGGCGTTCGTTCCCTTGTAGGAGCGCCCAGTGCGCGACAGCCTTTCGCGCCGGTCTGCACATTCGTCGTTTCGATGGACGAAGATTTCTGGCGTTGCACTTGTTGGCTTCTCGCGACCTGGCTCGCCTGCCGCGGGCTTCCGAGCCGCTGCCGCGGCCCGGGTCACTTTCTCTTGCTTGCCCAAGAGAAAGTAACCAAAGAGAACGGCACCCCGCGTGGCGCTGTCTGGGCGTTGCCCAGCCAGTCCGTGAGGGGCGGCCGGGCTTTTCGACCGGGCTCCTGCCCGGACGAAAAGTGCCCGACGTCCTGTCGGGCACCCCTGCGGGGCCTGATCGACCACCCCTCACCGCCACACAGGGGATATTTGAAGGCTCGTGCCGCAGAGCGGCACATCGCGTCGAGGAGCTGAAGACTTCGGTTCGTTGTGGGAGCGCACCCTGTGCGCGACCGCGGACTGACGTGGTTGCCTCGATCTGCGATGGTCGCGACGACGCAAGGCCAAGGTGCGTTGCGGCGTTGCGGTCGCGCACTGGGTGCGCTCCTACAGAGGTAGGGAGGAATTTCGCGAGCCCCACCCCTCACCCCAGCCCTCTCCCCGGAGGGGAGAGGGAGAAAAGACGGCGGTGCGGCATGAATAGATCCCGTCACGGCTCAACGAAGTTGCCTTGAGTCCTCTCCGCTTCGGCGCGTGGCGGTGTAGCGGCTACGTTCGAGGTAGTAACGAGCCCATCCCGACTAGCCTCGGTC
>NZ_BCPR01000131.1 GCF_016586165.1 Dyella sp. EPa41 | reverse complement strand
CGCAGACGGTGTTGACGGACAGGAAAAACGATGTAAGATGAGCGGCTCACTCGGAACGAAATGTTCCAACGCGGAAACGGCAACGGCCCGCAAGTGATTGAGATCTTTGACAGTGTGCGCAGGTGACTTGTGTGGGCGCCTTGCGGTGGATGACTGAATGTCAAACATATGCAAGCGTCTAACCTAAGAGTCAATTCAAAAGCTTGACGTTTATGGTTAGGACATACGCTTCAGAAAGATAGACGGTCTTCGGGCTGTCGAAAACTTAAGTGAAGAGTTTGATCCTGGCTCAGATTGAACGCTGGCGGCATGCCTAACACATGCAAGTCGAACGGCAGCACAGTAGAGCTTGCTCTATGGGTGGCGAGTGGCGGACGGGTGAGTAATGCATCGGGATCTACCCAAACGTGGGGGATAACGTAGGGAAACTTACGCTAATACCGCATACGTCCTATGGGAGAAAGCGGGGGATCGCAAGACCTCGCGCGGTTGGACGAACCGATGTGCGATTAGCTAGTTGGTAGGGTAATGGCCTACCAAGGCGACGATCGCTAGCTGGTCTGAGAGGATGATCAGCCACACTGGAACTGAGACACGGTCCAGACTCCTACGGGAGGCAGCAGTGGGGAATATTGGACAATGGGCGCAAGCCTGATCCAGCAATGCCGCGTGTGTGAAGAAGGCCTTCGGGTTGTAAAGCACTTTTATCAGGAGCGAAATGCCATTGGTTAATACCCGGTGGAGCTGACGGTACCTGAGGAATAAGCACCGGCTAACTTCGTGCCAGCAGCCGCGGTAATACGAAGGGTGCAAGCGTTAATCGGAATTACTGGGCGTAAAGCGTGCGTAGGCGGTGATTTAAGTCTGCTGTGAAATCCCCGGGCTCAACCTGGGAATGGCAGTGGATACTGGATCGCTAGAGTGTGATAGAGGATGGTGGAATTCCCGGTGTAGCGGTGAAATGCGTAGAGATCGGGAGGAACATCAGTGGCGAAGGCGGCCATCTGGATCAACACTGACGCTGAGGCACGAAAGCGTGGGGAGCAAACAGGATTAGATACCCTGGTAGTCCACGCCCTAAACGATGCGAACTGGATGTTGGTCTCAACTCGGAGATCAGTGTCGAAGCTAACGCGTTAAGTTCGCCGCCTGGGGAGTACGGTCGCAAGACTGAAACTCAAAGGAATTGACGGGGGCCCGCACAAGCGGTGGAGTATGTGGTTTAATTCGATGCAACGCGAAGAACCTTACCTGGCCTTGACATGTCTGGAATCCTGCAGAGATGCGGGAGTGCCTTCGGGAATCAGAACACAGGTGCTGCATGGCTGTCGTCAGCTCGTGTCGTGAGATGTTGGGTTAAGTCCCGCAACGAGCGCAACCCTTGTCCTTAGTTGCCAGCACGTAATGGTGGGAACTCTAAGGAGACTGCCGGTGACAAACCGGAGGAAGGTGGGGATGACGTCAAGTCATCATGGCCCTTACGGCCAGGGCTACACACGTACTACAATGGTCGGTACAGAGGGTTGCAATACCGCGAGGTGGAGCCAATCCCAGAAAGCCGATCCCAGTCCGGATCGAAGTCTGCAACTCGACTTCGTGAAGTCGGAATCGCTAGTAATCGCAGATCAGCTATGCTGCGGTGAATACGTTCCCGGGCCTTGTACACACCGCCCGTCACACCATGGGAGTGAGTTGCTCCAGAAGCCGTTAGTCTAACCGCAAGGGGGACGACGACCACGGAGTGGTTCATGACTGGGGTGAAGTCGTAACAAGGTAGCCGTATCGGAAGGTGCGGCTGGATCACCTCCTTTCGAGAACGACATCTTTCTCCCCGCAAGACGTCCACACAAGACACCTGCACTTCTTTTCACGCGAAGTTTGCTTCACGCGACATCCTTGTCGCGAAGAGCAAGACCAGCCATCCCTGGCTGGACTCTTCACGAAACGCCCGCTTCGATGCGAATGCTCGAAGAGTGGGTTGTTCGTGTTGAGGCACATAGGTTCCCGGGTCTGTAGCTCAGGTGGTTAGAGCGCACCCCTGATAAGGGTGAGGCCGGTGGTTCGAGTCCTCCCAGACCCACCACTGAATCACTTGGGGCCATAGCTCAGCTGGGAGAGCACCTGCTTTGCAAGCAGGGGGTCGTCAGTTCGATCCTGACTGGCTCCACCATTTGGTGACGCGACGTGAAATGAAGGCAGCGCACACATAAAGATTTAGAAACGAGGCGGCACTGTGGCCGTTCTTGTGTTCTTTGAAAATGTAAACGAGTGACAAGCGTTTTGGTTCGAAACCGAACCGAGATGTGTCGTTGAGGCAATTAAGCGAACGCGTTGTTTGGAAATATGATCCCGAGGCGACTTGGGGTTATATGGTCAAGCGACCAAGCGTATACGGTGGATGCCTTGGCGGTCAGAGGCGATGAAGGACGTGGCAGCCTGCGAAAAGTGTCGGGGAGCTGGCAACAAGCTTTGATCCGGCAATGTCCGAATGGGGAAACCCACTGCGTAAGCAGTATCGTTGAGTGAATACATAGCTCAACGAAGCGAACCCGGGGAACTGAAATATCTAAGTACCCGGAGGAAAAGAAATCAACCGAGATTCCGTCAGTAGCGACGAGCGAACGCGGACTAGCCCAAAAGTCTCTTGTGTTTTAGCCGAACGGTTTGGAAAGGCCGGCCATAGCGGGTGATAGCCCCGTAGGCGAAAGGGCATGAGAGATGAAATTGAGTAAGGCGGGGCACGAGAAACCCTGTCTGAACATGGGGGGACCATCCTCCAAGGCTAAATACTCCTGACCGACCGATAGCGAACAAGTACCGTGAGGGAAAGGCGAAAAGAACCCCGGAGAGGGGAGTGAAATAGACCCTGAAACCGTATACGTACAAGCAGTGGAAGCCCGCAAGGGTGACTGCGTACCTTTTGTATAATGGGTCAGCGACTTACTGTCAGTGGCAAGCTTAACCGTATAGGGGAGGCGAAGGGAAACCGAGTCTGAATAGGGCGCATAGTCTCTGGCAGTAGACCCGAAACCGAGTGATCTATCCATGGCCAGGTTGAAGGTGCGGTAACACGCACTGGAGGACCGAACCCACATCTGTTGCAATAGATGGGGATGAGCTGTGGATAGGAGTGAAAGGCTAAACAAACTCGGAGATAGCTGGTTCTCCTCGAAAGCTATTTAGGTAGCGCCTCGTATGAATCTTCCTGGGGGTAGAGCACTGTTATGGCTAGCGGGCCATCGCGGCTTAGTAAACCATGGCAAACTCCGAATACCAGGACAGAATGTACGGGAGACACACGGCGGGTGCTAACGTCCGTCGTGAAAAGGGAAACAACCCAGACCCGCAGCTAAGGTCCCAAAGTTAATGCTAAGTGGAAAACGATGTGGAAAGGCATAGACAGCCAGGAGGTTGGCTTAGAAGCAGCCACCCTTTAAAGAAAGCGTAATAGCTCACTGGTCGAGTCGGTCTGCGCGGAAGATTTAACGGGGCTAAGCATTACACCGAAGCTCGGGGTGCACACGTAAGTGTGCGCGGTAGAGGAGCGTTCCGTAAGCCTGTGAAGGTGGATTGAGAAGTCTGCTGGAGGTATCGGAAGTGCGAATGCTGACATGAGTAACGATAATGCGGGTGAAAAGCCCGCACGCCGAAAGCCCAAGGTTTCCTCGCGCAACGTTCATCGGCGCAGGGTGAGTCGGCCCCTAAGGCGAGGCAGAAATGCGTAGTCGATGGGAAGCTGGTTAATATTCCAGCACTTGTCTGTAGTGCGATGTGGGGACGGAGAAAGTTAGGTCTACCGGGCGTTGGTTGTCCCGGGGAAAGGCGGTAGGCATGAGGGTTAGGCAAATCCGGCCCTCTTTATGCCGAGCACCGAGACGAGCCCTATTGGGCGAAGTGACTGATACTACGCTTCCAGGAAAAGCCACTAAGCTTCAGCTACAGAGAAACCGTACCGTAAACCGACACTGGTAGGCAGGGTGAGAATCCCAAGGCGCTTGAGAGAACTCGGGTGAAGGAACTAGGCAAAATGGCACCGTAACTTCGGGAGAAGGTGCGCCCTCCGGCGTGGTCACGTGCGTGACTGAGCGTTAGAGGGTCGCAGTAACCTGGCCGCTGCGACTGTTTATCAAAAACACAGCACTCTGCAAACACGAAAGTGGACGTATAGGGTGTGACGCCTGCCCGGTGCTGGAAGGTTAATTGATGGGGTCAGCCGCAAGGCGAAGCTCTTGATCGAAGCCCCAGTAAACGGCGGCCGTAACTATAACGGTCCTAAGGTAGCGAAATTCCTTGTCGGGTAAGTTCCGACCTGCACGAATGGCGTAACGACAGCGGCGCTGTCTCCACCCGAGACTCAGTGAAATTGAAATCGCTGTGAAGATGCAGCGTTCCCGCGGCAAGACGGAAAGACCCCGTGAACCTTTACTACAGCTTCACACTGAACGTTGAGTTCTTCTGTGTAGGATAGGTGGGAGGCTATGAAACCGAGACGCTAGTTTCGGTGGAGCCATCCTTGAAATACCACCCTGAAGTGCTTGACGTTCTAACCTAGGTCCGTAATCCGGATCAGGGACCGTGTGTGGTGGGTAGTTTGACTGGGGCGGTCTCCTCCCAAAGAGTAACGGAGGAGCACGAAGGTACGCTCAGCGCGGTCGGACATCGCGCACTGTGTGCAAAGGCATAAGCGTGCTTGACTGCGAGATCGACGGATCAAGCAGGTACGAAAGTAGGTCTTAGTGATCCGGTGGTTCTGTATGGAAGGGCCATCGCTCAACGGATAAAAGGTACTCCGGGGATAACAGGCTGATACCGCCCAAGAGTTCATATCGACGGCGGTGTTTGGCACCTCGATGTCGGCTCATCACATCCTGGGGCTGTAGCCGGTCCCAAGGGTATGGCTGTTCGCCATTTAAAGTGGTACGCGAGCTGGGTTCAGAACGTCGTGAGACAGTTCGGTCCCTATCTGTCGTGGGCGTTGGAGATTTGAGAGGGGCTGCTCCTAGTACGAGAGGACCGGAGTGGACGTTCCGCTGGTGTTCGGGTTGTCATGCCCATGGCATTGCCCGGTAGCTACGAACGGAAGCGATAACCGCTGAAAGCATCTAAGCGGGAAGCGCGCCTCAAGATGAGATCTCCCGAGAGCTCGACTCTCCTTAAGGCACCATCAAGACTAGGTGGTTGATAGGCGCGGTGTGGAAGTGCAGCAATGCATTGAGCTTACGCGTACTAATGAGCCGTGAGGCTTGACCATATAACCCCAAGACGCTTTGTTTAACGCGCTATCCCTGCGCGAGAAAGCGGCCATCCTGGCCGCACTCCTCAGGAAAAGCACGCTTCAACGAACCATCTCGAAAGAATTTCACCAGACGCTTGTCACTCGTTTACCCTTTATTCCACGCGAGATCCGTCTCGCGGAAGAGCAAAAACCAGCCATCCATGGCTGGACTCTTCAAAGTTTGAAGCCGGCGCTTTCAGCGCTACTTCTACCCTTTCCCTGGCGGCTATAGCGCTGTGGTCCCACCCGATCCCATCCCGAACTCGGAAGTGAAACGCAGCTGCGCCGATGGTAGTGTGAATCCTCATGCAAGAGTAGGTCACCGCCAGGGGCTTTATCCCTCAAACGCCTTCCCACCCGGGAAGGCGTTTGTCTTTGCGCGCCATGAAAAATCCGCCGCG
>NZ_BCPR01000130.1 GCF_016586165.1 Dyella sp. EPa41 | reverse complement strand
GGAGGGGGAAACCTGGTGTGGCGCCTTGTTCCTGAATCGTCACGGTTTTTCCGTTAGACTGGCTTTTCCGCCCGCTCTCGGGCAGAGCCTATAAGAGTAATGAACGAGGACCCTGGCAGTACCAGCGGCCCGGCCCACCGCAAGTGGTGGGATCGACTGGGCCATTTGTTTTCCGGCGAGCCGCGCAACCGCAAGGAGCTCATCGAAGAGCTGCGCACCGCCCAGGCCAATGGCCTGATGTCCAACGACACCCTGACCATGGTCGAGGGTGCGATCAAGGTTACCGAGCTGAGCGTGGACGACGTCATGGTCCCGCGCGCCCAGATCGTGATGGTGTCGGCCGAAGCGCCGCTGCGCGAGATCCTCGAGATCGTGGTCGAATCCGGACACTCCCGGTTCCCGGTGCACGGCGAGGACAAGGACGAGATCCTTGGCATCCTGCTGGCCAAGGACCTGCTGAAGTTCGTCGGCGACGGCGACCATTTCGACGTCCGCACCGTGCTGCGCCCCGCCGTACTGATCCCCGAATCGATGCGCCTCAACGTGCTGCTGGCGGAATTTCGCCACACGCGCAACCACATGGCGCTGGTGGTGGACGAATACGGCGGCGTCGCCGGCCTCATCACCATCGAGGACGTGCTCGAACAGATCGTCGGCGAGATCGACGACGAGCACGACGACGAGGAAGAGCCCACCCTGATGCACGAGCAGACCGGCGGCGGCTGGGTCGTCAGCGCGCTCACGCCAATCGCCGACTTCAACGAACAGACCGGCGCCAACTTCTCCGACGAGGAGTTCGACACGGTCGGCGGCATGTGCACCTCCGAGTTCGGCCACCTGCCCGAAGTCGGCGAGGAAATCGCCATCGGCGACTTCCTGTTCCACGTCACCGAGGCGGATGACCGCCGCGTGCAGGCGTTCCGCGTCACCCATCGCCAGGAAGACTGATCTTGCATCGATCAGGCAGGACGCTCATGCCCGCAACCTCGCAGCACCTTGGCCGCCGGCTGGGGGTGTACTTCCTGTTCCTCCTGCTGGGTGCCCTCGCCTGGGCGCCGCGCGCGCACGCGGGCATTGCCAACGCGCCCGGCGCCAATCTCGAAGTCTCGCTGATCACTTACGGGCCGGGCGACACCTATTGGGAGCGTTTCGGCCACGACGCCATCGAACTACGCGACGTCGCCAGCGGCGAGGCGTTCACCTTCAACTACGGCGTGTTCGATTTCGACGAGGCCGGGTTCCTGCTGCATTTCGCACGCGGACGCATGCATTACCTGATGGATGCCGCGCCCAGTGAAGTCGACCAGCATTACTACATGGACGTTGGCCGCTCGGTTACCCGTCAACGACTGGCCTTCACCGCCGCACAAGCCGCCGACCTGCGCGATTTCCTGCTGTGGAACCTGCGCCCGGAAAACGCGCGCTACGACTACGACTACTACGCCAACAACTGCGCCACGCGCGTGCGCGATGCGCTGGACAAGGCGCTCGGCGGCACCCTGAAAAAACAGCTGGAAGCACGCGCCGCCCGCATGACCTACCGTCAGCAGACCGCGCGCCTGATGAGCCAGCAGGCGTGGCTGATGCTGATCCTGGACCTTGGCCTTGGCCCCTATGCGGACCAGCCGCTCAACGCCTGGCAAGAGAGCTTCCTGCCGATGGTGTTGCAGGAAGACATCCGCAACGTGTCCGTGATGAATGCCGACGGCGCAAAGCAGGCACTCGTACAGGACGAGCAACTCACCTCCCCCAACCGCCTGACGCCACCGCCTGCCGAGGCACCGGACCTGCGCGTGCCACTGGCGCTGGCCGGACTGGTTTTCGCCATGGCGCTCGTCGCCACCCGCCGGCTTGCACCGACCGTCTACGCGCTCCTCGCCACGTTGTACCTGGTGTTGGCCGGACTGGTCGGCACCGCCCTGCTCATCCTCTGGACCTTGACCACCCATCACTCGGCCTGGGCCAACGCCAACCTGCTGCTGTTCAATCCGCTGGCTCTCTTGCTGGTGGGCGCGGTATGGCAGTCCCGTCGCGGACGCGTCACCTCGCGCATGGCCAACATACTGATAGCGCTCCAGCTGCTGGCCGTGCTCGCCGCCTGGCTGCTGCACCTGTTGCCGGGCGTCGTCCAGCAGAACCAGCCCTGGCTGTTGTTTGCGCTACCCGTATGGCTCGGGGTGGCATGGATCACTCGCCAACCGCAACAGCCGCTCCCTTTCGTGCCCTGAGCTTGAGCTCACCCTAAAGCCCGAGCCGCTCGGCCATCGCGGGCCACAGCGAGGCGGCAAAGCTGGCGGTCAGGTGTTGATTGTCCCGGAAGACAATCTGGCCGTTGCGCTCCGCGAGGCAGTGCCGCCTTGGACAAATCTCTTCGTTCATGTCGATGGTCTGCACATTAGGGAAACGTTTAGCGGCTTGCTTCAGCCATTGGTAAACTTGCCGATCGCGCGCATCATCGAACACCGTTTCACAACCCCGCGCAGCACTCAGCCATTTCGGTCGACCAGCGTGCGAAGCAAGGCAGCTTGGGCCATCGAAGTCCAGGTGTGGCGTGCTGCGAAGGAAATAGATCCTTCCCACCCCGCCCCCTAACGCGCCCAGCGTACGGGCCGTACCCTCGATCCACTGTGCCTGCGAGAACGACTGGGTTCCACCGAGGCCCATGCTGAGCACGATAACATCGGGGTGCATCGACGCCACTTGCTCGACCGCGCGATGCCGCCACCTTTCGCACTCACTGAATTCGCGGCCGATTCGTGCGTAAAAATAGGGTTCGTCGACCATCGGACAGGAGGATTTGGTCAAAACGATCACGCGCCAACCCGGATTCGTCGTCACCTGCGAAAATGCAGGAAACCACTGCCCAGCAACGCTATCCCCCATCAACACGAGTGTATGCGAAGCATCTTTGGGGCCATAACCGCAAAGTAGCACCCGGTCGCTGTGGTACCAGTCGTCGCAACCCTGGCTATAAATCGAGGGCGCATCAAGGCGTGCGCGGGCGTACCGCTGCATGGCAGGGCCCTGGCTGCCTTCTGCAGCCACGCCGAACCAATGCATGGACAGCAGACAAACCATCACCGTGATGCCAAGGGCCCCGTACAAAGCAATACGGCGATGCGAGAGCCAGAACCCCTGATGGCGAACCGGCGCTTCGATGAGCCGGTAAGAGGCTGCAGCAAAGCCTAGCGACACAAGCACTTCAGCGACCCGCGTCCACGGATCATGACTTCCTGTTACCACGTGGCCAAGGACAAGAACGGGCCAGTGCCACAAATACCATGAATAGGAAATGCGTCCGATGACCTGCAGCCACGGTAGCGAAAGCACACATGACACGCCACGCCTGCTGTCGGTCCACCCTGAGGCGATAATGGCCGTCGCACCGAAGACCGGAAGCAGGGCCCGCCATCCAGGATAAGACGTTTGTCCGCCATAGCTTACCGCTGCAACCACAATCAACGCGAAGCCAACCCAACCCAACCAGTGCGTCGCAATCGCGTTGACAGCGCCTGCTTTTGCGGTCGCGCGAGCAGCTCCATTTCCGAAGTAGAGCCAGATCAGAGCCCCGGCGGCGAACTCCCACGCACGTAACGGCATCATGTAAAAAGCGAACTGGGGAGACCGCGGCGTCACGAACATGCACGCGCCCAGGCTGAGTACAAAAATACTTAGCATGACGTATTTCAGCCGGGCGACGGGGAGTTCTCCGCGTCGTCGACCGAGCGACCACAGAAGTAGCACGGGCCACACCAGGTAAAACTGCTCCTCCACACCGAGCGACCACGTGTGCAAGAACAGGTTGCTGTCTGCGCCCTGCGCGAAGTAATCCATTCGCATCAGCGCGAAAGACACGTTGCTCAACCAGAGGGCGGCCATGGCTGCTGTATCAGCTTGCGACAACTGCTCGCTAGGCCCAAGCAGGAGCATTGCACCTACCGACGCGACCACGACCATGAAGATCAATGCCGGCATAAGGCGCCGAAGGCGCCGGAGATAGAAACCCGTAAAGTCTATCCGAGCGGTTTCCTTGAGCTCACGCAACAGCAAGCCTGTGATCAGGAATCCGGACAGGACGAAGAATACGTCCACTCCGACAAATCCGCCGGAGAGCCAAGGGATGCCGGCATGCGCCCCGATGACAAGCAGTATGGCGACCGCCCGCAGGCCTTCGATATCACCGCGATAGCCGAGCCGATACTCTTCAGATTTCATGAAAACGTCATCCCCTGCCCCGTCCAATGACCAATAGTACCGACAGGATGACGTTTTCCACCAAGGGCCGTTCGCACTTTTCAATTGCGCCGAAGCTTAAGCCGAGGCCATCATGAGCACCATGACTTCACCCCACACCGTCTCCGCAGCACCCCCGGCTCCATCGGGGCCCATGGTCGTCAATTGCGTCGCCTATCATTCCGACGGCCGGCGTATTGGCGATGTCAGCATTGACGACATCAGCGAGGTGCTCAAACAGCCCGACACGTTCGTGTGGGTGGGCCTGCACGAGCCGGACGCCGCGTTACTCGACAAGATCCAGGAAGAATTCGACCTGCACGATCTTGCGATCGAGGACGCGCAACACGCCCACCAGCGCACCAAGATCGAAACCTACGGCGACTCGCTGTTCATCGTGGTGCAGACCGCGCAACTGGTAAGCGGCCATATCGCCTTCGGCGAGACACACATCTTCCTGGGCGCACGCTACCTGGTCACCGTGCGTCACGGCGCGTCGCTGTCGTACGCACCCGCCCGCCGCAATTGCGAGCATTCACCGGAACTGCTGGCGCTCGGGCCCAGTTATGGGCTTTACGGCGTACTCGACTTCATCGTCGACAACCTGCTGCCGATCGTGCGCGACTTTCGAGAGGAACTGCAGGAGCTGGAGAAGGACATCTTCGCCGACACCTTCAACCGCAGCACCATCCGGCGCCTGTACGACATGCAGCGCGACCTGATGACGCTGCGCCTGGCCGCTGCGCCGCTGCAGGACATCATCAGCCAGCTGGTGCGGCTGCATCCGCAGCTGATTCCAGACGAATTGCGCGCCTACTTCCGCGACGTGTATGACCACGTGTTCCGCGTCAACGAATCGATCAGCGCAATGCGCGAAATGCTGGCCGCGGCCATCAACGTGAATCTCTCGCTGGTGACATTCGGGCAGAACGAAGTCATGAAGCGACTGGCGGGCTACGCCGCCATGCTTGCAGCCCCAACACTGATCACCAGTTGGTACGGCATGAACTTCGCGCACATGCCTGAACTCAACAAGCCGTGGGCTTATCCGTTGATCATCGCCACCGTTGCCGCCTTGGTAGGCAGCATCTATTTCTTCCTCAAGCGGTCGAAGTGGCTCTGACGGTTTAACCCCCTCCCAACCTCCCCCTGCAAGCAGGGGGAGGGGTCATGGACTTGAAGGCCGTCGCCACTCTCCCTGCCTATAGTCACCCCATCTCCCTGCCTATAGAGGAAGAGCCACGAACTCGCAGCTGTTGCTCCCTCCCCTGCTTGCAGGGGAGGGTTGGGGAGGGGTTGCTCTTCTAACCTGCAACCAGATGCCGAAGAATCTCCTCCAGCACCGCATCCGTCCTCAGCAATACATCGTCATTCCAGAATCGCAGGACGCGATACCCCGCTGCCTCGATCACGCGAGTCCGCCTCGCATCATAGGCCTGGGCCTCCAGATGCTGCCCGCCATCCAGCTCCACCACCAGGCGCGCCGGCACGCAAATGAAATCCACGATATAGACACCGATGGGGAACTGGCGGCGGAATTTGCAGCCGGCGAGCTGCTCACGGCGTAGATAGCGCCACAACCGGCGCTCGGCGTCGGTGGCATCGTTGCGAAGCTGACGGGCGCGTATCCATTCGAGCTTCATGGGTCGGTTCCGATTCTGTTAGAAGCGAAGAGCTTTACCC
>NZ_BCPR01000129.1 GCF_016586165.1 Dyella sp. EPa41 | reverse complement strand
GTCCTCCCCAGACCCCACAATGAGGAGATCGCCATGAAGCGCAACAAGCTTGCCTTGTCGTTGGCTGCACTCTTTGTTGCCTCGACGTCGAGCGTCGTGTCAGCCCAGGACAACAACCCGCAGGCGCCACCCGCGCCGGAGCAACAAGCCAAACAGTTGCAAACCATCACCGTGACCGGCTCGGCGCTGCCGCGCGTCGACGTCGAAACGCCTTCTCCCGTCACCGTGATCACCGCCGCGCAGATCGAGCGTAGCGGCCTGAAGACCGTCAGCGATGTCGTGCGCGCGATATCGGCCGACAACAGCGGCAGCATCCCCACCTCGTTCACCGCGGGCTTCGCGGCCGGTTCGTCCGGCGTGGCATTGCGCGGCCTGACCGTGAACTCCACGCTGGTACTGATCGATGGCAGGCGCAGCGCGAGTTATGCGTTGGCCGACGACGGCCAGCGCACGTTCGTCGACCTCAATACCATCCCGGTAAACGCCGTGGAGCGCATCGACGTACTGAAGGATGGTGCGTCGTCGCTGTATGGCGCCGACGCGATCGCCGGCGTGGTGAACATCATCCTCAAGCCCAGCTATCGGGGCGGCGAAGCCACGGCGGAGATAGGCACGTCGCAACACGGCGGCGGCACCACCAAGCGCTTTACCGGCTTGCTCGGTGGCGGTGACCTGGACAAGGACGGCCACAACGCCTACATCAGCGTCGAATACCAGAAGGATGATCCGATCAGGCTCAAGGATCGCGGCTTTCCGTACAACACGACGGACCTTTCCTCCATCGGCGGCAACAACCTGATCCAGGGACAGCCCAGCCTCAACCTCGGCTCCACCTACGGCACGGTGACGCCGGCGATGTTGACCCGGCCCGGCGACCTCAACTCCGGCGTTCCGTTGCCGGGTGCCGTGGCGCAGCCGTTGCGCCCGTGCGGATCGGACTCCACCCTGGTCACCAATGATCCGAACAACCCGGGCAGCTACTGCGCGCAGAACCAGACCGGTCAGAACGTGGAGATCGCGCCGGAGCAGGAGCGGCTGGGCTTGTACGGACGCTTTACCGTCAAGCTGAGTGACGATGCCACGGCCTACCTGTCGGCCAGCTACTTCCAGAACGAAGTGCAGACCACGGCGGTGCCAACGCAGATCCAGGCCAGCACGCCCAAGAACACCAACGCCATCACCCTGCCGCCCACCTTGCCCGACGGCTCGCTCAATCCGAACAATCCTTTCGCCGCGCAAGGCCAGTATGCGTTGATCAACTACGCCTTCCCTGGCCTTCAGTTCGGCGCGATCGACAACACCAACCACAACCTTCGCGTGGCCGCCGGCGTGAAAGGGCATGCCTGGGGCTGGGATTACGACAGCGCCCTGGTGATCAACCACACCTGGCTGGATATCAACAACTACGGCTTCCTCAACTACGACCAGCTGCTCAACGACGTCACCAACGGCACCTACAATTTCATCAACCCGTCGGCGAACTCGAAGGCGGCGCTGCAGGCGTTGTCGCCGACCTTGAACAAGACGTCCACCACGGACATGGACTCGCTGGATTTTCGCGCGTCGCGCGAGTTGTGGGAGATGGATGGCGGCCCGATGGGCCTCGGCGTGGGTGCTGATTTTCGCCACGAGAAGCAGCACGACCCCGACTTGAATCCGGACCTTGCGGCACAGGGGCTCGGTATCGCGCATACCATCGGCAGCCGCAACGTCTACGGCGTCTATGGCGAAGTGGTGATGCCGTTGCTGCAGTCGCTGGAGCTGGACCTGTCGGCGCGCTACGACCATTACTCGGACTTCGGCAGCAATGTCTCGCCGAAAGCGGGCTTCAAGTGGAAGCCGATCGACATGCTGGCGATCCGCGGCACGTACTCGCAGGGCTTCCGCGCGCCGAGCTTTGCGGAAAACGGCTCCAGCGCATCCGAGGGTTTCACCACCTACACGCCGCCGCCGGACTTCCAGGCCGCCCACGGCGGCAACGGCTATGTGCAGCCGTACCCGCTGGGCTTCCTCACCGCGGCCAATCCCAACATCAAGCCCGAGAAATCGGAAAGCTACACGTTCGGCATCGTGATACAGCCCTGGCAGCCGATCAGCCTTTCGCTCGACTACTACGACATCAAGAAGTCGGGCGTGATCGCGGCGGCGGATTCCGGCGCGGTACTGGATGCGTACTACGCGGGCCAGCCATTGCCGCCGAACACCGCCATCGTGGTGGACAACCCCGATCCGCAGAACCCCACGGCCTTGCCCAGGCCCATCGTGGTCGAGGCGCTGTACGTCAACCAGAACCGGCTCGAAACCAACGGCCTGGACGCGGACTTGCGCGCCGACTTCAAGTTCAACGACGAATGGCGCTGGATCAGCGAGCTGAATGCCACGCAGATCTTCGAATGGAACCTCTATCTGCAGGACGGATCCGAGCAACGGTTCGTGGGCACGCATGGCCCGTACCAGCTGTCATCGGGCGCGGGCACGCCGCGCACGCGCGCCTCGTGGGCCAATACCCTGATGTGGAAGGCGCTGACGGTGACCGGCACGTTCTACTACACCAGCGGCGAGTCGTTCGTCGTGCCTGACATCGCCCCGGGATGCTTCTCCACCAATACGATCACGGGCGCGAATTTTCCTGCCGATTGCCATATGTTGTCGATCACCACGTTCGACCTTACCGGCAGCTACGACTTCAACGACCACATTTCGGTCTACGGCTCGATCATGAACGCGTTCGACCGCAAGCCGCCGATCGACCCGATCAACTACGCGGCCAACAACTACAACCCGACCTATGGGTATTCCGGCATCGTGGGTCGCTTCTTCAACGTGGGCGTGAAGGTGAAGATGTAACCGCTCCCCGCGCGAACGACATGGCGGCGCACCGTGTTCGCGGTGCGCCGTTTTTTTGCTGGTGTTGTCGCGGCCGGTTACCCACAATGCGCGCATGTGCCTGATCGCCTTCGCCTGGAACTGCCACCCGCGCTGGCGCCTGCTGCTGGCGGGCAACCGTGACGAATTCCATGCGCGCCCGAGCGCGCCGCTCGCGCGCTGGCCCTCGCCGCCGATCGTCGCCGGCAAGGATCTGGAGGCGGGCGGCACCTGGCTGGGCGTAACCGACGATGGCCGCTGCAGCGTGGTGACCAATGTCCGCGATCCGCGCGATCCGCAGCTGGGACGCTCGCGGGGTCTCCTGGCGCTGGATTACCTGGGCGGGCGCATCGATGCCGGCGCGCATGCTGCGGCGCTCGTGGCGACGGCGGCGGACTATCGGCCCTTCAACCTGCTCACCTTCGACGCGACCGCGGCGTTCTATCTCGGCAATCGCCCGGAGCCGCGCGCCCAGGCGATCACGCCCGGCGTGCATGGCCTGTCCAACGCCGATTTCAACACGCCGTGGCCCAAGACACGCGCGCTGATGCAGCGCGTGGAGGCGTGGCTTGCCCAGGGTGACCACGATGACTTCGCGCCGCTGTTCGCGGCACTCGCCGATCCGCATGGCTATCCGGATGACCTGCTGCCGGACACGGGCATCGGGCTGGAGCGGGAACGCTGGTTGTCCTCGGCCTTCATCAGCGGCGAGCGCTATGGCACGCGCGCAAGCACGGTGGTGGCCATCGGCTATGACGGGCGGGGCGTGGTGGTGGAGCGTCGCTTTGGCCCATTCGGGCGCGAAGAAGGCGAGACGGCCATTCCCATAGGGCCTTAGAGCGCAGTCCCCGTGGGAGCCCACCCTGTGCGCGACAAGGCCGGGATGCAGCGCGCGGGTTCGTCGCGCACACGGTACGCTCCCGAAAGGGAGGGCGGCGGTCAGTCGGCCTTGCCGGGAAATTCGCCGTCCACATAGAACCAACGACCGTCCTCGCGCACGAAGCGGCTGATCTCGTGCATGCGTTGTGCCTTGCCGCCGCCGTAGCGCAGCCGGGCCACGAACTCCACCACGGCATGGTCGCCCGTCGTCTCGTGGCGCTTCACGGTCAGGCCCAGCCAGGTCGGCGAGGGCTGTTGCGTGGCGAGCTTGAGATGCGCCGGCCGCGTGCTGTCGTGCCAGGTGGCCAGGAGATAATCCTCGCGCTTGAGCACGTACGCGCTGTAACGCGAACGCATCAGCTGCTCGGCCGTGGCTGCCACGCCGCCCTCATGCAGCAGGCCGCAGCAGCGGGCGTAACCGGCGTCGTTGCCGCACGGGCAGGGCGTCAGGGTATCGATGGCTTGCACGTAGGGTCGCATGGCTGGCTGTGGCGCGGCACGGGCGCGTCTCTGCCATGCATCGTGACGCCTTTTGACCCCGAATGCCAACCATGGCGGGCCGGCCGTAGCGGTCAGCGCCGGCGTTGCCAGATACGCGTGCGGTTGTTGGCTGGCATCGCGATATCGTCGATCAGGTCAAAGCCTGCCACTTCCGCCAAAGCGTCGACGGCTTCGGCATCACGGATGCGCATGTGCGAGCCGCGCGCCTGCAGCCACTGATCGAACTCGGCGTTGCTGTCGCTGGTGTAGCGACCGTGGTAGTTGAAGGGTCCATAGACCGCGATGATGGCGTCGCCGGTGGTCACCCGACCCAGGTGATCGAACAGCCGCTCCACCTCGTCCCACGCCATGATGTGCAGCGTGTTGGCGCTGAACACGGCGTCGTAGCGATGCGACGGCCACGTGCCGCCGACATCCAGTTCGATCGGCGGCGGCGTGTTGGGCAGCCTGGCGTCGTCGAGCCATAGGCGGATGCCGGGCAGGTTTTCAGCGCGATCCGAACACTGCCAGCGAAGCGCCGGCATGGCCTGGGCGAAATACACCGCGTGCTGCCCCGTCCCGCTGCCGATCTCCAGCACGTCGCGACGATCGGCGAACTGCCCGCGCAACACATCGAGAATCGGCTCGCGGTTGCGCTCGCAGGAGGGCGCGCTGGGCTTGTCCACTTACACCGGCCGCCCGCGCAAAGCGCGCGCCGGCAGCATCAGCAGCGCGCCGAGAAAGGCGAACACGGCCGTTACGGTGATGCCCACCAGTCGCAGCGGCAGCGTCAACAGCCACACGATGGGATACAGCACGATCGCCAGCAGCGCGAGCGGCCAGCAAAACACCAGCAGCAACAGCCAGAGCAGGAAGGCAACCATGGCCCGATCCTCATGCCGAAACGGCGCCACTTTAGCCCAGCGGGTGGCCGCGTCGTAGATGACTACTTTCACCCCATCGGTTTCACGCCGATCAGCCAGCCGTGCAGCCAGAACGCGAAGATCGCCCAGGTCACGAGGCCGGCCACCGCCACGATGGCATCGCCCTTCACGCCACCGGCCGGGTAATGGACGCCTGCGGCGCGATCGCGGCGGCGAGCGCTGATGAAATCCACCACGGCCCACAGCAGGAACGCACCGAACAACACCACGTCATGCAGCATGCCGGTGGCGAGCAGATGGCCGAACGCCCAGGTTTTCACCCCGGCCAGCATGGGGTGGCCAAGCTTCGCCTTGAAGTGATTGGCGGGCACATAGGCCGCGACGACCAGGATGAAAGCGATCAAGGTGAACAGGGCATTGAGATGGCGCAGCCACATCGGCGGCACGTACAACAGCACCGGCTGCTGGCGCGCGAGCCCGAAGCCCCAGATGATCAACGCGAATCCCGCGATGGAGACCAACGCATAGAGGCCCTTCCAGCCTTTCTCGCCCAGCCTGGCGATCTGCCGGCTGCGCCAATCGTTGGCGAAGATGCGGACGGAATGCGCGCCGAGGAACAACACCAGACCAAGGATCAGCACTGCCATGGGCTCACCTGAGGGGTTGGCGAAACGCCACGATCATATCCCCTTGTAGGAGCGCACCCAGTGCGCGACAGCCTTTCGCGTCGGTTTGCATGGTCGGTGTTCCGATGTGTCCGGTTTTTACGTGCTGTGTTTCCGCGACCGGGCTCGCCTGCGGCGGGCTTCCGACGGACTGCCGTCCGCCGGGTCACTTTTCTCTGCGTGGCCAGAGAAAAGTAACCAAAAGAGAGGCCACCC
>NZ_BCPR01000128.1 GCF_016586165.1 Dyella sp. EPa41 | reverse complement strand
GCCGGGGTTTGCCCGGCGGCGGGTGAGGCCTGACGGGCAGGTGGTTGGGCCGGCGGTGTCGCGGCCTGGGCGTGCGCCATCAGGCCCGCCAAGGCCAAGGCAAAAAGCTTCTTCATGGGAACTCCCTGTGATGACCCGGAGGGTCGAATGGAACTCCGGAAACCTTAGGGAGCGGATCACATTGTCGAAGTCAGCCAAATAGGCTGCCGCGGCCCGGCAGTTGTCCACCCGGCATGTCGGACATGTCGCGAGCGCTGTCAGTCAACCCCTCACAGCTCTGTCGCCGCACCTGACCCGCAGAGCTTCTCCAGCAATTGCGCCTGCACATTGCGCGTGGTCTGGTTTGCCGCCGGTTGGTTGCGGGTATAGCGGCCATCGGAACGCAGCAGCCATGAGCTGGCATTGTCCGACAGATAGAGTTCGAGCTCCTTCTTCAGGCGGCTCTGCAGCTTCTTCCCCTCGATGGGGAAGCCGGTTTCCACGCGGCGGTCCAGGTTGCGTTCCATGAGGTCCGCACTGGCCAGGTAGAACTTGTCCTCGCCGTTGTTGGCGAACCAGTAGACGCGGCTGTGTTCCAGGAAACGCCCGACGATGGAGCGCACGCGGATGTTGTTCGACACGCCGGGCACGCCCGGGCGCAGACAGCACATGCCGCGCACGATCAGCTCGACCTTTACGCCCGCCATGCTCGCCTTGTAGAGCGCCCGGATCATCTTGGCGTCAGTGACCGCATTCGCCTTGATGACGATCTGCGCCGGCTTGCCTGCCGTCGCGTGCGCGGTTTCGCGGGTGATCATCTCCAGCAGGGTCTTCTTGAGCGTGAACGGCGCATGCAGCAGCTTCTTCATCTGCAGCAGCTTGCCCATGCCGGTGAGCTGGCTGAACAGCTTGTGCACGTCTTCGCACAGGGCGTGGTCGGAGGTGAGCAGGCTGTAGTCGGTATACAGGCGCGCATTGCCGGTGTGGTAGTTGCCGGTGCCCAGGTGTGCGTAACGCACCAGTTCCTCGCCCTCGCGGCGCTGGATGAGCATGAGCTTGGCGTGCGTCTTCACGCCCACCACGCCATAGATCACCATCGCGCCGGCCTGCTGCAGGCGCGATGCCAGCGACAGGTTCGACTCTTCGTCGAAGCGGGCGCGCAATTCCACCACGACGGTCACTTCCTTGCCCGCGCGCGCAGCATCCACCAGCGCGTCGACGATTTCGGAATTGGCGCCGCTGCGGTAAAGCGTCTGCTTGATGGCCAGTACGTTCGGGTCCTTCGCGGCCTGGTGCAGCAAGTCCACCACCGGCGCAAACGATTCGTAGGGATGCAGCAGCAGCACGTCCTGGCGGCTGATCACCGCGAACAGGTCTTCGGCCTTCTTCAGCGCCTTGGGAATGGACGGTGTGAACGGCGCGTATTCCAGGTCCGGATGGTGCGTCTTGGTGATCAGGCCGAACAGGCGCGAGAGATTCACCGGGCCGTTGACCTCGTACATCTCCGCGGCGGTGAGGCCGAACTGGCGCAACAGGTAGTCGGTGAGTTCCTGCGGACAGTTGTCCGCCACCTCAAGGCGCACGGCATCGCCGAAGCGGCGCGAATACAGCTCGCCGCGCAGCGCGCGCGCCAGGTCTTCGACATCTTCCGGGTCGATGGTGAGGTCGGCGTTGCGGGTGAGGCGGAACTGATAGCAGCCACGCACCGACATGCCGGGAAACAGCTCCTCGGCATGCGCATGGATGATCGAGGAAAGCAGCACGAAGTTCTCGCCGCCTTCGCTGACATCCTCCGGCAGGCGAATCAGGCGTGGCAACACGCGTGGCGCGGGCACCACGGCCAGGCCCGAATCGCGCCCGAAAGCGTCGGTCCCTTCCAACTGCACGATGAAGTTGAGGCTCTTGTTGACCAGCAAAGGAAACGGATGCGTGGGGTCAAGGCCGATCGGCGTGACCAGTGGCGAGACTTCATGCTTGAAATACCGGCGTACCCAGAGCTTCTGCTTGTGCGACCACTCGTTGCGACGAACGATGCGGATGCCCTGGCGCGCGAGTTCCGGCAGGATGCGGTCGTTGAGGATCGCGTATTGCCGTTCGATCTGCTTGTGGGTGATTTCGCTGATCTCGGCAAGCGCCTTGCGTGGCGCGATGCCGTCGGAACCGACGATTTCATGGTCGAACGCGATCTGGCTCTTGAGTCCGGCGACGCGGATCTCGAAGAACTCGTCCATGTTGCTGGAGAAGATCAGCAGGAACTTCAGCCGTTCCAGGATCGGCTTGCTTTCATCCAGCGCCTGGTCGAGCACGCGGATGTTGAACTGCAGCTGCGACAGTTCGCGATTGATATACAGGCTGGGATCGTTCAGATCGGGGGCAGCTGCGGCGGGGGCGGCCGGTGCAGCTTGGGTCGGCGTCTCCTGCGCAGGAGCGGGACTGGCATGGCGCGTTGCTTCGGGCTGAACGAAATCGGTACTCATCGGCTCACCGTTCGACAGGCGGATGCGTCCGGATACGCAAAACCGCAAAGGGGCATGGTACGGCACCGATTAAGACCGGGCCATGGCAGCGCAGCAGGCACTCTCGCGCTGTCACGTCGTCGACATGTTGCGGATCGTATTTGACACGTTCGTGACAATGCCGATGGTGATGTCATGGCTTCGTGATGCCGGACTTCACATCTCGGCATCTTGAACCCCTTCCGACCGACGTAGGAGCGCACCCAGTGCGCGACCGCGGCGTTTGGTTCGCGCTGCTTTGCGGGCTTCTCGCGCACAGGGTGCGCTCCTACAAAGAGCTGCCGGGTCGGGGCATGCCGAGGTAACGACCCGGCGCTGCGCCCAGTACGCGCCGGTAATCGCACTCAACTTGCCATGGCCCGAGTCCATCGCCACCTGCGCGTGGTGATGCCGCGTATTCGCGACATGTAGGAGCGCACCCAGTGCGCGACCGCGGCGGTTCGTCGGTGCCGCTTTGTAGGCTTCTCGCGCACTGGGTGCGCTCCTGCAAAGAGCTGCCGGGTCAGGGCATGCCGAGGTAGCGGCTTGGCGCCACGCCCAGTACGCGCCGGAACGCGGCGGTAAACGCACTCGGGTTGCCATAGCCCAGGTCCATGGCTACCTGCGTGATGGCATCGCCATTGCCCAGCCGCGTGAGCGCGGCGAGCAAACAGGCCTGTTGCCGCCAGGCGGTGAAACTCATGCCGGTCTCTTCGCGGAAGGTGCGCGTGAAATGCCGGCGGCTCATGCCGGCATATCGCGCCATGTCGTCGATCTTCATTTCCTGCGATGGATGATCGAGCAGTTCGCGGCACAGCGCGGCCAGGCGTTTGTCATGCGGCAGCGGTGTGTTGAGCGGCAACGCGGGCATGCGGCGGATTTCGTCGAGCAACAGCGCCATGACGCGGCCATCGCGGCCGTCGAGCTCGTACTCGGCGGGCAGGTCCACGGCTTCCAGCAGCAATTCGTGGAGCAGCGGCGATACGGCGATGACCTGGCAGCGTTCCGACAAGCCCGCCGCGCGGGCTGCTTCCGGCGTGACATAGGCGCTGCGCGTGGACACCGGGCCACCCATGTGTACTTCATGGGAGACGCCCGGCGGAATCCACAGCGCCCGACGCGGCGGTACCACCCAGCTGCCTTCGCTGGTGATCGTGGTCAGTACGCCGGTGGATGCGTAAAGCAGCTGGCCTCGCCGGTGCGAGTGGGCGGGCAGGACGTAGTGCGACGGGTACTCGTTGCCCGTCGCAATCACGTCGCGTGGCGTGTTCTCGTAGGCGTCGGCGCGGGCGTTACGCACGGTGATGGCCCAAATTCAACAATAATTGACCCGTTGATGTATGCGGGCCGGCCTCGCTCACTCTAAGGTGAGCACCCCGGTGGCGCAACCTGCGACGCCTTGCCGCAGATACTGACCCGAGTTCCCATGCAAAGCCGCGTCGAAGAGATATCCCCCGCCACCGTGCTGCCGGCCCGGGCCGAGCACGCCACCGAGTTTCGCATCCTGGGTGCGATCAGCTTCTCGCACCTGCTCAACGACATGATCCAGTCGCTGATCCTGGCGATCTACCCGATCCTCAAGAGCGGCTTCGACCTCAGCTTCGCCCAGGTGGGCCTGATCACGCTGACCTACCAGCTCACCGCGTCGTTGCTGCAGCCGGCGGTGGGCATGTTCACCGACAGGAAGCCGATGCCGTATTCCTTGCCGGTGGGCATGGGCTTCACGCTATGCGGGTTGCTGCTGCTCGCCACCGCGCCGAACTTCGCGGTGCTGCTGGTAGCCGCGGCGCTGGTCGGCACGGGCTCGTCGGTGTTTCATCCGGAATCCTCGCGCGTGGCGCGCATGGCCTCGGGTGGTCGTCATGGCCTGGCCCAGTCGCTGTTCCAGGTGGGCGGCAATGCCGGTGCCTCGCTCGGTCCGCTGCTGGCCGCGTGGATCATCGTGCCGCACGGCCGTGGCAGCGTGGCGTGGTTCTCGCTCGCCGCGCTGCTGGCGATGGTGGTGCTGATGCAGGTGAGCCGCTGGTATCGCGACCACCATGCGGAGCGGGGCAAGCCCAAGGCGCGGCACGTATCGACGGTGTCGCTGACACGCTCGCAGATCGGCGCTTCGCTGTTCATCCTGGGCGTGCTGATCTTCTCCAAGTATTTCTACCTGGCCAGCATCAGCAGCTATTACACGTTCTACCTGATCCACAAGTTCGGCGTGTCGGTGCCCAACGCACAGACGCACCTGTTCGTGTTCCTGTTCGCCGTGGCCGCGGGTTCGCTGATCGGCGGCCCGGTGGGCGACCGCATCGGCCGCAAGTGGGTGATCTGGGCATCGATCCTGGGCGCGGCGCCGTTCACGCTGCTGCTGCCCCACGTCGACCTGTTCTGGACCGGCGTGTTGACGGTGGTCATCGGACTGATCCTGTCGTCCGCCTTCTCGGCCATCCTGGTTTACGCCCAGGAGCTTATTCCGGGGCGCGTGGGCATGATCTCGGGCCTGTTCTTCGGCTTCGCCTTCGGCATGGGCGGCATCGGCGCCGCCGTGCTGGGCCATATCGCGGATGCGCGGGGCATCGAGTACGTGTATGGCCTGTGTGCCTACTTGCCGCTGATCGGCATCATCACGGCGTTCCTGCCCAACCTGGAACGCCGCCATGCCTGATCCGTCGCGCGCGCCTCACAGCGCGTGCGCTGGAACGCCTTCGCGGGTGATGGTGACGGGCAGGATGTGGCCCTGCGCATCGAACTGCATGCGGTCGATGCTCACTTCGCGGTGGTTGCCGTCGGTGTCGCCCAGCGGATGGCGGTGATACACGATGAACCAGCTGTCGTCGCGCGCCACATGGAAGAGTGAATGGTGGCCCGCGCCGGTGGCGATCTTCGGATCCTGCTGGAGGATCTTGCCGATGCGCTTGAACGGGCCCAGCGGGGAATCGCCCATGGCGTAGGCCACCGAGTAGTCCGGACCGGTCCAGCCGCCTTCGGACCACATGAAGTAGTACTTGCCGTTGCGCTTGAACATCAACGGGCCTTCGACGTACTTCTCCGGCGTGATCTCGTGATACGTCTTGCCGTCCGCCGTGGACTCGACGCCGGTGAAATCGGGCTTGAGCTTCACCACATTGGCGTGCTTCCAGCCGCCGTAGATCAGATACCAACTGCCGTCGTCGTCGCGGAACACGAAGGGATCGATAGGCTGCGCGCCGTTGTGGAAGGCATCGATCAGCGGCTTGCCCAGCAGATCCTTGAAGGGGCCCTCGGGATGGTCCGCCACCGCCACGCCGATGCCGCCCACTTCCTTGTCACTCTGGATGTCGTTGGCCGCGAAGAAGAAGTAGTACTTGCCGTCCTTCTCCACCATGGCCGGCGCCCACATCGCTTTCTTCGCCCACGGCACGTCGGCCATGCGCAGCACGCCTTCATGCCTGGTCCAATGGACGAGGTCGGTCGACGAGAACGCGTCGAAGCGCGTCTGCAGGCTGTAGCGCTCCGATGTCGTCGGGTAGATCCAGTACTGCCCCTGGAAAATCGCCGCTTCCGGGTCGGCGTACCAGCCTGGAAACACCGGGTTGCCGGCGTGCGCGAAGGGGGTAAAGGCCAGCAATGTGGCGATGGTGGCGTGGAGCAGGGACGTGCGAAGGCGCATGCGACGAGTTCCGGCAATGGGAAGACCCGGCAAGGCTAGCGCATCACGCCGCACGCCTGACCTGCCAGAGGTCTCACCCGCGCGTTGCTCATGTGGGAGCGCACCCTGTGCGCGACAGCCTCATGGAGTGGTGCACTGCCGGTCCGCGGTCGCGCACTGGGTGCGCTCCTACAGAAGGCTGCATTCCGGTGAGGGGGCACAGGTTCCGTCTGCAAGGCTGCGCCTCATGCCTCATGCCTCACGCCGCACGCCGCACGCCTCACGCGCCAGAGGTCTCACCCGCACGCCGTTTATGTGGGAGCGCACCCTGTGCGCGACAGCCTCATGGAGTGGTGCACTGCCGGTCCGC
>NZ_BCPR01000127.1 GCF_016586165.1 Dyella sp. EPa41 | reverse complement strand
GACCCGGGCCGCGGCAGCGGCTCGGAAGCCCGCGGCAGGCGAGCAAGGTCGCCGAAACACAGCAATCGCCTGAAACGACATTGCCGGAAGAGCGAACCATGCAAACCGACGCGAAAGGCTGTCGCGCACTGGGTGCGCTCCTACAAATGGATAGGCGGCGGTCACGATGTTCTCGATGCGATGTGCCGCGCAGCGGCACGAGCCTTCAACCCGTCCCCTGTGGGGCGGTGAGGGGTGGGCGAGCAGGCCCCGCAGGGGTGCCCGACAGGACGTCGGGCACTTTTCGTCCGGGCAGGAGCCCGGTCGAAAAGCCCGGCCGCCCCTCACGGACTGGCTGGGCAAAGCCCGGCCAGCGCCACGCGGGGTGCCGTTCTCTTTGGTTACTTTCTCTTGGGCAAGCAAGAGAAAGTGACCCGGCCTCCGGCAGGAGGACGGAAGCCCGCCGCAGGCGAGCCAAGCCGCGATAAGGAAGAATGCAACCGAAACATCGACAATCTTTGTCTATCGAAAGACGAACATGCAGACCGGCGCGAAAGGCGGTCGCGCACTAGGTGCGCTCCTACAAGGGAATACCACGCGAAGAGAAAGTGACTCGGGCCACAGCGGCCGCCACACAGCTGCCATCGGTCAGCCGCGAGGCGCTTGGCCTCGCGACCGATACCTCGCTCACTTCTTCGCCTTGCCCTTCGTGACACTGATCGCCAGCGCCTCGACGTAGGTGATGCGCACCATCTGGCCGACCTTCAGTTCTTTCATCTTGGCCTGGCGCTTGGGGTCCTTCACTTCGATGACGCGCGACTTGCCGTCCGCACCGGTCAGCGTCACCGTGTGGTTCTTCAGGTCCACCGCCGTGAGCTTGGATGTCACCGAGACGGACTGATCGGCCGTGCCACCGGGCGTTGCGCCCTTTTCCGCCGTCTTCATGCCGTTCTGGTATTCCATGCCCGCTTCCGCGCTGTCGGCGGGGAGCAGTTCCAGCGCAACGGCGCGCTCGTATTTGGCCGTGACGATGTCGCCTGCGTGCAGCTGGTCGAGATTCTTGATCTCAGGACCAGCCTTGACGGTCTCTTCGTTGCCCTTCGGGCCCTTCAGCACGACCTCGCGATTCTCCTGGTCCACGCTGACCACCGTGGCGGTCAAGGTGGATTCCTCGCGCTTGAGTTCGTGCGCCGTGCTGGTGACGGCCGCCTCCTCGGTGGCCTGCTGGGCAAGCGCATAGGCCGGGATCGCCGTGGCCAGCGCAAACCCCAGGGCGATCCTGCGGAACTGATACCGTTGGTTCATCTCACACCTCCTCCTGGCTGACTCGACTGATTCGGTTATGCGCAGCCGCAACCCTCAGACGGGCGGCTTTCCGTCGGGAATAGGCGATGCCGTCGCCCCTGGCGGCGGCATCGGCTTGCGGTCCCTGGAAGCCGGGGCGGCGTACCACTGCTCGTGCGGCACCCACACCTTCTCCTTCGGCTGTTCCTCGAAGTGCGGAGACATGATCTGCACGCCGAACTCGTTGAAGATATCGACGATGTTGCGGTTGAGTTCCGACAGGATCATCACGTAGCTGGCAGGCCGCTGGATCGCCACATTGAGCTGGTACTCGATGTAGAAATCCGACAGAGCCGTCTGCAGCACGAACGGGCGCGGCTCCGCTTGCAGGCCGTCGGTCCTTGACGCGGCCTGTTCCAGCATCGCCACGACCTGGCGCCACGGCGTGTCGTAGCCGATGGTGACGGAGGTGGTGATCAATAGCCCGGTGTCGCGGGACTGGCGCGTAAAGTTGCGCATGGAGGTGGAAGAAAGCACCGAGTTCGGCACGGTGATTTCCTCGCGCTTGCGCGTCACCAGCTTCATCGACAGCGCACCCATTTCCACCACCATGCCCTCGTGGTCACCCACGCGCACGAAATCGCCCACGCGCACGGCGCGCGAATACAACACGACCAGCCCGCTCATCACCTGGTTGACGATGCCCGCCGACCCCAGCGAAAGCATCAGGCCGAGGAATACCGACACGCCCTTGAACGCATCGGTGCCTGCGCCGGGAATGTACGGATAGGCCACGATCAACGCGAACAGCCATACCAGCATCGACACCAGGCGGCTGGTGACGCGGGCCGTCGGCGCCTCCAGCCAGCCCACCTGCACGGCCCCTTCCTCCACGGCCTGGAACCAGGCGGCGATGAGGCGCGTCACGCCACGGGTGACCAGGAAGATGACGATGAGCGTGAGCAGGTTGGGCAACTGGTTGACCAACCCCGTCATCAGTTGCAGGCCGATCTGCATCAGGTAATCGCCCAGCCGCGAACCCCACGGATGGCTATATGGAAACCGCTTCAGCACGAAGCTCAACCACAGGTAGCCGATGAACAGCGTCAGCGCCAGTCGCACCAGCGACACGCCACGCCGCACCAGCGTCCACATCATGGGGCGCAGGTCGAAACCGGCGACATCCAGGCGCAGCCTCGCCTGGGTGACCGCAATGAGCTTGCGCTGCACGAAGCGATCCAGGCGGATCAACGCCCAGCACAGGACGATCAGGATCACCGTGGCCAGCACGCTGTACAACACGCCGACCAGCAGCAGGCGTGGCTGTCGCGCCGTTTCCCGCTCGCGGATGATGTCGCGCAGAACGTCCGCGCTGCGGCTTGCCGCGCCCTCGATGGCGGCGCGGTCGTCGGTACCGACATCGCCGGGCAAGACGCCGAACAGCACCAGGTTGCCGGCGCGCAGCGCCGCCCCCTTCTCGCCGCCGGCCTCGATCCATGACACGGAAAGCGCGTTGGCTTTCAACGTGTCGAGCGCTTCCTCGATGCGCGCGCTCGCCGCGTGCGCACGCTCTTCGGCCGTCATGCCATGGTAGGGCGCATACAGTGTGACCACGGTGCGGTTCCACACGACGACCGGCGCGCCTTCGTGATCCCCCGCCAGCGATGTCGATGTACTGGGCGCGGGCGCCTGCGGTGGTTCATCTGCCCACGCGGCCCGGCCGGGCATCACGGCGATCAGCACCAGCAGCACGGCCAGCCAACGGGGCGCGTCCACCCATGGCGCGCGACGCGCTGGGGTGCGGTTCCTGCCGCCGCGGTATGAAGCCAGGCTGGTCATGCCAATCATGTTCAACCAGTACGCGGCCCGCCACGAGCGTAAAACCACCCAACGGGGCTACGTAGTTCTACCGAATTGAACCCTTTCGCCGGCGGTGCCGCACATCGGGCATGACAGTCGCCGAAGGGAGGACTAAGGTGCATGGCTCCAAGCCGGCTGACCGCTCGCCAAGGAAACTCCCATGCTGCCCGTCGAAACCCTCGATACCGCGCTGGTTACCGGCGCTTCCACCGGCATCGGCGCCACGTATGCCGACCGCCTCGCCGCGCGCGGCCATCCATTGGTGCTGGTGGCGCGCCACCGGGAACGGCTCGACGCGCTGGCCGAACGCCTGTCGCGTGAGTACCACGTGAAGGTCGACGTGTTGCCCGCCGACCTCACCTCGCCGCACCAGCGCGCCGAGGTGGAGCGGCGGTTGCGCGAAGACGAATCGATCGGCGTGCTGGTGAACAACGCGGGCTCATCGGTTCCCGGCGGGGTCGCCGACGCGCAGCTCGACGACATCGAGGCGATGGTCGAGCTCAATGTCGTCGCGCCCACGCGGCTGACGGGCGCGCTCTTTCCCCGGCTGCTTGCACGCGGCCGCGGAAGCATCATCAACATCGCCTCGGCGCTGGCCATCGCGCCGGAGTTGTCCCCTGGCGCCTATGCGGCCACCAAGAGCTATCTGCTCAGCTATACGCTGTCGCTGCACAAGGAAGTGAATGGCCGCGGCGTGCAGGTGCAGGTCGTGCTGCCCGGCATCACCCGCACGGCCATCTGGGAGCGCGCAGGCAAGGATCTCGGCGGCTTCCCGCAGCACATGATCATGGAGGTGGACGAGATGGTCGACGCGGCACTGGCGGGCTACGACATGGGCGAGGTCGTCACCATTCCCTCGCTGCCCGACGGCGAGGAGTGGAACCAGTACGAAGACGCGCGACGACGCCTGTTGCCCGAGCTTTCACGCAGCCAGGCCGCCGACCGCTACAAGAGCGACATCCCCGAAGACGCCTGAGCCACCTGGGCGGCTACACAAATCGGTATCACCGGCGCGCTTCCAGAGGCATATAGTGTGCTTGACCGCCGCCCGGCGGCGGCGGTCGATGCGGGCGGAACGCCTGCGCGCACCAAGCAAAGACATGGGAGAAAGACCATGCGATACACGTTACTGGAAGGCAGCAGGGACGGCATGATTCTCCTCGCACGCATCCTGCTGATGGTCCTGTTCGTGATCTTCGGTTGGGGGAAGTTGCTCGGGTTCGGCGCCACCGTCACCTACATGGATTCGGTGGGCCTGCCACTTCCCACGTTGACCGCCGCCGTCACCGTGATCATGGAGCTGTTCGTGGGGCTGGCGATCGTGATCGGCTTCTACACGCGGCCACTGGCCCTGTTGCTGGGGCTGTATACGCTGGGCGCCGCGGTGATCGGGCACCAGTTCTGGCACATGGTCGATCCGGATCGCATCGAAGCGATGATCAATTTCTACAAGAACGTGGGCATTGCCGGTGGCCTGTTGCTGTTGTGCATCACAGGGCCGGGCCGCTATTCGCTGGACGGAAGATAGACGTCGGCAACGGCGCGCATGGCCGCGCCGTTGCGTGATTCACGGCAACCCCAGGCCATGCAGGAACGCATCGACGCTGGCCGTGTAATCGCCTGGGGCGCCCAGCGTCGCGTTGATGTCGCCGTGGCTGAGCGGCAACTCGAGCACGCTTGCCTGCACGCCCAGTGCCTTCGCACGCTGCGCGAAGGCCTGGTTGTGCGGGCACGAGGCCACCCGCCGCGACGAGCACACCAGCAGCACGGGCGGCGCGGCGCGGCTGAGCTGGTCGAGTGGCGAGACGCTGCGCCAGTAGCCCGGATCGTGACCGAACACGCGATCGTAGAAGTTGGCATGCGGCGCGGCCATCAAGGCAGGCACATCGATCGCGCCGGCATCGAGCGACACGGTGCCGAGCCAGCGTCGCGCACCCTGCCCTTTGGCGAGGTCGGGCGAAGCGTCCAGCAACGCCACCAGATGCGCACCCGCCGAATGCCCCATCAATACGACGCGAGCGGGATCGCCGCCCCACTCGCGGGCATGCCGCTGCACATAGGCCAGCGCGCTCGCAACATCTTTCGCCTGATCGAGCGGACCGGCCTCGGGCCACAAACGGTTGTCCACCGACACGAACACGTAGCCCGCCGATGCCCAATGGGCGGCCTTGGGCTGAACCACCGCGCCGTTGGCCTTGTCGCCGAACATCCACGCCCCGCCGTGGACCATCACGATGATGGGCGCGTCGCGCGCATGTTCGGGCCGATAGACGTCCAGACGCTGGGCATGCGCCTGGCCATAGGGAAGGTCATGCAGCACCTCCGACGCGCGTGCCGGCGCGGCACACACCAGCAGGCACAGCAGCCACCCCGGACAACGCCAGCTTTTCATGCAAGCCCTGCCTATGCGATGACCGTTCATGGGCAGGACACCGCCTGCCCAGCGGCATTCGAGCACGAACCCGTATGCGTGATGCCACTCTTGCTGATCGACGTTTCGCCCAGGTAAGACCGGCCGTCGGCGCCGGTGAGCTGCGATGTGTGCGTCAGGCCCTGTCCGCTCGCGCCGGTCGTGCTGCCGGCATAGCTGCCGCGAACGCCATGGGCGTCGGTCTCTCGGGCGAAGCTGGCGTGGCCGTTGCCGTCACCGCTGGCACTGCCATGACTGGAGACGCTGTCGCCTTCGGCACCCCGCGCGGCGAAACCGGACTGATGCTGCCAGGAGCCGTCGCTGGAACGGCTGGTTTCGCCCCCACGTGCCGCAGCCCCGCCGTGCGGGCCTCGCCACGCACCGGCGCTGGCGGTGGCGGCATCGCCCTGGCCATCGGCGACGGTGCGGCGACCGTGAATGCCGGCGGTGCCGCGCGGACCACGGAAGGCCGCCCGGTGGCTGCCCGCTACCGCAGTGGTGTTCGCCTGCGCCCACAGGTTTCGCGCTTCGGAACGCCCTGCGGCCGCGGCGGGCATCGCCGCCCCCAGGGCAAGGGTGAGGGTGAGACCAACGGCTGTCACGGGCATGTTCACGTTTTCCTCCTCGGTGCGTTCAAGCGGCTGACAGCCGGCATGCTGAGGCGCCGGCGCCCCGCAGGCGTATCCCTGGCGCTAAGGAGTGAAAACGGATGTTGCCAACGACCGGTCCGGAAACATCCTGTTACAACCCCTTTCCTGCCACGCGGCAGAATGGCGCCATGACCACGACTTCCTCCCCGCATGTCCTGATCGTGGACGACGACCGCCGCCTGCGCGACCTGCTGCAACGTTACCTCGAACAGCAGGGTTTCCAGGTATGCCTGGCGGGCGACGGACGCGAGATGGATCGCGAACTCACGCGGCGGCATATCGACCTGATCGTGCTCGACCTGATGCTGCCCGGCGAGGATGGCCTGGCGATCTGCCGGCGCCTGCGTGG
>NZ_BCPR01000126.1 GCF_016586165.1 Dyella sp. EPa41 | reverse complement strand
CGCTGCCGTTGGCGGCGGCGTTCTTCACGTCGGCCAGGGTGACCACGCCGTCGGCGCCGGTCGGCTTCACGCGGGTGAGGTCGACCTTGAGCTTCTTGGCGAGCGCGCGCACCGCCGGCACGGCCTTCACGCCGCCGACGCTCGAGGCCTGTTCCACGTGCACGTGGCTGCCGGAGATCATCGCGCCGACCACGGTGCCTTCGTCTTCGCGATCGGCTGCGCCGTTGCTGTCGATCTCGCCGCCTTCATCGGAGGCGACCACCTTCTTGCCCTGGTCCGGGGCCGGACTGCCGGCGCCCTTCTTCGGGCCGTGGTGATGGCCGGTCGACTCGGCCTCGGCGCGCTGCTTGGCGTTCGGGTCGGGCTCGAACTCGGCCAGCGCGGCGCCCGTCTCGATGATGTCGCCGGCGGCGCCGTGCAGCTTGGTGACCTTGCCGGTGTAGGGCGAGGGTACGTCGACGACAGCCTTGGCGGTTTCCATCGACACCAGCGGGGCGTCGAGCTTGATGGTGTCGCCTTCCTTCACGTGCCACTCGACGATGGTCGCGTCGGGCAGGCCTTCGCCGAGGTCGGGCAGGTAGAACGTCTTGATGTCGGCCATGATTCTGATTCCGTGGTCAGGCGGAGAATTTCATTTTGCGTCATCCCGGCGCAGGCCGGGATCCAGTAGCGGTGTCGCCAGGTTGTCACGAAGCGTTCGTGTGCTTCGCACGCGTTGTTCACTGGATTCCGGCCTACGCCGGAATGACGTTTCGTTGAAGGGTTCGGTTACGACGCCGCCAAGGCGCGCTTGGCGGCTTCCACCACGCGCTCGGTGCTCGGCAGGTACTTCATTTCCAGGCGGAACAGCGGAATGTGCGTGTCGAAGCCGGTGACGCGCTCGACCGGGGCCAGCAGGTCGTACAGGCATTCCTCGGCGATGCGCGCGGCGATTTCCGCGCCGAAGCCGGCGGTCTTCGGGGCTTCGTGCACGATCACGCAACGGCCCGTCTTCTGCACCGACTCGGCGATGGTGTCGAAGTCGAGCGGAGTCAGCGTGGCCACGTCGATCACTTCGGCGCTGATGCCTTCCTCGGCCAGCGCGTCGGCGGCTTCCAGCGCTTCCTTCACCTGGGCGCCCCAGGTGACGATGGTGACGTCGGTGCCGTCGCGCAGCACGAAGCACACGTCCAGCGGCAACGCCTCGCCGTCATCGGGCACTTCTTCCTTGTACTGGCGGTAGATGCGCTTGGGCTCGAAGAACATCACCGGATCCGGATCGCGGATGGCCGCCAGCAGCAGGCCGTAGGCGCGCGCGGGCGAGGAGGGCATCACCACGCGCAGGCCGGGGATGTTGGTGAACAAGTGCTCGTTCGCTTCCGAGTGGTGCTCCGGCGCGCGGATGCCGCCGCCCCACGGGGCGCGCCACACGGCCGGTACGGTGATGCGGCCACGGGTGCGGTTGCGCAGGCGCGCGGCGTGGCAGGCGATCTGCTCCATCATGGGGTAGATGAAGCCTTCGAACTGCGCCTCGGCCACCGGCTTCATGCCCTGGGCAGCCATGCCCACGGTGACGCCGGCGATGGTGGTTTCGTCCAGCGGCGTGTCGAGCACGCGCAGTTCGCCGAACTTTTCCTGCAGGCCCTGGGTGGCGCGGAACACGCCACCATTGACGCCGACGTCCTCGCCCAGCACCACGACGCTGTCGTCGTGGGCCATTTCATACGCGAGCGCCTGGGTGACGGCTTCGATGAGAGTGATCTGTGCCATGGCTTAGTGGGCCTTCTTGTCGAGCGAAATGGCGAGATCGCGCTGCTTGGCGAGATCGGCGGGGACTTCGGCGAAGGTGTAGTCGAACATCGCCGTGACCGGCTGGGTCTTGGTCTCGAGGTAGGCATTCACCTCGTTGTCCATCCATTCGTCGCACTCGGCCTTCCAGGCCTCTTCCTTGGCGTCGTCCCACACGCCCTTGGCCACCAGCCAGTTGCGCAGGCGCTTCATCGGCTCCTTCGCCCAGGCGTCCTTCACTTCCTGCTCGCCACGGTAGCGGCGGGCGTCGTCGGCGGTGGTGTGGTCGGAGAGGCGGTAGGTCACCAGCTCCAGCACGCTGCCGCCCTCGCCGTTGCGGGCGCGGTCCAGGGCGTCGCCCATGGCCTTGCGCACGGCGATGATGTCGTTGCCATCCACCTGGATGCAGTGCAGGCCGGCCGCGATGCCCTTTTGCGCCAGCGTCGGGGCGCCCGACTGGATCTTGCGCGGCACCGAGATGGCCCACTGGTTGTTGACGATCACCGCCACCATCGGCAGGTTCTGCGCGCCGGCGATGTTGATGGCGCCGTAGAAGTCGCCCTTGGACGAACCGCCGTCACCGATGGTACACACGGCCACGCGCTTCTCGTTGCGGATCTTGAACGCCAGCGCGGAGCCGGCGGCATGCAGGCACTGCGTGGCGATCGGCACCGACCAGGCGAAGTCATGGCGCGCCGGTTCCTTCTGGTAGTCGTTGCCGCGCTCGTCGCCGCCCCAGTACATGTACACCTCGCGCGGCTGCACGCCGCGGTAAAGCTGGGCGCCGTATTCGCGGTAGCTCGGCGCGAACACGTCTTCGGGCTTCATGGCGCTGCCGATGCCCACGTGGGCGGCCTCGTGGCCCAGGCAGCTGGCGTAGGTGCCCAGCTTGCCGGTGCGCTGCAGGGCGACCGACTTGGCGTCGAACACGCGGGTCGACATCATCAGCTTGTACAGCTCGACCATGTGGTCGAGGTCGTTGGCGAAGGCAGGCAGATCGTCACGAACCTGCTTGCCTTCCGCATCGAGATACTGCAGGTATTCGATTTCGAACTTGGCGGCGATGGACACAACTCGCTCCCGGAGAGAGTTAAGAGGGATCTGGGGTGCCGGGGCGGCGGTGGCCCATCCAGTGGGGCCAGCGGCACGGATAAGGCCCTGAGCAAGACCAAAATTGTTACAGGGCGCCATGTTGCGCCGCAAGGCACGGTGCAGCATGCGCCCTCGTACGGGGCCGGCCCGCACACGGGTTACCATGCGACTTTTCCGCACGCCGGATCGACATGACCGAGAACCAGCGCGACCTTGAGGCCGGTATCGAACTCGACCTGAATGGGCGACTGACCTATGGCGGCTACCTGCGGCTGGACCAGCTGCTTACCGCGCAGCATCCGCTGAGCGACCCGCCGCATCACGACGAAATGCTTTTCATCGTGCAGCACCAGGTGGCCGAGCTGTGGATGAAGCTGATCATCCACGAGCTCAAGGCCGCCATCGCCAGCCTGCGCCGCGACGATCTCGACCCCTGCCTGAAGATCCTGGCGCGCGTGAAGCAAGTTCAGCGACAGCTGTTCGAGCAGTGGGGCGTGCTGGAGACGCTGACGCCGTCGGAATACCTGGAATTCCGCGGCGTGCTGGGCTCCTCCTCGGGTTTCCAGTCGCTGCAGTACCGCAAGATCGAATTCCTGCTGGGCAACAAGAACGCGCAGATGCTGCAGGTGTTTGCGTACGACCCGACGGCCCAGGCCGAGCTGCGCGCGGTGCTGGAAGCGCCCAGCCTGTACGACGAATTCCTGATGTACCTCGCGCGCCGCGGTCATGCGGTGCCCGCCGAACTGGTCCGGCGCGACTGGTCGCAGCCGTACAGGCGGCATGCGGATCTGCTCCCGGTGCTCAAGCGCATCTACGAGAACCGCTCGACGTACTGGCCCGAGTACCACATGTGCGAACAGCTGGTGGATATGGAGGGCAGTTTCCAGCTCTGGCGTTTCCGCCATATGAAAACCGTGGAACGGATCATCGGGCACCGGCGCGGCACCGGGGGTTCCTCCGGCGTGGCTTTCCTCAAGAAAGCGCTGGAACTGGAGTTTTTCCCCGAACTGCTCGACGTGCGCACCGAGCTGGGCAGCTGAGCCGTTCCCATCGTTCATCGGCGCCTGGGCGCCAATACTTGCGATCCATCACCCGGCCGGCGCGTCGCGCCGGTCTGCTTTCAAGGGGCCTGCATGAGCCACACCGCTGAAACCACACCCGCGTCGGTGCCCGATTTCCCGCAGACGATGGGGCATCCGCGTCCGTTGTGGATGCTGTTCATGACCGAGTTCTGGGAGCGCTTCGCGTTCTACAGCGTGAGCTGGGCGCTGGCGCTGTACATCGTGGCGCACTTCTTCAACGGCGACCCGTCGGGCGAAGCCTGGGCCAGCAAGATCTACGGCGCCTACACCGCGCTGATCTACGCCACCAGCATCTTCGGCGGCTACGTGGCCGACAAGGTGATCGGCTACCAGCGTTCGATCCTGATCGGCGCGCTGGTGATGGCGCTGGGCCTGTTCGTGGTGATGCTGCCGGGCAAGGAGATCTTCCTGTTCGGCCTGGCCATGGTCGTGGTGGGCAATGGCCTGTTCAAGCCGAACATTTCCTCGATGGTCGGCCAGCTCTACGGCCCCGGGGACGAGCGCCGCGATCGCGGGTTCACCCTGTTCTACATGGGCATCAACGGCGGTGCGCTGCTGGCGCCGCTGCTCACCGGCTGGCTCGCCAGCCACTTCACCGACACGCCGGCGCAGGAGAACTATCGCATCGTGTTCGGCGCCGCCGGCGTGGGCATGGCGCTCAGCCTGTTCTGGTTCTGGTTCGGCCGCCGTGGCCTGAAGCACGTCGGCCGCCCCGCGCCGGAGGCCGCAAGCCGCATGCGCGTGGTGTGGGTGCTGGTGGCCGTGGCGGTGGCGGTGCCGCTGGTCTACCTGCTGCTGGCCTTCATCGGCGCGAACGGCCTGCAGTGGCTGCTGAGCCTGCTGTTCGTCGGCGTGGCCGCGATGCTGATCGTGGAGGCGATCCGCCACGACCGCGTGCAACTGGAGCGCGTGATCGCGATGCTGATCATCTTCGCCTTCAACATCCTGTTCTGGATGATGTATTTCCAGCTTGGCACCTCGTTCAACTTCCTCGCGGCCAACATGGTCGATCGCCAGATGTTCGGCGGCTGGGAGTTCCCGGTGGGTTGGTTCCAGTCGGTGAGCCCGGTGGCGATCATCGTGCTGGCGCCGGTGGTGACCCAGGTGTGGTCGTTGCTGGCGCGCCGGCACAGGGAGCCGTCGATCCCGCGCAAGTTCGGTTTCGGCCTGGTCTTCAACGGCCTGGGCTTCACCGCGCTGATATACGCGTTGACCTATTCGGTCGACAGCCGCGGCCTGATCCCGTTCTGGCCGCTGACCGCCTGCTACGTGCTGCAGACCATCGGCGAGCTGTGCCTGTCGCCGATCGGCTTGTCGATGGTGACCAAGCTGGCGCCTCCGCGCCTGGTGGGCGTGGCGATGGGTGGCTGGTTCCTGTCGATGGCCGTGGGCGGCAACCTCTCCGGCCTGCTGGCTGGCCAGATCAGCGGCGAGAGCGGCATGACCGCCGCCTCGGCGCTGGCCGGCTTCACGTTCAGTTTCTGGCTGCTGGCGGGCGCCGGCGTGTTGCTGCTGCTGATTTCACCGCTGATCAACCGGCAGATGCACGGCGTGCGCTGAGCGCTGTACTTTTTTGCGCCCTTTCCCCCCGGGGAGAGGGCGGGGTGAGAGGCCAACTGGCGACGCCACCTGGCCAGGGCGCTTTCCCTGCTTTCGAGTTGCGACGACCGCGCAACCGGGCTTGCCTGCGGGGAATCCCTGAGGGGGGGCGGGCGAGCCGCTGCCCTAGCCCGAGTCACAAGCCATCCCTTGTGTAGGAGCGCACCCTGTGCGCGACAGCCTTTCGCGGTGGGCTGCATGGTTGTGGCTTTTGTTTGAGCGCAGGTGTAGCCCTTCGGTAGCTCCGCTACCGCCAGGTTGCCGCCTACGCAGCGGGCGTTTCGACGTCCTGCCGGCCGCCGAGTCACTTTTCTTTGGGTCTTAGGAAGCAAACGCTGCGCTGAGAGCAGCTATCTTCCTGATATGTCAACGAAAAACAGGTACTTTTTCCGTTCGAAAATCAGCGAGGCCCGTTTTCGGGCCCTGATGCGCTGTTTTGCACTCGATTTGACCGCCACCACAGCCGCTCAATTGACGGGCCTGAGCGTGCGTTCGGTCAACGCGATTTTCCTCGGCGTGCGTCGCCGCATGGCCGAGGAATGCGAACGCCGTTCGCCCTTTCATGGCGAAGTGGAAGTGGATGAATCGTTCTTCGGACCGTGGCGCGTGCGTGGCAAACGGGGGCGTGGTGCCTACAAGAAAACTATCGTCTTCGGCATGCTCAAACGCGACGATTGTGTCTATACCCAGATCGTCCCCAACTGCCGTGCCATCACGCTACAGGCCGTGATTCGTGGGCATGTGGCGCTCGACAGCACCATTCTGTCGGACTGCTTGAACAGCTACGACGGCCTGGTGGATTTGGGTTATGCCAAACACCTGCGCATTCGTCATAGCGAAGATCATTTCGCTGACGGACCTAATCACATCAATGGCATCGAAAGCTTCTGGAGCTATGCGAAGCGACGGCTCGCCGAGTTCAATGGGTTATCCAAACGGACCTTTCCGCTTCATCTGAAGGAATGCGAATACCGCTTCAACCATCGACATGAAGATCTCTATCGGGTCATCCTGGCAATGTTGCGTGACCACCCCATTTAGCCGCGTTTGCTTCCTAAGACCCTTTCTTTTGCTGGCCCAAAAGAAAAGTAACCCAAAGAAAATGGCCTTCAGAGCCAGGGCTCATAGCGATATGCGGGATAGGAGCGTCGGACGACTGAGGCGAACCGGATGCGCTCGTTACTACCTCAAACGAAGCGGCTACACCGCCACGCGCCGAGGCGAAGAGGACTCAAGGCAACGTCGTTGAGCCGTGAGGGGA
>NZ_BCPR01000125.1 GCF_016586165.1 Dyella sp. EPa41 | reverse complement strand
CGCAGTGCTGGATGGCGCAGTAGGGAGTTCTTTCGCGAGCACCCACCCCTCACCCCAGCCCTCTCCCCGAAGGGGAGAGGGAGTGTGTGGCGATGTTGCGGCGTGGCTGCCTGCTCTTGTAGGAGCGCACCCTGTGCGCGACAGCCTTACGGAGCGTTGCCACTGGAATGCCGCGATCGCGCACCGGGCGCACTCGGTAATGCGCACATCCCACCGCCTTTCATCGCACGCTGCTCTCAGTGGCTCGCCAGTTTTGCGGCGGCGGCGATGAGCACGCCTCCGGAAATGCCTTCAACGCAACGCCTGCGTCGATCGCCGAGGCCACCGGCCTTGCTTCCGGTGGTGGCCACCACGGCGCTGAGCACGCTGTAGACCAGGGCGCACAAGCCGATGAAGATCGCGGAGAGCACGAGGGCCTGTCGTGCGGCCGGTTGGTCGTGCTGCATGAACTGCGGAAGGATCGCGAAGTAGATCATCATCCCTTTGGGGTTGAGCGCGGCCGTGAGAAAGCCCTTGCCGAACTGATGCGCGACTTGCTCCTTCGGCACGCCGGCGGCGCGTGGTTTCACGGCTGACCTGAGCAACTGCAGGGCCAGATAAGCCAGGTAGAGCACACCGGCCCATCGCAGGGATTCGAAGATCAGCGGTGAAGCGGCGATGACCGCGGCGAGGCCGAAGGCCACCAGCAGCGAATGCACCACGTAGCCGGCACAGACACCAAGCGTGGCGCGCAAGCCGGCAACAGCGCTGCCGGAAACCGCCTGGGAAATGATGAAGAGCATGTCCGGCCCGGGTGCGCAGATAAGGGGCAGGACGGTGAGGGCGAAGAGGCCTAGCGCATGGTTGTTCATGGCGGAACAAATTACGCCAGTCATGGCGCCATTTGGCGCCAATTATTCCAATGTTATGAGCAAATTTGGCATATCATGCCAATAAACAAGCCGTGGATAGACGGGTATGCCAATCAAGCTTGATGCGATAGACAGGCGGATTCTGCGTGCCCTGCAGGAAGACGGGCGGCTGCAGAACACGGATCTCGCACGCAAGGTGGGCTTGTCGCCGTCGCCGTGCCTGCGGCGGGTTCGCCTGCTGGAAGAGGCGGGTGTCATCGATCGCTACGTGACGATTCTCAACCCGTCGATGGTCGGCGCCGGGCTGACGCTGTTCACGCGCGTATGGCTGACCGCCCAGGACGCCGAGACCATCGAGCATTTCATCGGCGCGATGAAGCTGCTGCCCCAGGTGATGGAGTGCTACATCATGCTCGGCGAGAGCGATGCGCTGTTGCGTGTCGTGGTTTCCGACCTGGATGCGTACAGGCAGTTTCAATCCACGCACCTCACCCGCGCGAATGGCATCCAGAACGTGAAGACGGATTTGCCAAGCCAGGTCGTCAAGCAGACCTATGCGTTGCCGCTCTAGCGCCGGTTGCGCCGCGTGGTGGGCGGGTGTGGTCCCGTGGACGTCCGGCAGGGCGTGACCCGGGGCGACGCCACCAAAAAGCCTATATACATCGGCACCCCTATCACTTAGGCCGGATGGGATTGGCGGCAGAGTCCGCCTATATTTGCGCGCGTTGCCGCCCGCCCACTGGTCGTTGCGAATTCCCAAGCCTGGCGGCTTCGTTTGCCCATGCCTCGACGGACTCACGGGGAAGGGACGATGACTGTCATGCTCGGACAATCATCGGCGTTCCAGCGGTTGCGTGAACAGCTTCGCCGCTACGCCGAATGCGACATCCAGGTGCTGATCGAGGGGGAGACCGGCACCGGAAAGGAACTCGCCGCGCGGGAGATTCATTACGCCAGCGCACGGAGCGGGCGTCCCTTCGTACCCGTCAATTGCGGGGCGTTGCCGGACAATCTCATCGAGAACGAACTGTTCGGCCACGAGCGTGGCGCGTATACGGATGCGCGCTGTGCACAGCCCGGCCTGATCGATCATGCACGCGGCGGCACGCTGTTTCTCGACGAGGTGGATACCTTGTCGAGCAAGGCGCAGGTGACCTTGCTGCGTTTCCTGGAGAACAACGAATACCGTCCCGTGGGTGGCGGCCTCGCGCGCGTGTCCAATGCACGGGTCATTGCCGCGACCAACAGTTGCCTGGAGGAAGAGGTGGCGGCGGGCCGTTTTCGTCGCGACCTGCAATACCGGCTCAACGCACTGAACGTACGCATGCCACCGCTTCGCGAGCGCGAAGGCGATGTGCCGCTGCTCGCCGAACACTTTTTGGATGTGATGGCGCGCCGGCTCGAAGGATCCACCAAGCAGTGGAGTGGGGAAGCCATGCGCATCCTGTGCGCGTATGCATGGCCCGGCAACGTGCGCGAACTGGAGAACGTCGTGCTTCGTGCCTACATGCAGGCGGATGGAAGGTTGATCGAGCCATCCGCCGTGGCCGAGCTGGCCGACGATGCGGTGGTGCCTGCCGGCGGGTTCGGGCCGGGCGATGACCAGTTTGGCTATCACGCGGCACGCCATCACGCGATCCACGTGTTCGAGCGTGGCTACCTGCTCGGACTGATGGCGCGCACGCAGGGCAATGTCACGGCGGCCGCGCGCCTGTCGGGCACCGAGCGCCGGCAACTGGGCAAACTGCTCAAGAAGCACGGCATCGATACACGCCGCTTCCGCACGCAGCCGTAAGTTTCCCCGTCATTGAACGATGCCCGCGCATTCATCGCGCGTGACAGCGTGCCCGAAGCGCACCTTCAGCGGGTTCGGGTGGACCCATCTCCGCCGGTAAAGCGGGTCATTTCCGACCCGGCGTGTTGTGGCCATCGTTGTGCTGTCGCGCTTGTGCGCTGGCACGCGTGTTGCCTGAAGACCTCGTGCACGTGGAGGCACGGCATGGGTCATCGGCGAAGTGACGACGAGCGGGGGAGGCAGGAAGTGGAGCGTGCCGTGCTTGCCTATCTGCATCGCCACCCGGATGCCGCCGACACGCTCGATGGCATCGTCAGCTGGTGGCTTCCACAGCAGCGTTACGAAACCGAGCGCGAACGCATCGAGCGCGTGCTCAGCGTGCTGGTGGAGCGGGGCGCGCTTCGCTGTGACCGTCTTCCCGACGGCGCCGTGCTCTATGCGCTGAACCGTGACACCCGGCCGCCCTTGCATTGACTGCCACACCCGGCCCTTACCGAGGAAACACCCATGCCAGCCACACTGAGTTACCCAGGCGTCTACATCGAGGAGATCCCCAGTGGCGTTCGCACCATCACCGGCGTCGCGACCTCGATCACCGCCTTTATCGGCCGGGCCGCGAAGGGCCCGATCGATGCCGATCCGGATGGCCCCGTGCTCATCAACAGCTACGGTGACTACGAGCGCAACTTCGGCGCGCTCGATCCCGCTTATCCGTTGGGTTACGCCGTGCGCGATTTCTATCTGAATGGCGGAGCGCAGGCGATCATCGTGCGGCTGTACGAGGGCGACGCGAGCAAGGCCAAGGCGAACTTCGACATCACGAACCTGACGCTCGAGGCGGCATCCGCGGGGGGCTGGGCCAACCAGCTGCGCGTGCGCATCGACACCCAGGTGTCCGCCGAGGTGGCAGCGCTGTACGGGTTGACGGCGGGCGACCTGTTCAACGTGACCGTGCGGGACATGGCCAGCGGCGCGCAGGAGTCGTTTCTCAATGTGTCCGTGAAAGACAGTCCGCGACGCGTGGATCGCGTGCTGAAGGCGGGGTCATCGTTGATCCGCGTAAAGGACGGCACATTGACCAGCGCGGTGCCTGCCGCCATGGGCGATGCGCCGGCCGGCAAGACCGTGTGGGATCAGGACGGCAGTTCGGTCGGCGTCAAGAACAAGGGCGTGGACAGTCCCGCCCTGCAGCCCGGCACCTATGAGGGCAACGCCGACGACAAGACCGGCATGTATGCGCTCAAGAAGGTGGACCTGTTCAACCTGTTGTGCATTCCGGCCGATACACGCGGCGGCGACACCGATCCCGGCGTCTACCAGCAGGCCATGGCGTTTTGCGTCGATCGTCGCGCCTTGCTGATCGTGGATGCGCCGGGGGCATGGTCGAGCGCCAATGCGATCACCAGCCAGAACAACAAGGCGCTGACGGACCTCAACCTCAACGGCACGGCGGCACGCAATGCGGCGGTGTTCTTCCCTCGCGTGCTGGAGTCCGACCCCGCGCGCCAGGGGCAGATCGACACCTTCGTGCCCTGCGGCATCATCGCCGGCGTGATGGCGCGTACCGATACGCAGCGCGGCGTATGGAAAGCGCCGGCCGGGCTGGATGCGGCGCTCAATGGCATCCAGGGCCTTTCGGTCGTGCTCACCGATGGCGAGAACGGCCAGCTCAATCCGCTCGGCGTGAACTGCCTGCGTAGCTTCCCGGCCAGCGGGGCGGTGGTGTGGGGTTCGCGCACGTTGCGCGGCTCGGACCTGCTGGCGGACGACTACAAGTACATCCCCGTGCGCCGCCTCGCGCTCTACATCGAGGAGAGCCTGTTCCGCGGCACGCAGTGGGTGGTGTTCGAGCCCAACGATGATCCGTTGTGGGCGCAGATACGGCTCAACGTCGGCGCGTTCATGCACAACCTGTTCCGCCAGGGCGCCTTCCAGGGCAAGACCCCGCAGGACGCCTACTTCGTGAAGTGCGACAGCGAAACCACCACGCAGAACGACATCAACCTCGGCATCGTCAACATCGTGGTCGGTTTCGCGCCACTGAAACCCGCCGAATTCGTGGTCATCCAGCTGCAGCAGATGGCCGGCCAGATCCAGACCTGAGGACAATGTCATGGCTCAGTTCAGCGTGAACGCGCAGCGCTTCGATCCCTACAAGAACTTCAAGTTCCGGGTGAAGTGGGATGGCCGCTATGTGGCGGGCGTCAGCAAGGTATCGGGCTTGAAGCGCACCACCGAAGTGGTGAAGCACCGCGAGGGCGGCGACCCCAGCAGCAGCCGCAAATCGCCGGGGCGCACCGAGTACGACGCCATCAGCATCGAACGCGGCGTCACCCACGACCTCGAATTCGAGAAGTGGGCGAACAAGATCTGGAACTACGGCGCCGGGCTGGGCGCCGAAGTGTCGCTCAAGGACTTTCGCAAGGACCTGATCCTCGAGGTGTACAACGAGGCGGGCCAGCTTGCGCTCGCCTACAAGATCTACCGCTGCTGGGTGTCGGAGTACCAGGCCTTGCCGGACCTGGACGCCAATGCCAACGCAGTGGCCATCCAGCACATCAAGCTGGAAAACGAGGGTTGGGAGCGCGATGTCGGCGTGCAGGAGCCCACCGAACCCACCTTCACGGTGCCCGTGGGCTGAGCCATGCGCACGCCGACGGCCAGCGAGTTGTTGAACGTGTGGGAGCGCGCACTCGATGCGCCGGCCGTGGCGCGCGGCCTGTGGCTGTTGCGGCTGACGGACGAGGCGCAGGGCGAGGATGCGTGGCTCGGTCTTTCGCTGGGCGATCGCGACGCCCGGCTGTTGCGCTTGCACGCCAAGCTGTTCGGCCATGTCCTGCAGGGGGTTGCAACATGTCCCGCGTGCCAGTCGACGGTGGAGCTGTTGCTTGATGGCGAAGCGCTTCAGCTTGCACCGACGGAACCGGCGGTGACCGAGCATGTATTGGAACTGCACCCGGCAGGGCGCGACATGGCGATCCGCTTTCGTCCCGTGAATTGCGCCGATCTGTTGGCCCTGCAGTCGTGCGGTGATGTTGACGAGGCGCGGCGGCAGTTGCTTGCGCGTTGCGTGATCGATGTCGGCGGAGAAGGGAGTGCAGACGTCGCCGGCTTTTCTTCCGACGTGCAGGCCGAGCTGGCCGCGGCCATGGCGGCGGCCGATCCGCAGGCGGATATCCAGTTCGATTGCGTCTGCCCGGAGTGCGCCCATCGCTGGCAGCCGCTGTTCGATATCGCGACGTTCCTTTGGCAGGAGCTGCATGCATGGGCGCTGCGCCTTTTGCGTGAAGTGGACACCCTGGCGCGCGCCTATCACTGGAGCGAGTCGGACATCGTGGCGATGAGTCCGCGACGCCGCCAGGCCTACCTGGAGCAATGCGCGTCGTGAGCGACTTTCTCGGCCGGGTGGCATCACGGGTCATGGGTGGCGAGGCGCTGCTCGTGCCGCGGGTGCCTTCGCTATTCGAGCCTGCGCAGCGGGATGTGTTGATGCCGGTGGCGGAAGCGCACGGGGCCGGGTCGCCCCAGCCGGCGAACGTCTTCGCGGAGGATGAGGCGAGGCGCGCGCCAGCGGGTGAGGCGCCATCGCGCAGCGTGCCGGAAAAGCTTACGGCGTCACGCCGCCTGGAACCTACCCAGGAAGAGGCCGCGGCTCTACGCATTGCGCCCATTCGTTCCGCATTGGGGCGCGACAGGACGGAGCCGAGCCAGCAGTTGATGCATCCGGTGAGGGCGTCGTCCGATGCGCAGGCCATCCCCTCCGTGATGGAAAGCCGCGTGCGCCACGAGCATGTGCATCAGCACGTCACGTTACCGGCGCGCGATGCGGATGACGGCGCATTGCTTCCGCCCCGGGGAGCTGTGTTTCCGGCGCAGTCGGTAGGGCTCGATCACCGGGATCGCGGACCGTCGCGGCACACGGCACGCGCGGAGCACCCCCCGCAGGGCGTGGAGCACGAGCCCGTCGTGCATGTGACCATCGGCCGCCTGGAGGTAAGGGCGGGTGCGGCGCCCGCATCGACGCCGCGTCATCAGGAGGCACCTCGCCGCAATGCCTTCGATGACTACCTGCGCGAGCGTGGCAAGGCATCGCCATGAGCAACGTACTGGCCATTGCCGCCGCCACGCGCACATTGCGCAACCTGCTGCTGACGCAGATGCCGGCGCTGGACAACGAGCTCAGCGATCTCGAAGTGACATTGCAGCCACCGGATATCGCGCGCAAGGGCATCAGCAAGGC
>NZ_BCPR01000124.1 GCF_016586165.1 Dyella sp. EPa41 | reverse complement strand
AGAAAATGGCCTTCAGAGCCAAGGCTCATAGCGATATGCGGGATAGGAGCGTCGGACGACCGAGGCCAGCCGGGATGGGCTCGTTACTACCTCAAACGAAGCGGCTACACCGCAACGCGCCGATACGAAGAGGACTTAAAGCCACGTCGCTGAGCCGTGATGAAGCCTATGGGCTGCCGCCCCCTTTCTCCCTCTCCCCTCCGGGGAGAGGGCTGGGGTGAGGGGTGGGGCTCGCGAAATTCCTCCCTACCTCGGTAGGAGCGCACCCAGTGCGCGACCGCAACGCCGGAACATGCCGCGGTAGTCGCGACCACCGCAAATCGAGGCGACCATGTCAGTCCGCGGTCGCGCACTGGGTGCGCTCCCACAACGAACCGCAGTCACCGGCGGCATCGCGATGCGATGTGCCGCGCAGCGGCACGAGCCTTCAAACGACCCCTGTGGGGCGGTGAGGGGTGGACGATGAGGCCCCGCAGGGGTGCCCGACACGGATGTCGGGCACTTTTCGTCCGGGCAGGAGCCCGGTCGAAAAGCCCGGCCGCCCCTCACGGACTGGCTGGGCGAAGCCCAGACAGCGCCACGCGGGGTGCCATTCTCTTTGGTTACTTTCTCTTGGGCAAGCAAGAGAAAGTGACCCGGGCCGCGGCAGCGGCTCGGAAGCCCGCCGTCCCACGGGGACTCCCTTCGGTCGCAGGCGAGCCCGGTCGCAGAAACCCGGCAACGACAGCATTAGAAATCTTCATGCATCGAACCATGCAGACTGGCGCGAAAGGCTGTCGCGCACAGGGTGCGCTCCTACAAGGGAACGCTACGCAAATGCCTCAATGCCAGTGAGGGCCTGGACTCAGTAGCCGGTGTTGCGATTCGCCTCGCGCACGGCGTCGACGAAGCTCTTGAACGGCTTGTCGGTGATGGCGACCAGGCCGATGTGCGCGTTTTCGCCGTCGATGAGGCGACCGGTGATGGGCTGGTCGACGTACTGGAACCAGTGCACGCCGACGATCACCGGATCGGCCGCGGCGGCGGCCACGTAGCGCGCGTACGCCTCGCCGCGCTGCTGTTCGTTCCACACCGGGACGACGCCCTTGCCGAACGGTCCGCGGTCGTCGGAACCGAAATGGAACTCGCCGATCAGCGCGGGCTTGCCGAGCTTGGCGAACGCGGCCGCGTCGAAGGCGTGCTCGGGCACGTCGGCGTAGCCGTTGAAGCTCACCACGTCGCAGTACTGCGCGCAGGAGGCCACGGCTTCCGGCGTGTGCACGGCGAAGCGGCCGCCGAGGAACAGGTGGTGCGGGTCATGCTTGTGGATGGCCTGCGCGACGGTGCGGAAGTACTGGTCCGCGTACTGGCGCAGCCACGCGCTGTAATCGTCGGCGATGGCGGGGTGCGCTTCGTTCGGATCGGGCGCGGCGTAGTTGGTCGCCTGCAGCGCGTCCCACGAATCCAGCGCGATGCCCCAGGCGGCGGCAAGCTTCGCCGGTGTGCCGTACTTCTTCTTCAGCACGTCGATGAAGGCCTGCTTGGCCGGGCTGCGCGCCTCGCCGCGCAGCGTGCCCTGCGCGAGCCCCCAGCGCCCCTGCGGGCCCTGCCCGGCCCACGCCAGTTCGTTGTCGGCGAAGTAGCCCAGCAACCAGGGATCGTCGCGTACTTCCTTGGCGGCCTGCGCCGCCGCCGTGTCGGCCGCCTGGGCGAAGCGCGGGTCGAACGGGTCGGGCATGCGGCCCCAGTAGTCGTAACCGCTGGAGACATTGCCGAACACGCCGGCGATGTTCACCGAGCGCGTGTAGGCGAAACGGTGTGCCTGGGTCAGCGCCTCGTCGCTCCAGTTGCCCAGCGTGTTGAAGCCCCAGTTCTCCAGCCGGTCCACCGTGCGCGAGCGCCATGCCTGGCGCCAATGGTGGCCATCGGCGAGAAACAGGTTGGCGGAGTAGTAGTCGAACCAGCGCCCATGGTTATAGGCCATGCCCGCGGAAGCGGACTGATCGCCGGAGGGCTTGCCCTCGGTGCCGAAGAACGGCGCCCACCGGCCGCTGTTGCGCGGCAGGTCCTTGAACATGAACTCGCGGCCTTCGATGTAGGTGCGGCCGCCGTCGTCGTCGACCACGTTCACGCCCAGCGAGAAGAAGGCGTGCCCTTCGGGCGTCACCAGGTGCCAGCGGCCATCGCGCTGTTCGGTGCGGAACCAGCCGCTGGCCTTGAACGCCGGCAGGTCGGTGCGGCCGCCGTAGCGATCGAAGCCTTTGTGCGCGACGGCCGGGCCGATCGCGGCGGGCTTGGCCTTGTGCCGCACGCCACGCAATGCGTCGTCGGAATCGATCTTGCCCGGCCACTGGCCGCGCGTGTACTGGCCCCAGGCATCGACGATGCCGGTATAGGCGTCGCGCAGGTCGTGGTCGCCGCGCGAGGTGTCGAGCTTGCCGAACAGCACGGTCTGCGCAGCCGTGGGCGCGGGCATGCCCAGGCGCACCGCCTTCACATGGGCCAGGTCGACCGAGCCTTCCACCGTGGTGGCGATGAAGACGCGCTTGCCACCGGCCATGTACGGCATCGGCGGGCCGGCCTGCATGCCCATCGCCCGCGGCGAGGTGGCATGCAACGGGATCACCAGCGTCTGCGGCGGACCGGCCGGGATGCCCACGGTGGCGTGCAGGTGCTGTCCTTCCGCGGCGCCATCGATGTCGACGGTGAGCGTGATGGCCCACGGCATGGCGTTCTGCATGTCCACCCGCAGCGAGCCTTCCTTCGACCAGTCCCACTCGCCCTTGTCGAGCGATACGGTGAGTTGCGGCTGCGGCGAAGGCTGGAACACGTAGCGTTGCAGCGACATGCCGGCCACGGTGATCGGCGCGCCGTCGCGATCGACATGGGCGAGCGCGGTCTGCGTGGCGGGCGCACTGGCGGCCTGCGCCTTGGCGGTGGACAGCGGCGCGGCGGCGACGCGACTGAGATCGGCCCGGTCGGTGTCAGCAGCCTTCTGGCAGCCCGCGAGGGCCAGCAGGCAACAGGCGACTAGTGGGGCGGTCCGTCTCATCGGCGACTCGATGCGAAGAAGTGGCGGCAGTATGCCTGTGTCATCTGAAGCTTGCCTTGCTGCGCCAACGCTCGCACACAACGCAAGATCATGCTCTTTTCCGCTGCCATGCGCGCCACGCGTAATACACCGGCACGCCCACGGCGATCAGCAGCAGGCTCATCCCTGCGTCGCCCGGCTGGTGAATGGCGGTGGCCACGATCACGCTCAGTACCGTGCCCACGAACAACAGCGGCAGCACGGGGTAGAACGGCACGCGATACGGCGAGGGCTCGCTGCGGAAGCGGCGGCGATACCAGAACAGCGTGGCGATGCCGAAGGCATGCGACAACCATTCGCCCACCGTCGTGTAGTCGACCAGCTGGCCGAAGCTGCCGGAAAGCACCAGCACGACGGCCCAACCGCCCAGCACGGCCAGCGCTACGCGCGGCGCGTGCCAGCGCGGATCGATGCGGCCCACCGCGTTGAAGAGCATGCCGTCGGCGCCCATGGTCTGCAGCACGCGCGCGCCGCCGGCAATGGCGATGCTGCAATAGCCGAAGGTGGAACAGGCGATGCCGACGGCGATCACGGTCGCGCCGGCCTCGCCGAACAGGGCGTGCATCAGGTCGGCAGCCGGCGCATGGCTGGCCGCCAGGCCCGCATGACCGAGGCCGGCGAGGTAGGCGAAGTTCACCAGCACGTAGCACACCACCACGCCGCCCAGGCCCAGGCCGAGCGCCCGCGGCAAGGTCTTCTGCGGGTCGCGCACTTCGCCAGCCAGATCGTTCAGGTAATGGAAGCCGCCATAGGTGAACAGCACCGGCAACAGCGCACCGAGGAAGGCGCCCGGCGGCAGGTTGCGGGTGGTATCCACCGCCAGCACGTTGCCGAACTGCCCGTGCGCCAGCACCACGCCCACCACCACGAGCATGGCAATGGCCGAGACCTTGAGCACGGTGAACACGTTGAGCATGCGCGAACCGGCGCGGATGCCGAAGAAGTTCACGGCGACGATGAAGGCGATGGCGCCGGCGCCCACCGGCCTCACCCACGTCGCGGGCAGGCCGATGGCCGCGCAGAAATAGTCCGCGAAGGTGGTGGCCACGGCCGCCACGCTGCCGGGGTAGTTGATCAGCGCCATGGTCCAGCCGAACAGGAAGGCCGGCAGCTGGCCGAACGCCTCGCGCAGGTAGATGTAGACGCCACCCGCCTGCGGCCGGCGCGCACCGAGCTCGGCATAGCAGAGCACGCCGGCCAGCGTGAGCAGGCCGCCGATGGCCCACAGCGCCAGCGTCTGCGCGCCCGAGGAGGTGCGCTCGGCCACGGTGGATGCGCTGCGGAAGATGCCGGCGCCGATAACGCCGCCGATGACGATGGCGGCGGCATCCCAGGTGCCCAGGCGGCGCAGATACGAGGGGGTGGTCTCGGCAGTCATGGTGCGCAACAGCATCCTTAGGGAGTCCCTGATTTATTCCATGCGGGTGGCATGTTGTCCAGAAAGCCACCAGGCGACGGCGCGTGACGCCGCCTGGTGGCTTTCTGGACAACATGCCACCCGCAGGGCCGGCTCTGTCTGCCCACCGCTGTGCGTCGCGCTGCCTCGACAGGCAGCCAGCCCGCCTTCCTCGCTCCTCAAAGCCGAGGACATCCCTGTTCCTCTCCCCGCGTGCGCCAGCGCAACACTCATCTGCGGGCAGACAGAACCGGTGACACCCACATGGAATAGATCAGAGCTTCCCTGAGGATACGAAGGCCGGACGATAGCGCGGTTTCGCCATCGACTTCGACATGCGGCTGCAACAATCGGGCGCCGTTACGTTTTTTTCTTCCGGTTTCAGTAGTTCTTCGCTAGCGCATCACGGGGTGCGGGCGCACAGTTCCGGTCTCCCCATCGCTGCATGCCGGCCGGGACACCGGCCGGCGCCCTCCCTGGAGGCGTCATGAGTATCGTCGAGAGTGAAGCGGTCCGCCCCGAGGACGATCCGACCCTGGGCCCCTTGCTCGAACTCGACCGCGAGCTGGTCAACGTGGGCAAGAAGATCCGCGTGCTCAAGGCCATCGACTGGCCCGTCGAGCTGGAGGCCACGTTTCTCGAAGGGTACGAGCGCGGCAATCCGCAGCTGCCCGATCCGCCGCGCCGCCATCCCGATCTCAGCGGTGAAATGGACGCGCTCCGCGCCATCATGGGCAAGCTCGATCGCGGCCACCCGATCGGCGACTGGTTGTTCAAGACCGCATGGAGTTACCTCACGGCGGCGCAGATGCTGATGAACGTCGGCAACGAGACATTCACGCGTTGCTCCACGGCCCTGTATGGCCGCCCCGACGGCGTGCACAGCAGCCAGACCTCCAGTGCATACGACGCGGCGCAGGACGTCATCTCGATCACCGACGACCTGATCAGCCGCGAGGCGATCCCGTCGGTGCCGGCCGACATTCCGGCCGAGGAGTTCGCCGAACGCCTGCGCGAGCGCCTGGGCTCGTTCTTCGACAGGGACCGGGTCGACGTGGTGCTGAACCCCGACCTGTCGTCGAAGGCCACCGCGGGCAGCAAGAGCATCAACCTGCGCTCCACCGCCTTGTTCTCCGAGCTGGACCTGGCGCAGCTGACCGAACACGAAGCCTTCGTGCACACCGCCACGCTGCTCAACGGCAAGCACCAGCCCCACCTGAAATCCCTGGGCCTGGGTTCTCCCCGCACGACGCGCGCGCAGGAAGGCCTGGCCACGTTTTCGGAGATCATCACCGGCTCCATCGATCTTGCCAGGCTGCGCCGCGTCGCGCTGCGCGTGATCATGGTGAAGCGCGCGCTCGACGGCGCCGATTTCATCGAAGTGTTCCGCGGCTTCCTCGACGCCGGCCAGACGCCGGTGGAGAGTTATCGCAGCGCCTCGCGCATCTTCCGCGGCGGCGATGTGCGCGGCCGCATCTGCTTCACCAAGGATGGCGCGTACCTGCAGGGCGTGATGATCGTGTATCTCTTCATCCGCAAGGCGCTGCAGGAGGGCAAGGCGGAGATGCTGCCGTTGCTGTTCGCGGGCCGCGTGACGACCACGGACGTGATCACGCTGTCGCCCTACCTGGAAACCGGCCTGATATCGCGCGCCGTGTATGTGCCGCCGTGGGCGCGGAATCCACAGCGCGTGCTGTCGCTGCTGGCGTTCTTTACCGCGGCCCAGCGCTTCCGCCTCGATACGCTCAACCTCGACAGTTTCGTGGCGTTCGAGAACGCACTGGTGGATGAGACGCTGCAGACGCAGTGGCGCTAGCCGCTTCGTCTTTTTGTAGGAGCGCACCCAGTGCGCGACAGCCTTTCGCGCCGGTCTGCATGTCCGTCGTTTCGATGCATGAAGATTTGTAGTGCTGTCGTTGCCGGCTTTCTGCGACCTGGCTCGCCTGCGACCGAAGGGAGTTCCCGTAGGACGGCGGGCTTCCGAACCGCTGCCGCGACCGGTTCACTTTCACTTTGCGCAACGTCCCCTTGTAGGAGCGCACCCTGTGCGCGACAGCCTTTCGCGCCTATCTGCACGTTTATTGCTCTTGTGAAAGCGGGCTATTGCCTTCGGTAGCTCCGCTTCCGCAAGAGTGCCGCCTACGCGGCGGGCGTTTCGATCCCCTGCCGGCGACGCGAAGCTAGTCCCGTGGGACGCTCGAGTCACTTTTCTTTTGCTGGCCCACGCACGCGCAGGAGCGCGTGCGAACGGCGAAGCCGGCCCGTAGGGCGGAGGGCAGGATGCCCGGAGTCAAAGAAAAGTAACCCAAAGAAAATGGCCTTGAGAGCCAGGGCTCATAGCGGTACGTGGAATAGAAGCGTCGGCCGACTGAGGTCAATCGGGATGGGCTCGTTACTACCTCGAACGAAGCCGCTACACCGCAACGCGCCGAAGCGGAGAGGACTCAAGGCAACGTCGTTGAGCCGTGAGGGGATTTATTCGCACCGCACCGCTGGCTTTTTCTCCCTCTCCCTCTCCCCTCCGGGGCACGCGGGGAGCGGCCATGGATGGCCGCGGCTTTGAGGAGCGAGGAGAGGGCTGGGGTGAGGGGTGGGGCTCGCGAAATTCCTCCCTACCTCTGTAGGAGCGCACCCAGTGCGCGACCGCAGCGTGGCGATGTTCCTTTGCCTTCCAGTCGCGACCACCGCGAATCGAGGCAACCCTGTC
>NZ_BCPR01000123.1 GCF_016586165.1 Dyella sp. EPa41 | reverse complement strand
CCCGGCAACGACAGCATCAGAAATCTGCATGCATCGAAACGACTAAGGTGCAGACCGGCGCGAAAGGCTGTCGCGCACAGGGTGCGCTCCTACAAGGGAACGAACGCCACGCGAAGAGAACGTGACCCGGGCCGCGGGAGCGGTCCGAAAGCCCGCCGTCCCATGGGGACTCCCTGCGGTCGCAGGCGAGCCTGATCGCGGTAACTCGACGACCAGGCACAACGGCTGTGCCGGTGAGACATGCAACCAAGACCGAGGCGAAAGGCTGTCGCGCACAGGGTGCGCTCCTACAGGGGAAGTATCGCGCGCTGCGAACGTGATGACGACGACCGTGCCACACGTGCCATCCATTACACCTCGTGATGCAGCCCTTCCGCCTGCACCACAGCATTGCCACGTGGCACGAGTTCCACCAGATACATCGCCGCCAACACCAGCGCACCGCCGACCACCATGCGCCAGGTGAGCGCGTCGTCGCCGAAGGTGACGGCGAAGCCTGCCGCGAATACCGGTTCCATCGTCATCACGATGGCCGCGCGGGTGGGCGACAGGTGTGCCTGTGCCCAGGTCTGCACCAGCATCGCGCCGGCACCCGCGGCGAGCGCCATGTACGTCACCGCTGCCCATGCGCCGCGGTCCGGCGGCAGGCTCGGGCCCGAAGGCAGCGTGGCGAGCAGGCAGATGAGTGCGATCACCAGCATCTGCACGGCGGACAGCGCGAATGCGTTGCCCGGTCGCGACCAGGTGCCCAGGCCCACGATGTGCAGGCCATACAGCAGGGCCGAGACCAGCGTGAGCCACACGCCGTAGCCGATGCTGAAACCATGCAGCGCGAGCAGTCCCAGGCCGCCCACCGAGAGCAGCACGGCGATCCACGTGACGGGGGGCAATCGCTGGCGCAGCAGCACCGTGCCCAGCAGTGGCGTGAACACCACATACATGCCCGTGACGAAGCCGCTGATGCTCGCCGAGGTGTGTTCCAGCCCGGAGGTCTGCAGCAATTGCGCTATGCCGTATACAACGCCCAACGCGATGCCTTGCGTCCACTCGCGGCGACCGAGGCGCAGCAGGTGGCGATGGAACAGCAGCGTCATCACGAGCGCGGCGATCACGAAGCGCACGGCGAGAAAATCCGCCACCGGCATGCGCGCCACCAGGTCCTTGATGAGGAAGAAGGTGGAACCCCAGATGGCGGTGACACTGATCAGTCCGAACGTGGCGAACGCGGCGGCGCGTGGATTTTCCGCGCTCATGCATCGCTCCCGCGGGATGCCTTGCGTCGCAGCAGCCGCATCCATTGGCCGGGAATCTGCAGCAGGAAGTGCGACCAGATGCCGAGCCACACGAGGGCGGACACCCACGGCTTGCGCGCCTCGGGATCGAACTTGCGGAACCAGCGCCACATGCCGCGATGCTTGTGGCGGCTGACGAACACCGGGCGATGCCGGCTCGAACTGCCCTTGCCATGCAGCACGCGCACGTCGCCGGCGAGCATCACCCTGTAGCCCGCGTCGCGCACGCGGCGGCACAGGTCGAGGTCTTCGCAGTGAAGGAAATACGCTTCGTCGAAGCCCGCCAGGTAATCGAACAGGCGCCGCGGCAGCACCATCAGCGCGCCGGACACGGCTTCCGCTTCCACCAATGCGTGCGGCATCGGGCCTTCGATATTCACACCCTCGCCGGGCCGGTTGAACAGGGTGTTCAACGAACGCCGGAGCAGCGGATCACGCCGGTAGGAGGCCGGGTCCGGCTCGCCGTTCTCGTCGCAGACCACCGCGCCGACGAGCCCGACCCGCGTTTGCGTGGTGAGGATCTCGAGCAGGCGCACCAGGGCCGCGTTGTCGATCAGGCAGTCGGGATTGAGCACCAGCACCGTCTTGCCATGCGCATGCGACACGCCACGGTTCACCGCCGGTCCGAAGCCGAGGTTGGCATGGTTGTAGACCACCTGCAGCCGCGTGTCGTTTTCGTGCGCGCGCGCGATGGCCTGTGGAATGCCGTCGGCCGACGCATTGTCGACCAGGATCATTTCCAGCGGCAGCTCGCAGGCGAGCACGCGGCGCACGCAGTCGCGCAGGGTGGGGCCGCTGTCGGCGGCGACCACGATCACGCTGAGCGGCAGCGCGGACGAGAAAGCTTGGGCGGTATCGGTATTCACTACGACAAGTATGCGGGAGGTGACGCGTGTTCTGGACGTGAAAGATCGCGATGTTGGCAGGCTTCAGCGCCGGCGGCCGCGTCCGAGCACTTCGTGGACGGGCGCCGGTACGCCGTTGGCGCCGCGGGAGAGCCAGGGCCGCTCACCTTCCCAGCCGCTGAGTGCCCAACCGGCGAGCCGGTGGACATGGTCGGTGTGCCTGTCCCACAGGATCTCGCCGCGGTCGCCCGGCAGGCGGGCCGCAAACCAGCGGCCGCCGGGTCCGAAGCAGCAATGCGGGCTCGCCCGTTCGATCACCCGCCCCTGCGCGAACACATAACGCCCGCGCCCGCTGCCGCGTTGCTCATAGCGTACCGATTCGCCGTCGGGGTCGCGGAACTCGCACCGTGCGTCGGTCCAGGTGACGGGTGCCAGCTCGATGATGTGTACGGGAGGGCCGATGGGCGCCAAGGCCAGTTCGTTCCATTCCGGCGTGGGAGCTGCCGCGGGCGAACGCCTGGTGCGACGGTCCAGCAATGAGTCCATCAGCGCGAGCAGCGAATAGCCGACCAGTGCGCCAAGCAGGGCACAGCCCCAGGCAAGCAGGTCGCCGCCCAGGGCGCGTTGCGATGCGAACAGCACGCCGGGCAGGCCCCAGTAAAGGCCGCGTCGACTCAGTTGGGCATAGTGTTCGATGCGGTGGCGAAACATCACCGCGCCGACCATCAACAAGAGCCATAGCGGCAGCCCCACCCACCAGGGGAGCAGCGCCATCGCGATCGTCCACGCCGCCGCCGGCAGCAAGGTGGCCATCCACCGGCGGTTCGCGCGGGTCGCCACGTCAGGTCTGCAGCAGCGGCCTGGCGTGGCGATTCGGCATCAGCCGCACCACGCCCGTGCGTTGCGGAACATGCGCATCCACGGCGAATCCTCGCCCCACTTCTCCGGATGCCAGCTCATCTGCACCGAACGGAACACGCGTTCCGGGTGCGGCATCATGATGGTGACGCGGCCATCGGCGGCGGTGAAACCGGTGAGGCCGCCAGGGGAGCCGTTCGGATTGAGCGGATAGTCCTCGGTGGGCCTGCCGCGGTTATCGACGTAGCGCAGCGCGCCGCCCGACTTCGACGGGCTGCAACTGTGCGGGAAGCTTACGCGGCCTTCGCCGTGCGCCACCGCGACCGGGATGCGCGAACCGGCCATGCCCTTGAAGAAGATGCTCGGCGAATCGAGCACTTCCAGCGTGGCCACGCGTGCCTCGTACTGCTCGGACGCGTTGCGCAGGAACTTCGGCCAGTGCTGTGCGCCGGGGATGATGTCCTTCAACTGGCTCATCATCTGGCAGCCGTTGCACACGCCCAGCGCGAAACGCTGCGCATCGGCGAAGAACGCGCTGAATTCGGCGCGCAGGTATTCGTTGTAGAGGATGGACGTGGCCCAGCCACGCCCCGCGCCCAGCACGTCGCCGTAGGAGAAACCGCCGCACGCGGCGAGGCCACGGAAATCGGCGAGCTTGATGCGGCCGCTGGCGAGGTCGGACATATGGACGTCCACCGCGTCGAAGCCGGCGCGCGTGAACGCGGCCGCCATCTCGACCTGGCCGTTGACGCCCTGCTCGCGCAGCACGGCGACGCGCGGACGAGCGCCCTTGTTGATGTAAGGCGCGGCGATGTCGTCGGCCGGGTCGAAGGTGAGCTTGGGGCTGATGCCCGGGTCGGCATCGTCCAGGCGCCATTCGTTCTCGGCGTCGGCGCTGATCGGGTTGTCGCGCAGGCGCTGCATGGCATAGCTGGTTTCGTTCCACGCTTCGAACAGCGTGCGCCAGTTCCACTTGAACTGCGTTTCGCCGTTGTGGAACAGCTTGATGCCCAGCTTTTCCTTCGGGCGGCCGATGCGATAGGCCATGCCGGTGAGTTCGTGCTTCACCAGCAATGCCTCGAACGCCTCGCGGTTGGCCGTGGCTACCTGCACCACGGCGCCGAGCTCTTCGTTGAACAGCGCGCGCAACGCGGCTTCGGCCCAGCCGTCGAGATGGATTTCCAGGCCGCAATGCCCGGCGAAGGCCATTTCCAGCAGGGTCACGATGACACCGCCGTCGGAACGGTCGTGGTACGCCAGCAGCAGACCGTTGGCGTTCGCTTCCTGCACGAGGTTGAACAGCGACTTCAGGCGCTTGGCGTCATCCAGGTCCGGCGGCACGCCGCCGCCGCGGTTGAACACCTGCGTCAGCGCGGAGCCGCCGAGGCGGTCGCGGCAGGCGCCGAGGTCGAGCAGCCACAGTTCGGAATCGCCCCGATCCAGGCGCAGCTGGGGGGTGAGCGTGCGGCGCACGTCGGTGACGCGGGCGAAGCCGGTGATCACCAGCGACACCGGCGAGACGGTGCGCTGCGTGGTGTCGCCGTCCTTCCATACGGTCTGCATGGACAGCGAGTCCTTGCCGACCGGGATGGAGATGTCGAGCTCCGGGCACAGCTCCATGCCCACGGCCTTCACTGCGTCGAACAACGCGGCGTCTTCACCGGCGTAGTTCACCGCGGCCATCCAGTTGGCCGACAGGCGCACTTCGCCCAGCGAGGCGATCGGCGCGGCAGCGAGGTTGGTGATGGCTTCGCCGACCGCAAGGCGCGCGGCATCGGCACTGTTGAGCAGGGCGACCGGGGCGCGTTCGGCCATCGCCATCGCTTCGCCGGTGTAGCCGTCGAAATCGGTGATGGTGACGGCCGCGTCGGCCACCGGCACCTGCCACGGGCCGACCATCGGGTCGCGGGCATTGAGGCCACCCACGGTGCGGTCGCCGATGGTGATGAGGAAGCTCTTGCTGCCCACGGTGGGCAGGCGCAGCACGCGCAGCAGGGCTTCGTCCATGCTGATGCCGGCCAGGTCGGGCACGACGTCCACGCGCGGCTTCACGCGATGCGCGTCGCGGTGCATGCGCGGCGGCTTGCCGAACAGCACGTCCATCGGCAGGTCGATCACCGTGGTGTCGGTGCGCGGGTCGTGCACGACGAGGCGGCGCTCGGAAGTGGCTTCGCCCACCACGGCGTACGGGCAGCGCTCGCGCTTGCAGTAGCCCTCGAATTCCTCGAGGTCGGCCGCGCCGATGGCGAGCACGTAGCGCTCCTGCGACTCGTTGCTCCACAGTTGCATGGGCGAGAGCGACGGGTCGTCGCACGGCACCTTGGAAAGGTCGATGCGGCCGCCGACGCCGGCGTCGTTGAGCAGCTCGGGGATCGCGTTGGAGAGGCCGCCCGCGCCGACGTCATGCACGCTGACGATGGGGTTTTTGTCGCGGCGGGCCCAGCAGCTGTCGATCACCTGCTGCGCGCGGCGCTCCATCTCGGCGTTGTCGCGCTGCACGGAGGCAAAGTCGAGCTCCTGGCTGGAGGTGCCCGACGCCACCGACGAGGCGGCGCCGCCGCCCAGGCCGATCAGCATGGCCGGGCCACCGAGCACGATCACCTTGTTGCCCGGCTGCACGTCGCGCTTCTGCACGTGGTTCGCGCACATGTTGGCGAGGCCGCCGGCGATCATGATCGGCTTGTCGTAACCGCGGCGCACGCCGGCTTCGCCGGTCTCATGCTCGTAGGTGCGGAAATAGCCGCCCAGGGCAGGGCGGCCGAATTCGTTGTTGAACGCGGCGGCGCCGAGCGGGCCGTCACGCATGATTTCGAACGCCGTGGCCATGTGCGGCGGCAGCGGACGCTCCACCTCCCACGGACGCGGCTTGCCCGGAATGCGCAGGTCCGACACCGAGAAACCGGTGAGGCCGGCCTTCGGCTTGGCGCCACGGCCGGTCGCGCCTTCGTCGCGGATCTCGCCGCCGGCGCCGGTGGCGGCACCCGGCCACGGTGCGATCGCGGTCGGGTGGTTGTGCGTCTCCACCTTGATCGCGTATTCGACGCGCTCGTGGTGCGGGCGCCACACGCCATCGTGGTCGGGATAGAAGCGGTTGCCCTCGAAGCCCTCGATCACCGCCGCGTTGTCCTTGTAGGCGGACAGCGTGTGGGCGGGCGAGTGCTGGTGGGTGTTCTTGATCATGGCGAACAGGCTCTTGTCCTGCGCCTCGCCATCCATCGTCCAGCTCGCGTTGAACACCTTGTGGCGGCAGTGCTCGGAATTGGCCTGCGCGAACATGAAGAGTTCGGCGTCGGTCGGGTTGCGGCCCAGTTCCGCATAGCGATCGACCAGGTATTCGATCTCGTCGTCGGCCAGCGCGAGGCCCAGCTCCTTGTTGGCCTTGTCCAGCGCCGCCTTGGCGTCGCCCGCGAGGTCGATGTACACCAGCGGGCCGGGCTGGCCGCCGAGGAACAGATGCTGCGCTTCATCGAGGTTCGTGAGCACCGACTGCGTCATCGCATCGTGCAGCACGTTCATCACCGCTTCGTACTGCGGCAAGTCAGCCGCCGGCAGCCCCGCCACCTGCCAGGCCACGCCACGCTCCACGCGACGCACGTCGAAGCCCGCGCCATGCAGGATGTCGGTGGCCTTGCTCGACCACGGCGAGATCGTGCCCAGTCGCGGCACGACCCAGACCGAAGCCGTTTCCGGCGCCCCGTCCTTCGCCTCGAGCACTTCCAGCAGGCGACGCCGCTGCTCGCCTTCGGGCATGCGGTCGGCGTCGATGAAATAGATGAACCACGACGATTGGACGCGCGTGCCGTGATGGATGGCTTCCAGGCGCGCGTTCAGGCGTTCAAGGCGAAAAAGCGAGAGGGCGCTCTGCCCGTCGAGTGCGATCATGCGGGGAACGGGGGCTATGCGAAAACGCGCATTGTACCTCAAGGCGGGTGTGGGATTCTGCGGCGCAGCAATGAGGGTAAACGGGGTAAGGGGGCTGGGCTCCTTGCCGGGGCTGGCGCTAAAGCATTGAAACATAGGGTTTTCGCTGGGGTTGTCCAGGTTGGGGCGTCGTTAGGCAGGGGCGGCTACGGGCCGCCGTGCCCCTGTAGGAGCGCACCCTGTGCGCGACAGCCTTTCGCGCCGGTCTGCATGTTCATCGTTTGGATGCATGAAGATTTCTGGTGCTGTCGTTGCCGGGTTTCTGCGATCTGGCTCTCCTGCGACCGAAGGGAGTCCCCGTGGAGCGGCAGGCTTGCGGACCGCTGCCGCGGCTCAGGCCACTTTCTCTTCGCGTGGCACTCCCTTGTAGGAGCGCACCCAGTGCGCGACAGCCTTTCGC
>NZ_BCPR01000122.1 GCF_016586165.1 Dyella sp. EPa41 | reverse complement strand
GCGTGCGTAGCCTTCCTCGTTGTAGCCCAGCTCCACGCCGGTCTCCAGGTGGTCGAAGAAGCAGGGCGCGATGGCCGTGTAGCCGGCCTGGGCGAACCCGTCGGCCACGTGGCGGATGTGTTCGTTGACGCCGAAGATCTCCTGGATCACCACGATGCCCCCCTTGGGCTTGCCGGCGGGTTTGGCGAGGTAGGCGCCGATGCACTGCATGCGGGTGGTGTTGAGGTTGATGTTCTGGCCCATGGCGGCGTTCCCTCGATGGCAAGACGATCATTGTAGTCGTTCAGGGATCAGCGCCGACCTGGGCTATAATCACCTGTTTTCCGCATAGTTACGGTTGCTCCGCCATGTCGCAGGCCTCGCCCAAAGTCGGTTTCGTCAGCCTCGGTTGCCCCAAGGCGCTGGTGGATTCCGAACGCATCCTCACCCAGCTCAAGGTCGAGGGCTACGAGATCGTGCCCAGCTACGGCGCGGCCGATGCGGTGGTGGTCAACACCTGCGGCTTCATCGATGCGGCCGTGCAGGAGTCGCTGGACGCGATCGGCGAAGCGCTGCACGAGAACGGCAAGGTGATCGTCACCGGCTGCCTGGGCAAGCGCTCGGAACTCATCCGCGAGGCGTACCCCGATGTGCTCGCGATCACCGGCCCGCAGGACTACGCCAGCGTGATGACCGCCGTGCATTCGGCGCTGCCGCCCAGGCGCAACCCGTTGCTGGACATCATCCCGGACACCGGCATCAAGCTCACGCCGAAGCACTACGCCTACCTGAAGATTTCCGAAGGCTGCAACCACCGCTGCAGCTTCTGCATCATCCCCTCGATGCGCGGCGACCTCGTGTCGCGCCCGGTGGATGAAGTACTGCTGGAAGCGGAGCGCCTGGCGAAGGGTGGCGTGAAGGAGCTGCTGGTGATCTCGCAGGACACCAGCGCCTACGGCGTGGACGTGAAGTACGCCGAGCGCCAGTGGCGCGACAAGAGCTACCGCACGCGCATGACCGAGCTGTGCGAAGGCCTTTCCGAACTCGGCGTGTGGACGCGGTTGCACTACGTCTATCCGTACCCGCACGTGGACGAAGTGATGCCGTTGATGGCCGAGGGCAAGATCCTTCCCTACCTCGACATCCCGTTCCAGCACGCCAGCCCGCGCATCCTCAAGCTGATGAAGCGCCCGGGCAACATCGACAAGACGCTGGAGCGCATCCGCAACTGGCGCAAGGTCGTGCCCGACCTCACCATCCGCAGCACCTTCATCGTCGGTTTCCCCGGCGAAACCGATGCGGAGTTCGAAGAACTGCTCGATTTCCTGCGCGAAGCCGAGCTCGATCGCGTCGGCGCGTTCGCCTATTCGCCCGTGGATGGCGCCAAGGCCAACGAGCTCCCGGGCGCCGTGTCCGAGGAATTGAAGGAAGACCGCCTTGAGCAGTTCATGGCGGTGCAGGCGGAAATCTCCGCCGCCAAGCTGCAGCGCAAGATCGGCCGCACCTTGAAGGTGCTGGTCGACGAGGCGGGCGCCAAGGGTGCCGTCGCGCGTTCCGCCGCGGATGCTCCGGAAATCGACGGCGTGGTGCACATCGCCAATGGCCAGCTGCTGAAGCCGGGCCAGTTCGTCGACGTGGTGGTGGAAGACGCCGACGAGCACGACCTGCACGCACGCCTGGCGGACTGATCGCGACGGCGCGACGTCATGCGTTATGTGGCGCCCGCCCGCGGCACGATCGATCCCGAGGTATTCCTTCGGCCACCATTGAGCGCATGGCCGGCCCATGCGCCCTGGGTGCGCGCGGATGCATGGCCGGGCATCGATGCGCTGAATGCCGCGCGCCCCGCGACGATGCGCGAGCGTTTCGTCGCGCAGACGCCGGCCTTGCTTGATGACGGCCTGCACTACGAGCAGCGCATCGCCGAGCGCGGCGACATCGCCACGCGCGAGTCCAACTGGCATGACCTGTTCAATGCGATGGTCTGGCTGCGCTATCCGGACATCAAGCGTGCGCTCAACCTGCAGCAGGTGATCGACATCGCTCGCATGGGCACCAAGGACCGTTCGCGAGCGCAATATGCGATGACGCATTTCGACGAGGCCGGCGTCATCGTGGCCTTGCGCGATCATCGCCTGCTGGAAGCGTGGGACGCACACGACTGGCACGCCCTGTTCTGGCGCGAGCGCGATGCATGGCATGACGGCCGCATCTCGATCGATCTTTTTGGCCACGCCTTGATGGAGCACGCCTTGACGCCCGGCAAGCTGCTGGTGGGCAAGGCGCTGGTCTTCCTTGCGCGTGGTTTGCGGGACAGCGCTGTCACCGCCTGTGCCGAGGGCGTTAGGAGTGGCCGGTTATTACGCGACCCGCTGGATCTTCGCCCGCTGCCGCTGTCGGGCATTCCCGGCTGGCATCCGGAAAATGGCCAAGAGTCTTTCCATCGACAAGCGGCTTGCTACCAGCCGCGCCGCGAAGGACGCCGCTACCCGGCCCCTCTGTCGATCTGATCCGCGCGAGCGCCCCTGTCAATTTTGAAATTGCGGTGGTCCGGCAATCGCGCTAAAAGGCTAGGCAGCAGGGCGCTAGGGAACGGGCATGGAAAAGGCTGGTCAGACGCGCTTTGGGGAGAGGTTGCGGTGGCTGTTTGCTGCCGGGTTGCTGCTTTGCCTACTGTCGTGCGCGTTTCCTTCCCGTGCCGGCGACGACGCGCGAACGAAGGGTCCGGCCACTGCGATTCACTTCGGCATACTTCCCATCGGCAGCGCCGCCGAATCGCGTGAGCAATGGCAGCCCCTGTTGCAGGACCTGGAAAAAAAGCTGGGGCATCCCGTCGACATCGTATCCGTCAGCAGCTACGCCGGTTTGTCGGGCGCCATTGCCGACAAGCGCGTGGACATCGCGTTCCTGTCGGGCCGGCTCGCCACCGAGGCCGTGCAGCGCCAGCACATGCGGGTGGTCGCGCAGTTCGTGCGCAGCGATGGCGCCAAGGGCAACGTCGCCATGCTGATCGTACGCGCCGACAGCCCCATCCACGACCTGAAGGATCTGTTCTCCAAGCCGGGGCATTGGCGTTATGGCAGGGGAGAGCCGTTGTCGGTGACCGGCTATGTCGCGCCGGAGGCGCAGGTGTTCGCCTCGCATGGGCTCAACTCCGACACGTTCTTCGCCAGCGTGCGCGTGTCCAATCACCAGAACAACGCGTTGGCGGTGGTGAATGGCGAAGTCGATGTCGCCACCTGCAACAACCCGGACCTCGACCTGTTCCGGCGGAACTTTCCCAACGAGGCATCGCAGATCCGCGTGATCTGGCGATCGAGCCTGATCCCTTCCGGGGTGCTGGTGGTGCGCGACGGGATGCGCGAGCCGCTGCATTCGCAGTTGATTGCCTTCATGCGCGACTACGGTCATGCGCCGGGTGCGGCAGGGGAGCGCGAGCGTGCCAATCTTGCGCGCATTCCGGACCTTGCCGGTTTCGATACCGCCGACGAAAGCGTGCTCCGGCCGTTCGTCGACATGGAGTTCCAGCTGATACGCGAGCAGGCGCGCCATGGCCGCTGGGTCAGCGAGCAGGCCCGTGACACGCGGCTGAAGCAGATCGATGTGGATTACCAGGCGGCGGTGCGCCAGTTGATGCACCACTGAGCCATCGTTCAAGCGGTGGGTGCTAGGGTAGTGGTTTCGCCGGCGCCGCCGGTGGCTTCGACGGAGACCTCCATGCCCGCCTTCGACCGTGTCCAGCGCCTGTGCCGCCTGGGCGTGCTGACCCTGCTGTTTGCCATCGCGCCGCTGGCGCATGCGCAGCTCGCGCCTTCAGGCCTGCCGGAGGCCGACAAGCAGCAGATCAAGAACTACACGCTCAATGACGATGTGTTCAATCGCCTGGCGGCGGCGACCCGCGAGGCACGAACCGCCGGCATCCCACCGCAGGCCGCACCCGACGCCACCAAGGTGCACAGCCTGGACGACCTGGCCGCGCAGGCGATGGCCAGCGATCAGCGCATCCCCGCACTGGTGAAGAAATACGGCTTCACGCCACGCGAGTTCATGGTTGCCAATATCGCGTTGATGAATGCCGTGATGGCTACGCAGGCACGCAACGATCCCGCATTGGCCAACAACCTCAATCAGGTCTGGGTGAATCCGGACAACCTGCGCTTCGTCGATGCGCATCGCGCGCAGATCGCTGCGCTGCTGCAGGGCCAGTAAGCACCCATCGCCCGTTCAATAGCTGACGGCCACGATCGCAAAACGCGTGTGGCCGCCGGGAAGCTCCGCCTCGAATTCGTCGTCGAGGCGTTTCTTCAGCACGGCGCGTGCGAGCGGGGAGTCGACACTGATCCAGCCCAGGCGGGCATCCGTCTCGTCGGGGCCGACGATGCGATAGACCACGCTCTCCCCGGACTCGACGTTCTCCAGCTCGATGGTGGCGCCGAAGAACACCACGTCGCGATCCGCGGGCGAGCCTTCGGCGACCTTCAACGAAGGGATGCGCTTGCTCAGGTAGCGGACGCGCCGGTCGATCTCGCCCAATTGCTTCTTGCGGTACGTGTACTCCGCGTTTTCCGAGCGGTCGCCCTCGGCCGCGGCGGCGGCCAATGCCTTCACCACCTCCGGGCGCAGCGTGTGCCACAGGTGATCGAGCTCGGCCTTGAGCTTCTCGAAACCCTCGCGGGTGATGATGGCGGTGGAATGGGGGGCGGGTGGTCGCCAGCGGGTCATCGCGGTGCATCCGTCGTGCGTGTTCGGCTTCGATTCTATCGGCTGCCGGCGGTGAGGCGTACCCGGCGCCAGGCATGCAGGCGCCGGGCTTCGGCTGCGGTGATGACCTCAGGCCGGCCTGGCCTGTTGTTCCTGCAAGCGCCGCGCGAGGGTGTCGATGTCCTTGCGCAATGGATGCTCTGGCCACGCGGCGGCAAGCTTGCCCAGCAGCACGACGGCTTCCGCCCGCTGGTTCAGGTCGTCACCCAGCAGACACGCGGCGAGCAGGCCCATGCGTGGCGCATCCGGCGAACGCGGCCAGCGAGACAGGTAGCCACGGCAAAGCTTCAGCGCCAGCCGCGTCATGCCTGAGCGCGCGGCGAGTTCGGCGAGCGCGTCGGCGTGCTCGGGCGCGTCCGGCATGAAGGCCGGATCGATCTCCATGCATTCCTGCGCCAGCCCGAGCGCGCGCCGAGGCTCGTTGTTCGCCAGCAGCACGGCCATCCAGATATGCCCGTGTTCCAGCAGGCCCTCGCGCAGGCCCTCCTGCCTGAGCAGATCGCGATAGGCCTGATGCAGTGGCGCGGGCGCGCTGCGGCCCTGCATGCGCATCACCAGCATGCCAATGGCGGCGCGGCGATCACCGCTGGCGACCGCTTTCACCTGTTCCAGCAGATGGGTGTCTTCGTCATGGCCCGCCTCGCGTACCAGCTTTTCGGCTTCGGGCTCGATGTCGAAGCTTTCGTGGCGCTGGTGGATCATCGCGCCCATCAGGTGCAGGTTGAGGATGATCAGGTAGGTATAGGCGAAGGCGAACAGCGGCAGCGAAACCAGCTTGGGCAGGAACGCGGCCGCGACCGAGGCGAGCACGATCAACACGCCGGTGGCGAGGTTCAGCCCCACGGGGATCAGGTAGGCCCAGCCGAAACGGCGCATGACCTCCCACCAGTTCACCGGACTCATGGCCAGTTCCATGCTGCCGTCGAAGGCGAGCGACATGTCGATGGCGGGCAGGGTGAGCGCGAACAGCAGCACGAGAGGCCACAGGGCCGCCGGATAGAACACGCTGCTCACGAAGCACAGCGCGACGGCAAGCAGGTGGATGGCGGTCAGGCCATTGCCCGCGGAGGGGTTCTCGTCGACGCCGATGTCCGGCGGGTCGGCAAATCCGTTGGCCGTATGCAGCAGGCAGGTGGCGGCATAGCGCCAAGTGGCGCCCCACAGCGCGAACGCCGCGAAGACGCCGATATAGCTCGGGAGGATCGCCAGGTAATGCGCGAAGGCAAGTACGACACAGGTGGCAAGGCCACCGCCGCGCAGCGGATAGCCCAACCCCGCGGCAAAGCGCTCACGGAAAGGCGTGTCGGCCGAAACGGTGGCGATGCGAGGCATCAGGGACCCCCAGTGTCCGCGTATCGTCGGATCAGCGCGAAGCGTCGCAACGCTTCAACGCTTGCCGCCAAAGATGCCGCCCAGGACGCCACGCACGATCTGCTGCCCGAGCTTCGAACCGACGGCGCGGCTGGCGGATTTTGCCATCGCCTCGATCATGCCCTGGCGGCGGCTGGTGCCAAGCAGCGCATCCTTCACGGCATCGGTCCAGTCGGGCCCTTGCTTGCCGGCGGGTGCGTCGGCCGTGCCGCGCCTGGCGATCATCTCCGGATCGGCGGCCTTGTCGCTGGCCCGCTTGGCGAGCATCTCGGCGGCGGATTCGCGGTTGACCGCCGTGTCGTACTTGGCCCCCACCGGAGAACGCTGGCGCACGGTGCTGCGCTCGGCATCCGTGATCGCGCCGATGCGCGCGGTGGGCGAGGTCACCAGCACGCGCTCGACGGGAGAGGGCACGCCGCCGTCGTGCAACGTGGAAGCCAGTGCCTCGCCGACGGCCAATTGCGTGATGGCCTCCGCGACGTCGATCTTCGGATTGGCAACGAAGGTCTCCGCAGCCGCCTTCACCGCTTTCTGGTCACGCGGCGTGAAGGCGCGCAGCGCATGCTGCACGCGATTGCCGAGCTGGCCGAGGATATTGCCCGGCACGTCATCGGGGTTCTGCGAGCAGAAATACACGCCCACGCCCTTGGAGCGGATCAGGCGCACCACCTGTTCCACGCGCTGGAGCAGCGCCGGCGGCGCATCGTCGAACAACAGGTGCGCCTCGTCGAAGAAGAACACCAGCTTGGGTTGGTCGAGGTCACCCACTTCAGGCAACAGTTCGAACAGTTCCGACAGCAGCCACAGCAGGAAGGTGGAGTACAGGCGCGGCTTGAGGATCAGCTGGTCGGCCGCGAGGATGTTGATCACGCCCCGTCCGCTCATGTCCTGGCGCATCAGGTCGGCAAGCTCCAGTGCCGGTTCGCCGAAGAACTGGTCGGCGCCGTCCTGTTCCAGCTTGAGTACCGCCCGCTGGATCGCGGCAATGCTCTGCGTGCTGACCAGGCCGTAATGGCTGGAGATGTCCTTCGCGTTCTCGCTGGCGAAGCCGAGCAGGGCGCGCAGATCGGCGAGATCGAGCAGCAGCCAGCCCTGGTCATCGGCGACCTTGAAGATCACTTCGAGCACGCCTTCCTGCGTGTCGTTGAGCTCCAGGATGCGCCCCAGCAGCGTCGGCCCCATTTCGCTGATGGTGGCGCGGACAGGGTGGCCGAGCTTGCCGTAGATGTCCCAGAACATCACCGGGTTCGCCTGGGGCTTCCAGTCGTTGAGCTGCAGCTTGGCCAGTCGCGTCTTCAACTTGTCGCCCGGTTCGCCGGCAGGCACCGAAAGGCCGGCGAGGTCACCCTTGGCGTCGGCCAGGAAGCAGGGCACGCCGAGCTTCGAAAACCTTCGGCCAGCACCATCAGTGAGACCGATTTGCCGGTGCCGGTGGCGCCCGCGATCATGCCGTGACGATTGCCGTAGTGCGG
>NZ_BCPR01000121.1 GCF_016586165.1 Dyella sp. EPa41 | reverse complement strand
CGCCACGCAGAGAAAGTGACCTGGGCTTGCGGCAGCGGTCCGTAAGCCCGCGACCCCGCAGGGGCTTCCTGCGGTCGCAGGCGAGCGCAGTCGCGATAACGCGACAATCAGGGCATAACGACTATGCCGATGAGACGGCAATCAAGACCGGCGCGAAAGGCTGTCGCGCACAGGGTGCGCTCCTACAGTGGCGAGACGGAGGCATGCGTTATGTCGCGGCCACCTTCGCCCAGCCCGGGAAGGGCGCCTAGTGCGCCTCATCCCAATTGGCGCCTACGCCGGCCTCCACCAGCAACGGCACCGACAGCTGCGCCGCGCCGGACATGCGTTCGATAACCCCGGCCCGGACCTCCTCCACCGCGTCCTTGCGCACCTCGAACACCAGTTCGTCGTGCACCTGCATCAGCATGTGCGCATCGTCATTGCGTTGGCCCAGCCAGGCGTGCACCGAGATCATCGCGCGCTTGATGATGTCGGCCGCGGTGCCCTGCATCGGGGCGTTCACCGCGGCGCGCTCGGCGCCGGCCCGCAGGGCCTGGTTGCGGGAGGTGAGGTTTTCCAGGTACAGGCGGCGGCCGAACAGGGTTTCCACGTAGCCGTCGCGGTGGGCCTGCTGGCGGGTGGTGTCCATGAAGGCGTGCACGCCGGGATAGCGGGCGAAGTAGCGCGCCATGTAGTCGCTGGCTTCGCCGCGGTCGACGCCGAGCTGGCGGGCCAGGCCGAAGGCGCTCATGCCGTACATCAGGCCGAAGTTGATCGCCTTGGCGGCACGGCGCTGGTTCGCGCTCACTTCCTCGGGTGCGAGGCCGAACACCTCGGCGGCGGTGGCGCGATGGACGTCGCCACCTTCCTGGAACGCCTTGAGCAGGCCTTCGTCGCCCGAGAGATGCGCCATGATGCGCAGTTCGATCTGCGAATAGTCCGCCGCCAGCACCACCCAGCCATCCGGCGCCACGAAAGCCTGGCGGATGCGACGGCCTTCCTCGGTGCGCACCGGGATGTTCTGCAGGTTCGGGTCGGAGGAGGACACGCGGCCCGTCGCCACGGCACCCTGGTGGTAGCTGGTGTGCACGCGCCCGGTACGCGGATTGACGATCTCCGCCAGCTTGTCGGTATAGGTGGAACGCAGCTTGGCGAGGCCGCGGTAGTCCAGGATCAGTCGCGGCAGCGGATGATCGTCGGCAATCGCCTCCAGCGCCTCCTCGTTGGTGGACGGCTGGCCGGTCGGCGTCTTCAGTTTGGCGGGCAGGCCGAGCTCGTCGAACAGGATGGCCTGCAACTGCTTGGGCGAGTCGAGGCTGAATTCGCGGCCGAGTCCCTTCCAGGCTTCCTGCTGCAGCTCCAGCATGCGCTTGCCGAGCTGCTGGCTCTGCGTGCGCAGGTTGCCGACATCGATCAGCACGCCGCGCTGTTCCATCGCGGCGAGCACGGGCACCAGCGGTATCTCGATGTTCTCGTATACCGAACGCAGCGTGGGTTCGCTTTCCAGCTTGGGCCACAGCGCGTGATGCAGGCGCAGCGTGATGTCGGCGTCTTCGGCGGCGTAGCGACACGCGGTATCGACGTCCACTTGCGAGAACGGGATCTGCTTGGCGCCCTTGCCGGCGACTTCCTCGTACTTGATGGTTTCGTAGCCGATGTACTTCCTGGCCAGCGAATCCATGTCGTGGCGCGTGGCGGTCGCGTTCCACACGTAGGACTCCAGCATGGAGTCGTGCTTGAGCCCCTGCACGACGATGCCGTAATGGGACAGGATGTTGATGTCGTACTTGGCGTGCTGGCCGAGCTTGGGGCGGTCGGGGTCTTCGAAGAAGGGCTTCAAGGCGGCGAGCACGTGGTCGCGCGGCAACTGCGCCGGCGCGCCCGGGTAATCGTGGGTCAGCGGCACGTAACAGGCGTATCCCGGTTCCACCGACAGGCTGAGGCCGACGATGTCGGCCTGCATCGAATCGATCGAGGTGGTCTCGGTATCGAACGCGATAAGCGGCGCGCCGGCGATCTTCGCCAACCACTGGTCGAGCTGTGCCTGCGTGGTGACGAGTTCGTACCGGCCCTGCATGTTCAACGCGGGAATGTCCGCTTCCAGCTCCACGACGGCCGGGGCCGGCATGCTGGAAGGCGGCTCGGGCGCGGCAGCTTCCGTGGACGATGCGGTGGCTTCGGCTTCCAGGTCCTTGAGCGCCGCCTTGAATTCATAGCGCTTGAACAGTTCGCGCAGTTCTTCCACGTGCTTGTCGCGCTGCCTGAGCGCGGTGACGGGCAGCTCCAGGGACACGTCGGTCTTGATCGTCACCAACTGGCGCGACAAGGGCAGCTGCGGCAGCGCCGCGCGCAGGCTCTCGCCGATCTTGCCGCCGATCTTGTCGGCGTTGGCCATCAGGTTGTCGAGGTTGCCGTACTCGGCCAGCCACTTCGCCGCCGTCTTCGGGCCGCACTTGGGTACGCCGGGCACGTTGTCGACGGTGTCGCCGGTGAGCGTGAGGAAATCGATGATCTGCGACGGCTGCACGCCGAACTTGTCGACCACGCCGGCGGTGTCGGTGGTGGTGTTGGTCATCGTGTTGACCAGCTGCACGCCGGGACGCACGAGTTGCGCGAGATCCTTGTCCGAGGTGGAGATCTCCACCTCGATGCCTTGCGCGCAGGCCTCTTCGGTCAGCGTGCCGATCACGTCGTCCGCCTCCACGCCATCCACGCGCAGGATCGGAAAGCCCAGTGCGCTCACGATGGCGAGCATCGGCTCGACCTGCGCACGCAGGTCGTCCGGCATCGGCGGGCGGTTCGCCTTGTACAGCTCGTACATCGCGTTGCGGAAGGTGGGGCCCGGCGCGTCACTGACGAAGGCGACGTAGTCGGGCTTGGCCTTGAGCGTGGCGCGCAGCATGTTGACGATGCCGAACAGGGCGCCGGTCGGCTCGCCCTGCGAATTGCTGAGTGGCGGCAACGCGTGGAAGGCGCGGTAGAGATAGGACGAACCGTCGATGAGGATGAGCTTGGGCATGAGGGGGATTGTCGCACGGGGTGACAGGCGCCGTTCTGGCGGCGCGGGAATGGGGAAACCCATGGCGGGGGACGTTGTCTGCCTTGGCGGCTGGCGCACGGTCGGGCCGTTGAACGCGGCTCCGTCGCAGGATCCCGATTCACGAGCCGCATCGGTGCCCGCTGCTATGCTCCACACCCTACAAGGAGGCCGTCATATGAAATCTGTCACGTGGCTTGTTGTGCTTGGTATGGCGGTCGCATCGAGTGCGCTGGCCCAGTCGGCCAACCAGTTCCCACCCGCGCCGCCGCCGCCGGGGATGAACGACCCGGGCGTTAAGGCCGTCGCACCGCCGGCACCCACACCGGCAGCCAAACCGTCGTCGCCAGCGCCCTCCGCCGACACCTCGGCGACGCTGAGCCAGCCGGCCACCTCTTCGGCGTCATCGCAGCCGCGCGACGCACGTGGCGAGGCGCCGCCGCAGGTCACCGTGCACACCGAGGGCGACCAGACCATCCAGGAATACCGTCGCAGCGGCCAGCTCTACATGGTCGTGGTGACGTCGCGCGCCGGCATCACGCAGACCTACATGGTCGACCAGAAGGGCGCGTGGACCAACCAGGCGGGCGAGCCGGTGAAGCCGGTGATGTACAAGGTCATCGAGTGGGGCAAGAGCAAGTCCGCCGAAGACCAGGACGGCGGCAAATAGGCCACGCCATTGGGCCCGCTCGCCGGAGTACCAGCATGAACCTGCGCGAGAGCTGGCTGCTCTTCGCGCTGGGTTCGGCGTTCTTCGCCGCGCTCACCGCACTGTTCGGCAAGCTGGGCGTGGCGGGCATCAATTCCAATCTCGCCACCTTCATCCGCACCATCGTGATCCTGCTGGTGACGGCCGGCATCCTCAGCCTGCGCAGCGAGTGGGTAAAGCCGACCGGCCTGCCCGCGAGCAGCTGGGTGTTCCTGGTGTTGTCGGGCATCGCCACGGGCCTTTCGTGGCTGTGCTACTACCGCGCGCTGCAGCTGGGGCCGGTGAGCAAGGTCGCGCCGATCGACAAGCTGAGCGTGGCCATCGCCATCGTGCTCGGCGTACTGCTGCTCGGCGAATCGCTGAGCTGGCCGCTGGTGATCGGTGGCGGCCTCATCGTGGCTGGCGCCATCGTGATCGCGGTGTTCTAGGCGCTCGCGCGTCAGGCCTCGTCAAGCTCGGGATAGTGGCGGAAGATGCCGTCTTCATTGAACGCCAGTCGTCGGGGCGATGCGAGATAGGCCGCAACGCGCGGTCGGTCGGCCACGCGCTCGCTGAGCGCGCGCAGATGCGTGGTGCGGCGGCGCAGGCCTTTCATGGTGCGTGGAAAGGCGTACTCCAGGCCGGCCATCAGCTGGAACAGTGAAAGATCCACATAGGAGTGGCGCCGGCCCAGCGCGTGGCGTCCGTCGTTGCGTTCGAGGATATGTTCGAAATAGCCGAGGAACTTCGGCATGCGTTCCCCGCAGAAGGAGGCGGCGCGTTGGCGCGCCGCCGGTCGTTGCTCTTCGTAATACTTGTCGACGGCTATCGGATGATGCGTGTCGTGCGCCTCGGCCACGATGTCGGTGATGGTGAGCTGAAGCTGCAGGGCATAGCTTTGGCTGGCGGCCGATGCGGGCACCAGGCCATGGCGAGGCGCGAGGAAGGCGAGGATATTGGCCGTCTGCGCGATCACCTGGCGGCCGGCACGCAGGAACGGTGGCGCGAACGGCTGCGCGCCTGGCCGCTGGCCACGCAGGAAGGGCATGATCGCCTGGTCGCCTTGTTCGCGCGCGACGTCGGTGTATGGCGCACCCGCGTCTTCCAGCGCCAGCCGCACGAACTCGCCGCGGCCCTGGATCCCGGTCCAGTAATAAAGCTCATAGCGCATGGGCGGCTCCTCGGCAAAAGCAGAAGGCTAAACGGCGCGTGTTCAACGGTGTGTATAAAGCGCCGCGCGCCCAAAAGCGTTGTAGGAGCGCACCCAGTGCGCGACCGCCGCCCCGCGGCATGCCGGTAAGGCCGGCCCGCCACGCACAGGGCGCTCCCACGGAAGACATCCGCCGATACTGCACCGTGACTGTGGGAGCGCACCCAGTGCGCGACCGCAACGCCACATGCCTCCATGACCGGCGGTCAGCGCCGCACCGCAAGCCCCTTCAAGGCCTGCCACACCACCGCCGCGAGCGGCGACAACGAGCGCTGCCTGCGCTTGAGCAGCACCACGTCGCGATGCTCCTGCGGCGTCAACGGTCGTGTCACCAGCGTGGCGGGCGGTGGCGACAGCGCCGGACTCACGCTGATGCCCAATCCCGCCTCGACCATGCGAAAGGCCGTATGCGTGTGGCCCGTCTGCTGCAGCACGGTCGGTTCAACGCCACGGCGTGCGAACACCTGGTCGATCAATCGCCGGCTGCCCGAGGAGTAGTCGAGCAGGATCAGTGGCTGTCCCTGCAGTTTGCGCCAGGGCACGCGGTCCAGCGCGGCCAGCGGGTGGTCGGGACGGCACACCAGCACGAACGGATCGTGCAGGACGAGCTCGCTGTCGAATTCGCCGGTATCGGGCGGCTCGATCGCCAGGCCGAAATCCACCTCGCCGCCGCGCACGCTGTCCAGCACCATCGTCTGCGCCTGGTCGTGCAGTTGGATGACGAGCTCGGGATAGCGGCGCGTGCACTCGGCGATGCATTGCGGCATCAGTCCGGCGGAAAGCGTGGGCACCGAGGCGACGTGCACCTTGCCGCGGCGGCGCTCGCTTTCCGAGTGCACGTGGGCGAGCACGCCTTCGAGTTCATCGAGCACGCGGCCGATGGCGCTCTCCAAGTAGCGGCCGGCCTCGGTGGGTACGACCTCGCGCGTATTGCGGTCGAACAGCTTGAGGCCCAGCTCGCTTTCCAGCTCGGCAATGTGCCGACTGACGGCCGGCTGGCTCAGGTGCAGGCTCTCGGCGGCGCGGCGGAAATGCTGCTGCCGGGCCACGGCGAGAAAGGCACGAAGCTGGCGCAGGCTGATATTCATAATCAAATCATATCAATGAATCAGATAATACGATTTGAATAATCAATGGGGCGGGGGTCCAATAGCGTTCCCGCTTCGTCCGCTCGCCATCCGCCATGTTCCTGCGCCGCTTCCTTCCCGACCGCTTTACCTGCGCCCTGATCGTCACGGTGGCGCTCGCCAGCGTGCTGCCGTGCCGTGGCGCGGCGGCAGGCGCGTTCAATGTGCTGACCGACCTGGCGATCGCGCTGCTGTTCTTCCTGCACGGCGCGAAGCTGTCGCGCGAAGCGGTGGTCGCGGGCATGACGCACTGGCGCCTGCACCTTACCGTGTTGGCCAGCACGTTCGTGTTGTTTCCGTTGCTCGGCGTGCTGCTGCGACCGGTATTGTCACCGCTCGTGACGCCCGACCTGTATCTGGGCGTGCTGTTTCTCTGCACGCTGCCTTCAACGGTGCAATCGTCGATTGCCTTCACCTCGATGGCGCGCGGAAACATTCCTGCCGCCATCTGTGCCGCATCGGCCTCCAGCCTGCTCGGCATCTTCATCACGCCACTCCTGGTCGGCGTGTTGCTGGAGTCGCACGGGCAGGCCGGCATGAGCTGGAACGCCGTGGGCGCCATCGTGTTGCAGCTGCTGGTGCCCTTCGTGGCCGGCCAGGTCGCGCAGCGCTGGATCGGGCGCTGGGTGGAGCGCCGCCGCGCCATGCTTTCCTACGTGGACCAGGGCTCGATCCTGCTGGTGGTCTACACCGCTTTCAGCGCAGCGGTGTTGCAGGGCTTGTGGAAGCAGATGCCATTGCCCGTGCTGGGCGGCCTGCTGGTGGTGAATGCCGTGCTATTGGCGCTGGCCCTGCTCGCGACGCGTTACGGGGCGCGCTTGCTGGGATTCAAGCGTGCCGACGAAATCACCATCGTGTTCTGCGGATCGAAGAAAAGCCTCGCCAGCGGCGTGCCGATGGCGAAGGTATTGTTCGCGGGCCATCCGCTCGGCGCGATCGTGCTGCCGATCATGCTGTTCCACCAGATCCAATTGATGACCTGCGCGGTGCTGGCGCGCAGGTATGCGGCGCGGCCGGTGGAGTTGAAGAACATCGCCGAGGCAACGCGATAACGCCGTTTTCCTGCAGGGGCATATCCTGTGCGCGATAGCCTTTCGCGCCGGTCTGCGCATCGTCGTTTCGATGCATGAAGATTTCTGGTGCTGTCGTTGCCGGGCTTCTGCGACCTTGCTCGCCTGCCGCGGGCTTCCGGGCCGCTGCCGCGGCCCGGGTCACTTTCTCTTGCTTGCCCAAGAGAAAGTAACCAAAGAGAAAGGCACCCCGCGTGGCGCTGGCTGGGCTTCGCCCAGCCAGTGCGTGAGGGGCGGCCGGGCTTTTCGACCGGGCTCCTGCCCGGACGAAAAGTGCCCGACGTCCTGTCGGGCACCCCTGCGGGGCCTGATCGTCCACCCCTCACCGCCCCACAGGGGAAGGTTGAAGGCTCGTGCCGCGGAGCGGCACATCGCGTCGCGATGCCATGGCTGCGGTTCGTTGTGGGAGCGCACCCTGTGCGCGACCGCGGACTGACAGGGTTGCCTCGATTCGCGGTGGTCGCGACCGGAAGGCAAAGGAGCATCGCCACGCTGCGGTCGCGCACTGGGTGCGCTCCTACAGAGGTAGGAAGGAATTTCGCGAGCCCCACCCCTCATCCCAGCCCTCTCCCCAGAGGGGAGAGGGAGAAAAAGCGGC
>NZ_BCPR01000120.1 GCF_016586165.1 Dyella sp. EPa41 | reverse complement strand
GACGCGCTGCCTTGACCAGGCGTGAGGCTGGATTGACCCCTCACCCCGGCCCTCTCCCTGAAGGGGTGAGGGGGAAAGCGTCAGGGCCCTCGCCAGGGCCGCAAAACGTCCCTTCCCGCCCCTGTTGTAAAATCTCCCCTTTCCCGCCTTGGAACACCCTGATGTCCTCCCATGCCCTGACCGCCCTGTCGCCCCTGGACGGCCGCTACGCCAGCAAGGTCGAAGCGCTGCGTCCGATCTTCAGCGAATTCGGCCTCATGCACCGCCGCGTGCACGTGGAGATCGAATGGCTGCTGGCCTTGGCCGCAGACAGGGGCATCGTGGAATTGCCGGCGTTTTCGGCCGAGCAGATCAGCAAGCTCAAGGGCATTGCCGCCGACTTCAACGTCGACGATGGCGCACGCATCAAGGCCATCGAAGCCACCACCAATCACGACGTGAAAGCGGTGGAGTACTTCATCAAGGAGCGCATCGGCAATGACGCGTCGCTGGCGCAGGCCAAGGAGTTCGTGCATTTCGCCTGCACCAGCGAGGACATCAACAACCTTTCCTATGCGCTGATGCTGCGCGACGCGCGCGAACAGGTGCTGCTGCCGGTGATCGACGGCATCATCGCCAAGCTGCGCGCACTGGCCCACGAAAACGCCTCGCTGCCGATGCTCTCGCGCACGCATGGCCAGACCGCGTCGCCGAGCACGTTGGGCAAGGAACTGGCCAACGTGGTCGCCCGCCTGGAGCGCCAGCGCAAGCAGCTCGTGGCGCTGGAAATTCCCGGCAAGATCAACGGCGCCGTGGGCAACTACAACGCCCACGCCATCACCTACCCGGAACTCGACTGGCGGGCGTTCTCGCAGCGTTTCGTGGAAAGCCTGGGCCTGGACTACAACCCGTACACCACGCAGATCGAGCCGCATGACGGCGTCGCCGAGTACTGCGACGTGATCCGCCGCGCCAACATCATCCTGATCGACCTGGCGCGCGATATCTGGGGCTACATCTCGCTGGGCTACTTCAAGCAGGCGCTGAAGGCCGGTGAAGTCGGCTCGTCGACCATGCCGCACAAGGTCAACCCGATCGACTTCGAGAACGCCGAGGGCAACTTCGGCCTCGCCAACGCCCTGCTCGGCCACTTCGCCGAGAAGCTGCCGATCAGCCGCTGGCAGCGCGACCTGACGGATTCCACCGTGCTGCGCGCGCTGGGCACGGCGTTCGGCCACACCGTGGTCGCGCTGGAATCGCTGAAGAAGGGCCTGGGCAAGCTCACCGTCAACGCCGACCGTCTTGCCGCCGACCTCGACGCGAGCTGGGAAGTGCTGGCCGAGGCCGTGCAGACCGTGATGCGCCGTTATGGCCTGCCGGAGCCGTACGAACAGCTCAAGGCACTGACCCGCGGCCAGGGCATCACCAAGGATTCCATGCGCACCTTCATTACCGGCCTGGACCTTCCGGCCGATGCGAAGCAGCGCCTGCTGGACCTGACGCCGGGCGGTTATATCGGTCTCGCCGAGCCCTTGGCGAAGGACATCTGATCCGGCGATCATCGGGGCGTCGGGGCTGAGCCCCGCATCCATGGATGGAGCCCCGATGCACTTCGGTCCACAACGCGAAGTCGGTGAGGCCGAAAGCGCGTACTACTCCCGGATGGCGAAGTTTTGCTGGTGCTGGGCCTTCTGTTCCGCGCCGGCTTTCGCATTGGCCATCCATGCCCTGTCGCGCGGCCTCGGTGACGGATGGCTCTGGAAGAGCACGGTGTTCGCGATGCTGCTCGCCGGTTTCGCGCTCGGCATGTCCGTCTTCGCCGGCATCGGCTTCTCGACAGGCAGCGGCCTCGCGCACATCCGCGAGGCCTCGGCTAAGACAGCGAAGGGGATGGAGCGCGCCTTCTTTGTGCTCGCCAGCGCACTGATCCTTCCGCTCTGGATCTTCGCGGGCTACCAGGTGCTTCACGCCATGCTCTGGCAGGAAATCATCGCGACGGACAGACACGCCGGTTCCCGATGGGCCCCACTCCAGGACGAGCCGATGCTTTTCCTGTTGGCCTTGGCGATATTCACCATCAGCTTTGCGGCGCTGCCGCCACTATGGATGCAGGCCGCGCGCACCACGTTCGCTCGCCCGACCCGCGCTGGCACCGCCTTGGGCATGGCTCGCGGCCCTCACGCCTCGTATCGGTGGCGGGAGCGGCGCGGCACGCCAAGGATCGGCAAGGGCGCCTAGCCGCCCAGATACGCGCCCCTCGAAGAGGCGCGCATCCATGGCTGTTATGCGTCAGGCAGCCGCCTTGACCAGCCCTTCCGCCACCATCGCCGCCTGCACCTTCGGCCGGTCCGCCACGCGCTTCTGGAACGCCAGCAATGCCGGGAAACCCGACAAGTCCAGGTCGACGTGCCTGGACCAGTTGGTCACGGTGAAGAGATAGGCATCGGCCACGCTGAAGCGATCGCCCACCAGCCAGTCGTGACTGGCCAGCTGCTGCTCGATCAGCGCATAGCGCTTGCGCAGGTAGTCCTTGCGCTCCTGGCGGACTGCATCCGGCGTGTCCGGCTTGAACAGCGGCGTGTAGGTCTTGTGCAGTTCGGAGTTGATGTAACCGAGCATTTCCTGCAGCCGGTAGCGCGCCGCAGTGCCGTTCGCCGGGGCCAGGCCGCTTTCCGGTTTCTGGTCGGCAAGGTACTGCACGATCGCGGGGCCTTCGGTGAGCAGTTCGCCATTGTCCAGCAGCAGCGCCGGAACGTAGCCCTTGGGATTGATCTGCCAATAATCTGCGCCGCTCGCGGTGAGCTTGGCCTTGGTGTCGACTTTCTCCAGCTCCAGTGCGATGCCCGCCTCCTTGGCAACGATGTGGGGAGACAGCGAACAGGCACCGGCGGCGTAGTAGAGCTTCATGGCGTTTCTCCGAACGGATGGGAAGGAAGGCCTCGTGGCGATCTCCGATCGCCGAGGCGTCGCCATGCTAGCCACCCATGGTTACTGTTGGATACCACCTAACTGCTGGTTACGCATAAAATCCGGTAACCGATCAGTTACCGATATCGAGGCACGCCATGGGCCTTCCCGTACGCAAGAGCAAGGTCGCTCCACCTCCCGCCTGCCCGCTCAGCGAGGTGCTGTTGCTGCTGCGTGGCGCATGGGCGCCCAACGTGGTCTGGCAGCTGAGCGGCGAGCCGCGACGCTTCGGCGAGTTGCGCCATGACCTGCCGCGCATTTCCGCACGTGTGCTGAGCGCACGGCTGCGCGAGCTGGAAACGCGGGGCCTGGTGACGCGGCGCGTACTGCACACCTCGCCGCCTTCCGCCGAGTACGCATTGACCCCGCTGGGCCGCGAGCTGCTGCCGGCGATCAATGCCCTGGCCGCCGTCGGCCAGAAGCTGATCGCGGAGTGGGAGGCGCATCAACGTCCGCGTCGCCGGGCATGAATCGACACATCGGCGACACGTCGCCTTGTAGGAGCGCACCCAGTGCGCGATCGGCGCTTCGGTGTTCCGCGATGCCGGGCCGTCGCGGACAGGTGCGCTCCCACGAAGGAAAAACCCACTAGCTGAAATGAAAGCGCACGGCGCCTTTCACTCCACCTCGTCCGATCCTTCATTGACGCCCTCGAACAGGAACGTCGAGAGATAACGCTCGCCGGTATCCGGCAGCATGGCCAGCAGCACCGAGCCCTCCGGTGCGTCCTTCGCCACCTGCAGAGCGGCCGCCAGCGTCGCGCCGGAGGAGATGCCCACGAAGATGCCTTCCTGCTGCGCCAGCGCGCGCGACGTGTCGCGCGCCACCACGTCATCCACCGGAATGATCTGCTGCGCCACGTCGCGGTTGAGCACGCCCGGCACGAAGTCCGGCGTCCAGCCCTGGATCTTGTGCGGCTGCCATTCCTTGCCCGCGAGCAACGACGCACCGGCCGGCTCGCTGGCAATCACCTTCACCTCGGGACGCGCCACCTTCAACACTTCGCCCACGCCCGTGAGGGTGCCGCCCGTGCCCCAGCCGGTCACGAAATAGTCGAGCCGCTTGCCGGCAAAGTCGCGCAGGATCTCCGCCGCCGTGGTGTTTCGGTGATAGGACGGGTTCGCCGGATTCTCGAACTGCTGCGCCAGGAACCAGCCATGCTTGTCGGCCAGCTCCTTCGCCTTGCGCACCATGCCGCTGCCGCGTTCGGCCGCCGCCGTGAGCACCACCTTGGCACCGTAGGCGCGCATCAGCTTGCGCCGTTCGACCGAGAACGTCTCGGTCATCACCGCCATGAACGGATAGCCACGCGCTGCGCACACCGCCGCGAGCGCCACGCCCGTGTTGCCCGACGTTGCTTCCACCACGGTCTGGCCGGGCTTGAGCAGCCCCTTCTGTTCCGCGTCGATGATGATGGCGTACGCCAAACGGTCCTTGACCGAACCCGCCGGGTTGAACGCCTCCACCTTGGCATACAGCTTCACGTGCTTCGGCGCGAGCCGATGAATGCGCACGATGGGCGTGTTGCCGATGGTGTCGAGGATGCTGTCGTAAATCATGAGGTCACTCCGTGGAACAACATGGAAGGGATGGGCGGCGCACGCGATGGTGCGCCCGCGCGAGCTAAGGTTGTGTCAAGCCGCCTCGATCAAGGGCGACGCGGCGGCGAGCGGAGGACGTCCGAACCAGGCCAGGGTGTTCGCGAGCGCGGCCACTTCGCCGATGATCAACAGCGCCGGCGAGCGCACTTCAGCGGCCGCGGCGCGCTCCGCCAGGCTATCGAGCGTGCCGGTTATGACGCGCTGCTCGGGCCGCGAACCGTTCTCCACCAGCGCGAACGGCGTGCTGCCGGAACGGCCATGGGCGATCAGGCGCTGCCGGATCATGGGCAATTCGCTGGTACCCATATAGACGGCCAAGGTCTGCTTTTCCTGCGCCAGCGCGGACCAGTCCAGCGTGTCGATGGAATCACGGCAGTGAGCGGTCACCAGCCGCACCGACTGCGCGTGGTCGCGATGGGTCAGCGGCACGCCCGCATAGGCCGCGCACGCGAGCGCCGCGGTAATGCCCGGCACCACCTCGTAGGGAATGCCGTGCCGGCGGAGGAATTGGAGCTCCTCGCCGCCGCGCCCGAACACGAAGGGATCACCGCCCTTCAGTCGCACCACCCGCTTGCCCGCGGCGGCATGCTCGAGCATCAGCGCATGGATCTGCGCCTGCGTCGTATGGTGGTTGCCGGCCTGCTTGGCCACCTCGATACGTTCGGCATCCCGGCGCGCCAGCGCCAGCACGTCATGGCTCACCAGGCGATCGTGCAGGATCACGTCGGCTTCGTTCAGGGCGCGCAGGCCGCGCAGGGTGAGCAGGCCCGGATCGCCCGGGCCGGCACCGAGCAGGACGACCGAACCGGCTCGCGGCGCATCGAACGAATCGAGCAGGCGCTCCGCCGATGCTTCAGCCAGGGCCTGCTGCCCACGCCGCAACAGGCTTTGCACGGGGCCCGCCAACAGGCGCTCGTAGTAGCGTCGGCGCAGCGCCGCCTCGGGCAAGTGCTTGCGGATTCGCCCACGCATATCGGCCAGCAAGGCGGCCAGCGGGCCGACCACCGGGTCCACCAGTACTTCCAGGCGCTCGCGCAGCAGGCGCGCCAGCATCGGTGCGTGGCCTCCGCTGGAGATCGCGATGGTGACAGGCGCGCGGTCGATCACCGCCGGCACGTGGAAACTCGATTGCGCGGCGTCGTCCACGACGTTGACGAACAGGTGCCGGGCCTCCGCCAGCTCACGGATGCGCCGATGCAACGTGGCGTCGCCGGTTGCCGCGACCACCAGCCACACGTCGTCCAGCCATGCCTCCTCGAAACGACCGCTGCGCCATCGCACGCGCCCCTGCTCTACCCATGCCTGCAAAGCGGGCGAAAGCCGGGGCGATCCCACGATCACCGTGGCGCCTGCTTCCACCAGCGCGGCCGCCTTCCGCTCGCCCACGACGCCACCGCCGACCACCAGTACCTGGCGACCCGACAGATCGGCGAACAGCGGATACAGCTTCATCAAACGGGGCTCCGGCAACGCGCAATCGGGATGGTCCGCACCACGCTAGGTAGCGGCCTGCCACGGCGCAAATGATTTATCGCGCGCGGAATATCACCCGTAGTTATAAGCCCGAGGCCGCCGCCCCGAGTATTGACGCATCGCACCAATCACTGTATAGACGTCTAAATACAGACCTCGAACGAACCCAAGCCCGTGGACAGCCACCGCAAACCAAGGGGTGCCGACAGGGCCTGCTGCACCGGCAGCCGGCCATCGGGCAGGGTCGCGCGATGTATTCGTTCCGCGACTGAGAGCCACCACTCCCTCGATTGCCTGCGGAACCCGAGCCATGACCCTTACCCAACTGCGTTATCTGGTCGCCATCGCTGATGCCGGCCTGAACATCACCCTGGCGGCCGAACGGGTGCACGCCACCCAGCCCGGCCTCAGCAAGCTGCTGCGCCAACTCGAAGACGAACTCGGTTTCCAGCTGTTCCACCGCAAGGGCCGCAGCCTGCATGCGATCACGCACGCCGGCACCCATGTGCTCGAACGCGCGCGCGTCATCCTTGCCGAAGCGGCCAACATCCGCTCCATCGCCGCCAACCTGCGCAACGAATCGCACGGCACGCTGCGCATCGCCACCACGCACACGCAGGCCCGTTTCGCACTGCCAAGCGCGGTGGCCTCGTTGAGCCGCAGCTATCCGCAGGTAAGCGTCCATCTGCAGCCGGTCAGCGATTCGGATGTCATGTCGCTGCTGGAGGGTGGCCTGGTCGACCTCGCCATCGTCAGCACGGCCGCTGGTGCTCCGCCGCCGAGCGGCATCGCCCTGCCCGCCTACCGCTGGCACCGCATCGTGCTCGTGCCTGGCAATCATCCCTTGGCCAAGCAAAAGCAGGCGCCATCGCTGCAGCAGCTGGCCGCTCATCCGATCATCAGCTACGACTCCTCGCTCAAGCCGGAGTCCTCGCTGGCGCGCGCGTTCCATGCCGCCAACCTGCATCCGCAGATCGCGATGACGGCAAGTGATGCCGACCTCATCAAGACCTATGTGCGCGAAGGCCTTGGCGTTGGCGTACTGGCGGAGATGGCTTTCCAGCCCGAGCTCGACACGGATTTGCGCGAGCTTGATGCCGACCTGCTGTTCGAGCCATGCACGACGTGGATCGTGCTGCGTCGGGAGAGCGTGCTGCGCGAATACGCGCTGGATTTCATCAGCGTGTTTGCGCCGCATCTCGAGCGTCGCGCGGTGAGTCGTGCGCTGGCCAATGGTACGGCCGGTGCTTCGTGGAGCGGCGTGCCGCATTGGCGGGAGCGCAAGGTACCGCACAAGGTGGCGGAGCTGGCGGTTGCAGTGGAGTGATGGCCGGACGGCTCTTCGATCACGCCGGTCGCGGTTGCCGTTCTATCGCCGGCGTGGACGCTCCCTTGCAGGAGCGCACCCAGTGCGCGACAGGCTTTCGCGCCGGTCTGCAGCATTCGTTCCTTAGGCATGCAGTTGGCGACGTCTTAGTTGCTGTCTTCCGCGATCTGGCTCGCCTGCGGCGGGCTTCCGCCCTCCTGCCGGAGGCCGGGTCACTTTCTCTTGCTTGCCCAAGAGAAAGTAACCAAAGAGAACGGCACCTCGCGTGGCGCTGTCTGGGCTATGCCCAGCCAGTGCGTGAGGGGCGGCCGGGCTTTTCGACCGGGCTCCTGCCCGGACGAAAAGTGCCCGACGTCCTGTCGGGCACCCCTGCGGGGCCTGATCGTCCGCCCCTCACCGCCACACAGGGGATGGTTGAAGGCTCGTGCCGCTGCGCGGCACATCGCATCGAGGAGCTGATGGCCGCCGTTCGTTGTGGGAGCGCACCCAGTGCGCGACCGCGGACTGACGTGGTTGCCCCGGTCTGCGGTGGTCGCGACTACCGCGGCGTGTTCCGGCGTTGCGGTCGCGCACTGGGTGCGCTCCTACCGAGGTAGGGAGGAATTTCGCGAGCCCCACCCCTCACCCCAGCCCTCTCCCCAGAGGGGAGAGGGAGAAAGG
>NZ_BCPR01000119.1 GCF_016586165.1 Dyella sp. EPa41 | reverse complement strand
CCGACAAGGCGCACGTGCCGCTGGCCAGCATCACCACCGGCGACGACGACATGCGCTGGGTACAGCGCGAGGCGCTGCATCACCTGACGATCGTGAAGGACACCACGTCCACGGTACGATGGAAAGAATACGGTTACTACCTGTGCTATCCGCTGGTGCTGCTCGCGCTGCTGTGGTTCCGTCGCGGCTGGGTGGTGCGTTGGGCATTCGTCATCGGCGCGCTCGGCCTGGGCGGCTTGCCGGCGCCGGCATATGCGGGCGACTGGAAGGTGGCGGACTGGTTCTTTACCCCCGACCAGCAGGGACGCTGGTATTACGAGCATCGTGACTTCGCCAAGGCGTCGGAGCTGTTCGAGGACCCGTACTGGAAGGGGCTCGCGCTGTATGAGCATGCGCGCTACGAAGACGCGCAAAAGGTGTTTGCCGCGTTGACGACGCCCGAGGCGAAATTCATGGAAGGCAATTGCTTCGCGCGGATGACGCAATACGAGGAAGCCAAGGACGCCTACGACCAGGCGCTGCGCATGCACCATCCGTTTGCGCAGGCACAGGCCAACCTGTTGCTGATGGACAAGCTCATCAGCATGCGCGAGAAAGTGCCCCCCGAGGATGAGGACGAGGAATACAAGCCCGACAAGGTGAAGTTCGACAAGGAGGGCAAGAAGGGCACGGGCAAGACCAAGCTCATGGGCAAGCTGCCGCAACAGGTGCCGTCGGACGTGTGGATGCGCAACCTCAACGTGTCGCCGGCGGATTTCCTGCGCACCAAATTCAACGTCGAGAACCAGGCGCCCCCGCCGGGGCAGCCGACCGCGCCCGCCAAGGAAGTGATCAAGGAGCCCGGCGCATGAAGGCCGGGCTCGCCTGCGTGTTGCTGTTGCTGGCCGGCGCGGCATCGGCCGACCAGCCGTCGCCTGCTCCGCCGATGCAGGTGCGCGTGCACCAGGAGCCCGCGGGTTCGCTGGTGGAAGGCGAGACGGCGCGCATCGTGGTCGACGTGCTCACGCCCGATTTCTTCACCGACGCGCCCGTGTTGCCCGTACCGCACGTGGAAGGCGTCTACCTGGCCTTGTCCGATGAAACGCCGGGGCATGTGGTGGATACCATCGATGGCGCCACCTGGTCGGGCGTATCGCGCACGTATCTGGTGACGCCGCTGATCTCGGGCAAGGTGCAGATTCCCTCGTTCGACATAGCGGCGCGTATCGGACCGCGGTCGACGACAGTGACGGCGCGGACACCGCCGCTCACGTTGACGGTGCGGCCGCTGGTGCTGCCCAAGGGCGTGACCGAAGCGTTGATCGCGAGCTCGGTGTCGATCAAGCAGACCGTGCTGCCGCAGGACGGCGGGCTGCATGTGGGTGACAGCGTCACGCGGCGCGTGGAAATCACCGCCGAGGGCGCACCGGCCATGATGCTTCAACCGGTGAATTTTTCGCCCGTGCACGGCCTTGGGCTTTACGTGTCGCCGCCGGTCACGCGCGATGTCGTCGGCAACCAGGGAGGTTTCGTGGGTGGCAGTCGCGTGGACTCGGCGAGCTACGTGATCCAGAGGCGGGGACGTTACACCTTGCCGGCGATGACCGTGCGCTGGCTGGATAGCCGTACGCACACCTGGCAGGCAAGCGAGGTGCCGGCGGTGCAGTTCCATGCGTGGTGGGGCGCGCCGGCGCGACCGCGCTTCGCTTTGCCGGGGCAGGGGCTGGTGCCGGGCGTGATCGGTCTCCTCACCAGTGACCTGGGCCTGCTGCTCATGCTGTTGGCCGTCATCGCATGGGCCGCCTGGATCTTCCGCGCCCGCTTGCAACGCTGGCGGCAGCGGTTCAAGGCATGGCGTTATCGGCAACGCCATTCGGAGGCCGCCGCGTTCTCGGCATTGCGCCGCCAGCGCCACGCCACCTCGGCCGCGCCGCTGCATGCCTGCGCCGATGCCTGGGCGCGCCGCAGCGCGGAAGAAGGCGCACCCGCATCGATCGAAGCCTGGTGCCGGCGTTATGGCGATGCGTCGCTGGAAGCCCAGTGGACGGCGCTCGATGGCTCGCTGTATGGAGCAACCGCCGAGCCCTGGTCGGCACAGGCTTTGATCGATGGTCTGGTGGCCGCGCGGAAGCGTTGGCGCCGCGAGCGGCGCCAACGCCGGCGCGGCGTCGTGCTGCCGCCCTTGAATCCGGCCTAGCGCGTCTTCACGAACTCATCGCCGTGGCCCGTTACCATGCCGCGGTACTGTGTCAGCCGGCGTGCGCGGATGCGCCGCATCCAAGGGCGAAACGGGGGAGCAAGGCATGGGTCGTTCCAGGAAGCGCCAGCAACGACGCTCGATGCCCGCCACGCCTTCGCCTCCTTTGCCACCGTCGCCGCCTGCCCATAAGCCGGGCCGCTGGTGGTGGTTGCCGTTTGTGGTCGGCGTGCCGGTGCTCGTCGCGTTGGGCGCGTGGTGGCTGCGCAAACCGGTGACGGACACCAAGGCGCCGGTCGTTTCCTCTGCGCCGCCGGCTTCAGCCGCCCTCTCGAAACCGTCCGCTCACTACGTGGGTGCGCAGGGCTGCGGTTCCTGCCACGCGAAGGAAACGGCCGCGTGGCAGCAGTCGCATCATGCGCTCGCCATGCAGGCGGTGAACGAACATACCGCGCTGGGCAACTTCGACAACGCCACGCTCAAGCAGGACGGCAGCCAGGCCAGCTTCTCCAGGCGCGACCAGGCCTTCTTCGTGAAAACCGACGGGCCCGACGGCAAGCCCGGCGAGTTCGAAGTGAAGTACGCCTTCGGCGTCTATCCGCTGCAGCAATACCTGGTGGCGTTTCCCGATGGCCGCATGCAGGCCTTGCGCGCCTCGTGGGATGCGCGGCCCGCGGCCGAAGGCGGGCAACGGTGGTTCAACCTCTATCCCGGCGAACACATCGGCGCACGCGACACGCTGCACTGGACACGCCTGAACCAGAACTGGAACTACATGTGCGCGGACTGCCATTCCACCAACGTGCAGCGCAACTATGACGTAGCCAGCGATACCTTCAAGACCCGCTGGAGCGACGTCAACGTGGCCTGCGAGGCGTGCCACGGTCCGGGTTCGCGTCATGTCCAATGGGCGAAATGGAGTGACGGCCGGAAACAGGCCGACGCCAGCAAGGGCCTCGCCATCGTGCTCGACGAACGCAAAGGCATGCAGTGGATACCCAATGCGGCCACGGGCAACCCGGTGCGTAGCGTGCCGCTGGCGAGCCATCGCGAAGTGGAAACCTGCGCGGTGTGCCATTCGCGGCGAAACATCATCGCCAAGGACAGCGCTCCGACCGGTCGGCTGATGGACACCCACGATCCGGTATTGCTGGCAGCGGGGCGCTATCACGCGGATGGCCAGCAGCTCGATGAAGTCTATGTTTACGCCTCCTTCCTGCAGAGCCGCATGTACGCCAAGGGCGTGACCTGCAGCGATTGCCATGATCCGCACACGGCCAAGGTGCGTGCGCAAGGCAATGCGCTGTGCGGGAGCTGCCATTCGCCCAAGGTGTACGACACCACGGCGCACCACATGCACCAGGACGGCACTGCCGGCTCGCAGTGCGTGGCCTGCCACATGCCTGCGAAGAACTACATGGTGATCAACGCGAGGCCTGATCATTCCATCCGCGTGCCGCGCCCCGATCTCACCGTCAAATTCGGCGTGCCCAACGCGTGTGCCAACTGCCACGCCGGCAAGGGCGCGCAGTGGGCGGCCGATGCCATCGAAAAGGTGCACGGTCCCGGGCGCAAGGGCTTCCAGCATTTCGTCGAGGCACTGGACGCGGGAAGACAGGGAAAGCCCAATGCGGCGAACCTGCTGATGGAGCTGGCCAATGATGCGACGTCGCCGGTGATCGCGCGCGCCACGGCGGTCGGCGAACTGGCGCATTACGCGAGCCCCGCCGCGGTGCCCACGCTGCAGGCGGCGCTCGATGACGCCGACCCGCTGATGCGCAAGGCGGCGCTGGAAGCGCTCACCGCGTTCCCCGCCCGCGTGCGCGGGCCCATGGCCGCGCCACTGGCCGACGATCCCGTGCTGGACGTGCGCGTCAATGCGGGCCGCGTGCTCGGCGGCATACCGGACGCCGAACTCGACGCCGGCCAGCGCGCCGCGCGCGATCGCGCCTTTGCCATGTTCATGGCGGCGCAGCAAGCGATTGCCGATCGACCCGAAGCGCACTACGACCTGGGCCTGGTGTACACCGAGCGCGGCGAGACGGCGAAGGCCGAACAGGCGTTTCGTCACGCTTTGAAGCTGCAGGATGATTTCGTGCCGGCCTATATCAATCTGGCGGACATGTATCGCTCGCTGGGGCGCGAGGATGATGCGGAAAAAGTGATCGACGACGGCATCGCCGCCGTGCCCGCCAATGCCAGCCTGCTGCACGCGAAGGGGCTTGCCCTGGTACGGCAGAACCGGCAGCGAGAAGCGATGGGCTGGCTCGAACGTGCCCATCGGGCCGATCCGGCGAATCCGCGCTTCGCCTATGTGTACGGCGTGGCCCTGCATTCGGCAGGACAGGACGAGCAGGCGCGCAGGGTGATGGAAACGGCCCTGCAGGCTTCGCCCTACGAACCTACGCTGCTGCTCACCTTGGCCAGCCTTGAACGCGACGCGGGCCATGCCGACAAGGCGCGCGATTATGCCCAGCGCGTGCTGGCGGTGGCGCCGCAATCGAACGAGGCGCAGCAGCTCATGCAGAGCCTGGGCGGAGCACCGAAGTAGCCCGCGTCGCACCGTTGCTCCACACGTTGGCAGTTGGCCAAGGTCCACGCGCGGGAGCATGGGTACGATCATCACCCATACGGGTACGGCGGCAGGCAGTTGACACTGCTGCACGTCCGCGGAGGAAGGCAGCGCGAACGCATCGGGCCTGAAACACCTCGGCGCGATGCCGGCGACGCGCAGGCCGATCGGCGTGAACCGATGGTCGTGTGCCGGAGCGCCGAGGGAGAGCGCATCTGCTGATTCCATGGTTCTGTGGAACTGTGGCATCGAGTCGGGCGATGCTCTCGGCGCCGGTCACGCCGGGGGGCCGAACACCGCATGCCACCGGGTGCGCCAGCCACGGGCGCGCCGAACTGCCTGCCACAACTTCAGCCAGCCGTGACTGGCGATGACGAGCGGATTGTGGCTCTGCAGCGGCTGCACGAGTCCGTAGCGGCAGGGCTCGTCAGGGCGTTCCACGGCGAAGCTGCCAAACAGTCGATCGAACACGATGAGGATGCCGCCGTAGTTCCGATCGACGTAGGCCGCATTGCTGGCATGGTGAACGCGGTGATGGGCGGGTGTGTTGAAGACCCACTCGAGCACGCCCAGGCGCGGGATCAGTTCCGTATGCAGCCAGAACTGATAGAGCAGGTTGATTGACAGCGCGGCGGCAATGGCCGAGGGCGGAAAGCCGGCGAGCGCAAGCGGCGTGAAGAACATCGCGCCGCCGCTCAGCTTGCCGGTCCAGCCGAGCCGGTACGAGGCGGCCAATGAATATTGGTTGGGCGAATGGTGCACGCTGTGCGTGGCCCAGAACCAATGGATGCGATGGTCGGCGCGATGCATCCAGTAGTAGAAGAAGTCCTGCAGCACCAGGAGCAAGGGCCACGACCACCAGCGATGCATGGGAATGTCGGCCAGGCGGTAGCGATAAGCCAGCGCAAGAACGAGGCCCGCGAGCCCTGCGCCGAGCAGGCGATTGATCACCATCCGCCCGGCGAGGTCGCCGAACGATGCGAGATAGGCGCGCCAGTCGTAGGTTCGGGTGCGGTGGTGTTGCAGGTACCAGCCTTCCAGCGCCGCCGCCAGCAACAGCACGGGCAGCAGCAACAAGGCGCGGGGCATGGCGGAGAAGTCCATGTCACTTCCCGCGCTGTGAGGCGATATAGCGACCGATATCCTCGATGCTCACCTTGCCATCGTGATCGGCGTCGATGTCGTCGAAATGGCTGGCGACGCGAGGCATGGCCTTGGCCTCGTCGCGGGTAAGCCATCCATCGCCATCGGCATCGGCCTTGGCGAATCGCGAGCGGAGTTCCTGTACCGCGCGGGCGCGTTGGTCGTTGTTGGACTGCGCGTGGGCTGGGAGCAGCACCGTACCGAGCAGCGAAAGGATCAAGAGCAGTGACTTGCGCATGGTGTGTTTGCCGTGAGCCGAGTGGCCGATACCCTAATCCGCATGGCTTGCCGAGGTTTGTCTGCCTCACGCGCAGTTGTAAGCGTTTGTAAACGGCAGGCGATGCCTCTCCTTTGGAGCGCATCCTGCGTGCGACAGCAGCGTCCACCTTGATGCGGCGCTCGGCAAAGCGATGGCCGGCAGGTGTCGCTTCCGCGCCTTGCATCTCCCGCGCGCATGGCGCGCTTCCACATGAAATGAGTCGCGTGCAGCCGGGCTTCAGTGCGCAGGGCGCAGCGGCAATACGAGGGTTGCCTCGAAGCCGCCCAGCGGCAGATTGCGCAGCACGAGGCGTCCGCCGTGCTGTGCCGCGATGCGTCGCGTGCTCGCCAGCCCGAGGCCGTTGCCTACCGCGTCGCTGCGCGCTTCGTTGCCTCGCATGAAGGGTTCGCCAAGGCGGGATATCAGTGTCTCGGGTACGCCCGGCCCGGCGTCGGCAATGCTGCAGCGGAGCTCGCCGTGGACATCCCGCAACGTGGCCTGGAACGGCGGCTCGCCATGATGCATGGCGTTGCGCATGAGATTGTCGAGGGCGCGACGCAACGCCAATGGCTTGCCTTGGATGGATGCCGGCGAAGGCGCATCGATCTGCCAGCGCCCCCCGGCGGCATCGTTCAGCGCCACGAGGTCGCGCAACAGGCATGTCACGTCCACGGTGTCGCTGGCTTCCTCGCCGCCGTCGCGCACGAACGCGATGAACTGCGCGCTCAAGGCGTCGAGCGCTTCGATGTCCGCCACCATGCCCTCGCGCACCGATGCATCGAATGACGTGGAGGACAACTCCAGCCCCAGCCTGAGGCGCGCCAGCGGCGTGCGCAGGTCGTGCGAGATGGCGGCCAGCATCACGTCGCGCTCGCGCGCATTGCGGCGCACGTCGGCGGCCGCCATCGCGAGGGCCGCATTGAGCTCCACCAGTTCGCGCACTGCGCCGGTGGGGAGTTCCGGCGGTGGCGCGCCGGCGACCACGGCCGATGCGGCGTCGGCAAGGCGCTTGAGCGGATGGGTCAGGCTGCGCGCGTAGGCCGCGGCGATCAGCAGCACCAGCAGGGTGGAAAGGCCCACGGTGAGCACCGTGCTTCGCACCAGTGGCATGCGCAGGTCGAAGAAGGGAATGCCCAGCCATCCTGTGGCGGGCGCAGCCGCGCTTACCCACAGCACCGGCTCGCGGCGACCGGACGCCATCACGCGGCGGCCCGGCAGGCGCGCCTGCAGTTCGGCCAGCACGCGGTGGATCAAGGGAAGCCTGGCATCGTTGGCGGGCGGCGGTGTGGCGCGATGGTCCACGCCGATGGCTGCGAGGTCGCCATCGCTGCGCCCCTCCGCGATCAACGCGTCGGCTGCCGCCACCTGCATGGCGAGCACGCGTCCGCTGTAGTTCACCGCCGCCCCGTTCGTGGTGACGCGCAGGGCGAACATGCCAACCAGCAGCACCAGGCAGATGGTGCCGATGAGCAGCCAGACCAGGCGTGAGAACAAGCCGGAGGACGAGGCGCTCATAGCGGCTTTCCCTCCGGCACGAACACGTAGCCATGGCCCCATACCGTCTGCAGCCAGCGTGGCTGCCGCGGGTCGTCCTCGATAAGCCGGCGCAATCGGCTGAGCATCACGTCCATGCTGCGATCGAACGCATCGTGCTCGCGGCCGCGCGCAAGGCTCATCAACTGGTCCCGTGTCAGCGGCTGGCCAGGGCGTTTGACCAGCGCGCAGAGCACGGCGAACTCGCCCGTGGTCAACCGCAGCGGTTCGCCGTTGCGCAACAGGCGGCGCGTGTCCAGCTCCAGCACGAACGCGCCGAAATGCACCGAACCGCCCTCGGCATGCGGCGCGCCCGGCGCGGCATGGCCGCGGCGCAGCACGGCGTGGATGCGCGCGACGAGCTCGCGCGGATTGCCGGGCTTGGGAAGATAATCGTCGGCGCCGATCTCCAGGCCCACGATGCGATCGACATCGTCGCCGCGCGCGGTGAGCATGATGATCGGCGTCGTGGTGCCTTGC
>NZ_BCPR01000118.1 GCF_016586165.1 Dyella sp. EPa41 | reverse complement strand
ACGCAGCAACTATCCCACCCTGGCCTATGCCGCGCCGGTGGATACCGCGGACGCGGGCTGGGCGAAAAAGGTCGGCGCCGATGCGCGCGCCTGGCGCAAGCTGCCTGAAGCGACCGTCTTGCGCTATGAGGCCGTCGATGACTTCGATGCATACACCTCGATGGAGCGCACCGCCACGCCGGCAGAGGTGACGGCGCTGCTGGCGGCGCATGCGAACGAACGACTGCTGGTGTTTCCGGAGACGCGCGAGCATCCGGTGCGCATGTTCGATGCCTTGCCCGAGAGCTGGGCCAAGCGCGGCGCGGGCGGCACGCTGAGCGACAGCGCGCTGCGTGGCGAATACCTGAGCTTCCAGGTGGGCGCATGGGCGCCGCATGGCAAGGTGGACGATGTGCGCGTGTCGTTCAGCGACCTGCGCGGCGATGCCGGCGCTAGCATTCCTTCGGTTGCATTCACCTGCTTCAACCTTGGCGGCGTCGACTACGTGGGCAAGCCGTTCACGACACGCGTCGATGTGCCGGAAGGAAAGATACAGCCGTTGTGGATGGGCTTGGACATACCGGCATCCGCGCAGCCCGGTGTGTATCGCGGCGAGGTGACGGTCAGCGCGGAGGATGTGCCGGCAAAGAAGATTCCGCTCGTCGTCACGGTGGAGGCCGGGCAGGCCGTCGCGCACGGCGACGATGATCCCTTCAAGCTCACGCGCCTGCGCTGGCTCGACTCCACGCTGGCGCAGGACGACGAGCTGGTAAAGCCGTTCACCGCGATCACGGTCAAGGACAGCACGCTGGGCCTGCTGGGCCGCGACGTGACGCTCGGCGACAACGGCTTGCCGGCCCAAATCACCAGCCGTTTCGACGAGCGCATGACGGGATTCGCCGCCCGGCCGATGAGCATGCTGGCGGCGCCGATGCGCCTGGTCGTGGAGGACGCGAGCGGTGTGCACGTATTGACCGGCTCGAAGGCGCCCGCCGTGCAGGCGGATGGCCCGGCCAAGGCGCACTGGCAGGTGGCCGGTGCCGCCGGGCCTTTGCAGGGCGACGTGCAGGCCAGCCTCGAGGCGGACGGCACGCTGGTCTACTCGATCGCACTGACGGCGAAGGACGCGGCGACGCTTCGCGACATCCGCCTGGAGATGCCGCTGACTCATGGCATGGCGCAGTACCAGCTCGGCCTGGGACGCACGGGCGACCACGCGCCTGCGGATTTCGAGTGGAAGTGGAACGTACGGAACAACCAGGACGGCGCGTGGATCGGCACGGTGAACGCCGGCCTGGAGTTCCACCTGCGCGACGAGCACTACCAGCGTCCGTTGAATACCAACTTCTACCATCAGCAACCGCTGCGCATGCCGGTGTCGTGGGACAACGCCGGGCAGGGCGGCATTCGCCTGCACGGCGGCCGCGAGGCCTACGCGGTGGAAGCGTTCAGCGGCCCGCGCCAGATGAAAGCCGGCGAAACGCTGCACTACGACCTCGTCATGCGCGTCACCCCGTTCAAGCCGATCAAGCCGGCCGAGCACTTTGCCGAGCGCTACTTCCACAAGTACGGCGACCTCGATGCGATCAAGGCCGATGGTGCGAACGTGGTGAACATCCACCACGCGACGCCGATCAATCCATGGATCAACTATCCCTTCCTCGAGCCGCAAGCGATGCGTGCCTATATCGATGCGGCACACCAGCGCGGCATGCGCGTGAAGATCTACGACACGGTGCGCGAGCTGTCCGATCGCGCGCCCGAGTTGCCGATGCTGGAAAGCCTGGGCCACGAGGTGGTCAGCGGCGGCAAGGGTGGTGGCTTCTCCTGGCTGCAGGAGCATCTGGATGGCGACTACATCGCCGCGTGGCACGTGCCCGAGAATCGCGATGCCGCGGTGATCAACGCGGGGCAGAGCCGCTGGCACAACTACTACATCGAAGGGCTGGACTGGCTCGCGCGCAACATGGGCATCGATGGCCTCTACCTTGACGACGTGGCCTACGACCGCACCACCATGAAGCGCGTGCGCAAGGTGCTCCAGGCCCATCGCGAGCAACCGCTGATCGACCTGCACTCGGCCAGCCAATACAACCCGCGCGACGGTTACATCAACAGCGTACTGCTGTACATGGAACTGTTCCCGTACCTCGATCGCCTGTGGTTCGGCGAGGAGTTCGACTACGAGAAGACCTCGCCGGGCTACTGGCTCACCGAGATCTCGGGTATTCCGTATGGCCTGATGGGCGAGATGCTGCAGCACGACGGCAACCCGTGGCGCGGCATGTTGTTCGGCATGACGAACCGCCTGGGCTGGTCGCCGGGCAGCGATCCGCGCGGGCTGTGGAAACTGTGGGACGCGTTCGGCATCGAGCAGGCGGACATGGTCGGCTGGTGGGTGCACGACACGCCGATCAAGACCGGTCGTGCCGACGTGCTGGCGACCAGTTACGTGCGCAAGGGCAAGAAGACGCTCGTGGCGCTGGCTTCCTGGGCGCCTGAAAAGACTTCGGTGAAGCTGGCCGTCGACTGGAAGGCGCTGGGCCTTGCTGCCGGCAAGGCAAGGCTGGTGGCGACGCCGATCGAAGGTTTCCAGCCCGCGGCGACCTTCAGGCCGGGTGATGCCATTCCCGTCGAGCCCGGCAAGGGCTGGCTGCTGGTGCTCGAATGACGACGTCGCGTGAGGGAGGGAGAGGCATGAAGCGGTGGCGCCTGCTGGTACTCGGCTTGCTGTTGGCGGGCGGCGCGCATGGACAGGCATCCGCGCAAGCGGGCGATGATCCATCGGTGGTCCATCTGGCCATGGATGCGAAGGCGTTTGCGCCCGAACAGATCAAGGTGACGGTCTACCTGCCGCCGGGCTATGCGGACAAGGGCGCGGCACCGGCCCGTTACCCCGTGCTCTATGCCAACGACGGACAGGACATGGCGGCGGTAGGCCTGCGCGATACGCTTGCGCGGCTCTATGCCGCGCATGCCATCGAACCGGTGATCGTGGTCGCCGTGGACATGCTGGCGGATCGCGCGTCCGGTTATGGCCTGTCCGACCGCAGCCGTCGTCGCAGCGTGGTGGGCGGTTCGCGTATCGGGCCGATCGGCAGCCGCGCCCATGAGTATTCCGACTGGGTCGCGACACAGCTCGTGCCATATGTGGACGCGCACTACCGCACCCGCGCAAACGCCAGCGGCCGCACGATGCTCGGCTGGTCGCTTGGCGCGTTGAACGCGTTCAACCTTGGGTGGGAATATCCGGAGGTGTTCGGTCGCGTCGGTGCGTTCTCGCCGTCGTTCTGGCTCGCCGCGGATCGCAGCAGCCCACAGGCGGTGGAGTCCTCGCGTCTGGCGCAGGCCATGGTGGATCGGGCCACGGCGCGCAAACCGTTGCGCTTCTGGATCGCCGTGGGCGGTCGCGAGGAGACCAACGACCGCAATGGCAACGGCGTGATCGATGCGGTGGAAGACGCGCGGGATCTCGTTGAAGGTGTTCGCCTTCCCGATGGAACCCGCGAGCGCGGGCTGCGCGACCTGGGTTACCGCGTGGACGACGATGACGGCGACCATCCCGCGCGCAGCGCAGACGTCGCGTTCCAGGTGCTGGCCGACGGCGAGCACAACCAGGCGACGTGGAAGCGGATGCTGCCGCCGTTTCTCGTATGGGCCTATGGCGTCCCGGCGAAGTAATCGCCGGAGCGCATCGGGTCGCTAGGTCGAAGCGAGCGCCAGGCGGCCGATCTTCACCAGCCCCGGGCTGAACTCGAGATCGGCCGGCAGTACGGTCTTGGGATTGGGCGTCGGCTCGGGCAGGGCGAGCGCTGCCCCAGTGGCGGCGAGCGACGCCTGCCTGGGTGCCGTGATGCCCAGGCGCGTCCGGGCCTGCAACAGGCGAAGCGCGAGATCTTCATCCTCGGAGGCGTCTTCGGCCGCGGCGGCGGTCAGCTCGCGCATGCCGTGCATCGGCGAAGAGAGCAGGGCGATTTCGCTGGCCAGGCTCGGCGAACGATCGGCACGGCGCAAGTCGTCCAGGGTCTCGTGCGCGAGCGCGAGCAGGTCGATGTCGGGCAGCGGCGTGTGCTGGCGGGAGCGGGTGGCCACCGGCAGGCGCAGGGCATGGGCCGGCGAGGTCGGCGCTTCGTCGAAGCCGCGATAGACCAGTTCGCTGCACACCACGCGGGTCGGGTCGTTGTCGACGACCAGGTCCAGCGCCATGCGCACCACGCGGCGCAGGTCGCGGCTGCCGGGAATCTTGTTGCGTACCGCGCATACGATGCCGAGCATGAACAGCGAGGTCATCGGGTACGGGCGCCCGAGATACGGCATGAGCGCCATGCGCAGGTCGCCGAGCATCGTGTCGCGGTCCGGTTGTTGCAGGCGCGATGGCCGGAACACGTCGATGTAGTGGAAGTTCTCCCTCATCGTGATGCGCTGCCCGAGCGTCGCAAGACGCACGCCGCTGGCGGCCGCCTCGATCAGCTGCGTGTCGTCGACCACCACGGCGGCATGGCTGTAGGCGCTGTCGCCCACCCATGCGATCAATCGCGAGAGTTCGCCACGCCCCATGTGCAACAGCACATCGCCGGCTTCCAGGTCGTGCGGCTGCAACACATGCGGTGTGTCCACGGGCGTCCTTGGGTCAGTGGGTGGTAGCGACGAAGAGCGAGTACGCGACGATGCGATTGCGTCCGTCGACCTTGGCGCGATAGAGCGCGGCATCGGCGCGGGCGATCAACTCGTCGGCGGTATCGGTGTGGTCGCCGAGGCTGGCGACGCCCATGCTGATGGTGGTCTGCAGCGTGGTGCCGCGCGAATGCACCTGCAGGGTCTCGATGCGATGGCGGATACGCTCGCCGATATGCATGGCGTTGTCATGGCTCGCGCCCGGCAGGCAAGCCACGAACTCCTCGCCGCCGTAGCGCCCCAGCCAGTCCGTGGGCCGCAGTTCGTCGGCGATGGCTTCGGCCACCGCGCGCAGGCAGGCGTCGCCGACCTGGTGGCCGTAGCGGTCGTTCACCGACTTGAAATGGTCCATGTCGAGGAACAGCAGCGCCAGCGGCTCCTTGTGCTGTCGCGCATCGGCGATGGCCGCATGCAGGCGGCGAACCAGCGCGCGGCGGTTGAGCACGCCGGTGAGCGCATCGTGGTCGGCGAGATGGTGCGCCATGTCGCGCTCGCGGCGCGCGCGCAGCGAGAGATCGGCGAGGCCAATGGTGACCACCACGCAGGAGAACGCCATGGTGAACGGGTAGCCGTATTCCAGCCATGGCGGCAGGTCCAGCTTCAGCAGGATCTGCAGCACGCGCAGCAGCGTGAGCATTACCTGCGGCATCCAGGCGATCAGGAAGAATCGTGCCTGCCGGCCGTGGCGCGCGGCGGCAAGCATCACCGTGCCCAGCGCCCACACCGAGGTGATCATGAACCACAGGTTGAACGAGTTGACGAGTGCGTTCGTGCGCACCGCGAACGGCATCCAGATCAGCAAGGCGGCGGGCAGGAACGGCCAGCGCATCCAGCCCATGATCTTCGCGGCCCTCGGCGTGATCTCGCGCAGGTCGCAGAATTCCAGGATGAAGGACATCGAGAGCGGTGCGCTCAACGTCGCGAACAGCCAGGGTGCGCGCGTGCCCAGCGGCACGAAGATGCTGCCGCCAGGCAGCTCGTAGATCTCGCCACTCATCAGCATCTGGTAGACGAGCTGGAACGTGGCATAGCCGATGAAGTAGGACAGCACGCGGTCACGCAGCACCAGCCACAGGCACATCGCGGCCAGGATCATGGTGAACTGCACGCTGGCGAACAGCGTGGTGAGGCGCACGTGCGCGAGGTCTTCGGCCTGGTAGTGCGCCATGTCGGTGAGCGCCGGTTTGATCTGGCGCGTGAAACTGTCCGAGGCAATCTCCGCGTAGATCGGTTGGCCCGCGCGCAGGTCTTGCGGCAGCTGGACGGCCAGGTGATGGCGCGAGAAGCGATGGATGCCTTCGGTTTGCGCGAACCACAGCGCTTGCGGCTGGTAATCGGGCGGTGCGTAGACGGTGATGCGGATATAGGTGGCGCCGGTGAAGCTCAGCACCGGTGGGCTTGCGTGGTTCCAATCGATATCCGTGGTGAGGCGATACCAGCGGCGGGTATCGGCGGCGTTGGGCGTATAGGGCGATGGGCTCGGCACGAAGGAGGTATCAAGCGCGCCTTGCACCACCTGTGCGGCTGGCAGCATCGGTGCCGTGGCCGGCAGCGAAGCGATCTGCAGCTGCGGCTCGCGGGGCAGGCCAGGGGCGGCATGCAACACCAGCGCGTAAAGCGCCGCGAACAGACAGGCGACGAAGACCGCCACGGGCTTGCGATACACGAATCCCCCCATGTTCCGGCCCCCCTGCCGGTACCCGAGCCCTTTATGCTTGTCGCGGGCTCTCGTTGGGCACTATGTATCACGTTAATCGGCTGCCGGGTCGATTTCACCCGGGTCTGGCGATGGAGAAAACGTTTTCCAAACAGGCGTTTTGAACCGCTCCTCGATCCGGGCGCCGCCACGGCCTATGCTTGTTGCCTTTCCGGTGCGGTAAAGGTGCGAGTGGATGGCCAGGCAAGACCAGGCAGGTCCGGTGTCCCATCCGGAACATCGTCCCGGCAAGACGGAACCTGAGCCCTCCACCCATATCCGCCACGGGACTCCTGCCTTCCGTCGTACCAACCTGGCCCTGTTCGCCGCCGGCGTGGCGACGTTCGGCCTGCTCTATTGCACGCAGCCGTTGATGCCTGAGTTCAGCAGGGACTACGGCGTGAGCGCCGCCACCTCGGCGCTGTCGCTGTCCCTCACGACGGGTGTGCTCGCGTTCGCCATGCTGTTTGCGGGCGGCGTATCCGACGCGGTGGGCCGCAAATCGGTGATGACGGCATCGCTGCTGTCATCCGCCGTGCTGGTGCTTCTGACCGCGCTGGTCCCGGACTGGACCATGCTGCTGGTGCTGCGCTCGCTGCTGGGCCTCACCTTGAGCGGCCTGCCTGCGGTCGCGATGACGTACCTCAGCGAAGAGATGCATCCCGAGTCGATCGGCCTGGGCATGGGCCTCTATATCAGCGGCAACGCGATCGGCGGCATGGGCGGCCGCCTGGTGGCCGGCGTGCTTGCCGATTTCGTGGGCTGGCGCTGGGGCGTTGCCACGGTGGGGCTGATCGGACTGGTGTCCGGTCTCGTCTTCTGGCGCAGCCTGCCGCCTTCGCGGCATCACGTGCGTCATCCGCTGCGGTTGGGCACGTTGGTGGGCCGCTTCGCGCTCGCGTTTCGCGACGCCGGCCTGCCGTGGCTGTTTGCCGAGGGTTTCCTGCTGCTCGGTGCGTTCGTCACCCTCTACAACTACATCGGCTACCGCCTGTTGGCGCCGCCTTACAACCTGGGCCAGGCGGTGGTGGGCGCGATCTTCAGCGTGTACCTGATCGGCACCTTCAGTTCGGCGTGGATGGGGCATCTTGCCGGCAAGCTGGGGCGCCGCAAGGTGTTATGGACGGCATTCGCGCTGATGCTGCTCGGCGTCGGGCTCACGGTGCTGCGGCCCTTGCCGTTGATCGTGCTGGGCATCGTGGCGGTGACCTTCGGCTTTTTCGGCGGCCATTCCATTGCCAGCAGCTGGGTGGGGCGTCGCGCCGGCAACGCCAAGGCGCAAGCCTCGTCGATGTACCTGTTCGCGTATTACATGGGCTCGAGCCTGGCCGGCGCGGGCGGCGGCGTGTTCTACGCCACGCACGGCTGGAACGGCGTGGCCTCGTTCGTCGCGATTCTCGTGCTGGCCGGCCTGCTGGTCGCCTGGCGCCTCTACTACCTGCCGCCGCTGCCGGGTCCGCCTTCGCCGGGTACCGAACCGCCGATTCCGCAATGACCAGCGTTCCACTCGCCTTGTAGGAGCGCACCCAGTGCGCGACCGCCTTTCGCGCCGGTCTGCAGCATTCGTTCTTCAGGCATGCAGTTGGCGATGTCTTAGTTGCTGTCTTTCGCGGCCTGGCTCGCATGCGACCGAAGGAAGTCCCTGTGGGGCGGCGGGCTTCCGAGCCGCTGTCGCGGCCCGGGTCACTTTCTCTGCGTGGCGTTCGTTGCCTTGTAGGAGCGCACCCTGTGCGCGACAGCCTTTCGCCTCAGTTTTGGTGGCGTGTCTCACCGGCACAGTCGTTGTGCCTGATCGTTGCGTTACCGCGATTGGGCTCGC
>NZ_BCPR01000117.1 GCF_016586165.1 Dyella sp. EPa41 | reverse complement strand
GGGTGGGTGCTCGCGGCAGCGTGTGTCCGGAGCCGGCTCTGGCGCAGCCGAGGCGCAAGATTGCCCCTCTCCCTTTGAGGTTTCCCTCTCCCCTCCGGGGAGAGGGCAGGGTGAGGGGTGGGTGCTCGCGGTAGCGTTTGTCCGGAGCCGGTTCTGGCTCGGCGGAGTCGCAAGATCGCCCCCTCACCTCAGTCCCCTCCCCGGAGGGGAGAGGAGGCAAAAGCTCAGGCGTCGTAGGGGTCGGCAATCCCCAGCCCGGCCAGGATGCGCGTCTCCAGCGCCTCCATCGCCTCGGCTTCGTCGTCCTCGATATGGTCATAGCCCAGCAGGTGCAGCACGCCATGCACGGTCATGTGGGCCCAATGGTCGCGTGCTCGCTTGCCCTGCTCGGCAGCTTCGCGGGCGACCACCGGCGCACAGATCACCAAGTCGCCAATGAGGGGTAGGTTGACGCCGGGCGGCAGCTCCACCGGAAATGACAGCACATTGGTGGCGTAGTCCTTGCCGCGATAGTCGCGATTGAGCGCGCGGCCTTCCTTGGCATCCACGATGCGAATGGAAAGCTCGGTGGCCTTGCGGCGCCTCGCTCCACGCAGCGCGGCTTCCACCCATGCGCGGAAGCTGGGTGACGAAGGCACGCCCTTGCGCGCCGCGGCGTAGCCCACGGAAAGCGTCAGTGGCGTGGCACTCACCTGGGCGGTTCCTCGTTGGCCTGCTCGAACGCTTCGTAGGCACGCACGATCTTCGCCACCAGCGGATGGCGCACCACGTCGCGCGAGGTGAAGAAGGTGAAGCTGATGCCGTCGACGCCGCGCAGCACCTCGATGGCGTGGCGCAGGCCCGAGCGCACGTGGCGCGGCAGGTCGATCTGGCTGACGTCGCCGGTGATCACCGCCACCGAGCCGAAGCCGATGCGCGTGAGGAACATCTTCATCTGCTCGACGGTGGTGTTCTGCGCCTCGTCGAGGATCACGTAGGAATCGTTGAGCGTGCGCCCGCGCATATAGGCGAGCGGGGCGATCTCGATCACGTTGCGCTCGATCAGCTTGGCGACCTTCTCGAAGCCGAGCATTTCGTACAGTGCGTCGTACAGCGGGCGCAGATAGGGGTCGACCTTCTGCGAGAGATCGCCAGGCAGGAAACCGAGCTTCTCGCCGGCTTCCACTGCCGGGCGCACCAGCAGCAGGCGCTGCACGCGGTTCGCTTCCAGCGCCTCGACCGCACTCGCCACGGCGAGATAGGTCTTGCCGGTGCCGGCGGGGCCGACGCCGAAACTGATGTCGTGCGTGGTGATCGCGTGGAGGTAGCGCGCCTGGTTGGGGCCGCGGCCCTTGATCACGCCGCGCTTCACCTTGATGGCGACTTCCTGCGCGCCCTCGGCCGCATCGGCGACGATCGCCTCGATGCCCGATTCGGCCAGGTGCAGGTTGATCTTGGCGCCGTTGAGCGATTCGCTCTCGGTGCTTGCGTAGAGCGCATGCAGCACCTTCTCGGCCGCGCGCACGGCGCCTTCCTCGCCGATCACCTGGAACAGGTTGCCGCGATGGTTGATCTCCACGCCTAGGCGCAATTCCACCTGGCGCAGGTGTTCGTCGAACGGCCCGCACAGGTTGGAAAGCCGGGCGTTGTCTTCAGGTTCCAGTGCGAAGTCGCGTTGGGGGAGGCCGTTGGTCATGAAAGGTGTCGAAGAGTTCGAGGGGAGACCCTTCTCCCCTCGGGAGAAGGTGCCGGCAGGCGGAAGAGGGTGCGGGCTGGCGGCTTTATGGGGGCGTGTCGCAAGCCCCGTACCCTCACCCCAGCCCCTCTCCCGGAGGGAGAGGGGCTTCTCAAAAGGCTCAAGATCAGGCGGCGGCTTCATCGGCGATATGCACGCGGCCACGCAGCGAGTTGCTCATCGCTTCGGTGATCACCACGTCGATGAACTGGCCGATCATGCGCGCATGGCCCGGGAAGTTCACGAAGCGCATGTTCTCGGTGCGGCCGGTGAACTCGTTGGGGTCTTTCTTGCTGGGCTTTTCCACCAGCACGCGCTGCACCGTGCCGACCATCGCCTCGTTGATCTTGCGCGCATTGTCGTTGAGCTTGGCCTGCAGGCGCGAGAGGCGCTCGTGCTTCACCTCGGAGGAGGTGTGGTCCTCGAGGTTGGCGGCCGGCGTGCCGGGGCGCGCCGAGAAGATGAAGGAGAAGCTCTGGTCGAAGCCGACGTCTTCGATCAGCTTCATGGTCTTCTCGAAATCCTCGTCGGTCTCGCCGGGGAAGCCCACGATGAAGTCCGAGGACAGGCAGATGTCCGGGCGCACGGCGCGCAGCTTGCGGATCTTCTGCTTGAATTCCAGCGTCGTGTAACCGCGTTTCATCGCGGCGAGAATGCGATCCGAACCGGCCTGCATGGGCAGGTGCAGGAAGTTGCACAGCTGCGGCACGTTCGCGTACGCCTCGATCAGCGAGTCGGAGAACTCCAGCGGATGCGAGGTGGTGAAGCGGATGCGGCCGATGCCCTCGATCTGCGCGATGGCATGGATGAGCACGGACAGGTCGGCGATGCCGCCGTCGTGCGTCGGGCCGCGATAGGCATTGACGTTCTGGCCCAGCAGGGTCACTTCGCGCACGCCCTGTTCGGCGAGCTGCGCCACTTCCACCAGCACGTCGTCAAACGGGCGGCTGATCTCCTCGCCGCGGGTGTAGGGCACCACGCAGTAGGAGCAGTACTTGGAGCAGCCTTCCATGATGGAGACGAAGGCGGTGGGGCCCTCGGCGCGCGGCTCGGGCAGGCGGTCGAACTTCTCGATCTCCGGGAAGCTGATGTCCACCTGGGGCTTGCCGCTCTCGCGGCGCGCCTCGATCAGCTCGGGCAGGCGGTGCAGGGTCTGCGGGCCGAACACCAGGTCCACGTACGGCGCGCGCTTGATGATGTCCTTGCCTTCCTGCGAGGCCACGCAGCCACCCACGCCGATCAGCACCGCCTTGCCGCCCTGCTTGTGCTCCTTCCAGCGGCCGAGCTGGCTGAACACCTTTTCCTGGGCCTTCTCGCGGATCGAGCAGGTGTTGACCAGGATGACGTCCGCCTCGGACTCGTCCTGGGTCAGCTCCAGCCCATGCGAGGCCTTGAGCACGTCGGCCATCTTGGCCGAGTCGTACTCGTTCATCTGGCAGCCGTGGGTTTTGATGAAAAGCTTGCCGGTCATGGGCTTGGATACCATCGTTTACTGGGCGGCGGGAGGATTGCCGAACCCCACAGTTTACGCTCCCCGCCGCGCCCCCGCCAGCCGAAGGGCCTGCGTGGTCAGATACTTGCATGCCCATGAGGCGCGCTTGGCACGCAAGTTTGCCCTGCCGCACGAAATGGCCAGGTGATGCTTGGCTCGCGCTTTGGCAGGGGGCACACTGCGCCGTGCCTGCCGCCGTCCAGCGGTGCGGGAATGCATGACGAAGGGGGAAGTATGGGCGTATGGGGTCGGAATCGGATCGTAGCCAGCGTGCTGCGACCGGTGCGGATGCCGTGATCCGGCGGTTTTCGCCGTGGATCCATGATCCGGCCCTGCAGCGGCTGGCGGCCGGCTGCGCCCTTTTGCTGGGGTTGCTGGGCCTGCCTTCGGCCGGCCACGCCGGTGCGCTCTATCGTTGTACCGGCGCGTCGGGCGAAGTCGTCTTCAGCAGCAGCGCGGCGGGCTATCAGGGCTGCACCAAGATCGCCGGGGCGGCCGAGCCGGTGCGCCGCAAGGTGGCACCCAAGGCATCCGTTCCGACCCTTTCGGGCGTGCAGGGCTCGGCCCAGACCTCGGCGGCCAAGGCAGCTCTTGCCGCACCACCGGTGACGTCCCTGGCCTGGGTGCGGGATTCCGTCGACACCACGGCGCGCCGCGTGCCGCCGCCCCCTTCGCCCGACGGCAAGCCGGGGCAGTGGAGCTACAGCGAGACCGCGCCGGCCCGCAGCGCCCCGGTGCCTGACAAGCCGGTGGCGAATGTGTCGGCCGACGGCGATCGTGTGCTTCGCGGGGCGGTCTATCGCATCGTCCGCAAGGACGGCAGCGTGGAGTACACCAACCTTCGCCCTGCGGCGGCGCAGGGGCCCGCGGTGACGATGCTGTTCACCTATATCGCCACCTGCGTGGCCTGCAACCTGCATTCGAGCATCCGCTGGGATTCGGTGGCGCTCAATCTGTCCGCCTATATGGACGTCATCCAGTTGGCCAGCCAGGAGTCGGGGGTCGACGAGGCGTTCCTGCGGGCCATCATTCATGCCGAAAGCGCGTTCAACCCGCGGGCGCTCTCCATCAAGGGAGCCCAGGGCCTGATGCAGCTGATGCCGGGCACGGCGCTCGACATGGGGGTGAAGGACGCGTTCGACACGGCCCAGAACATCCGCGGCGGCGCCCGTTACCTCGGCTTGTTGCTGCGCACGTTCAATGGCAACGAGCAGTTGGCCGCTGCCGCCTACAACGCGGGGCCGGGCGCCGTGCAGCGCTACAACGGCGTGCCGCCGTATGACGAAACCCGGGTCTACGTTGAACGCGTGGGTACGCTGCGCCGCCGCTACGGACAGGCCATCCACCTGCCGGGCGGCCGCGTGCCGGTGGTGACCGGTGGGGTATCAGCCATCCAGTGAGGCGGTCGGCGTCTGTGGCGGCCGTTGAGCCAGGATCACCTCGGTGCGGAACGGCGTGCCGTTGCGCAACCCCGACACTTCCACCTTGCTGCCGGGCTTGAGCGCCGCCTCGTGCCGGCGCAAGTCGGCAGGGTCGACGATGTCTTCCTGGCCCAGTCGCAGCAGGATGTCGTGGGGCTGGATGCCCGCCTGGGCCGCCGGGCCACCGGGGTAGATGTCGGTGACTACCGCCCCTCGTGCCGCGGCGGGCAGGCCGCTGTCGGCGGCCACCGGGACAAAGGTGTAGTCCGCCCCCATCCAGCCGCGCACCACGTGGCCGGTATCGATGATCTGGTCCAGCACCTTCTTGGCGCTCGCCACGGGGATCGCGAAGCTGATGCCTTCGGCGTTGGCGGCCTTGCCGATCAGCAAGGTGTTGATGCCGACCAGTTCGCCTTCGGTGTTGACCAGTGCACCGCCCGAGTTGCCGAGATTGATGGCCGCATCGGTCTGGATGAAGTCTTCCGGACTGCCGCTGCTCAGCTGTCGGCCGATGGCGCTCACGATGCCCATGGTCACGGTCTGGTTGAGGCCGAGCGGGTTGCCGATGGCCAGCACCACGTCGCCGGTACGCACGGCGTGGCGGTCGGCGATATGGATGACGGGCAGGTTGCCTGCATCGATCTTCAGCACCGCCAGGTCGGTCTCCATGTCCGCGCCGACCACCTTGGCCTTGGCCACGCGGCCGTCGTACAGCAGCACCTGGATGTCGTCGGCGTTGGCGATCACGTGATTGTTGGTGAGCACATAGCCCTGGCTGCTCACGATCACGCCCGACCCCAGGTTCTGCTCGCGCTTCTTGTAGGCGGGGCCGGCCGGGCGGCCGCCGAAGAGCCGCTGCAGCACGGGGTCGGTGTACATCTGCACGGCTTGCTCGGTGACCATCTTGTTTGCGTAGATGTTGACCACCGACGGCGCCGCACGCGAGACGGCGTCGGCATACGAGGCCGGGCCGCTGACAGGCGCGGCGGGAGCCGTCGCCGCAGAGCTCTCCACGGCGGGCTGCCCGACGCCAAAATGTTGCCGCAGGCGATTGCCGACATTCGGCCACAAAAGGCTGATGACGAAGGCAGCCGCCAGCCCAATCACGACGAAGCGGGCAATGAAGGCGAGCGTGCCTGCGGCATGTTTCATGTCGTTATGCGTTTCGTGGCAAGGCGTTAGGTCGAGTCATGCGTGGGTGCGGCAAAAGCACCGCTTTTATTGTACGAGTCATGCCCTGACGCTACACTAACGCGATTTTGCGGGAGCCGGATTCTGCTGGCGCTTGCGAAGCGGGTCGTCCCGGGAGCTTCCCGGTGCGCAAGGTGTCCCGAATCGAAAGCCTGCGGCTCTGCCGCATGCCCACCGTCACGGCGCCGCGTGCCTGCTGTATGGGGGAGTTACTAGGATTTTTCTGGTCCGATGCGGAAGGTTTTCCGCTGTCGTACGTGTCGACGCGCTTGGCAAGCACCTGTGGAACTCTTAAGTTCCGCGTCTCAATGGCATGTAAGTACCGGAGAGCCTGATGGCGAACGAAGTCGTCGATCACGGCCGCCGCCGCTTCCTCACAGCGACCACGGCAGTGGTCGGAGGTGTGGGAGTCGTCGCGGCAGCTGTGCCCTTCATCAAGTCGTGGGAGCCCAGTGCGCGGGCCAAGTCCGCGGGTGCGCCGGTCACGGTCGACATCAGCAAGATCGAGGAAGGCCAGAAGGTCACCTATCCTTGGCGCGGTCTCCCGGTCTTCGTGGTCAATCGCACCAAGGCCCAGCTCGACGCGCTGCCCAGCCAGGACAGTCGCCTGGTCGACGCCAAGTCCGACCAGGGCTCGGCCGAGCAGCAGCCCAAGTACGCGCAGAACGAGGCGCGCTCCATCAAGCCCGAGTGGCTGGTGCTGGTCGGCCTGTGCACCCACCTGGGTTGCGTGCCCGACTTCGTGCCGGTGATGAAGCCCGAGCCGTTCGATCCGGAGTGGAAGGGCGGCTTCTACTGCCCCTGCCACAAGTCGCGTTACGACATGTCCGGCCGCGTCTACGCCGGCGTGCCGGCACCGAAGAACCTGCTGGTGCCGCCGTACCATTTCATCGATGACACGCACATCCAGATTGGCGTGGATCCGAAGGAGGCCGGCTGATGGCCAACGTATTCACGCGTATCGGCGATTGGGTCAATGAGCGGGCGCCCGGCTTGATGCCGGTATACCGCAAGCACATGACCGAGTATTACGCGCCGAAGAACTTCAACTTCTGGTACTACTTCGGTGTGTTGGCGTTGCTGGTGTTCGTCAACCAGATCGTCACCGGCATCTTCCTCACCATGAACTACAAGACGAGTGCGGCGGAAGCCTTCAACTCGGTCGAGTACATCATGCGTGACGTGGAGTGGGGCTGGCTGATCCGCTACATGCACTCCACCGGCGCCTCGCTGTTCTTCGTGGTGGTGTTCCTGCACATGTTCCGCGGCCTGATGTACGGCTCGTACCAAAAGCCGCGCGAGCTGGTGTGGCTGCTGGGCATGCTGGTGTTCCTGGCGCTGATGGCCGAGGCCTTCATGGGCTACGTGCTGCCGTGGGGCAACATGTCGTTCTGGGGCGCCAAGGTGATCATCTCGCTGTTCGGCACCATCCCGGTGATCGGCGGCAGCCTGGTCGAATGGATCATGGGCGACTACCTGCCCGCCGATGCCACGCTCAACCGCTTCTTCGCCCTGCACGTGATCGCGCTGCCGCTGGTGCTGCTGTTGCTGGTGGTGCTGCACATTTTCGCGTTGCACGAAGTGGGTTCGAACAACCCGGACGGTGTCGAGATCAAGAAGGGGCCCAAGGGCAACCGCTGGGACCCGAACAAGCCGGCCGACGGCATTCCGTTCCATCCGTACTACACCGTGCATGACCTGGTGGCGGTGGGCTTCTTCGTGTTGATCGCGGCGTTCATCATCTTCTTCTCGCCCACCGTGGGTGGCTGGTTCCTGGAGCATGACAACTTCATCCCGGCCAACAACCTGGTGACGCCCACCCACATCAAGCCCTCCTGGTACTTCACCCCGTTCTACGCGATCCTGCGCATGATCCCGTCGTTCTTCGGCACCGCCTTCTGGGGCGTGCTGGGCATGTTCGGCGCCATCGCGCTGCTGTTCCTGCTGCCGTGGATCGACGCGGGCAAGGTGCGCTCGATCCGCTATCGCGGCACCGGCTTCAAGGTGGCGCTGATGGCTTTCGCCGGCTCCTTCATCGGACTGGCCCTGGTGGGTGCCGGCGTGGTCGGTGAGAAGCTCGTCGAGTGGGTGCCTACGGACGCGACCTTCTGGGAGAACACGTTCGGCCGTGTGATGACCTTCATCTACTTCGGCTATTTCGTGTTCCTGTGGTGCTACACGCATCTCGGCTGGGAAAAGACCAAGCCGGTTCCAGAGCGGGTGGTGTTTGACCATGACTAAGCGACAGTCCCCGATGACGAAAACCATTGCCTCGTTTGCGCTTGCGCTCGGCCTGCTGGTCGGCACCACCCAGGCCATGGCCGCGGAAGAGGGCGACCTGCCCTCGGCTGGCACCAATATCCGCGACCAGGCTTCGCTGCAGCGTGGCGCCAAGCTGTTCTTCAACTATTGCGTTGGTTGTCACTCGCTGAAGTACGTGCGCTATTCGCGCATGGCCGAAGACCTTGGCCTGAGCGAAGACGAGGTGATGAAGAACCTCAACTTCACCGGCGCCAAGTTCGGCGATCCGGTGATCTCGCACATGCCGGAGGACCTGGCCCAGCAGTAC
>NZ_BCPR01000116.1 GCF_016586165.1 Dyella sp. EPa41 | reverse complement strand
CGGCCGCGCCTTCCTCGATCACCGCGATGACCTGCTGGCTGGTCACGGTGTCGCCGGACTGGAACTTGATTTCCTTCAGCACGCCGTCGACCGGGGAGGGCACTTCCAGCACCACCTTGTCGGTTTCCAGGTCGACCAGGTTCTCATCGCGCTTGACCGCTTCACCGGCCTTCTTGTGCCAGGTGGCGATGGTGGCGTCGGAGACGGACTCGGGCAGGACGGGGACTTTGACTTCGATGGACATGTGATTTCCTTGATTAGTGCGTCCATCCCTGAACGCTGAGGTCAAAAAGCGGCTATCCCTGGCCGCACTATTCAAAATTCGTGCGTTCGTCCGTGAACGCGAAAGTCAAAAAGCGGCCATCCATGGCCGCACTGTTCAATGAGGAAACTATTCCGCGGAGTGGTCGGTGCCGATCGGCGCGACCAGTGCCTGCTCGACGAGGGCCGCCTGTTCGGCGACGTGGGTATTGAGGTGGCCCGCCGCCGGCGCCGGCGAACGCGCGCGGCCGGCATACGACAGGCTCTGCTTGCTGCCCACGCAGGCCTGCAGGTGGTGGCGGATCTGGAACCACGCGCCCTGGTTCATCGGCTCTTCCTGGCACCAGATCACTTCCTTGGCGGAAGCGTACTTTTCCAGTTCGGCCGTGACCTGCGGACGCGGGAACGGGTAGAGCTGTTCCACGCGCACGATGGCGACGTCGGTGAGGCCGCGCTTCTCGGCGTCTTCGAGCAGGTCGTAGTAGACCTTGCCCGAGCACAGCACGACGCGCTTGACCTTCTTGGCGGCCAGCTCGCGGTGTTCCGGGATCACCAGCTGGAAGCTGCCCGTGGCCAGCTCGTCCAGCGTCGACACGGCCAGCTTGTGGCGCAGCAGCGACTTCGGCGTCATCACGACCAGCGGCTTGCGCGTCGGGCGCACCATCTGGCGGCGGATCATGTGGAACGCCTGGGCCGGCGTGGTCGGTACGCAGACCTGCATGTTGTCCAGCGCGCACAGCTGCAGGAAGCGCTCCAGGCGGGCGGAGGAGTGCTCCGGGCCCTGGCCTTCGTAGCCGTGCGGCAGGAACAGCGCGAGGCCGCACAGGCGGTTCCACTTCGCTTCGCCCGAGCTGATGAACTGGTCGATCACCACCTGCGCGCCATTGGCGAAATCGCCGAACTGGCCTTCCCAGATATGCAGGGTGTACGGATCGGTGGTGGCGCTGCCGTATTCGAAGGCCATGACGGCCTCTTCGCTGAGCAGCGAGTCGATCACCTCGACGTCGGCGCCGGAACGCACGTCGGCCAGCGGCATGTAGGTGTAGCCGGTCTTCTGGTCATGCAACACGGCATGGCGATGGAAGAACGTGCCGCGGCCCACGTCCTGGCCCACGATGCGCAGGTTGTAGTTCTCGTCGATGAGCGTGGCGTAGGCCAGGTTCTCGGCGAAGCCCCAGTCGCCCGGCAGCTCGCCGGCCGCCATCTTCGCGCGGTCTTCGTAGATCTTGGCCACGCGCGACTGCAGCGTCATGTCTTTCGGCACGACCAGGATCTGGTTGGCCAGTTCGACCAGGCGCTGCTTGGCGTAGCCCGTGTTGGTCTCGGTCGAGAGCTTGCCGCCGATGAACTTGTCCCAGTCGACCTCGATGTCCTTGACGAGAGCCGTGGTGAGCTCGGTCATCGGCTCGCCGGCCTCCAGGCGTGCGCGGTAGTCCTCGAACATCTTCTGGCCATCGCCGTCGGCGATCACGCCCTGCTTGACCAGCTCCTGCGCGTACAGGTCGCGGGTGGTCGGGCGCTTGCGGATGATCTGGTACATCACCGGCTGGGTGGCCGCCGGCTCGTCGGCTTCGTTGTGGCCGTGGCGGCGGTAGCACACCAGGTCGATCACCACGTCCTTGCGGAACTCCTTGCGGAAGTCGTAGGCCAGGCGGGTGGCCTGGATCACCGCTTCCGGATCGTCGCCATTCACGTGGAACACCGGCGCGTTGACCATCTTGGCCAGGTCGGTGCAGTACAGCGTGGAGCGGGCATCCTGCGGGTTCGACGTGGTGAAGCCCACCTGGTTGTTCACCACGATGTGCAGGCTGCCGCCGATCTTGAAGCCGCGGGCCTGGGACATGTTGAACAGTTCCATGTTCACGCCCTGGCCGGCCAGCGCCGCGTCGCCGTGCACCAGCACGGCCATCGACTGCTTGCGCTCGGTGTCGCGGCGGCGGATCTGGCGCGAATGCACCGAGCCGGCCACCACCGGATTGACGATTTCCAGGTGCGACGGGTTGAACGCCAGCGCGACGTGGGTGCCGCCGTTCGGCGTCTTGACGTCGGCGGAGAAACCCATGTGGTACTTCACGTCGCCGGAGTGGGCCGGGTCGTCCGGGTGATCCCACTTGCCCTCGAACTCGTTGAACAGGGTGCGCGGCGGCTTGCCCAGGATGTTGACGAGCATATTGAGGCGGCCACGGTGGGCCATGCCGATCACCACTTCCTTGATGCCGTTGTCGCCCGCGGCGCGGACCACGTCGTCCACCATCGGGATCAGGCTGTCGCCGCCTTCCAGCGAGAAGCGCTTCTGGCCGACGTACTTGGTGTGCAGGTAGCGCTCGAGGCCTTCGGCCGCGGTCAGCTCGGCGAGGACGCGCTTCTTGCCCGCGGCGTCGAGGCCGGCGCTGCCGTTGGCCTTCTCCAGGCGGGTGTAGATCCAGTTGCGCTGCTCATGGTTGCTGATGTGCATGAACTCGACGCCGAGGGTGTTGGTGTACACCTTCTTCAGTCGAGCCAGCAGGTCGCGCAGCTTCATGCGCTGGCCGCCGCCGGCGAAGTTGCCGCAGTCGAACTCGGTGTCGAGGTCGGCGTCGGAGAGGCCGTGGAAAGCGGGCTCCAGATCCGGCGCCGGCAGCTTCTCGGCCAGGCCCAGCGGATCGAGGTTGGCGGCCAGGTGGCCGCGCGAGCGATAGGCGGTGAGGATGCGCAGCACGCCGGCCTGCTTGCGGGCGTGGGCGTCGTCCACCGGACCGGCGGCGACGGCAACGCCGTTACGGCGCTGCTTTTGCGCGGCCTCTATACGCGCAATGGCCGCAGAGTGGGGCACATCCCCCGACTCGCGGCCTTTGAAAGTCTCGAAATATTTGCTCCAGGTGGCGTCGACCGTTGAAGGGTCCGCCAACCACGATTCATAGAGCTGTTCAACGTAATCGGCGTTGCCGCCGGCGAGTTGGGAGGATTCGAAAAACTCGCGGATCAGATTAGTGCTCACGTCACCACCGGTGAGGAAGGGAGGCTTGCAGCGGTTCCGGCCGGGGAGGGCCGGTTGGCTGGGAAAAATCCCGTTAATTATAGCCTTGGGGTGCTGCGACGCGGCAACCCAAGCAGCGCACCTGAAATGGGGTTGGCGATCGATATTTCGACCCCGGGGGTACCGACCATCGTCGTAGGCAGCGGTTTTCGCGGTGAATGATGCCCACGGGCCGGCCACCGGTTCGGATGCGGGCCGTTCAGCGACGGGCTAGAGATCGAGCGGCTGGAGCGCCCGGGCGGGAGCGGATCGCTCCCACACGTCATTGAAGTGCTGCGCCAGCGGCGCCTGGGCCGCCCGGTCGCGGAGCGATGCGCGCGCGCTTGCACGCCGGGCATCGGGCAGGAAGAGGTAGCCGCCCTGGTCGGTGAGGAGGTAGGCGGACGCATAGGCCAGGTCCACCTCTTCCAGTGGCGTGCGGATGTGCAGCACGCTGGGCAGGCGCTGGGCCAGGGCCACCAGGCGGTGGCTGTTGCGCAGGGCCGCTTCCGGATCGTGCAGCAGGATGCGGATATCCGCGCCACGGCCCGAGCTGGCGATGCGCCGGAGTTCGGACATCTCCACGAGGCTGGCATAGAGGTCGCTGTCGAGCGTGGGCTGGTAGATCGAGAGCCGATGCTTTGCCTCGGCCAGCAAGCGCAGGCGGCTGGCGGCGATCTCGCTGCGGCTGCCGGCGGGCAGCGCGTGGCCATCGGGATTCGGGGCGACCGGTGGGGGAGGTGCGCCCAGTTCCAACCGCATCGAGCGATGGACGATGCCGGCGTCCTCGAAGGTGTCGCCGTGGGCGACGAAGCCTTCGCGTTCGTAGAAGGTCACGGCCGCGAGCTGTGCGTCCAGCGTGACCTCCGCCCGGCCCTCGGATCGCGCCCTGGCCACCAGGGCGCGCAACAGGCCGAGCCCTACGCCCTGGCCACGCCAGGGCGGGCGCACCGCTACCCGGCCGATCTTGCCTTGGGGCGTGAGACGGGCGCAGCCGATCGGCGCGCCGCCCTCGTTGCGGGCGAGCAGGTGGAACGAGAGCGCGTCGAGATCGTCCCATTCGAGCGACTCGGGGACGGCCAGTTCCCGCACGAAGACTTCCCGCCGGATCGCGCTCAGCGCCTCGCGGTCTCCCGCGCGGGCCCAGTCGGCGTGCTCGACGTGGAAGTCCTGCAGCTTCACCGGCGCCGACCCTTGCGGATGACCAGATGGCCGTCATTGACCAGGGCCAGCAGCAGGCCGGCCTCGGCGGCAGGCAGGTTCTTGCCGGGCGTCAGCTCACGCTCGCCGCAGACCTTGGCAGCCCATTCGGCGCTGGTGGGGTAGGCATGGCCATTGACGAACAGCGTGGCGCCACGCTTACCGCGCGCCCATGCCATGCGTGCCCAGGGGTGGCGCAGCAGCGAGGCGCCGCCATCCAGCTGCTTGCGCAGGGCGGCGTCGGTCAGTTCCTTTTCGGGCGGCACCGGCAGCTGCGCATTGCGATAGCGGGTGATGAAGCGCCCGAACCAGTCGGTGAGCGTGGCATCGTCCAGCGCGGCGGCAAAAGGCAAGGCCTCGCGTACGCGCGCGACGGCGGCGCGATCGATTTCGCCGACGGCCTTGGCCGGCGCGAGGTCGGCGTCGGCGTAACGCAGTTCGTCGGGCAGGCGTTCGGCCAGGTAATCGGCGAGGTCGCCGGTGAGCTCCGCGCGGGACGGGGCGCGCATGCCCACCGAAATGGTCATGCAGGGGCCGCCGTAGGCGATGCCGTCGTGCGGCACGCCGGGCGGCAGGTACAGCATGTCGCCGGGGTCGAGCATCCACTCATGGGTGGGCTCGAAGTGCTGGAGCTGCTTGAGCTCTACGTCGGGGCGGAAATCCTTGGGGGCGTTGGGATCGGTGCTGATCGCCCAGTGGCGCTGGCCGATGCCCTGCAGCAGAAACACGTCGTACTGGTCCACGTGCGCGCCCACGCCGCCGCCCGGTTCGGCATACGAAATCATGATGTCGTCGAGGCGCCAGCTGGGCAGGAAGCTGAAGTGTTCCAGCAGGGCGGCCACGTCGGCGTCCCACTTGTCCACGTCCTGCACCAGCAGGGTCCAGTTGCGGTCCGGCGTGCTGGCGAAGTCCTTCTCGGTGAGCGGGCCGGTTTTCACCTTCCAGCGGTCGCGGTTCTCGTCGTGGACGATCAGCCGCGACAGGGCGGTTTCTTCCAGCGCCAGGCCGGCCAGGTCGTCCGGCTGGATGGGCGGGGTGAAATCGGGGAAGGCCTGGCGGATCAGCAACGGGCGCTTCTGCCAGTAGTCGCGCAGGAACTGGGCAGGGCTCATGCCGAGGGGCTGGCGGGCCGAGCCGCGGACTTCGATGGGGAGGGGGTGGGATGTGGTCATTTCGCCATTCTAAGCCAAGCCGGCGCGGCGTCCGGTTGATCGTGGTCAGTGCGTGAGGGGGCGGGGCTGCCGCGGCACGGGGCGGCGCGGCCGGCTGCCGGAAATAAGCGTGGAGACATGTGCATATGCCAACACGTCCTTTCACATGACAAAACGCGATGACTACTTTGGGTGGCCAGATGTATGGACGTCCAAAGGAAGCCGATGTGAACGCCGTCGTTGCGATCGAAAATCGCCTGCCGCCGATGGAAGCCGCCCGGCTGTCTTCGCTGGAGCGCCTGGTCGACGGCCTCGGGCCCGCCGAGCTCTATTGGATCGCCGCGTGGAGCGCGGCGCGGGCGGAACGCCTGCAGCGCGGCGACGCTGCCCCGGCATCCGCGGCGAAAGCCCCGGCGGAACGGCTCACCATCCTCTACGGCAGCCAGACCGGCCAGGCCAAGCGCGTGGCTTCCCTGCTGCAAGCGCGGGCCGAGGCGGCGGGCCTCGCCGTGCGCCTGGTGCGCGCCGATGCGTATCCGCAGCGCGACCTCGCCAGGGAAACCCATCTGGTCGTGGTAATCAGCACGCAGGGCGATGCCGAGCCGCCGGATGACGCCCGCGGGCTGGTCGAGTTCGTGCTGGGCAAGCGCGCGCCGAAATTGCCCGGCGTGCGCTACGCCGTGCTGGGCCTGGGCGACTCCAGTTATCCGCAGTTCTGCGCCATCGGCCGGCAGCTCGACGAGCGGCTCGCGGAACTCGGCGCCACCCGGTTCGCCCCTTTGGGCGAGGCCGATGTCGACGTCGACGCCGTGGCGGCGCCCTGGCTGGACGACACGCTGGAGCAGGCAAGGCAGGTGCTTGGCGCCTCGCAGCCCGCCCGCATCGCCACGCTGCAACCCGTGCCCCAACGCGCGGCGCATTCGCGCGAGCGACCGTTCCATGCGCCGCTGCTGGACAACCAGGCGATCGTCGCGCGTGACGCCGGACGCGATGTGCGACACGTGGAGCTGTCGCTCGAAGGATCGGGCTTGAGCTATGAGCCGGGCGATTCGCTGGGCGTGTGGCCGCGCAATCCTCCCGCCCTGGTCCAGCAATGGCTCGATGCGGCAAAGCTCGATGGCGAGCATGCGGTGACCCATGACGGCCGCAGCCTTTCGCTGCGCCAATGGCTGACCGACGAACGCGAACTGACGCGGCTGAGCCGCCCGCTGGTTGCGGTGCTGGCTGACGCCAGCGGCGATGACGAACTGGCGCGCCTGCTGCGTCCGGACCAGTCCGCCGCGCTGGCGGCCTTGATGGCGGAGTATCAGCCCATCGACCTGTGGCGGCGTCATCCGTGCGCCTGGTCGGCGGAAGAGCTGGTTGCCGCACTGCGGCCCTTGACGCCGCGCCTGTATTCCATCGCGTCGAGCCAGAAGGCGGTGGGCGACGAAGTCCATCTCACGGTGGGCGTCGTCGACTACCTCGCGCACGGCGAGCGTCATTGGGGCGCCGCGTCCTCGTTTCTCGCGCAGGCCGATGACGAGCAACGCCTACCGGTCTACATCGAGGCCAACGAACGTTTCCGGCTGCCGCAGGACGATGCGCGCGACATCATCATGATCGGGCCGGGTACGGGCGTCGCGCCGTTCCGCGCGTTCGTGCAGGAACGCCGTGAGACGGGCGCGCGAGGCCGCAACTGGCTGTTCTTCGGCAACCGCCACTTCGGCAGCGAGTTTCTCTACCAGGTGGAATGGCAGGCGGCGTTGCGCGATGGCTCGCTGCATCGGCTGGACCTTGCCTTCTCGCGAGACGATGCGGCCAAGGTCTACGTGCAGCAGCGCCTGCGCGAACAGGGCCGCGCGCTCTACGCCTGGTTGCAGGAGGGCGCGCATCTCTATGTCTGCGGCGATGCCAGCCGCATGGCGAAAGACGTGAACGCCGCGCTAATCGATATCGCCGCAGCGCACGGCGGACACACCCACGAACAGGCCAGGGAGTGGCTGTCCGATCTATTGCAGCAGGGGCGCTACGCCCGTGACGTGTATTGACATGAGCACTCCGCTTTCCGATTTCGAACGCATCAAGGCCGACAGCCGCCATCTGCGCGGCACGATCGCCGAGGGCCTGCGCGACCCGGTCACCGGCGCGATCAGCGACGACGACAACAAGCTGCTCAAGTTCCACGGCAGCTACCTGCAGGACGATCGCGACCTGCGCGAGGAACGCCGCAAGCAGAAACTGGAGCCGGCATACGCCTTCATGCTGCGCGCACGCCTGCCGTCCGGCGTGGTCACGCCGGCGCAATGGCTGGTGTTCGACCGGCTCGCGCGCGAGCACGCCAACGGCACGCTGCGCATCACCACGCGCCAGACCTTCCAATGGCACGGCATCATCAAGCGCCACCTCAAGCCGACCATCGCGGCGATCCACGAGGCGCTGGCCACCACCATCGCGGCCTGCGGCGATGTCGTGCGCAACGTGGTGAGCACGCCCAACCCGGTGGAGTCGGAAGCGCATGCGCTGGCCTACGCATGGGCGACGCGCCTGTCGGAGGAACTCTCGCCAAAGACGCGTGCCTATCACGAGATCTGGCTCGATGGCGAAGCGCTGGTGGACGAGCCGAAGGAAGAGGAGCCGCTGTACGGCGCCACCTATCTGCCGCGCAAGTTCAAGATCGGCCTGGCCATACCGCCGCTCAACGACATCGACGTATTCGCGCAGGACCTTGGCCTGATCGCCATCATCGAGCAGGGCGTGCTGGAAGGCTTCAACGTCGCCGTCGGCGGCGGCATGGGCGCCACGCACGGCGATGGCTCGACCTATCCGCGCCTTGCCAGCG
>NZ_BCPR01000115.1 GCF_016586165.1 Dyella sp. EPa41 | reverse complement strand
GGGAAGGCGCACGGGCTCGCTCCATCCATCGCCCTTGCGCTCCACGCGCCACAGGTTCATGCCCTGGCCCTTGAACACCTTGCCCTTGCGCACCGCGTCGATGGGCTGGCCGTCCCGGGTCGCCGGCCGATTGGAGGCGAACACGAGGAACGAGCCGTCCGGCGCCATGCTCGGATCGCCATCGCGCCAGTGGCCGGAGAACGGCGCCACCACCGGTGCCGACCACTGCCCGTTCGTCCGCCGCGAGGCCATGACCGACGCGCCCTGGTCCGTGCCGCGCATGAAGTACACGGTATTGCCGTCCGGGGTGAACGCCGGCGAGACCGCGTCGCCGTGATCGCCCGGCGTGAAGAGCGTGGGAGCGTCAGGCGAGAGGGTGACCAGTGGCGAGATCAGCACCAGCACGACGCAGATCATCTGTTGCCACATGGCTTGTCTCCTGGATGCGCGACGAGAGCGGACAGCGCATCAAGCTAGGCGGTCATCCGCGTGGCGTCATCGCTTCTGTGACAAGCGGCGCGGTGGCGTCCACGAGCGGTATGTCGCCGCGGGCCAACGGCGCCAGCGGGCCGCGACGCGTATCAACCGCTTGCCGGCGGCGTGGCCCTGTAGCAGGCCGATGAAGGCCTGCGGCGCGTGTTCCAGATCATCCGTCAGGTTCTCGCGAACCCGCGAGGCCTGGCCTTGCGGACGGGAGACCAGCACGATGCGGCAATTGCGGGTATTGCCCTGCGGCAGGTCGAATGCAGGCTCACCAGTCGATACGCTGGCGGTCGCGGAAAAAACCGCCGTTGATGGCCGGCCGCGCCGGCAACATGGCCGCCCACACGATGCCGGCGGCACCTTCGCCCACCGGCCGCCCGCCGTGGCCGCCCATATCGGTGGCCACCCAGCCGGGGCATACGGCGTTCACCAGGATGCCGCTGCCCGCCAGCTCGGTCGCGAGCATGCGCGTGTGGCTGTTGAGCGCGGCCTTGGATACCCGGTACGCAGGGCAGGCGCTGCCTTCGCTGTCGATGGCGCCGCAACCGCTGGAGACGTTGACGATGCGGCCGTAACCGTGGCGCTGCATCAGCGGCAGCATGGCCTCGGTGAGCTGCCAGGCGCCGATCAGGTTGGTTTCCAGCGCCTGGCGCACGAGGTCGACGTTCACCGACGAGGGATCGTCATCGATGTCGAAGTACGCCCCGGCATTGTTGACCAGGATGTCGAGCCGGCCGTACTCGCCATCGATGCGCGCGGCAAGCTCCCGGACGTCCCGCGCGGAGGTCACGTCGAGCTTCACCGGGACCACCGTGCCGCCTTCGCGGCGTAATTGCCGCGCGGCCTTCTCGCCCAGCAGCGGCTTGCGGGCGCCCAGCAGCACGGTGACGCCTTGCGCGGCGAGCTGCCGCGATACCTCGTAACCAAGGCCGCGGTTGGCGCCGCTGACCAGCGCGATGCGCTGCGACGGCTCCGGTTCGGCCGCCCCCGTGCGGCGGCGCGGCCTCCCCGGAAACACCACCGCGTTCATGGCGTCGCGGCCAACTGGTCGCAACGCTCGCTGCCGCAGGCCTGCCAGCCGCCGCCCAGCGCCTTGTACACCGACACGGCACGCAGGTTGATCGCGGCCTGCGCGTCGGCCAGCGAATCCTCCGCCGCGAGCTGGGTGCGCTCGGCATCCAGCAGCTGCAGGAAGTCGGCGGCGCCTTCGTTGTAGCGGATGCGCGCGAGGTCGGCGGCGTGGCGGCTCTGCGTCACCTGTTCCTCCAGCTTCAGCACGCGCTCGCGCTGCAGGTTGTAGCCGACGATGGCGTTGTCCACGTCCTCCAGCGCCTGCAGCACGGTGCGCTGGTAGTTGGCCAAGGCCGCATCGTTGCGCGCCTCGCTGGCCTTCACGTTGGAGCGCACGCGCTCCACGTTGAGGCCCGACCAGGTAATGCTCGGCGCGATGGACCAGGCCCGCGACGCCGCACCACCGAAGTCGTTGCTGCGGCCGGCCAGGAAGCCGAGGAAGCCGCCCAGCGAAATGTGCGGGTAGTAGTCGGCCTTGGCCACGCCGATGCGCGCGTTGCTGGCGGCAAGCTCGCGCTCGGCCACGCGCACGTCGGGACGGCGCTGCAGCACGTCGCCGGCATGGCCGATGGCGAGCGCCACGTCGATGGGCTTGAAGGTGGTCGGCGACAGGTCGACATCCAGTTCGCCCGGGCGTTCGCCCAGCAGCACGGCGAGCCGGGCGGTGTCGTTCTGCGCCAACGTCTGCAGCGTCGGCAGCTGCGCTTCCACGGCGGCCAGTCGCGCACTGGCGCTGGCCACGTCCTGCTCCGAGCCGGTACCGGCGTCGAGGCGCGCGCGGATCAGCTTCAGCGACTGGCGCTGGTTCTCGATGTCGCGGTTCGCCACGTCGATGCGCAGCTGTGCGCCGCGCAGGTCGAAGTAGTAGCGCGCGACTTCGGCGAACAGGGTGACCTGTGCATCCTGCAGCGAAGCTTCGCTGGCGCCCGCGTCCGCGCGCGCGGCTTCCACCGAGCGACGCACGCCGCCGAACAGGTCGATTTCCCAGCTGGCGTCGAAACCGGCCTGGTAGCTGGTGACGGTGGTGCGCTGGTCGGTGAAGCCGGGCTGCTGGCCGCGGCTGCGCGAGTAGTTGGCGACGGTTTCGACGTCCGGAATCTGCTGCGACTTCGCCACGCCGAGCAAGGCGCGCGATTCACGCAGGTGCGCATAGGCAATTTTCAGATCCGGCGCATTCGCGGCGGCGCGCTGGATCAGCGCGTCGAGCGTGGGGTCGTTGAACTGCTTCCACCAGTCGGCCTGGAAGCCCGCGGTCGACTCCTGCGTGGCATTGATGCCCTGCACGACCGCCGGTTTCTCCTGCGGCGCGTGGTAGTCGGGGCCGACGCTGACGCAGCCGGAGAGCATGATGGCGGCGGCGATGGCAGTGGCCTTCTTGGCCACGCCGCGGTGGGAGCGCGGCTCGCAGGCGGCGCAAGACGCGTTCGCCGCGGCGGCGTCCATGAAGCCGACGCCCGATGAAAGCGTGGTGCCAGATGGGCCCCTCACCCCAGCCCTCTCCCCAGCGGGGAGAGGTAGAAGGGCGGTGGCGAGGTTCTTGAAGAAGGACATATCAATGCTCCTCGATAAGGTTGCCGGCCTGCGCGAGGCGCGCGGCCTTGCGGGCGCGGCGGCGTTCGCTCATGCGTTCGCCCCAGCCGCGCACCAGCACGTAGAACAGCGGCGTGAAGATCAGGCCGAAGAAGGTGACGCCCAGCATGCCGGCGAACACCGCCACGCCCATCGCATGGCGCATCTCCGCACCGGCGCCGTGCGAGGTCACCAGCGGCACCACGCCCATGATGAAAGCGAACGAGGTCATCAGGATCGGGCGCAGTCGCAGGCGGGCGGCTTCCAGCACGGCCTGCACGCGGTCCATGCCTTCGAGGATCTGCGCTTCGCGGGCGAACTCCACGATCAGGATCGCGTTCTTGCACGCCAGGCCCACCAGCACGATCAGGCCGATCTGGGTGAAGATGTTGTTGTCGCCGCCAGAGAGCCACACGCCCGTGATCGCGGACAGCAGCACCATCGGCACGATCAGGATCACCGCCAGTGGCAGCAGCAGGCTTTCATACAGCGAGGCCAGCACCAGGAACACGAGCAGCACGCACAACGGGAACACCAGTACCGCGGTATTGCCGGCGAGGATCTGCTGGTAGGTCAGCTCGGTCCATTCGAAGGTCATGCCGTTGGGCAGGTTTTCCGCAGCGAGCTTCTCGATCGCCGCCTGCGCCTGGCCACTGCTGAAGCCCGGTGCCGGACCGCCGTTGATTTCGGCCGTCGGATAGCCGTTGTAGTGCTGCACGCGGTCCGGGCCGACCGTCTGGTTCACCGTAAGGAACGAACCCAGCGGGATCATTTCGCCGGAGGCGCTGCGCGTCTTCAGGCCCAGGATGTCCTTCGGCTCGTGGCGGAAGCCCGGCTCGGCGGAGACATTCACCTGGTAGGTGCGACCGAAGCGGTTGAAGTCGTTCACGTAGAGCGAGCCGAGGTAGGCCTGCATGGTCTGGTACACATCGGCCAGGTCCACGCCTTCGGCCTTGGCCTTCTCGCGATCCACGTCCGCGTCGATCTGCGGCACGCTCACCTGGTAGCTGGAGAACAGGCCCGCCAGCGTCGGCACCTTGGTGCTCGCACCGATCAGGTTCTGCGTCTGCTTGTACAGCTCCTCGAAGCCGGCGTCGGACCTGTCTTCCACCTGCAGGCGGAAACCGCCGATCGTGCCGAGGCCATTCACCGGCGGCGGCGGGAAGATCGCGATGTACGCATCCTGGATCGCCGCGTACTTCTGCTGCAGCGCCGCCGTGATGGCACCCGCGGACAGCGACGCATCGCGACGCTCCTCGAACGGCTTGAGCGTCACGAACACGATGCCGGAGTTGGTGCTGTTGGTGAAGCCGTTGATCGACAGGCCCGGGAACGCCACGGCGCTTTCCACGCCCGGCTGTTTCAGCGCGATGTCGCTCATGCGGCGGATGACGTCTTCCGAACGGTCCAGCGAGGCGGCGTCCGGCAGCTGCGCGAACGACACCAGGTACTGCTTGTCCTGCGGCGGCACGAAGCCCGTGGGCACGTGGGCGAAGCCGAACAGGCCCAGCAGCACGAGGCCACCGTAGATGATCAGCGCGATGGAACCCGAACGCAGGATGCGCTTCACGCCGCCCACGTAGCGGTTTGCGCTGCTCACGAACAGCCGGTTGAACGGACGGAACAGCCAGCCGAACGCACGATCGATGAAGCGGCTCAGCTTGTCCTTCGGCGCGCCGTGTTCCTGCAGCAGCAGGGCGGCGAGCGCGGGGCTCAGCGTGAGCGAGTTGAACGCCGAGATCACCGTGGAGATGGCGATGGTCAGCGCGAACTGGCGATAGAACTGGCCGGTGAGGCCGCTGATGAAGGCCGCCGGCACGAACACCGCGCACAGCACCAGCGCCGTCGCCACGATGGGCCCGGTCACTTCCTTCATGGCCTGGCGCGTCGCCTCCTTGGGCGACAGCCCGTGTTCGATATGGCGCTCGACGTTCTCCACCACCACGATGGCGTCGTCCACCACGATGCCGATGGCCAGCACCAGGCCGAACAGCGACAGCGCATTGAGCGAGAAGCCCGCCATCAGCATCACCGCGAACGTGCCGATCAAGGACACCGGCACGGCCACCAGCGGGATGATCGACGCGCGCCAGGTCTGCAGGAACAGGATCACCACCAGCACCACCAGCGCGATGGCCTCGAACAGCGTATGCACCACCGCCTCGATCGAACCACGCACGAACACGGTCGGGTCGTAGACGATCTGGTAGTCCACGCCCTGCGGGAAATCCTTCTTCAGGTCCGCCATCAAGGCGCGGACTTCGTCGGAAATCTGGATGGCGTTGGAGCCCGGGCGCTGGAAGATCGGCAGCGCCACGGCCGGCTGGTTGTTGAGCAGGCTGCGCAGGGCGTAGCTGTTGGAGCCCAGCTCCACGCGGGCCACGTCGCGCAGGTGCACGAAGGAGCCGTCGGCGTCCTTGCGCACGATGATGTTGAGGAAGTCTTCCTCGGTGATCAGCCGGCCCTGCGTGTTGATGTTGAGCTGGAACGCGGCATTGGTCGGGCCCGGAGGCGCGTTCAGCGCACCGGCGGCCACGGTGATGTTCTGCTCCTGGATCGCATGGACCACGTCGCCGGTGGTCAACTGGCGCGTCGCCAGGCGATCGGGATCGAGCCACACGCGCATGCTGTATTCGCCGGCGCCGAAGATCTGCACGTCACCCACGCCGTCGAGGCGGGCAAGCTGGTCCTTGATGTGCAGCCGCGCGTAGTTCGACAGGTACAGCATGTCGTAGCGCTGGTCCGGCGAGATCAGGTGCACCACCATGGTGAGGTCGGGCGAGCTCTTCTGGGTGGTCACGCCGAGGCGCTGCACCTCCTCGGGCAGGCGCGGCAAGGCCTGCGACACGCGGTTCTGCACCTGCACCTGGGCGTTGTCCAGGTCGGTGCCGAGCGCGAAGGTGACGGTGAGCGTCATCGCGCCGTCGCTGGTGGACTGCGAGCTGGTGTAGAGCATGCCTTCCACGCCGTTGATCTGTTCTTCCAGCGGCGTGGCGACGGTTTCGGCGATCACCTTGGGGTTGGCGCCGGGATAGGAAGCGCGCACCACCACGGTCGGCGGCACCACTTCGGGGTATTCGCTGATCGGCAGCTTGAACAGCGCGATGCTGCCCGCGATGACGATCAACACGGAAAGGACACCGGCCAGAATCGGCCTGTCCACGAAGTATTGGGCGATCTTCATTGCATTCGTCCTGGTTGCTCTTGGGCACCATTCCCGCGCGAGGCGGGGACTTGCCCGCGCTAGGCGGGGAATTGGGGAGCCTTGTTCGCGTTATGCGAGGACAAAGGCTCCCTCGCCCTCTCGAAAACAGAGAGGGCTTCCACTTCCAACCGATAACCTTCCTAAGTCGTCATCCCGGCGAAGGCCGGGATCCAGTGACGTCGGCGCTCACACGTGCGAACACCTTCCTGCGTTGTCGCCACTGGGTCCCGGCCTGCGCCGGGACGACGATCAAAAACTATTTCTGCTGCGCGGCGTTCTTGCCCGAACCACCACCCGCCATCGCCAGCTGCCTGTTCGGATCCAGGCTGCGCGTTTCCATCGCCACCTTGCTCGGGTTCACTTCCACGCCCGGCCGCACGTGCTGGATGCCGCTGACGATCACGGTGTCCTTGGCGTCCAGACCTTCGGTAACCACACGGAGGCCGTCCAGTAGCGGGCCGGTGACCACGCGGCGGTATTCCACCTTGCGGTCCTTGTCCACGACGTAGACGAACTTGTTGCCGAGGTCGGCGCCCACCGCGCGGTCGTCGACCAGCGCGCGAGGCTGGCGGCTGTCGCTGCGCAGTTGCACGCGAACGTAAAGACCGGGCGTGTAGCCGGCGTCGGCGTTGTCGAACACGGCGCGCAGACGGATCGTGCCGCTGCCGGCGCGCAGCTGGTTGTCCACGAAGTCGACGCGGCCGGCGTGCGGAAAGCCTTTTTCGTCGGCGAGGGCCATGGCGACCTGCAGCGTGCCGTTGTGCGCGCGTCGAAGACGGTCGAACTTGAGGAAGCTGTGCTCGTCGACGTCGAAGTAGGCGTAGATCGGGTCCACGCTCACCACGCTGGTCAGCACATCGTTGCTGGTGACCAGGTTGCCCGGCGTCACCAGCGCATTGCTCACGCGGCCATCGATCGGCGCACGCACTTCCGTGAAACCGAGATTGAGGCGGGCCGCATCGAGCGCGGCACCGGTCGAGGCGACCTGGGCCTTGGCGCTCTGTGCGCCGGTGACCTGGCGGTCGGCTTCTTCCTTGGAGATGGCGTGCTGGTCGAGCAGCCGGCCGGCGCGTTCGGCGTTCGCCTGGGCCAGCGCCTGTTCGGCCCTGGCCTGGCTGAGATTGGCCGAGAGACGATCCACTTCAGCCTGGTAGGGGCGCGGGTCGATGCGGAACAGCAGGTCGCCCTTGCGCACCACGGCGCCTTCCTTGAAATGCACCGAGTCCACATAACCGCTGACGCGCGGGCGGATCTGGATGGTGTCGACCGCCTGCAGGCGGCCGGTGAATTCGTCGGCGTCGTCCACTGGGCGCACCAGCACCTGGGCCACGGTCACGGCGGGCGCCGGCGGCGGGCCGGCCTGGGCATGCGATTCGCCGCTATGGCCGAGGACGGCCCAACTGCCGCCCACCACGGCCAGCGCGAGAATGGCGAGTATCCATCGTTTTTTCATGTCGGGCTCCCATATTGGTTCCACCGGCATCGGGGGTAGCCGGCGAGCAGGGCCGAGAGAATAGGTATACGATACGGTTCAATAAATACCTCCTTGTGCAATGCAATAGTGACTCCCAGTCACGAATGGGTTAAAAATTGAGCCTATGGAAGACTTTGCCGCAATCTCCGCGTTTGTCCGCGTGGTCGAGGCCAAGAGCTTCGCCGCCGCCGCCGCCCAGCTGGGCATGACGCCTTCCGGCGTCAGCCGCGCCGTGTCCCGCCTGGAGGAAAGCCTGGGCGCCCGGCTGCTCTACCGGTCGACGCGATCGCTACGTTTGACCGACGATGGCGCCGCGTTCCATGCGCGTTGCAAGGAAATCCTTGCCGATCTGGCCGAGGCCACCGAGGCGCTGGGCTACGCCGCCCGCAAGCCCACCGGCAAGCTGCGCATCGGCGCGCCAGCGTCGGTGGGCCGCACGGTGATCATCCCGAGGCTCGCCGAATTCGAGCAGCGCTACCCGGACATCCGGCTGGAGCTGTCGATGTGCGATTACCCCTACGACCTCAACGAGGAAGGCATCGATTGCGCCGTCCGCGTGGGCCCGCTGGAGGATTCCAGCCTGATCGCCCGCAAGATCGGCTACCTGCGCAACGTGATCATTGCCTCGCCCGACTACCTGGCCCGGCACGGCGCCCCGCAGAGCCTCGAGGACCTGAAGAACCACCGCTGCATCAACTACGTGCAGCCCAACGGCCGGCCAAGGCAGTGGCAGTTCGACACGCCGAGCGGCCAGGTCGGCATCGACATCGACGCCCACATGCTGATCAACGACGCCGAGTCGGTGATCCAGGCGGTGGTGTCGGGCCTGGGCATCACCCAGGCGCCGCACGTCATTGCCTCCTGCATGCTCGACTTCGGCAAGCTCGAACTGGTGATGACCGACACCATCTCCACCGGCAAGCCGGTGTGGATCGTCTACCCGCAGAAGAAGCACCTCTCCGCCCGCGTGCAGGCTTTCATCGAGTGGGTGCGCGAGGTGTTCGAGCAGACCAACGAGCCGGGCAAGCACAAGAAGCCGGTGGTGGCGGCGGTGCCGGAGCGGTTGAGCGCATAACGCGGGCGACGGGAGAAAGCGGGTACGCGCATGATGGATGCGCGGCTGCCTTTCGCGGCGGTTTGCGGCATTCGTTCTTCAGGCATGCAGTTGGCGATGTTTTCGTCGCCGTCTTCAGCGACCGGGCGCGCCTGCGACTGCAGGGAGTCCCGGAGGGACGGTGGGCTTCCTCCGAGCTGCTACCGCGGCCCCAGGTCACTTTCTCTTCGCGCGGCGTCCGTTCCCTTGTAGGAGCGCACCCTGTGCGCGACCGCCTTTCGCGCCAGTCTGCATGTTCGTCGTTTTGATGGATAAAGATTGTCGATGTTTCGGTTGCATTCTTCCTTATCGCGACCTGGCTCGCCTGCGGCGGGCTTCCGGACCGCTGCCGCGGCCCGGGTCACTTTTCTTTGCTTGCTCAAAGAAAAGTAACCAAAAGAAAGAGCACCCCGCGTGGCGCTGTCTGGGCTTTGCCCAGCCAGTCCGTGAGGGGCGGCCGGGCTTTTCGACCGGGCTCCTGCCCGGACGAAAAGTGCCCGACGTCCTGTCGGGCACCCCTGCGGGGCCTGCTCGTCCACCCCTCACCGCCACACAGGGGTTGGGTGAAGGCTCGTGCCGCTGCGCGGCACATC
>NZ_BCPR01000114.1 GCF_016586165.1 Dyella sp. EPa41 | reverse complement strand
TTCTCTTCGCGTCGGCGCGTTGCGGTGTAGCGGCTTCGTTCGAGGTAGCAACGAGCCCATCCCGGCTGACCTCAGTCGGCCGACGCTCCTATCCCGCATATCGCTATGAGCCTTGGCTCTCAAGGCCATTTTCTTTGGGTTACTTTTCTTTTGGGCCAGCAAAAGAAAAGTGACTCGAGCGCCGGCAGGGGATCGAAACGCCCGCCGCGTAGGCGGCAACCTAGCGGCGGCATGGCAACCGAAGGCACCCTCTCTTATAAGAGCCACAACCATGCAGCCCACCGCGAAAGGCCATCGCGCACTGGGTGCGCTCCTACAAGGGCGGGAGGTGGGCGCCGGTGAACCCAGGGACGCCCGCATGGGCGCCCGCCCCCAACTCGGCTATACTGCGCGTCCGCCGTGCGAAAGAGGCCATGCCTCCACGCCCGTGCATCGCTCATGCGCCCGTAGCTCAGCCGGATAGAGTAGTGGCTTCCGAAGCCATTGGTCGGGGGTTCGAATCCCTCCGGGCGCGCCAGATCCGAGAAGCCCTTCCCGGCAACGGGAAGGGCTTTTTTCGTTCCCGTCGGTGCCCAAGGACTGACGGGTCATGGCCGTGAAAGGCCTGGCGCCGGACCGCGCTTCACGCCGCGCCGAACCACTTGGTGGTTGAATTTTGCACAGCCGCGACAGAAGCTATATATTAGAATGATCGAATATATGAATATGTGACGATCCCATGCATCCCTGGTTGCTCTCCGCCATCGGCGGCGCTCTCATCGGACTATCAGCCATATTGCTGATGGGGGCGCTTGGGCGTATCGCGGGCATCAGCGGCATCGCGGGCGGGCTGGTTACCGGCGCGGGCGATCGGGGCTGGCGCGTGGCGTTCGTGGTCGGCTTGGTGGCGGGGCCGCTGCTGCTGTCGTGGTTGCACGGCGACAGCGGAATCGGTGCGCCGCTGGTGTCATGGCCGTGGATGGCGCTCGCGGGCCTGCTGGTGGGTTTCGGTACGCGACTGGGCGGGGGCTGCACGAGCGGGCACGGCGTGTGTGGCATCGCGCGGTTCTCGCCGCGTTCGCTGCTGGCGACAGTGGTGTTCGTATTGACTGGCGTGGTGACGGTATTCGTGATCCGGCATCTGCTGGGAGGGGCCGAGGCATGAAGATCTGGATGGCCTTGCTGGCTGGCGTCGTGTTCGGTGTTGGCCTGAGCCTGGGCGGCATGACGCAGCCGGCCGTGGTGCTCGGCTTCCTCGATCTGGCCGGCGCATGGAATCCACGCCTGCTGTTCGTGATGGCGGGTGCGGTGGTGACGACCGCGATAGGCTACCGGCTGGTATGGCGCGGACAGCGGCCCTGGTTCGATGCATCGTTCCAGTTGCCTGCCGCCCGTCGTGTGGATGCGCGCCTGGTGCTCGGCGCCGCCGTTTTCGGCATCGGCTGGGGCATCGCCGGCTATTGCCCGGGGCCGGCGCTGGCATCGCTCGGCGCCGGCTTGCCACCGGTGTTCCTCTTGGTTGCCATGATGGTGCTGGGCTGGTGGCTGGCGGCGAGGTTGCCGGCGCGCAACAAGGATGCGAAGTGAGGGCCGACTCCATGAAATCACCGGAAGTGAAAGCGTTCTTCGACGAATCGACCAATACCTTCAGCTACGTGGTGTGGGATCCGGCCACGCGCAAGGCGGCGGTGATCGACAGCGTGCTGGATTACGACGCGGCGTCGGGGCGTACCCGACACGACTCGGCGGATGCCATGATCGGCTTCATCGAGTCGAACGGCCTGGTGCTCGAATGGGTGATCGACACCCACGTGCATGCGGACCACCTCTCCGCGGCGCCGTACGTGAAGTCGCGCCTGGGTGGCAGGCTGGCCATCGGCGAGCACATCTGCGAGGTGCAGCGCGTGTTCGGTGAGCTGTTCAACGCGGAACCCGCCTTCCAGCGCGACGGCAGCCAGTTCGATCACCTGTTCAAGGACGGCGAACGTTACCGGCTGGGCAGCATCGATGCCGTGGCGCTGCATACGCCGGGGCATACGCCGGCCTGCATGACGCACGTGATCGGCGATGCCGCCTTCGTCGGCGACACGTTGTTCATGCCCGACTATGGCACGGCGCGCTGCGATTTCCCCGGTGGCGACGCGCGTACGTTGTATCGCTCGATCCAGCGCATCTTCGCGCTTCCGTCGTCGACCCGGGTCTTCCTGTGCCACGACTACAAGGCGCCGGGACGCGACGTGTTTTCCCACGAGACCACCATCGGCCAGGAGTTGAGCGGCAACGTGCATGTGCGCGAGGGCATCGATGAAGATGCCTTCGTGACGTTGCGGGAGAGTCGCGACGCCACCCTGCCGGTACCGCGCCTGTTGCTGCCTTCCGTGCAGGTGAACATGCGCGCGGGCCAGTTTCCGCCGGCCGAGGACAACGGCATCGGTTATCTGAAGATTCCCCTCAACGCTTTCTGATCCGGTACGTGCGATGACCCGCTCCGTGAAAGTTGCCGCCACGCGGCGTCGCAAGCCCGCATGGGACATGGCGTCCATGCAGCGCCACGCCGATGAGGCCGTGGCCGTGCTGAAGGCAATGGGCAGCCAGAACCGGCTGATGCTGCTGTGCGAACTGCTGGAGGGCGAGCGCTCGGTCAACGACCTGGCCTCGTCGCTGGGCCTGTCGCAAAGCGTGGTGTCGCAGCACCTGTCGCTGCTGCGGCGCGATGGCCTCGTTGCCGGCCGGCGCGAAGGACAGACGATCTATTACGTGATCAGCGATGAGCGTGTACATGCATTGATGGCTCGCTTGTTCGAGCTTTTCTGCACAAGCGATTGAGCCGACCGCCGTCGCGCCGATCGCCGGGCCCTCTCCCCGGAGGGAGAGGGCGCTCCAGGGCGATCAGTGGTGCCGGATCTCTTTCTCGAAAGCCTTGACCTGCTTGTCGGCCTCGTCGCGCGCTATGCCATAGCGCTCCTGCAACTTGCCGGAGAGGTATTCGGCGTTGCCTTCGGCAATCTTCAAATCGTCGTCGGTGAGCTTGCCCCAATGCTCTTTCATCTTGCCGCTGAGCTGCTTCCAATTGCCCTGGATGGTGTCCTGGTTCATTTGGTCTTACCTCATGAAGGGTGGAAGGGACGCAATGCGCATTGCGGTGTCGATTCGAACAGCGCCGCGGTTAAAGCGGTGTTGCCGCCGTGTCGCCGAACAGTCTTCGCGTTTCCGGCAAGCGTCGCGTTCGCGTTACGTCGACATCAAAGATGCGTCGATGAAGTCTCGGCGACTGGGCGACACCCCGGCGTATCGCGCAGGGGTTCGCGGGACCGAAGCAACGATGGCGGCGATTGGGCCGTCTCCCAACAGCAAGGAGGGTCACGTCATGGCGTTTGCATTGCGCAGAGGGGTGGGGCGTACCGGGTGGTTGCTGATCATCTATGGCGTGATCTCGATCCTGTTCGGATTGAGTGCGCTGCTGTGGCCGGGTACCACCGTGGTTGCGTTGGCTTGGGCGTTCGGCGTCATGTCGCTGGCGGAAGGCATCGTCAGCGTGTTCGCCTTGTTCAATCGGGATGTGGCGATCTCGCGGGGCTGGCTGGTGCTCTACGCGCTTGCCTCCATCGTGTTCGGCTTGCTGGCGATATGGCATCCGCTCGCCGTGGTGAGCGTGCTGCTTATCTTCCTCGCGATCTGGCTGATCGTCGCGGGCATCTATCGCATCGTGTTCGCCATCCGCGTGCGCAAGGAAATCGAAGGCGAATGGATGATCGCGTTGAGCGGCGTGCTGGCGATCCTGCTGGGCGGGCTGTTCGTCGCCTATCCGGGGGCGGGGCTGCTCACCATCGCGATCTGGATCGGCGTGGCGGCGCTCGTCTATGGCTTCCTCCAGCTTGCGGCCGGCATCAAGCTGCACAGGGTGAAGGCAGCGCTTTGAGGTGTCGGCTGGAAAAGGAAAAGGCGCCTTCCGGCGCCTTTTCCATCACGCGGCGAGGGAGCCCTCAGCCTTGCACCACGAAGGCCTCGCTGGCGACGGTGCGGCCATTGAGCGAGATCTCCACCCTGTATTTGCCTTGCGGCCATGCATTCGGGTTCTCGACCTTGAAGGTGGTGACGGCGGGGCCGGTGGTGGCAATCGATTCGCTGGTGGTGCTGAAGGGTTGTTCCTTGCCTTCCACGTAGCTCCACTTCGCATTCAACGTCGCATTGTCGGTGTTGCCGGTGGTGGCGACGCTGGCGTAGATGTCCTTGTCCTGCGGCTTGAAGCTGCGTTGTTCGCGGCTGATCGCCAGCGATGCGTCGACCGCGCTGCCGATCGTCACGGACGTGACCTTGATGTTTTCCCCGGCCTTGATGCTGGCGGATTTGCCGGACGTGCTGGCAGGAGCGGGCGTCGTGGTAGCGGGTGCCGGCGCGGTGCTGCTGGGCGCAGGAGCCGGCGGTGTGGTGGACGTCGGCGCCGGTGCGGCCGGCGCAGGTGCGCTGGCGGCAGGTGCGCCCGGTGGCGGTGTATTGGTTTCCTGCTCGCCGTTCTTGCCGCACGCGCTGAGCATCAGCAGGCCGGCAAGGGTCGCGCAGTACAGAGCGGTGTTGCGTGCCTGAATCTTCATGACTGACCCCGTGGCTGGTGGCGGAACACACACCCGACCGGCGAAGCCGATTGCCGGGCGCCTCGTACGAGACAGGCTAGTCCCGTGGGACTGAAGCCCCGGTTACTGAGCGTCTCACGCAAAACATGACTGTCACGGCTGCAACAAGTGAACGCGGTGTTATTGCCGTGCGCCGCGCGGATTGCCGGGCATCTCCATGCCCGTGCTGCGGAAGGGATTGATGTCCAGCCCGCCGCGCCGCGTATAACGCGCGTAGACGCTGAGCTGCTCCGGCCGGCAATGGGCCATCACGTCCACGAAGATGCGCTCCACGCATTGCTCGTGGAATTCGTTGTGATTGCGGAACGAAACGAGGTAGCGCAGCAGGCCCTCGCGATCGATGGGCGCACCACGATAGCGAATCTGCACGCTGCCCCAATCCGGCTGCCCGGTGACGGGGCAGTTGGAGCGCAGCAGATCCGACACCAGCGTTTCCTCCACGACGGGTTGCGCTGCATCGGCCGTGAGGTAGTCGGCGCGCGGCGGGCCGTAGTCGCTGATCTCCACGTCCAGGCCATCGATGGATTCGCCGGCCAGATCGGTGGTGGCGTGCCCTGCTGCGCGCGGCTCGGTCAGCAGCACCTGCACGGGCGCGCCCGCGGCGGCGGAAAGATCGCGCAGCAAGGTGGCCAGCAACGCATCGGTGCCCGCGATGCGCTCCTGCGAGAAGCCGTTGAGATAAAGCTTGAACGACTTCGACTCGATGATGTTGGGCGATTCGGCCGGCACGCGGAACTCGGCCAGCGCGGCCACCGGCTTGCCGCGGGCATCCAGCCAGGACAGCTCGTAGGCGTTCCAGATGTCGATGCCACGGAACGGCAGGGGGCCGGCTACGCCGATCTCCTCGCGCTTGGCGCGGCGCGGGATCGGAAAAAGCAGGGCAGGGTCGTAGCGGTCGGCGTAGACGGTGGTCTTGCCGAGCGGGGAATGTTCGGGGGTGCTCATGCCTTCATTCTACCGCCCCCGGCCCCAGGGCACCGGTTGGGCCGCTCCGACCATGACGATTGGCCCGGTTCACCCGCCGATACGGTTCCTATAGTGTCCGGTGCAGATTCTGGGGAGCTTGAGGAAATCGCCTGATGAAGAAACTCGTCCTGGCCGGCCGCGTCGCGGCGGGCCTGCTCGTGGCCGGCGCCGTTGATGCGCCCGTATTCGCCGACGGCACGGACGCCGCCTTCGACCCCCAGGCGCTGTTTGCGCCGCTCTCCCTGCCGGATGGGGCCAACGCGATCCGCGGGGGCTCGGGCAAGCCCGGCCCGCTGTTCTGGCAGAACCGTGCGGACTACGCCATCCAGGCGGACATCGAGCCTGCCACGCACACGCTGCGCGGCGATGAAACCATCACCTACACCAACCACAGCCCCGACGCGCTGGACGTGCTGTGGGTGCAGCTGGACCAGAACGCCTACCGCCGCGACTCGCGCGGTTCGCTCAGTTCACCGCGCCCACGCAAGGATTTCACCGACGGTTACCAGCTCGACGCGGTGGAAGTGGATGGCAAGCCGGTGCATTTCCTTGTCGACGACACGCGTCTTCGCGTGGACCTGCCGCGGGTGCTTGCGGGCAACGGCAAGCAGCTGAAGCTGCGCATCCGCTACCACTACACGGTGCCGGGCACCTGGGGCGGCCGCACGGCGGTGACCCCGACCAGGAACGGCGACATCTACGAAATCGCGCAGTGGTTCCCGCGCATGGCGGTGTACGACGACCTGCGCGGCTGGGACACGCTGCCTTACCTCGGTTCGGAGTTCTACCTCGAATACGGTGACATCGACTACGCCGTGACCGTGCCGTGGAACTACGTCGTGGCCGGCTCCGGCGCGTTGACCAATCCCAAGGACGTGCTCACGGCCGCGCAGCAGCAGCGCCTCGCACAGGCGGCGCAGAGCGACGCCACGGTGATGATCCGTACGCCGCAGGAGGTGAACGAGCCGTCCAGCCGTCCAAAGCAGGACGGCACGCTCACCTGGCGCTTCCACATGGATCACACGCGCGACGTGGCGTTTGCCGCATCGCCCGCGTTCGTGTGGGACGCCGCGCGTATCAACCTGCCCGGCGGCAAGCACTCGCTGGCCATGTCGGTGTATCCGGTGGAAGGCGTGGGCAAGGACAAATGGGACCGCTCCACCGAGTACGTGAAGGGCGCGATCGAGCACTTCTCGTCCAAGTGGTATCCCTACCCCTGGCCGGCGGCGGTGAACCTCGGCGGCCACGGCGCGGGCATGGAATATCCGGGCATCGTGTTCGACGGCTATGACGACAAGGGGCCGATGCTGTTCTGGATCACCGCGCACGAGATCGGCCATACCTGGTTTCCGATGATCGTGGGCTCGGACGAGCGTCGCCACGCGTTCATGGACGAAGGCTTCAACACCTTCATCGATGTCTACGCCTCCGATGCGTTCAACAGGGGCGAATTCGCACCCAAGCGCGACAGCGAGTACGCGCCCAAGGGCGGCAACCCGGTGGACGAGATCCTGCCCGTGCTGGCCGACGCGAACGCACCGACGCTGATGGCGCCCGCCGATTCGGTGTCGGAGAAGTACCGCCACTCGGTGAGCTACTTCAAGGGCGCCCTGGGTCTCGTGCTGCTGCGCGAGCAGATCCTCGGGCCCGAACGTTTCGATCCTGCGTTCCGCAAGTACATCGCCACGTGGGCGTACCGCCATCCATCGCCGTCCGATTTCTTCCGCTTCATGAGCAGCGAGGCGGGAGAAGACCTTTCCTGGTGGTGGCGCGGCTGGTACCTCAACAACTGGCAGCTCGACATGGGCGTGACGGCCGCCAGCTACGTCGACAACGATCCGGCCAAGGGCGCGGTGGTGACGCTGGCGAGCAGGCAGAAGCTGGTGATGCCGGCCACGCTGCGCATCGATTTCGCCGATGGCACGCACCAGGACGAGCGCGTGCCGGTGGAAACGTGGCGCCAGGGTGCGACGCCGAAGCTGGCGCTGCATACGGACAAGCGCATCGGCAAGCTGACACTCGATCCGGATCACAGGCTGCCTGATGCGGATCGGGGCAACAACAGCCTCACGATGCCCTGAGTTCCTTGGCGGCTTGCCTCATGCATTGATTCCTTTGCTCGTCATCCCGGCGCAGGCCGGGATCCAGTTTCCTCGGTATTCGGTCATTGCGAGAGCTTCGTGAGCTTAATCGCAATAGCCATACGGTATCGCTACTGGATCCCGGCCTGCGCCGGGATGACGGCAAAAGCAAGAGCGAGAGGTTGCGCGCTCATGACGCCACGACAAAGCCATACGAGAACCGACCAGTGACCACCAAGCCATCTCTTACGCTCTCGCGTCGCCACGCCATCCATTCGCTTTTCTTCGCCGTCATGCTCGCCTCGGGCGCGACGGCTTCCGCCCAAACCAACGCCCCGGCGCGCTGGCAAACGGAAGCCAGGGCCGTCACCGTCATCCGCGACGATTGGGGTATTGCCCACGTGCATGGCAAGACCGACGCGGACGCGGTGTTCGGCATGGCCTATACGCAGGCCGAGGACGACTTCAATCGCGTCGAGACCAACTATCTCAACGCGCTCGGCTGGCTGGCGCAGGCAGAGGGCGAGAAGGCGATCTGGTCCGATCTTCGCCAACAGCTGTGGATCGATCCCGCCGAGCTCAAGCGCCTCTACGCCAAGAGCCCGGTCTGGCTCAAGGAGCTGATGAACGCCTGGGCCGATGGCCTCAACTACTACCTCGCCACGCATCCTGACGTGCATCCGCGCGTGATCACCCGTTTCGAGCCGTGGATGGCGCTGAGCTTCAGCGAGGGCAGCATCGGCGGCGACATCGAGCGGGTCTCGCTGAAAGATTTGCAGGCGTTCTATGGCAAGGCCGACGACAAGGTCGCCTTCGTCGACACGCCGTCGAGCTGGATCGAGCCCACCGGCTCCAACGGCATCGTCATCGCGCCCAAGCTGACCGCCGACGGCCACGCGCTGCTGCTGATCAATCCGCACACCTCGTTCTTCTTCCGCTCCGAATTGCAGATGAGCAGCGACGCCGGGCTCGACGCCTACGGCGCGGTGACCTGGGGCCAGTTCTTCATCTACCAGGGTTTCAACAAGCACATCGGCTGGATGCACACCTCGACGACCGCCGACGTGGTGGACGAGTTCGCCGAGACGATCTCGCGCGACGGCGGCAAGCTGAGCTACCGCTACGGCAAGGAACAGCGCCCGGTCACCACGCGCGAGATCCGCGTGGCCTACCGCAAGGCCGACGGCTCGATGGGCGAGCGCGCGTTCACGACCTACGCCACGCATCACGGCCCGGTGGTGCGCGAGCAGGACGGCAAGTGGATCGCCACGGCGCTGATGAACAAGCCGATGGAGGCGCTGGAGCAAAGCTGGTTGCGCACCAGGGCCAGCGACTTCGCCAGCTTCATGAAGATCGCCGAGCTCAAGGCCAACTCGTCCAACAACACCATCTTCGCGGACGACAAGGGCAACATCGCGTACCTGCATCCCCAGTTCATCCCCAGGCGCGACGACCGCTTCGACTACACCAAGCCCGTGGACGGCAGCGACCCCGCCACCGACTGGCAGGGGCTGCTGCCGCTCGACAGCGCGCCGCGCCTGCTCAATCCGGCCAACGGCTGGATCATGAACACCAACGACTGGCCGTACTCCGCGGCCGGCGCGTACAGCCCCAGGCGCGAGGACTATCCGCGCTACATGGACAGCGTCGGCGAGAACCCGCGCGGCATCCACGCCACCATGGTGCTGGGCGACAAGCGCGACTTCACGCTGGCGTCGCTGATCACCGCGGCGTTCGACTCGTATCTGCCGGCGTTCGCGCGGCAGCTGCCGATCCTCATCGCCGACTACGACAAGCTGCCTTCCAGCGATCCGCTGAAGAAGAAGCTCGCCGGCCCCGTCGCCTTGCTGCGCGGCTGGGACTATCGCTGGGGCATCGCCTCGATGCCTACTTCGCTGGCGGTGTTCTGGGGCGACACCCTGTGGGACAAGGTGGACAAATCCGACGTCTCCGAAGGCCTGTCGGTCTACGACATCATGGCGGAGCGGGCAGGGCCGAAGGCGCGCCTCGATGCGCTGGCGGAAGCGGCCGACCGGCTGGAGAAGGATTTCGGCAGCTGGGGCGTGCCTTGG
>NZ_BCPR01000113.1 GCF_016586165.1 Dyella sp. EPa41 | reverse complement strand
TATCCCCCTGTGTGCCTTGCCTGTCCCGCCTTCGCCATGATGACGAGCAAGAGGTCGCACGCCGCGCGCTCGTCAAACCTTCCCGAATGACGAACAGACAAACGACACCCCAAAAAAATGCCGCCCTCCCGGGCGGCATTCCAGACTCAGGAAAAGCGCAGCGCCATCAATACCGCAACAACGCCGACGCCCATGTAAAGCCGCCGCCGAACGCCTCCAGCAGCAGGTTCTGGCCACGCTGCACCTTGCCCGAGCGCACGGCGTAATCCAGTGCCAGCGGTACCGAGCCCGAGGAGGTGTTGGCGTGCTCCTGCACGGTCACGATGACCTGCTCCATCGGCATGTCCAGGCGCTTGGCCGTGGCTTCGATGATGCGAAGGTTGGCCTGGTGCGGAATCAGCCAGTCGATCTGCGAGGCCTCCATGCCGGCGGCCTGCAGCGTTTCGTCGACCAGCGAGTCGAGCGTCTTCACCGCGACCTTGAACACTTCGCGGCCGGACATGTTGATGCGCACGCCGTGGTTCGGTTCGTCGTCCTTGAAGCCCACGGACACGCCCACCGGGTTGTACAGCAGATGCTTGAAGCCGCCATCGGCATGCAGCAGCGTGGCGTAGATGCCGGGCTCTTCGGACGCTTCCAGCACCACCGCGCCGGCGCCGTCGCCAAACAGCACGCAGGTCTCGCGCTCGTTCCAGTCGATCATGCGGGTCAGCGTTTCGGCGCCGATCACCAGCACTTTCTTGGACTGGCCACTGCGAATGAACTTGTCGGCAATGCCCAGCGCATAGACGAAGCCCGAGCAGGCGGCGTTGACGTCAAATGCGGCACAGCCGTTCGCGCCCAGGCGGTGCTGCACGAGGCAGGCGGTGGACGGGAAAATGATGTCCGGCGTGGTGGTGCCCAGCACGATCAGGTCGAGCTCGGACGCCTTGACGCCCGCGGCCTCCAGGGCGCGCTGCGCAGCCTCGGTGGCCAGGTCGCCGGTGGTCTGGCCATCGGCAGCAATGTGGCGGCGCTGGATGCCGGTGCGGGTGCGAATCCATTCGTCACTGGTTTCGACGATCTTCTCGAGATCGGCGTTGGTCACCACGCGCTCGGGCAGCGCGCTGCCAGTGCCGGTGATGCGGGCGTAGATCTGGGCCATTAACTTTCCATACGTCAGGGGGCAACGGAGGGGCGACGCACGATGCTGCGGCCTCCATCAACCCGTCAACGTTACGTGGGTGATCGCATAAACGCAAAGCGGCGCGAAATCGCGCCGCCATGCGGAACCGTATCCCTTGCGGGAACGATCAATCCTCTTCGACCACCGCGGTGTTGGTGTCGATGACCTTCTTGCCGCGGTAGTAGCCATCCTTGGTGACGTGATGGCGCAGGTGCACTTCGCCACTGGTCGGATCGGTGGCCAGCTGCACGGACTTCAGCGCATCGTGCGAACGACGCATGCCGCGGGTGGACGGGGTCTTGCGGCTCTTGGCAACGGCCATGGCGAGTCTCCAGCTAAATCAACGTTTCTTGAGTTCGCGCAAAACCGCGAACGGGTTATCGGAACGCCCTTCGCTGGAGTTTTCCTCCGGCGCAGGACCTACTACTTCTTCAGGCAATTGGCTGTCCGGATTGACCGGAACCAGCGGCAGCGCCAACAACAATTCGTCTTCGATCACGTCCGCCAGGTTCAGCTTGCCGTCGTCGGCCACGAGCAGCGGCTCGAAGCCCGGCGGCAGCGCCGATTCCTCACGCTCCGAACGGATCAACCCAAGCTGGCTGTCCACCGTCACCGGCAGCACGAAAGGCTCCAGGGTGCGTTGACAGGTCAGCGTGAGCGGGGCCTGGACGCGAACGGCGAGGTACGCCGTACCGAACTCGTCACGACCAAAATCCAGCTCGTATTGCGCTGTTCCTTCCGTACCGGCCAAGGCCTCGCCCAGTCGCGGCAAGGCGGCAATGGGCAATACCCCCTGGAACGAACGCCGCGCCGAGACCATGCGCCAAGCGTCCACGGACTCTGGCAGTGTCACGGACATAGACGTGAAATCTTAGGATTACAACACGTTGAAGTCAACGGGTATCGGCCGCCTGGCGACCGCAAACCGCTATTTTGCCTGAATCGGCCCGGTGCGGCAGACTGCGGGCACTTCTTCTCTGCAAACCGGCCGATTCCGTGAACCCCTATCTGATGCTCGGCGTGGCGGCACTGGTGGTGCTGGCGGCCGCCCTGATCGGCGTGGCCCTGGCGTATCGGCGCCGGACCGCGCGCCGGGCCGGCAGCCTGCATCGCCTGCTGGAGCTGGCCGATCGCCTGGAAGCGGACCTGCGGACATGCCGGACCGGCCTGCAGCAGGCTCACGCGGTGATGTCGTTGAATCCCGACCTGCCCGCCAGCAGCGAGCAGGAGGCCCGCCATGCCGTGGATGCCGGGCTGCGCTCGCTGCTGCAACAACGCATCTGGATCCGCGACCAGGCCCCCCGCGCCAGCCAGCAGCAGCTGGACGAGGCCGTCGCGGCAATGAACGCTACCCGCGACAGGCTGCGCCCCCTCCTGGCAGCACTGGATCGCGCGCAACACGACCTGGACAGCGCCATGCGCGAGCATCTGCGCCGGGAACACGACGCGTGACCCTGCCGACCCTGGTGCTGGGTTCCACCTCGCGCTATCGCGCCGAATTGCTGGGCCGGCTCTATCCGGCGTTCGAGCAACGCGCCCCGGGCACCGACGAAGGCGCCCTGCCGGGCGAAACGCCTCGCGATCGCGCCCTGCGCCTGGCCATCGCCAAGGCGCGTGCGGCCGCCGAAGGCCTCGAAGACGCGCTGGTGATCGGCTCCGACCAGGTCGCCGAACTGGAGGGCCTAGTGCTGGACAAGCCCGGCACCGTGGAGCGCGCCCGCGCACAGCTCACCGCCTGCTCGGGTCGGGAAGTGCATTTCCATACGGCGCTCTGCCTGCACGATACGCGCAGCGGGCAGGACCTGGTCCATGTCGATCACACGCGGGTGCATTTCCGCAGCCTGGATGCGGGCGAGATTGCCCGCTACATCGAGCGGGAGCAGCCACTGGATTGCGCCGGCAGCTTCAAGTGCGAGGGCCTCGGCATCAGCCTGTTCGAGCGCATCGACAACGAGGACCCCAGTGCGCTCATCGGCCTGCCGCTGATCGCATTGGCGCGCTTGCTGCGCGAAGCGGGCATCACCCTGCCCTGAGCGTCCTCAGTAACGCGCCGACTCGGCGTCGTGGGCCCATTGCCAGACAGTGCAACGTTCATCCGCCGCCGGGCTCACCGGCAACGCGGAAGGTACGCGCCCCGCATAGAAGGACACGCGCCGGCGTCCGTCGTAGAGATCCAGCCTGCGCAGCGGCAGCGGCCCGGCGACGCGTCCGCAAAGCGTGCGAAGCCAGCTCGCACGGTCGTGCACCCGCAGTGCTTTTTCGTCGACGACGAGCAGCATCGGCGCGCCGCCATGCAAGCGCCGCAGCGCCGTTTCATCTCGTTGCCACGCCGCCAGCTGCGGGGCACGCCCGTGTTTCGCGTTGAGCGGGCTGTCCAGCACATAGACCGGCACGCTGCCGCCCAGCTGAAAATCGATTTCCGCAGCCATCATGAAGTTGTCCGCCACCACCACGCCGGGATGCTGTGCCAGCAACGCGCGAGTCGCATCACCGCTTTCGCGCCACCCCACGAATCGCGTCGGAAACGCCTTGAAACCGGCCAGCATGCCGGCGCCCTGCTCTCGCGAGGCCGCCAGGCCCAGATAAGCCAGGCCGCCCAGCTGCCCTGCCATCGCCAGGGCCACGGCGGCGGCGATCCAGCCTCGCCGCCAAGGCGCACCTTCACGCAGCAGCACGGGCAGCACCGCGAGCAGGGGCAGATAGCCAGGCAACGGCCAGTGCGCGCGAAAGCGCACGTCGTCGGCAAACAAGCCGAGCACAAAGTAGAGAACGATGAAACCCGCCGAGTACACGCCGATGACATCCCACGGCGCGCCGTCGCCACGACGCCGCCAGCATCGCCACGCCGCCCACAACAGCAGCGCGTAGAGCAGCGGCGTGCAGGCGATCGCCTGTTCCAGCGGCTGCGCCAGTGCGTCGGCGTGGAATTGCCACGGATTGCGCTCGACCACCTGGAATGTCACGCCGGCACCGCCCTGCTGCCAGTTGGAAATCGCCAGGGGAACGAGTCCGAGCCCGGCCACGCCCATCGCGAACCACAGCCCGGGACGGCGCCACTGTCCTCGTCCACGCGGCGTGATCAGCAACAGGAGCACACCCGCGAGCACCGGCATCGCGGCGCGATAGTGGGCAAGCCAGCACGCACCCAGCGCCAGGCCCAGCCAGAACCACTCCCTGAGGCGATGGCCCGCCATCGCCCGCATCAACGCCCACGCGGCGGCGGTGATGGCGACGGTGAGGGGAACATCAGGCAGGGCCATCACGCCCAGGCTGCCCGCCAGCGGGAGGACCAGGCACAACGCGCCCGCCTGCCATCCTGTCTTCTCGTCGAACTGCTCGCGGGCCAAGGCGCGCACCGAGCCAAGGCAAGGTGCTGCCCAGCACCAGGAAAGGCCAGCGCATGCCAAGCAGGCTGTGGCCGGCCACGGTTTCACCCAGGCGAATCAGCCACGCCGTCAGCGGCGGGAGATCGCTGTAGCCCCAGGCCAGATGCCGGCTTTCCTGCCAGTAGAACGCTTCATCACCGAATGGTGACAATGTCGCGGCAAGCATGAGCTTGAGCAGGAACAGCGTCACGAAACCGGCCAGGAACACGGCTCGCCAGCGCGCGAGGCCCACGGCTACACTGCCAACGTCACGCATGGTCTTGCCCTGCCTGCCCTTCCCCACTGCCAGAACCCCATGTCCGCCATTACTCCGCTGCACGATGAAACGCTGCACGCCCGACTGGAGGCCGCCATGGCCCAGGTCAATCGCGTACTGCTGGGCAAGCCGCGCCAGGTCAAACTCGCCTTCACCTGCGTGATCGCGGGTGGCCATCTGCTGCTGGAAGACGTCCCTGGCGTGGGCAAGACGACGCTGGCGCATGCGCTCGCTGCGAGCTTCGCGCTGGAATTCCAGCGCGTGCAGTTCACCAGCGACCTGCTGCCATCGGACATTATCGGGGTAAGCGTCTACGAGCGCGAAACCGCGCAGTTCCGTTTCCATCCCGGCCCGATCTTCACCGGCCTGCTGCTCGCCGACGAAATCAACCGCGCCACGCCCAAGACGCAGAGCGCATTGCTGGAAGCGATGGCCGAAGCGCAGGTCACCGTCGACGGGCAGACGCATACGCTGCCGCAACCGTTCTTCGTGGTGGCGACGCAGAACCCGCTCGATCTCGCCGGGACGTTCCCGCTGCCTGATTCGCAGCTGGACCGCTTCATGCTGCGCGTATCGCTCGATTATCCCGATGCCACGGCCGAACGCGCGCTGCTTACCGGCAGCGATCGCCGCGACCTGCTCGCGCAGCTCTCGCCACAGCTGGACAACGCGGGGCTCGCCGAACTCGCGCGTCGCGCGCAAGGCATCACCGCGAGCGGCGCCTTGCTCGACTACCTGCAGGCCCTGCTCGCAGCCAGCCGTCGCCATGCCGATATCCGCGTGGGCCTGTCGCCACGCGCGGGCCTCGCCCTGCTTGGCGCAGCGCGTGCGTGGGCGTTGCTGAGCGGTCGCTCGCACGTGCTGCCGGAAGACATCCAGGCCTTGTTCGTTCCGCTGGCCGCGCACCGCCTGGTCACCACCCGGGGCGCCAGCGGCGAAAGCCTGGCGCGCACGCTGCTGGCCGACGTCGCGGTGGATTGATGCCGGAGGCAATCCGTCGCCTCCAGGCCTGGGCCGAACGGCGCCTGCCCGCGCTCACCCGCTACAAGCGGCCCGAAAGCCTGCCCATCACGCTGCATCGCCGGCGCGTGTACATCGTGCCGACCGCGTTCGGCGTCGCCTTCACCGTGCTGTTGCTGGTGATGTTGCTGGGCGCGCTCAACTACGCCAACAACGCGGCGCTGCTGCTCACCTGCATGCTGGGTTCGGCCAGCGCCACCAGCATGCTGGTGGCGTTCCGCAGCCTGCATGGCCTTCGCCTCACGACCATCCGCCAGGGGCAGGCCATGGCAGGCGAACGCATGGTGATCCAGCTCGTGTTTGCCGCGGACGACCACGCCCACGCTTCCGTGCACGCCGATATGGACGGCCAAACGGAAACGTTCATGGCGCCCGTGCGCACCGAAACGTGGGTAGCACTGAATCTCGCCACCACCCAGCGCGGCTGGCATCCCTTGCCGCGCATCAAGCTATGGAGCAACTGGCCATTGGGCCTGTTCCACGCATGGAGCTGGATCCATCCCGACCACGCCGTACTGGTGTGGCCACGTCCCGAACTGGCCGGACCGCCACCCGTGCTCCAGGGCGAACACGACCTGCGCCGCCGCCTTCACCAGGGCGAGGACATCGCGGCGCTGCGCGACTACCGTGCCGGCGATCCGCAGCGACACATCGCATGGAAGCACAGCGCCCGCCACGAACACCTGCTGGTGAAGGATTTCGAGCAGCCCGAAGCGCGTGAGGAATGGCACCTGGATTGGCGCGCCCTGCCGCCCCTGTCGCCCGAAGCGCGCATTGCGCGATTGGCGCGATGGCTGGGCGAGGCTGAAGCGGTCGGCCGGCCCACGGCGCTATGGCTGCCTGGCGAAGATATTGCGTTGGGCCACGGGCGCAGCCATTACGTGCATTGCATGAACGCGCTGGCGCGATTGCCATGATCCGCATCGCCCTGTTTCGCCGCAGCCCGCGGGTGCCGCTCGAGGCGCGCCCGTTCGACCTGCTTTGCCTCACCGTGGCCGTGGTGCTGGCGGTGCATGCCGCCCACATGCCGATATGGCTGAGTGCGGCCTTGGCTGCCACCCTGGGCGCGCGCTGGTGGCAACGCCGTCGGTATGGCGGCCGGGCACCGGCCATGCTCAAGCTGCCGCTCGTGGCGCTGCTTTCGGGCGTGGTGATCTTCTATTACGGCAGCCTGTTCGGACGCGAGCCGGGCGCCGCGCTGGCGGTGGGGCTGCTGGTGCTGAAACTGCTGGAGTCCGAAACGGCACGCGATGCGCGCGTCGGTGCGGCGTTCTCCTGCTTCGCGCTGATGAGCGCGCTGCTGTTCGACCAGGGCATGGTCGCGACCGTGCTGGTGGCCGTGGGGCTGTTGCCGGCATTGGCCACCTTGCGCGCGCTGGAGCCGGCGCGACCGGTGCGGCCTCTCGCCCGCGAGCTGTTGCCGGCGCTGGGGCTGCTGGCCGCGTCCCTGCCGCTGGCCTTGCTGGCCTTCGTGCTGGTGCCACGCCTGAGTTCGCCGCTGTGGGGCACGCCGAATCCCGGGCAGGCGCGCACCGGCCTGAGCGAGGACATGTCGCCCGGCGATTTCACCGACCTGCTCACGGACGATCGCCCCGCGATGCGCGTGAGCTTCGAGGGCGCATTGCCTTCGCCGTCGCGGCGCTACTTTCGCGCCTATGTCATGTGGAACTACGACGGGCGGCGCTGGAGCCACCTGGGCATCGGCGGTGCGCCAGCCGAAGTCGAGCATGGCAACGGACTGACGCGCTACACCGTCAGCCTGGAGGCCAGCGGCCAGCGGGTGCTGCCGGCCCTGGACGTGCCTATCGAAGCGCCGGAGCGCGCGCTGCTGAGCGCCGATCACGAGGTGCTGCCCACGCGCCCGGTGAACGACACGCTGGTCTACACCCTGCGTTCGGCCTCGTCCTATCGCCTGGAACCACGGCTCGACGAACGCGAACGTCGCCGAGGGCTGCGGCTTCCTGCTGGCTTCAACCCGCGAACCCTGGCGCTGGCGCAGCGTTGGCGCGCCCAATTCGGCGACAACGACAGCGCCATCGTCGAGGCGGCATGGAAGCTGTTCCACGATGGCGGCTTCAGCTACACGCTCGCCCCCGCGCCCCTGGGCAGGGATGCGGTGGATGACTTCCTGTTCTCGACCCATGAGGGTTTCTGCGAACACTATTCCTCCGCATTCACCGTGCTCATGCGCGCGGCCGGCATTCCGGCACGCGTCGTCACGGGCTACCAGGGCGGTTACTGGAATGGACTTGGCAACTACCTGCTGGTCCGCCAGTCGGATGCACACGCGTGGAGCGAAGTCTGGCTGGCGGGCCAGGGCTGGCGGCGCATCGATCCCACCGCGGCCGTCCGGCCGGAGCGCATCCGCCTCGGCGCCGCCGCGGCGGCGACCGGCGATGCGGGGGGCTGGTCGCCCGGCCAATGGTGGCTCGGATGGCGCAACCATTGGGACGTGGTCAACCGCTGGTGGAACCAAGGCGTTATCGGCTTTGACACACTGCGACAGCATGGATTGCTGACGCCGTTCGGCCTGCATGACGCCGACCCGGGCATGTTGGGGTTGCTGTTGGCCGTCGGCGGGTCGTTGTTTGCGGCGCTGGGGCTCGTGTGGGCGATGTGGAAACGCTCAGCGAACGATCCGGCGCGCGCATCGATGCAGTTGCTGGAACGACGGCTGGCCTCGTTGGGCGTGGTCCGCCGTCACAGCGAAGGACCGCAGCACTTCTTCATCCGCGCGGCACGGGCTCTCCCCACCCATCGCGCGGAGCTGGAGCGTTTGATGAGGACCTATCTGGAATTGCGTTACGCCTACGACGAGCCACCGCCGGAACTGCTGAAGAACTTTCGACAGGCCGCACGGGACTTTCGACCACGTCGCATGGTCAAATGATATTGAACCGCGGGTGCGCCGCGCCCGCTATACGATGGAGAAAGCGTCATGTCCATGTACAAGCCGTTGATTCTCGCGACTGCCATCGCCACGCTGGCCGCCTGCGCAACGGTGCCGCAGCCACTGCAAGGCACGTTCACCGAGATCACATCGGTCGGCGCCCAGCAGGGCGGCGGCGGTGAAGTGCAAGTGCGCTGGGGTGGCCAGATCATCGAAACCCGGCCCGGCCCCAACGAAACCTGTTTCTATATCCTGCAGCGCCCGCTGGACGACCAGGCGCGCCCGAAGGCGGCGAGCAGCAGCAACAGCGATACGCAGGGCCGCTTCGTCGCGTGCCGCGCCGGCTTCTACGACCCCGAAGTGTTCAGCCGCGATCGCGACGTCACCGTCACCGGCGTATTGCACGGCACCATGCAGGAGAAGGTCGGCGAGTACAACTATGCGTACCCGCGTGTTGATGCCAATGTGGTCTACCTGTGGCCGGAGCGCGTGATGGTGAATTACGGGCCGGGCTGGTACGACCCGTTCTGGGGCCCGTACTGGGGTCCGTGGGGACCGTATGGCTGGGGCGGCTACGGCTATTGGGGTGGCTACTACCCCACCCGCGTGATCGTGCGGCCGGCGCCTCGCCCGATGCCGCATCACTGATCCACACGAAAACGCCGGCCCCGCGCCGGCGTTTTCTTTTGCGCGCCCGCACGGATGCGTGCGGCATGCGCGGCAACCGCGGAGGATCAGCCCGGCGGCCAATGCATCTGACGGCCCGCCAGCAGGTGCACGTGCAGGTGGAACACCGTCTGCCCGCCATGCTCGTTGCAGTTGATCACCGTGCGATAACCCTGCTCCGCCAGCCCTTCGCGCCGCGCATACGCCGCGGTGGCGAGCAGCAACTTGCCCAGCAGTTCGGCGTCGCCCGCCGTGGCCGCGTCCAGCGTGGGAATCGCCCGTTTCGGCACGAACAGCACGTGCACCGGCGCCTGCGCATTGAGGTCGCGGAACGCCAGCACGTCGTCGTCTTCATAGACGATGTCAGCGGGGATTTCGCGACGAACGATCTTGCCGAAGATGGTATCGCCCATGTCGGGACTCCTGAGGGATGCTTGGAGCTATTCAAAGACGCAGCAGCATGCCGTGCGCGCCGGGCGCCACCAGCTTGAAGCCGAATTTTTCATACAGTTCGTGCGCGGTGCCGTCGGCGATCAATCCGATCATGGCGCGCCTGGGTGCGCGTGCATGCACTTCGTCCATCAGTGCCTGCATGATCCGCCGACCCCAGCCCTGCCCTTGCCTT
>NZ_BCPR01000112.1 GCF_016586165.1 Dyella sp. EPa41 | reverse complement strand
GGGCAAGGCGCACCCGAACATCCGCCTGCTGCAGCTGCTCGATGATGCGGATGAACATCCCTACGACATCGTCGCCGGCGGCGGCAAGCTGAGCTATGGCGACATGATGACGCCGAAGGGGTTGCGCGACATCGCCACCTACGCCGATGCGATCGGGCCGAACATCCGCGCCATCATTCCGCTCACGGCCGATGGCTCGCTCGGCAGGCCGACCTCGTTGGTGCGCGATGCGCATGCGGCAAAGCTGGAGTTGCATCCGTATACGTTCCGCCCGGAAAACCACTTCCAGGCGAGGAATTTCTGGCAGGGCAGCAACCCCGAGACGTTCAACGAAGCCGGGTCGATCGCCGAAATCCGTGCCTACCTCGACGCGGGCATCGATGCGTTCTTTACCGACGACCCGGCCATCGGCCGCAAGGCCGTGGACGAGCGTTGATGCGCCATGCGGCCGCTGCGACGCACGCCCTTGCATGCGTCGCGCGATCGCCCATGGGCGATGCCATCCTTCTCTCTCGTACGGCGTCAGTCAGGAGAAAGCGGCGACGGCATGACCGTGGCGACAGGTGGGCATTGACAGGCATACCGTGATTGATCGCGGGTTTTTCGCCTTGTTTTAAATATGCGTGTCATCGCGCCTACATACGTGGACTTCACGCTTTCCTGATGCCGACCGAGTGGTTCGGACGGCTGTTTCCCCTCACTGTTCCCATCACTTGATCGTGCGGATTCAAGGCGAATCCGCGCGCGAGGATTCGTCATGCCCAAGCTTTCCCTTCGCAGGACCGCGATCGCGCTGGCAACCCTGGCCGCCCTCCACACGGGCGCCGCCTTCGCAGACGATGCCGTGCCAGCCGCCGCCGATGCCGCGGCCATCGCCGACAAGGCCAAGACCATGGACGCCGTTTCGGTGGTGGCTTCTGGCGAAACGCGCCAGGTGCAGAAGATCACCAGCGAGGACATCCAGGCGCTGGCGCCGGGCACCAGCCCGCTCAAGGCCATCGACAAGCTGCCGGGCGTGAACTTCCAGTCGGCGGACCCCTGGGGCGCCTACGAGTGGTCCACGCAGATCACGCTGCACGGCTTCGACCAGAGCCGCCTGGGCTTTACGCTGGACAACATCCCGCTCGGCAACATGAGCTATGGCACCACCACGGGCCTGCAGGTGACGCGTGCGATCAGCAGCGACAACATCAGCACGGTGGAACTGGCGCAGGGCGCCGGCGCACTGGGCACCGCGGCCAACACCAACCTGGGCGGCACCATCCAGTTCTTCTCGGCCGATCCGGATGCGGTGGCCGGCGCGCGCATCAACCAGGTGCTGGGTTCCGATGCCACCACGCGCACCTTCGTGCGCCTGGACACGGGCGACTATCACGGTTTCTCGATGTACGTGTCCTACGACCACGCCTCCACCGACAAGTGGAAGGGTTATGGCGACCAGCGCTCCAACCAGATCAACCTGAAGTCGGTGTACCAGTGGGAAGGCGGCAGCGTGAGCCTGTTCTACGACGAGTCGCGCCGCAAGGAATACGACTACATGGACCTGTCCCTCGCCAGCCAGAAGGCGCTGGGCTGGAAGTGGGATTACCTGCAGCCGGATTGGAACACGGCCGTGCAGGTCGCCAACGCGTACAACGGCAAGGGCGCGTACCCCGCGGTGCTGTCGCCGCTGCCCGCGGGTTATGACCTGGTGGATTCCACCTACTATGCGGGCGGCGGCATCCGTCGCGATACGCTGACGGGCCTGAGCGGCACCTTCAACCTGGCCGAGCACGCCACGCTCAACCTCGGCACCTACTATCACGACAACCGCGGCGAAGGTCAGTGGGCAACGCCGTACGTGGCGTCGTCCCCGACGGTGCCGCTGGCGATGCGCACCACCGATTACGGCCTCGACCGCTTCGGTGGCACCGGCTCGCTGCAGTTCGCGCTGGGCGGCAACGAGATCGAGGTGGGCTTCTGGGCGGAGGATGCCACCACCAACCAGGAGCGCAACTACTTCTACCTTACCGGCGCGTACAACTACCTCAGCAACTTCTACGAGAACGAAGAGCCCTTCCTGCGCGGCTTCTTCCAGCATTACGACAGCAGGACGCGCATGGCCTATGCATCGGACACGGTCCGCTTCATGGATGACCATCTCACGCTCAACTTCGGCGCGAAGGCGCTGGGGGTGACCAACAGCGCCGAGTCGCTGGTGCCGAGCAGCGCCCTTGCGCAGGGCCGCATCCGCGCGAGTGACGGTTTCCTGCCGCAGGTCGGCGTGAACTACAAGCTCGATGCGAACCAGGAGGTGTATGCCTCCTACAGCAAGAACCTGGCGGCCTACGGCTTCCTGCCCTTCAGCCAGTCGCAGGCGGCGTTCGATGCGAGCAGGAGTTCGTTGAGTCCCGAGCAGTCGCAGACCTTCGAACTGGGTTATCGCGTGCACGGCGATACGTTCGAGGCCTCGGCCGATGCGTACTACACGCGCTTCACCAACCGCCTGCTGGCGGTGTCGCCGTGCAGCGCGGTGCAGACCTGCTCGGCCATCCTCAACAACGTGGGCTCGGTGAAGAGCACCGGTGTGGACCTGGCGGTGATCTGGCGCCCGATCGAGCACGTGCGCTGGCTCAACTCGCTCTCGTACAACAACTCCAAGTACCAGGACGACTACCTCAACAACGGCGTGGTCGCGACCGACGGCAAGTACGTGGTCGGCATCCCGAGCTGGATGTTCAGCAGCGACCTCAGCTACACCTGGGGCGGCTGGCGCGCGAGCATCGACGGCAAGTACACCGGGCGCCGCTACATCACCTACCTCAACGATTCCGAGGTGCCTTCGTACTGGCTGTTCGACCTGGGCGTGAGTTACGACATCGGCACGGTGTCGGTGCTGAAGGACCTGAGCCTGGGCCTCAATGTCACCAACCTGCTCGACAAGAAGTACTTCGCCACCACCGGCACCAACGGCTACGTGGCCTCCGATCCGCAGGGCTGGAACCAGACCTTGATGGCCGGCGCGCCGCGCCAGGTGTTCTTCAGCATCAACGCGAAGTTCTGAGCATGAGGGCGCCGCTTCCCGCCCGCGGGGAACGGCGCCCGCCCCTCGGTATGGCCTGGAGGACATAACGATCGCCGGGCCGTTGGGATGCCGCCATGGTCCTGCTCGCCATCGCGGCGTTTGCGTCCCGGGACAGCGGTTCGTGAAGGCATGACGGGGAACGCGGGCCGTCTTACTATCTGGATTCGAGCAAGGGGTTTGGGGAATCCGCGGATGTCCGTTTCAAACGTCATCGTGGCACCGGTCGTGTCGCGTGGCATCGATGTGGGAATCGTGCTCGCCGCCATCGCCGCGATCATCGGCGCGACCTTTGCCGCGGCCGGGGCCGTGGACGGCTGGCAGGTGCTGCACTGGATCGCCAAGCCGCTGGCAACGCTGCTGATCCTGTGGAAGGCCTGGCACGACCGGCCGGAAGTCTCCGCAGTCTATCGGCGCTGGATCGGCATCGGCATGTTGTTTTCCCTGGCCGGCGACATTCTGCTGATGTTGCCGGTGGATGCTTTCGTGGCCGGCCTGGTGACGTTCCTGCTGGGCCACCTGTGTTTTATCCGAGCCCTCGTCTCCGATACCCGCTTTGCGGCCAGGCCGCTCGCCCTGCTCGGCTGCCTCGCCTACGGGCTGCTCAACCTGTGGGCGCTGTGGCCCACGTTGCCCGGCGCGCTTCATGTGCCGGTCGTGGTCTATGTGGCGGTGCTGGCCAGCATGGGCGGGCAGGCCGTGGCGCGGGCCTGGGTGCATGGCGACGACCGGCTGGCCGGCGCCGCGCCATGGGCCGCCGGTGGCGCCCTACTGTTCATGCTCAGCGATACACTGTTGGCCTGGAACCGGTTCCGCTTCGCCATACCGCTCTCCGCACTATGGGTGCTGGCGACGTATTACGCGGCGATGTGGTGCCTGGCGCGCTCGGTCCGACAGTCGGGTGATCTCACGTGAACCTGCAAGCCACCATCATCACCTGGGCCACGCCGGTGTTCTTTGCCCTGATCGGGCTGGAGCTGCTGGTGGCCAAGTTGCGCGGGCGGCGTGTCTATCACGGCAGCGATGCCATCAACAGCCTCGGGCTGGGCGTGATCTCGCAGGTCGTGGCGGTCTTCAGCAAGGTGCTGACGCTGGGCATCTACGCATGGTGCGTGGAGCACCTGGCGATCTTCCCGTTGTCGTCCGGCAGCGCGTGGGTGTGGATCACGGGACTGCTGTTCTACGACCTCTGCTACTACTGGCTGCACCGCGCCGGCCACACGATCAACATCTTCTGGGCCGCGCACGTGGTGCATCACCAGAGCGAGGACTACAACCTCTCCACCGCGCTGCGCCAGACCGGCAGCGGCGTGCTGCTGGGCTGGCTGTTCTACCTGCCGATGGCCGTCGTCGGTTATCCGCTGGAAGTATTCGCGGTGGTGGCGCTGATCGACCTGCTGTACCAGTTCTGGGTGCACACGGAGCTGGTGGGCCGGCTGGGCTGGTTCGATCGCGTGTTCTGCTCGCCGTCCAATCACCGCGCGCACCACGCGGTGAACGACAAGTACCTCGACCGGAACTACGGCGGCGTCCTCATCGTGTGGGATCGCCTGTTCGGCACTTTCGTCGAAGAAGACGACAACGACCCGCCCGTCTATGGCACGCGCTCGCCCTTGCGCAGCTGGAATCCGCTGTGGGCCAACGTCGAGGTGTACTGGGCGGCGTGGAAAGATGCATGGCACGCGCGGCGCTGGCGCGACAAAGTGCTGGTATGGATCAAGCCGCCGGGCTGGCGTCCGGCCGACGTGGCAGAGCGTTTTCCCAAGCCCGACTTCGACATCCATCGCCCGCGCTACCAGCCCGCGCTGTCGCGTGGGCTCGTCATCTACAGCCTGGCGCAGTTCGCGCTGCTGCTGGCAATGGCGGTGCAGTTCCTGGATATGGCGAAGCATCTGCCGGCGTCATCGCTGGCTGCCTACGCGGTGTTCCTCGTGTTGAGTCTCACGGCGCTGGGCGTATTGACCGAGGGACGGCGCAGTGGCGTGCTGATGGAGCTGGCGCGCCTGCTGGTCACCGCGGCCATTCCGCTCCTCACTGGTGGCTGGTTCGGGGTCGAGGCGCCGGGCTCGGGTGTCGTCGCCGCGCTGGTCGCGATACCCGCCGTGAGCGCACTCGTGCTCGGGTGGCTGGCCATCCATACGCCCGCGCAGGCGGATCCGGGAAAGGCCGTTCCGGGTTGATCCTCCGCCGGTCGCGCAGCTGCAGCGTGGCACGGCCGGGCGCATTCGCTATGATCGCCGCTCACTTTGCGGGGATGAGCGGATGGGTTTCCTGAATAAGCTGGTACGGCACAAGCCGGTGGAAATGCTGCAGGCCGAGGCGGGCAAGCGTGGCGATTTCCGCCGCGTGCTGGGCCTCTGGCAGCTCACCGCCATTGGTATCGGCGGCATCATCGGTGTCGGCGTGTTCGTGCTGGCGGGCCAGCAGGCCGCGCTCAACGCCGGCCCCGCGGTCGCCATCTCCTTCCTGATCGCGGGCATCGCGAGCGCCGCGGCCGCCTTGTGCTACGCCGAGTTCGCGGGGCTGATTCCCGTCACCGGCAGCGCATACACGTACGGCTACGCGGTACTCGGCGAACTCGCCGCGTGGCTGATCGGCTGGGATCTGCTGCTGGAATACGCGTTGATCGTCGCGGTGGTGGCGATCGGCTGGTCGGGCTACGTGCAATCGTTTCTATCCAGCGTCGGCATCAACGTGCCGGTGTGGGCGCAAGGTGCGATCGGCACCGGCGAAGGCCACGTGTTCAATGTGATCGCGGCGGCGGTAACCCTTGGCGTGTCGGCGCTGCTCACCTTCCGCACCGAGTGGGGCGCGCGTTTCAACACGCTGGTGGTGGCGATCAAGGTGGCCGCGGTGGCGCTGGTGATCGGCATCGGCGCGTTCTACGTCAACCCGTCGAACTGGGCACCGTTCATTCCGGAGCGCATCACGGGCGCGGATGGCGTATCGCACTTCGGTTTCTCGGGCGTGGCCACGGCGGCGGCGGTGGTGTTCTTCGCCGTGTTCGGCTACGACACGCTCACCACGGCGGCGGAAGAGTCGAAGAATCCGCAACGCGACCTGCCGCGCGCGGTCTTGCTGTCGCTGGCGATCTCGATGGCGATGTACCTCGCGGTGTCGCTGGTGCTCACCGGCATCGCGCACTACACCACGCTCAATACCGACGCACCGGTGGCCGATGCCTTCAAGGGCCTGGGCCTGCACTGGGTGGCGGTGATCATCTCGGTATCGGCGGTGTTCGGCCTGATCAGCGTGCTGTTCGCCTTCATGCTGGGCGCCACGCGCATCTGGTTCGCGCTGTCGCGCGACGGACTGCTGCCCGGCTGGTTCGCCCACGTGCATCCGCGCTTCGGCACGCCGCATCGCCCGACCATCGTGCTCGGCGTGTTCACTGCGCTGGTGGCCGGCCTGCTGCCGATCGAGGAAGTGGCGAAGCTGGTGAACATCGGCGTGCTGTCCGCCTTCATCGTGATCTGCAGCTCGGTGATCATCCTGCGCAGGCGCAAGCCGGAGCTGCCGCGTTCGTTCCGCACGCCGTTGGTGCCGCTGATTCCGCTGATCGGCATCGGCTTCTCGATCTGGCTGCTGTCCGAGCTGCCGGCGGTGACCTGGAAGGTTTTCCTGGTGTGGGTGAGCCTTGGCATGGTGATCTACCTTGGCTACGGCATGCGGCACAGCAAGCTGGAGAAGCTGTAACGCCCTGCTTGCCTGTAGGAGCGCACCCCGTGCGCGAAAAGCCTGCGAAGCGATGACGCGAAGACCACTGTCACCGCTGCACCGATACGCTGCGGTCGCGCACCGGGTGCGCTCCTACAAAAAGAAGATGCAAAGAAAAACGGCCGCTTTCGCGGCCGTTCTTTTGTTCCCGCTACCGCAAAAAGACTTAGAAGCGGTATTCGATCGAGGCCGAGTAGGCAGCCACGTTGGCGTTGGTCTGCGGCTGATCAGCGCCGGCGCGGCCATTCTTCACGTGGTAGTTGTCGTAGTTCAGCGCGAGGCTGACGTTCTTGGTGACGTCGTAGCCCACGCCGGCACCGGCGTACCAGCCGTTGTTCCAGCTCTTCTGGGTGAAGACGTTGGTGTCTCCCACCGTGAGGCCGCTGTTGGTACGCGAACGCAGGTAGCCACCGTGGCCGGTCACGAACCAGCTGTCGTGGAAGTTGTACTTGGCATTCACGCCGATCTGCGCCGCGCGTGGCTTGGCCCAGCTGTTGCCGAAGTTGAAGTCGTTCTTGACCTTGCCGAGGTAGGCATAACCGATTTCGGCACCGACGATGCCGTTCCAGCGCCAACCGAAGCGCACGTTCTGGAACACGTCGGTCTTGTCGGACACGCCGCCCAAGCGGTAGTTGCTCTGGCCGAGGTTGCCGGCGACGAAGAAGTTGTCGAGCTGGTTGTTCTCGTCGGCCTTGGCGGCGAACGGCGAAACGGCAGCGACGGCCAAGGCGGCCGCAATGAAAGTCTTGTTCATGGAATGCTCCATCATTTTCTTGTGTCCGACGCGACGCCTAAGGGGGAAGGTCGCATCGGTCCGCGTGGGGATCGCGGCGGCGCAAGGATACGGGCATTCGCCGCGGATGCAGCGGCTGCGGCATTTCGCGGGACGGGCGAGGTTCAGACACCGCCATGACCAATGGCAGGGGGTGCGATGTGCATTGTCGCACTAGCATCAGAGGTTCATGTTTCGTGCAGCTTCGTATTGCGCTGCGCGGATTTCCACAGGAGAACCTCTTGAAAGCCTCGCGTCTCGCTTCCGCCATCCTCGCTTCGGCCGTTGGCCTGGGCAGTTTCGCCGCACTTGCCGATGTGCCCGCGCCGCAGGACATTCCGTTCGACGGCGTGCTGAAGATCAATGTCGATGCGACCGACATCGCGCACCGCGTGTTCCGCGTGCACGAAGTGGTGCCGGCGAAGGCGGGCCCGCTCACGCTGCTGTATCCGCAGTGGCTGCCGGGCAACCACTCGCCGACCGGCTCGATCGACAAGCTGGCTGGGCTGGTGGTGAAGGCGAACGGCAAGGTGATCCCGTGGAAGCGCGATCCGCTCAACGTGTTCGCGTTCCATGTCGACGTGCCTGAAGGCGCGAACAGCGTTGACGTGGAGTTCCAGTTCCTCTCCGCGCAGGACACCCGCCAGGGCCGCGTGGTGATGACGCCGGAAATGCTCAACCTGCAGTGGAATTCGGTGTCGCTGTATCCGGCCGGTTACTTCGCCGGCCGCATCAAGGCCGAGACCACCGTGACCTTCCCGGCCGGCTGGCAGTACGGCAGTGCGCTGGAAATGGCCTCGCGCAATGGCGATACGGTGAGCTTCAAGCCGATCGACTACGACGACCTGGTCGACTCGCCGATCTACGCGGGCAAGTACTTCAAGCGCGTCGATCTCGACCCGGGTGCGCAGACGCCGGTGTTCCTCAACATCGTGGCGGACGATCCGAAGTTCCTCGAGATCAAGCCCGAGCAGCTGAAGGTGCACCAGAACCTGGTGCAGCAGATGTACAAGCTCTACGGCGCGCACCACTACAACCACTACGACTTCCTGTTCTCGCTGAGCGACAAGATGTCGGGCAACGGCCTGGAGCACCATCGTTCGAGCGAAAACGGCGTCGGCACCGGCTATTTCACCGAGTGGGACAAGAACGTGGTCATGCGCGACCTGCTCTCGCACGAGTTCAACCACTCGTGGGACGGCAAGTACCGTCGCGGCGCCGACCTCACCACACCCAACTTCAACGTGCCGATGCAGGACAGCCTGCTGTGGGTTTACGAAGGCCAGACGCAGTTCTGGGGCTACGTGATGGCCGCGCGCTCGGGCCTGTGGAAGCAGGAAGACGCGCTGGACATGCTGGCCAACGTCGCCGCCACCTACGACAAGGGCCGCCCGGGCCTGCAGCAGTGGCGCAACATCCAGGACACCACCAACGACCCGATCATCGCGATGCGCCGCCCGCTGCCGTATCGCAACTACCAGATGAGCGAGGACTACTATTCCGGCGGCCAGATGATCTGGATGGACGTCGACGGCAAGCTGCGTGACCTCACCGGCAACAAGCGTTCCATCGATGATTTCGCCAAGGCCTTCTTCGGCATGAAGAACGGCGAATGGGACGTCAACACCTACACCTTCGAAGACGTGGTGAAGACGCTCAACGACATCACGCCGTATGACTGGACCACCTACCTGCGCGAGCGCCTGGATGGCCACGGCCCGCTGATCGGCGGCTTCGAGGCCAACGGCTGGAAGCTGGTGTACAACGACAAGCCCTCGGCCGTGACCAAGGCGGTCGAAGCGCGCATGGGCGGCGCCAACCTTACCTATTCGCTGGGCGTCTCGGTGGGCAAGGGCGGCGACATCGCCGACGTGCTGTGGGACGGCCCCGCCTTCAAGGCCGGCCTGTCGCCGGGCATGAAGCTCGTGGCGGTCAATGGCAAGGAATATTCCAGCGACGCCATCAAGGACGCCGTCACTGCGGCGGCGAAGGACAAGAACCAGCCGGTGGAGCTGCTGGTGAAGAACTTCGACGAGTACAGGACGATCCGCATCGATTACCACGATGGCCTGAAGTACCCGCACCTGGAGCGCATCAACGGCAAGGCGGATCGCCTGTCGGAGCTGCTGAAGGCGCGCTGATGATGTGAGGCTTGGGCTTCCTCCGTGGATGCCTGATAAATGGAAGGGTCCGCGATTCGTCGCGGACCCTTCTTTATGTGGGCCGCATTCCCTCTGTCCATGGGAGCGCCCCTGTGCGCGACAGCGCTTTCGCGCAGGCCCGTGTGTTCGTCGTTTCATGCATGAAGATTTCTGATGCTGTCGTTGCCGAGCTTCTGCGACCTGGCTCGCCTGCGACCGAAGGGAGTCCCGTGGGGCCGTGGGGTTCCGGGTCACTTCCTCCCAGCGTGGCGTTCGTTCCCTTGTAGGAGCGCACCCAGTGCGCGACAGCCTTTCGCGCCGGTCTGCATGTTCATCGTTTGAGATGCATGAAGATTTCTGGTGCTGTCGTTGCCGGGTTTCGGCGACCTGGCTCGCCTGCGACCGAAGGGAGTCCCGTGGGGCCGTGGGGTTCCGGGTCACTTCCTCCCAGCGTGGCGTTCGTTCCCTTGTAGGAGCGCACCCTGTGCGCGACAG
>NZ_BCPR01000111.1 GCF_016586165.1 Dyella sp. EPa41 | reverse complement strand
GCACCGTGCGTTCGGGCCAGCAGGTCTATGCACGCGAGCGCGATCTGGTGGTCACCGGCACGGTGGCCAACGGCGCCGAAGTCATCGCCGACGGCAGCATCCACATTTACGGCGGCCTGCGTGGCCGTGCGATGGCTGGCGCACAGGGCGATGAGAAGGCGCGCATCTATATTTCCGACTTCCGCGCGGAACTGGTGGCCATCGCCGGCCACTACCGCGTGTTTGAACAAATTCCGAAGGACCTGGAAGGCCAGTCTGTGCGATGCTGGCTCGAAGGGGAAAAATTGCTGATCGCCAAGCTTTGACGACAGCCCATTACTACAACAAAGCATTTTGCGGAGATGAGCCTTGACTGCTGAGATTATCGTTGTCACTTCGGGCAAGGGTGGCGTGGGCAAGACCACGACCAGTGCCTCGCTTGCCACGGGCCTTGCCATGGCCGGCAAGAAAGTCGCGGTGATCGATTTCGACGTCGGCCTGCGCAACCTTGACCTCATCATGGGTTGCGAGCGGCGCGTGGTGTACGACTTCGTCAACGTCGTGCACGGCGAAGCCACGCTCAAGCAGGCGCTGATCAAGGACAAGCGCTACGAGACCCTCTACGTGCTGGCCGCCAGCCAGACGCGCGACAAGGACGCCCTCACCCAGGAAGGCGTGGAGAAGGTGCTCGAAGACCTGGGCAAGGAAGGCTTCGACTACGTCGTCTGCGATTCGCCCGCCGGCATCGAAAAGGGTGCGCACCTGGCGATGTATTTCGCCGACCACGCCGTGGTGGTGGTGAACCCGGAAGTGTCGTCGGTGCGCGACTCCGACCGCATCCTGGGCCTGCTTTCCAGCAAGACGCGTCGTGCCGAGCGTGGCGATGGCGCCATCAAGCAGCACCTGCTGCTGACGCGCTACAACCCGGCCCGCGTGGCCGTGGGCGAGATGCTCAGCGTGAAGGACGTCGAGGAGATCCTCGGCATCAACGTCGTCGGCGTCATTCCCGAATCGGAAAACGTGCTGGCTGCGTCCAACGCCGGCGTGCCGGTGATCCTCGACGAGAACTCGTTCGCCGGCCAGGCCTACAGCGATACCGTCGCCCGCATCCTCGGTGAGGAACGTGTCATGCGCTTCCTCGACGCGCCCAAGAAGGGCTTCTTCCAGCGCGTATTCGGAGGCTGATCGCGATGGGTATTCTTGATTTCCTGAAGCGCAAGCCGGAACCCACCGCAGCCGTCGCCAAGGAGCGTCTTCGCATCATCGTGGCTCAGGAGCGCTCCACCCGCGGCGCGCCCGACTACCTGCCGTTGCTGCGCAACGAGCTGCTCGAAGTGATCAAGAAATACGTCCACGTCGACCTCGAAGCCATCAACATCAACGTCGAGCGCGACAGCGGACACGAGATCCTCGAGCTTTCCGTGGCGCTGCCTGATCACGCCAAGCCTGCCGGCTGATGCCATCGTGGCACGGGCCACCCCGTGCCACGACCTGTTTGCTTCACCGCCGCCCCAGGCGGCCGATGCATCCATGTCACACCCGTCCCCTACGCCGCCCGCCGAAGACAGCGTGATGCGCCTCGATGCCATCGGCTTCGACGCGCCCGCCGCGCTGCTGGCGCGCTACGGGCTCCAGCTGCTGCGCGTCGAACCCGGCATCGCCATTCCCGGCAGTTTCTGGGGCGATGAGGAGGCCGGCATCATCGGCACCACCGTGTACGCACGCGGCGACACGCCGGTGCATTCGTTGCTTCACGAGGCTGGGCACCTGATCGTGCTGCCGGCGGAGCGACGTGCCTCCGTGCATACGGACGCCACCGACTCGATCGCCGAAGAAGACGCCACCTGCTACCTGCAGATCGTGCTGGCCGACGAACTGCCCGGCGTGGGACGCCAGCGCCTGATGACCGACATGGATGCATGGGGCTATTCGTTCCGGCTCGGCTCGACGCGGGCATGGTTCGAGCAGGATGCGGAAAACGCACGGCAATGGCTGGTGGAACACGGCCTGCTCGATGCGCAGGGCCGGCCGATTTACGGCTGAGGCCGACGCGTTCGTTCCATGCGTTGCCAGGCTTCGCAACCGGAACCCGCAATGAGCGCATGACGGCCACCCATCAGCGGGCCGTGACGCAGGTGCTTTGCCAGGGTTATGCCGCCGTATCGCGGAATCCACCTTCCGTGGAATGACAGGCGAATGCGTTCACATTGACGTCTGACGCGGTGTCTCACACCGGCAAAACATTCCCGGGCGCACTCTGAAGGCGGGCTTCGAGGAGGCGCCGCGTGATGCGATGGCTCTGGATGTCGGTCAACCTCTTGTTGGCGCTGACGGCCGTGATGGCAGTCGGACAGGCCGCCGAAGGGACCGCGCGTGCCGGCGCCTTTGCCGCCCGCATCGAACTCACCGGCCCCATCGGGCCTGCCAGCGCCGAATACGTCGACAACAGCCTGGAGCGCGCCCAACGCGACGGCGCCACCGTCATCGTGCTGCAGTTGGACACGCCCGGCGGCTTGTCCGATTCCATGCGCACCATCATCGCCAGCATCCTTGCATCCCGTCAGCCCGTGTTGGGCTATGTCGCGCCATCGGGCGCGCGAGCCGCCTCGGCGGGCACCTACATCCTCTATGCCTGCCAGGTGGCGGCGATGGCACCCGCAACCCACCTGGGCGCCGCAACACCGGTGTCGCTGGGCGGCGCCAATCCGTTGCCGTTGCCGACCGGCAATACGCCGGCGCCTTCGGGCACCGCCTCGACGCCATCCGCTGACGCGGAAACCAACAAGGTGCTCAACGACGCCATCGCGTCGATCCGCTCGCTCGCGCAGCTCAATGGACGCAATGCGGACTGGGCCGAACAGGCTGTACGTGGCGCCGCGACGCTCACGGCCGATGAAGCCGTGCAGAAGCACGTCGTCGACTTTGTCGCGGGCGACGCCGCCACCCTGCTGGCGCGCGCGGACGGGCGCCGCGTGCGTGTCGCGGGTGCCGACATCACCCTGCATACCACCGGGCTGCCTCTTCGCGATTACGCACCCAACTGGCGCACGCATCTGCTCGATCTCGTGACCCACCCCACCATCGCCTACCTGCTGCTGCTCGCGGGCATGTACGGGCTGGTGATCGAAGCCTTCCATCCCGGCGCGCTGTTGCCGGGCGTCGCGGGTGCGATCTGCCTGCTGGTGGGTCTTTATGCGCTGCAGCTGCTGCCGGTGAATTACGCGGGCCTCGCCTTGATGACGCTGGGCATCGGCTTGATCGTGGCTGAGACCCTCGTGCCCTCGGTGGGCGCGATCGGCATCGGCGGAGTGATCGCCTTCGTGATCGGCTCGATCATGCTGTTCAACCGCGGCGTGCCGGGTTATGCGGTGAATCTCGGCGTGATCGGCGGCATCGCCTTTTCCGCCATGGTGCTGCTCGTGCTGTTGCTGCGGCTGGTGCGCCGTTCGCGGCGCACGCGACTGTTCCACGGCGATACGCAGATGCTGCTGGCCACCGGCGAGTTGATGCAGGCGATCGGTCCCGGTGGCGAGGGCTGGGCGCGCATCGGCGGCGAGCAATGGCGCGTGCGCTGCGAAGCCGCCCTTCCCGCCGGCGCACGCGTGCGCGTCGTGGGCCGTGACGGCCTGCTGTTGCGGGTAACTCCGGCCTAGGTCGAACTCAGGAGACGATGCTTATGTACGGCTTCTTCGGTGTGATCGTGGTGTGGGTGCTGGCGTTGCTGTTCATGTCGATCAAGGTGCTGCCGGAGTACCAGCGCGGCGTGGTGCTGACGCTGGGCCGCTATACCGGCACGAAGGGACCCGGCTTGTTCATCCTGGTTCCGTTCGTGCAACGGATGATGCGCGTGGATCTGCGCGTGACGGTGATGGACGTGCCGCCGCAGGACGTGATCTCGCGCGACAACGTGTCGGTGCGCGTCAATGCGGTGGTGTATTTCCGCGTGGTGGAACCGGACAAGGCGATCCTGCAGGTGTCCGACTTCTTCCAGGCCACCAGCCAGCTCGCGCAGACGAGGTTGCGCTCGGTGCTGGGCCAGCACGACCTGGACGACATTCTTTCGCAGCGCGATTCGATCAACCACAGCCTGCAACAGATCCTCGACGAAGCCACCGACCCCTGGGGCATCAAAGTGAGCAATGTCGAGATCAAGGACGTGGACCTCAACGAGACGATGGTGCGCGCCATCGCGCGCCAGGCCGAGGCAGAGCGCGAGCGGCGCGCGAAGGTGATCCATGCCGACGGCGAGCTGCAGGCCGCGGAAAAGCTGCGCGATGCCGCCGCCATGCTTTCCCAGCAACCGCAGGCCCTGCAGCTGCGCTACATGCAGACCATGGCCGACATGTCCAACAGCGGCAAGGCATCCACCATCGTGTTTCCGTTGCCCATGGACCTGGTCAAACCGCTGCTGGATCTACTGCCGCGCAGCTGATGCTCCGCCGTGGAACGACGGACCGCCTGGGCCGGTACAATGGGTGGTTACCTCCGCAGGCACGCCCATGGCCCTCAACGCCACCATCTACAAGGCCGAGCTCCAGGTCAGCGACATGGACCGGCATTACTACGCCACCCATGCGCTGACCGTGGCGCGGCATCCGTCCGAAACAGCCGAACGCCTGATGGTGCGGCTGCTGGCGTTCGCGCTGTATGCCGATGAGCGCCTGGAGTTCGGCAAGGGCCTCAGCGACGACGACGAACCGGCGCTGTGGCGCAAGGCGTACACCGGCGAGATCGAGCAATGGATCGAACTTGGCCAGCCGGACGAGGCGCGCATCCGCAAGGCCTGCGGGCGCGCCCAACAGGTGGTCGTCATCAATTACAGCGGCCGCAGCGCGGATATCTGGTGGGACAAGATCGGCAGCTCGCTGGGCCGCAACCGCAACCTCACCGTGCTGGATATTCCCACTGAAACGGTGGACCTGCTCGCGGGCATGTCCGAGCGCGGCATGCGCCTGCAGTGCCTGATCCAGGACGGCCAGCTGCAGATCATGAGCGACACCGCGACGGTATCGGTCGAACCGCAGTCGCGCATGACGGCCACGCCGCCGAACTGACGCCCGCCATGTCTCCTGCTCCGGACACCCACGTCCGCCTCGCCGTCATCGGTGGCGGTCCCGCCGGCCTGATGGCGGCGGAAACGGCGCGCGCCGCCGGCATCGAGGTTGACGTTTTCGAGTCCAAGGGTTCGGTAGGCCGCAAGTTCCTTATCGCGGGCAAGGGCGGCATGAACCTCACGCATGGCGAACCCAAGCCTGATTTCGTGCAGCGCTACGGTTCGCGGTCGAAGGAAGTCGGCGCATGGCTGGAAACCTTCGACGCCGACGCGCTGCGCGATTGGGCGCGGGGCCTGGGCGTGGAAACCTTCATCGGCAGCTCCGGCCGTGTGTTTCCCAGCGACCTGAAGGCGGCACCCCTGCTGCGTGGCTGGGTGCATCGCCTGCGCGAAAGCGGCGTGCGCTTCCACGTGCATCATCGGTGGCTGGGTTGGCATGCGGATGGCTCGCTGCGCATGGACACGCCCGAAGGCGAACGCGCGATCCGCGCGGACGCGGTGGTGCTGGCGCTTGGCGGCGGCAGCTGGCCGCAGCTCGGGTCCGATGGTGCGTGGCAACCGTGGCTCGCCGAACGCGGCGTATCGGTGGCACCGCTGGTGCCCTCCAACTGCGGCTTCGACATTGGCTGGAGCGATCACCTCGCCAGCCGCTTCGCGGGAGCACCGCTCAAGCCGGTGGTGATCCATCTGCGCGATGTCGATGGCCATGAGCATGCGCGCCAAGGCGAATGCGTCATCACGGCCACCGGCATCGAGGGCAGCCTGATCTACGCCTTCTCCGGCATGTTGCGCGATGCCGTTGCCGCGCACGGATCGACCACGATTGCGCTGGATCTCACCCCCGATCGCACGCTCGACCGCCTGCGCAGCGACCTTGCCAGGCCTCGCGGCAGCCGCTCGATGAGCGAGCATCTGCGACGCCAGGCCGGCCTTGCCGGCGTCAAGGCGGCATTGCTGCACGAAGTGCTCGATCGCGACCAGTTCCATGCCCCCGAGACCGTGGCGCGCACCATCAAGCGCCTGCCGCTGGTACTCAAGCGGCCTCGCCCGATCGGGGAAGCGATCAGCAGCGGCGGCGGCGTGCGCCTGGAGGCTCAGGACGAGCACATGATGCTCAACGCTCTGCCCGGGGTGTTCTGCGCCGGGGAGATGCTGGACTGGGAGGCCCCCACCGGCGGCTACCTGCTCACGGCCTGCTTCGCCAGCGGTCGGCTCGCGGGTCTCGGCGCGACCCGTTGGATCGATCGTCCGCGGGAAAACGGCACGGCTTGAGCAACCCGTCGCAGGTTCAACCTGCACCTCTACATGTTTGCGCTTTCGTGCCGATACAGAAGCGGAGCGGGGGCGCGACGTGAGGGAGCTAGAGGGACGATGATGGGTTACTGGTGGCGTTTTTTCGCACGCGAGCGCGGCCCTGCAACGGCGGCGCCACGTCCGGCTGCGCCCGTCCGCGACACCTCCGCGAGCCCCGACGGCACGGGCCTCGGCCACCTGACATGCAATGACGTCGAGGAGCGCTTCCACCGCTTCATCCTCAACCTTCCCCTGGACGCCGGCGACAGCGCCAGCCCGGGCCGCGAACAGGCGATGCTGCAGCGCCTGGGCGAACTGTGCGACGAGGGCCGTTTCGATGTGCGCACGCTGCCCCGCATGCCCACGGTATTGCCGCAGCTCATGCGCGCCATGAAGAGCGACAACCTCAACGGCGCGCAGTTGGCCAACCTGATCCGCCGCGACCCGGTGCTGGTGGGTGAAGTGATGCGCGTGACCGGCAGCGTGGCGTATCGCACCGCCCATCCCATCGGCAGCCTGCAACACGCCGTGGTGCTGCTGGGCCAGGTCGGCCTGCGCCATGTGGTGTCGGTCTACGTGATGAAGCCCATCCTGATGGCCAGCGCCGGCACGAACGGCCAGGTGATCGGCCAGAGGCTGTGGGACCATGCGGAGCGCTGCGCCCATGCCGCGGTGTTCCTCAGCAAGGGGCAATGCGACCCGTTCGAGGCGCAATTGGCCGGGCTGGTCGGCTACGCCGGACTGGGCGCCATGGCGCGGTTGCTCGACAAGGACCTTGGCCAGCCCCTGCCCGCCTGCTCGGCCTCCTTCATTGCCGGCTGCGCCCGCATCGCCGCCCGGCTGAGCGTGCAGGCCGGTCGTCATTGGGATCTGCCGCCGGTGGTCCTCGATTCGCTGGTCGAGCACGCCGAAGTCGCGCCCGAGGCGATGGAACAACCCATGAGTCGCGTGCTGCACGCGGCGCAGCGATTGGCCATGTGCCAGCAGCTCATCGAACAAGGCCTGCTGGACGGCGAGGCCGGCTACACCGACGACGTCATCACCCGCTTTCCTGCCCAGCTGCTGGCGAGGTGCCAGCAGGACCTGCGGCAGAACTTTGCCCAGCCCTGAATCGCGCCGCAGCGCCCTCGCCTCCTTATGCAGGAGCGCACCCAGCGCGCGATAGCCTGCGAAGCGGTGACGAACCAACGCCGCGGTCGCGCACGGGGTGTCCTCCTACAGAGATCGGCCTCGCCGGGCCGACGCCATCACCCGTGCCCCGCGCCATTGCCAGCAAACTGCCGGCAAGACCTTCGGTAGAACGTCGCTCAAGCTGAGTTGCACTTGCTTCGCTGTAGGAGCGCACCCTGTGCGCGACAAACCTGCGTCGCGGTGGCAACGAGGCGCCGTGGTCGCGCACAGGATGCGCTCCTACAGGTGTCCGCCGGTTAGGCGGCGGCCATCTCCCGCCTCAGCTTCGCCACCACCTCGAAGGAACGGCAACGCGCCTCGTGCTCGAACACGTTGGCGGTGACCATCAGCTCGTCGGGGCGGTGCCTTGCCACGAACGCTTCCAGCCCGTCCTTCACGGTGTTCGCATCACCGACCACGGCGCAGGCCAGCGCGCGTTCCACGCCGAACTTCTCGGTGGGCGTCCAGTAGGTTTCGATATCGTCGATCGGCGGAGGAATCAGGCCGGGCCGACCGCGACGCAGGTTGATGAAGCTCTGCTGCTGCGTGGTGAACAGGCGTCGCGCCTCGGCATCGCTGCCGGCAGCCACCACGTTGATGCCCAGCATCGCATAAGGCGCCTGCAGTCGCGCGGAAGGCCTGAAGTCACGGCGGTACAGCGCCAGTGCTTCGTCCATCGCATCCGGGGCGAAGTGGGAGGCGAACGCGAACGGCAGGCCCATTGCCGCCGCCAGTCGCGCGCTGAACAGGCTTGAGCCGAGCAGCCAGACCGGCACCTCGATGCCGGCGCCAGGCACGGCGCGCACCGGCTGCTCCGGCGTGGCCGGTTCAAAGTAGGCCAGCAGCTCGGCCACGTCCTGGGGAAAGGCTTCGGCGCTGTCGAAGTAGCGGCGCAGCGCGCGCGCCGTTGGATGATCGGTGCCGGGGGCACGCCCCAATCCCAGGTCGATGCGCCCCGGATAGAGCGAGGCCAACGTGCCGAACTGTTCGGCAACCTGCAGCGGCGCATGGTTGGGCAGCATGATGCCGCCGGCGCCGACGCGAATGGTCGAGGTGCCGCCGGCCACATGGCCTATCAGCACGGCCGTGGCCGCGCTGGCGATGCCGGGCATGTTGTGGTGTTCGGCCAGCCAGTAGCGGGTGTAGCCCCATCGCTCGGCGCGCTGCGCGAGGTCCAGGGTGTTGGCGAACGCCTGCGAGGCGTTGCTGCCCTCAGTGACCGGTGCGAGATCGAGTATGGAAAACGGAATCATGCGGCCTCCTCGGCGTGGAAGCCTTCGATGTGGGGACGTCAGTCCCGATTCCCAGCGCTCCGCAACTCAGCTCAGGCGCCAGGTGCGTTGCTCGATGCGGCCGCAGCGCCCGCACTCCCGGCGGCCGGGCTCGGGGCGTTCCCACTTGTGCCGGAACACCCGGCATATCCACCGCCCGACCCGCTGCTTCCCCTTCATGCCGCGCTCCATGAGTCATGTCAAAAATGTGCTCTAGTTCACAATTTAACCATGAGGGCGCCAAAAGGCGATAACAGACGCATGACAGCGCACATGCCGCACATGAAAACGCCTGCCCTTGCGGGGCAGGCGTTGGTGTTCCGGCGTGAGCAGAAAGCTCAGCGCACGATGCCGGTATGACCCAGCGAATAGCGGCCCGGCTGGGGCCACACGGTGAGTCCGTGCGGCTCCTGGCCGACCTTGATGGAGCGCACCGCGCCGCTGGTGGTGTCGATGGCATACACCACGTCGTCGAAGCGGCCCGACAGCCAAAGCGTCTTGCCGTCCGCGCTGACGTTGCCCATGTCCGGGCTGCCGCCGCCGGGGATCGGCCAGTTGGCCACCACTTTCTGCGTCTTGAAGTCGATCACCGAGACGCTGCCCTTGCCGTGCCTGGGACCGTGGATCTTGTTGGAACCGCGGTTGGCCACGTACAGCTTGCTGCCGTCGCGGCTCGGGTAGAGGCCATGCGTGCCCACGCCGGTCTTGATGAAGCCGACCTGCTTGAAGCTGTCGCCGTCGATCAGGTACACGCCGTCGGCCATCATGTCGGCCACGTAGAAGGTCTTGCCGTCGGCGGACACGCGGATGTCCTGCGGCATGCCCTTCTTGGACAGGTCGAGATAGCCAAGCACCTTGCGGTTCACCATGTCGATCTTGGTGAGCTTGCCGGTGAACTCGCAGGTGAAGATGGCATAGCGGCCGTCGATGGAGAATTCGGCATGGTTGATGCCCTTGCACTCCGGCGCCGACAGGCTCGAATGCGGCGCCATGGTGTGCGCGTCGCGGAAGTCCAGGCGCGCATGCGCCTCGGCCACCACGATCGCCTCCTTGCCGTCGGGCGTGAAGTACATGTTGTACGGATCGTCCACCGCGACCGGCTTGCCCGGCTTGCCGGTGCGCGGATCGATCGGGGTCAGGCTGCCGTCGTTCTTGCGCTCGGCGTTGTTGGTCGCCCACAGCGTGCGCATGTCCCACGACGGTACGACGTGCTGCGGACCCTCGCCGACCTTGAACTTGTCCACCACCTTGTAGGTGGCCGGATCGATCACGTAGACGTCGTTGGAGCGCAGGTTCGGCACGTAGATGCGCGGCAGGTCCTTGGCCACCTCGGGGCTTACATGGCCGAGACCGGACTCGCTGTAGATGTTGGCGGGATTGACCACCGGCGGCATGCCGGCAACCGTGTTGACGGGCGAAGCCGCCAAGGCGTTGCCGCCGATGCACGCGGCAGCGAGCGCGAACGGAACAAGGCGGGACAGGCGGAGGGAACGCAAGGAGTGGGCAATGGCCATGTGCGGACAGCTTGTATGGAGGTGGGAGAATGCCGGGGCGTCAGCGCCCCTGGGTGTCTTTCTTCAGGGCGTCGACGGTGTGCAACACAATAGCATCGATGCCCATTTGACCAAGCTCGGACGAGGCGCGGCGAGGATCGCCGCCGTAGACGCCGTCGGCCTGCCCAGGCTTCGGCCCGTGCTGCAACGTGTCCAGCCGGACCATCTGCGGAGCCACGGCCAACTGCAGCGAGGTATCGGCAAGGCCCGCATGGGTGCCGATCTCGTCGTCGCGATAGCCACGCTGCCGCAACAGCTGCGCGTAGCCCTCGGACGAGCTGGCGTAGTACTCGGGCGGCACGATGGCCCTGGCCCTGCCGGCCCA
>NZ_BCPR01000110.1 GCF_016586165.1 Dyella sp. EPa41 | reverse complement strand
CGACCAAGGCAACGACGCGGCGGTCATCCCCGGCGCGAATGCCGGCGCCGCGGCCCAAGGACATCTCACGCCGGTGTACATAGGCGCCACCGTGGCGGGTGCGGCCGTGATCGCCGGTGCGCTCACCGGGGGCGGCAGCCACGACGGCACCGGCGGCACGACAGGCACCACCGGCACCCACTGACCTGCCCGACCCGATGCCGGTGATTCCAAGGCGCGGCCCTTCGCGGGGCGCGCCTTTTTCATGGCCGCTGCTAGGCAGTGAAACGGCGCACCCACGCCACATAGCGGTCCACGAAACCCTGCAGGAATTTCTGGGTGCCTTCGTTGCCGATATGGCCCTCGGCGTCGAACAGGCCTTCCTTGTTCTGGATGAACACTTCGGGTTGACCCAGCGTAGGCACATCCAGGTAGGCAAGCACATTGCGCAAATGCTGCTGTGCCAGCGCCGTGCCCGTGGCTCCCACCGAAATGCCGATCACGGCCCCAGGCTTGCCGGCGAACGAATTCGTGCCCCACGGGCGCGACGCGATATCGATGGCGTTCTTCAGCACGCCGGGGATCGAGCGGTTGTACTCGGGCGTGACGAACAGCAGCGCGTCCGCCGCGGACACCTCGTCCTTGAGCCGCTGGCATTCGGCGGGGTAATGGCCGTCGAAATCCTGGTCGTACAGCGGAAGGTTGTCGATGCGCAGGTGCTCGAAGCCGAAGTCGGAAGGGGCCAGCCGCTCGACGGCCCTGGCCAGGTGCCGGTTGAAGGAATCCTTGCGCAGGCTGCCTACCAGTACGGCCACTCGAATCTTGCTCATGCCGATGCACTCCTATGGATGAGGGCGAAAACCAGGTCGCAGCATGACAGCCGCGGGGGTCAATCCCGCGTGAGCGGCTTGCCCCTGCCCAACGGCGGCCCCGTTCTATGCCTTTTGATGTAGCGAAAATCGGCCCGCGGGCCGTCCCATGCAAGGTACGCTACAGCAAGGCCACCCCACGCGCTGCCACATGCAACCGGGGACTCACCACGAAGGATGGCCGCAAGCGCAAAGGACGCGCGCGCCTGCTCCACGAAGGAGCAGGCGCTGACACAGGGGTACGGCGAGATGGGAGGGCTGTTCGCATCGATGGCGAGGCGTTGCCAATGGCGGATGCTGTGCATCCTCGCCACGGGCCTGTTCGCGTCTGCCGCGCATGCCGACACCGCGTTGTCCGGTGCCTCACGCGAAGTGCGCGCGGGCGACACGCCGCAGATCGTGCTGGAGGCGTTTCGCCGCGGCGAACTCCCGAGTTTCGATCCGAACCTGCTGCAGCGCGTGCCCACGCGTGGACTCGGCACATGGGTGGTGCTGCAACCCGAGCCGCCGTTGGTGGGCGAAGAACGCGTGTTCACCATCTACCCGCTGCCGCTGTCATCGGTGACGCTCTTCGATGCGCAGGGAAAAGCCTTCACGCAATCCCTCGATGACTTCACGCCGCCCGCGCACGGCAACGGACGCCTCGCCTATCGCATCGGACCCGAGGTGCCGGCCTCCTCTCCCATCCTGGTCCGGTTCGATCCCTCGCCGGTGCGCAGCATGCCGGTGAGCTTCCATTTGCAGTCCTGGCATGAGTACCTGCGGGAAGACGCGCGCTGGCTGGTCTTTGCCAGCGCCTGCTTCGCCGTGATGCTCGCCATGTCGCTGATGGCCTTGTGCCTGGCGATGATGCTGCGCGATTCCACCTTCGCGTGGTACGCGGGCTACGTGCTCTGTTACGCCCTGATCCAGGGCTTGCAGACCGGCTACCTTTTCCATCCATTGGAAATCACCGTGCTGGCGGGCAGCGCCGCGTTGGTCAGCTCGGCGGCGGTGGCGCTGTCGCTGGCGTTCGCCGCGATGTTCATCGCGCGCTTCTGCGAGCTTCCGCGCTTTGCCCCGCTGCTGCACACACCGACGCTCGCGCTGGCCGTGGGCATGCCGCTGGTGGTGCTGTTGCGCAGCTGCCAGATACCGGTGCTGCAGCAGACCGCGCAGGTGCTGGTCGGGCCGCTGCTGATCATCGGCACGTTGCTGCTCCTGTTGGCCGCCGTGGTGGCTGCCGCGCGAGGCGCGCGGCCGGCGTGGTTCTTCCTGGCCGGCTGGACGCCACTGCTGGCGCTGACCGCGCTCTCCAGCAGCCAGGCCGGCGGCATGTTGGCCGACGTGATCTGGCTGGGCGATGCATCTCTTGCGGCCGGCGCGTTCGAGGCGGTGGTGCTCTCGCTGGGCCTGGCTGATCGCGCGCTCAGCATGCGTCGCGATCGCGATCTCGTGCAGGAACTGGCGGACAACGATGCACTGACCAACGTGCTCAATCGTCGCGCCTGGGCGGAAAGCGTGTCGCGCCTGCTGGGCAGCGGCACTACCCAGCCGGTGGCGCTGCTGTTCCTGGACCTGGACCACTTCAAGGTGCTCAACGATCGCCAGGGCCACGCCGCCGGCGACCGGGCATTGATCGCCGTGGCCGATGCGTTGCGCCATGAACTGCGCCCGCATGACCTGCTCGGCCGTTACGGTGGCGAGGAATTCGTGGCGATGCTCTACGGCGTGGAACAGGCCCAGGCGATGCAGGTCGCCACGCGGCTGTGCCGCCGCGTGCACCGTCTGGACATTCCGGTGAACGATGACGGCCTCGTGCTCAGCGTGAGCATCGGCATCGCCATGCGCGTGCTGGAGGACAACGTGGAGTCGCTGGTGGAGCGCGCCGACCACGCGATGTATCGCGCCAAACTCGCCGGCCGCAACCGGGCCCGCCTCGACGAAAAGCTGGAAACACCGCCGCGGCGCAGCTGGCCACGCGCCGTCGACAACGACCGCAGCCGCTGAGCCGTGCATGCGGACTCGGAAAATCGACAAGACACCGCGTGTACATCCGCCACACTGAAGGCCACCGACGACCCGGAGGCATCCATGGCCACCTCGCAGCTCCCAGGCAGCACCATCATCCCTTGCCTGCGCTACCGCGATGCGCATGCCGCGATCGACTGGTTGTGCAAGGCATTCGGCTTCCAGAAACAGGCCGTCTATGACGACGACCAGGGCGGTGTCGCGCACGCCCAGCTCGTCTACGGCAACGGCCTGCTGATGCTTGGTTCGGTGCGCAATGACGGTTTCGGAGCGCACATGCTGCAGCCCGATGAAACGAATGGACGCGAGACGCAATGCGCCTGCGTGATCGTGAAGGATTGCCGGGCACACTACCAACAAGCGAAGGCCGCCGGTGCCGAGATCGTCGACGAGTATGCGGAAAAGGACTATGGCGGCGCCGGCTACAGCTGTCGCGACCCGGAGGGCCACCTGTGGTGGTTCGGCAGCTACGACCCATGGGCCGAGCACGCCGGCCAGGCATCAGGCGCTGCCGGGCTCGACGGGTAGGTAGATATCCGCGCGCAGCATCGCCTCGGGTACCTGCTCGGGGTCGTCGAAGAAATGGCGGAACGGCATCTCGTCGCGCAATGCGTAGCCGCTACCTGGCAGCCAATCGGCGATGAAGCGGTCGGTCGCCGCGTCGAGCGCATGGTATGAACCGACATGGTGGCAGCGCGCCCACGTGCCGCCGCCGAGCACCAGCGGCCGCACCACTGCATCGCCCTCGAATTCGTCACCGCTGAAGGTGAGCGCGCACTCGAACCGGCATTGTTCCGGCGGGACCTCGCGGGCCTCGTCCAGCGGAACGCCATAGATGCCCGACACGCGGTCGACCACGCCCTGCATCGCGGCCCACTGGAACAGGCGCTCATACGCGCCGTCGAGATCCATCTGGGGGCCCGTGTGGCGCATCGCCATGATGCGGAAGGGTTCCACCGACACGACCTCCACCTTCAGTGCCACGGTTCTTTCCTTATCGGCCGGCGGACGACGCAACCGTTCGATCTCCGCCTGCAGGCGCTCGCCGTTACCGCGCAGTTCGCTCGGCGTCGCTGCAAATGCGTTCCGGAAAGCGCGTGCGAACGCCTGCGGGGTGTCGTAGCCGATCGCAAGCGCCGTCTCGGTCACGCGTCCCTCCGGGTCGACCAGCAAGTGCAGGGCCCGAAGCAGGCGCAGGCGCGCCACCGTCTGGCCCACCGTCTCGCCGGCCAGCGCCCGATACACGCGATGGAAATGGAATGGCGACAAGTGGGCGGCCTCGGCGAGACGCGAGAGCTCGGGCAACTCACCGCCCTGCTCCACTGAGGTCTGCAGCAACGCGACAGCGCGATCGATGCGCCGCAGATAGTCCTGACGCGTGTTGGCTTTCATGGGGGCTTCCTTGAAGGGCGGGAGCCAGTGTGCGCGGCGCCGTCAAGCACCATGGCTCCATTCTTGCGCATTTCGCCGGGCGTGCTTTCGGCGTGAGCCTCGCCTTATAGGCTGGAAGTCATGGTGGGACCACCGTCACGTGTCGCTTAAAGTCGGTTGTCGAACCCACCGCCCACCGCTGACCAGTCCGGAACGGCCGTCTTTACGGCCTGCCCGCTTGGAGGATCCATGCGCATCCGCCGTACCCTGCTTGCCGCCGCCACGCTTGCCGCCTTCACCGCCGGCCTCGTCCAGGCCCAGACCGCACCACTGACCCCGGACGTGCCGCAGGCCAAGTTCGTGCAGCCCACCGCCGGCTACGACTACGTGAAGCGCGAGGTGATGATTCCGATGCGCGACGGCGTGAAGCTGCACACGGTGATCGTGATCCCCAGGGGCGCGAAGCACGCGCCGATCCTGCTGACGCGCACGCCTTACAACGCCGACGGCCGCGCGGCGCGTTTCGAGTCGCCCCATATGGACGCCACGCTGCCGCAGGGCGACGAGGTGTTCGTCAAGGGCGGCTATATCCGCGTGTTCCAGGACGTGCGCGGCAAGTACGGCTCCGAAGGAGAGTACGTCATGACCCGCCCGCTGCGTGGCCCGCTCAATGCCAGCGAAGTGGATCACTCGACCGATGCCTACGACACCATCGACTGGCTGGTGAAGAACATTCCCGAGTCGAACGGCAAGGTGGGCATGCTCGGTTCGTCCTACGAGGGCTTCACCGTGGTGATGGCGCTGGTCCATCCGCATCCCGCGTTGAAGGTGGCCGCGCCCGAGAGCCCGATGGTGGATGGCTGGATGGGCGACGACTGGTTCCACTACGGTGCCTACCGCCAGACCAACTTCGACTACATCTCCGGCCAGACCGCGCAGAAGGGCAAGGGCGAAGCAGTACCCCGCGTGGGCTTCGACGACTACAGCAACTTCCTCGCCGCGGGCTCCGCCGGCGACTACGCGCGCGCCAACGGCTTCGAGCAGCTGCCGTTCTGGCGCAAGCTGCATGAGCACGCGGCCTACGACGCGTTCTGGCAGGGCCAGGCGCTGGACAAGGTGATGGCCGAGCAGCCGCTCACGGTGCCCACCATGTGGCTGCAAGGCCTGTGGGACCAGGAAGACATGTGGGGCGCCATCCACAGCTACGCCGCGACGGAGCCGAAGGACAAGGGCAACGACAAGAACTTCCTGGTGATGGGCCCATGGCGCCACAGCCAGGTGAACTACGACGGCACCTCGCTCGGACCGCTGCAGTGGGACGGCGACACCTCGCTGCAGTTCCGCCGCGACGTGCTCAAGCCGTTCTTCGACCAGTACCTGGTGGATGGCGCACCCAAGGCCAACACCCCGCCGGTGCTGATCTACAACACCGGCGAAAACCACTGGGACCGCTTCAAGTCCTGGCCACTGAGCTGCGACAAGGGCTGCGCCAGCAAACCCAAGGCCTTGTACCTGGGCGCCAACGGTGCGCTGTCGTTCAATGCGCCAGCGGGCGATGCCAACAAGTACGACGAATACGTGTCCGATCCGGCCAAGCCCGTGCCCTACCAGCCGCGCCCGGTGCATTTCGCCGACCACGATGCCTGGACGCGCTGGCTGGTGAACGACCAGCGCTTTGCGGATGGACGTCCAGACGTCCTCACTTACGTGACCGAGCCGCTGACGACGCCCGTGCACATCGGCGGCGCGCCGCAGGTGAACCTGTATGCATCCACCAGCGGCACCGACAGCGACTGGGTGGTGAAGCTGATCGACGTCTACCCGGACACGGTGCCGTCAAACCCCTCGATGGGCGGCTATGAGCTGGCGGTGTCGCTGGACATCTTCCGCGGCCGCTATCGCACCAGCTTCGAGCACCCGCAGGCGCTCACGCCCGGCCAGCCGCTGCTGTACAGCTTTGGCCTGCCCACCACCAACCACGTGTTCCAGCCGGGCCATCGCATCATGGTGCAGGTGCAGTCCAGCCTGTTCCCGTTGTACGACCGCAATCCGCAGACCTTCGTGCCGAACATCTTCGACGCCAAGCCCTCGGACTATCAGAAGGCTACCCAGCGCGTGTGGCACACGCCGGGTACGGCGAGCTCCATCAGCTTGCCGGTGGTTCCGAACGGCTGAGGCCTCACGCCTTTGCATGACCCGAAAGGCCGGCGTTATGCCGGCCTTTTCGTTGCGACAAAACGTCGACAAGCCAATCACTTGAAATTAATTATATGTATGATTAATTTCTTGGCATGAGTCCATCCAAACCCCGTACAACCACCCGGCGCGCTCCCGGTCGCCCCGGCACGGACAGCCCCGACCTGCGGCCGCGCCTGATCGAGGCGGCCCTGGAGTGCTTCGTGCGCGACGGCATTGCCGCCACGTCCCTGCGTGCCATTGCCAGCCAGGCGGGAGTGACGCCAGCCCTGCTCAACTACTACTTCGGCAGCAAGCTTGCGTTGCGCGATGCGGTGTTCGAGGAACGCCTGATGCCCGCCGTCAAAACCCTGCGCGAGCACGTGGCCCAGGCCGGCGACGACGCACATGCCATGGCCCGGAACTTCGTGCGCGGCGTGTTCGGCGTGCTGCAGGCCTATCCGTGGTTTCCGGCGCTGTGGGTGCGCGAGGTGCTGTGCGAAGGCGGCGCGCTTCGCGAGTTGCTGCTCTCGCGCATCGGCCCGGAGCTGCCGCATATGCTGGCCGGCCGGTTTGCCGAGGCGCAGCGGCGCGGCCAGCTCAATCCCGCGCTGGATCCACGTCTGCTGGTGGTTTCCATCATCGGACTCACCCTGTTTCCCGCCGCCGGCGCGCCGATCTGGCGGCAGATCTTCCAGGCGGACCTCAGCATGGACGATCTGGCCAACCACGCGCTCGCCCTCCTCGGCCACGGCATGGAATCCACGCATGACGACTGATCGCATGGCATGGCTGGCCCGTATCTCCATGGCGGCTTCGTTGCTGCTCGCCGGTTGCCGCGCCTCGCCGCCGGAAGTGCTGGGCACGGTCGAGTTCGACCGGATTACCCTGCCCGCCCCCGCGGCCGAGCACATCGTGCGGATCGATGTGCGCGAAGGCCAATACGTACCGGCAGGCACGCGCATCATGCAATTGGAAACGGCGCGCACGCAGGCCGCACTGGATACGGCGCAAGCCGACCTGCATCAGCAACAACAGGCCCTGCTCGAACTCGAACACGGTCCGCGCGAGGAACAGATCCGGCAGGCTCGCGCCAACCTCGTCGGTGCGCAGGCGCAGGCGCGCGACGCCACGGCGTATTACCAACGCCTGTCCGCGCTCGCCCGGCAGCAGTTCGTCTCCGCCGCCGACCTCGACCGCGCCAAGGCCGCTGCCGGCAATGCCGAAGCCGCGGTGGGCGCCGACCGCGCCGTGCTCGACCAGTTGTTGAACGGCTCGCGCCTGGAGGACATCGCCCAGGCCCGCGCCGCGGTGGCCGCCGCATCCGCCACGGCGAGCTCGCGCGCAGTCGACCTGGAGAAACTGGACCTCACCGCGCCTCGCGACGTGCGCGTCGACAGCCTGCCCTATAAGCTCGGCGACCAGGCCCAGCCCGGCACGCCGCTGGTGATCCTGCTGGCCAGCGACACGCCCTATGCGCGCGTATACGTTCCCGCGGCGCTGCGCCCGTCGGTGAAGGTCGGCGATGCCGCCGTGGTGACCCTGCACGATGGCAGGCAGCGCTTCCATGGCAAGGTCCGCATGATCCGCAGCGAACCGACCTTCACGCCTTACTTCGCGCTGAGCGGCGACGACGCGACGCGGCTGAGCTATCTCGCCGAGATCGCGCTTGGCCAGGATGCGAGGGACCTGCCGCAGGGCTTCCCGGTGTCGGCCACGTTTCCCGGAAAACATGTCGATGAGTGACGTGGCCATCTACGCACAAGGCCTCACCAAGCGCTTCGGCAACCTGGTGGCGGTCAACGCGGTGAACCTGGAAGTGCCGCGTGCCTGCGTGTATGGCTTTCTCGGCCCCAACGGCTCGGGCAAGTCCACCACCATCCGCATGCTGTGCGGCCTGCTCACGCCCAGCGAAGGCGATATCGAAGTGCTCGGACTGCACATTCCGCAGCAGGCGGAAGAGCTCAAGCAGCACATCGGCTACATGACCCAGAAGTTCTCGCTGTTCGACGATCTCTCGGTTCGCCAGAACCTGGAGTTCCTTGCCACCGTGCAAGGCCTGTCGCGCCGCGAGGAGAAGACGCGCGTCGACGATCTGCTCAAACGTTATCGCCTTGACGACCGCGAGGAACAGCTGGCCGGCACTCTCAGCGGCGGCCAGAAGCAGCGGCTCGCGCTCGCCGGCGCCATCGTGCACCAGCCCGAGCTGCTGTTCCTCGATGAGCCGACCAGCGCGGTCGACCCGGAATCGCGCCGCGACTTCTGGGAGAAACTGTTTGAACTCGCCGACGAAGGCACCACGATCCTCGTCTCGACGCACTACATGGACGAGGCCGAGCGTTGCCATCGACTGGCCATCCTCGACACCGGCAATCTCGTGGCCGACGGAACGCCGGCCGAACTCACGGCGAAGCTCGACGGCCGCACGTTCCTGGTGCGGGCAGACACCCCACGCAAGGCCAAGGAAGCACTGGATGATCAAGCTGACGTGCTCAGCGTGGCGCAGATCGGCAACGAGCTTCGCGTGCTGACGCATGAAGGCCATGCATCGATCGATGCGCTGCGCCGGCGACTCGAGGAAGCCGGCGCGCAGGCCGAGGTGGAAAGCGTGGAGCCCAACCTGGAAGACGTCTTTGTGGTTGCCACCCGCAGACACGCGGCCAGCCAGGAGCAGCCCGCGTGAACCTGCGCCGCCTGTGGGCCATCATGATCAAGGAGCTGCGCCAGCTGCGACGCGATCGCATCACGCTGGCCATGATCATGGGCATGCCGGTGCTGCAGCTGGTGTTGTTCGGCTATGCCATCAACCTCAACCTGCGTCATCTCCCCGCCGCCGTGGTCGACCAGGCGCAAACGGCCGGTTCCCGCGCCGCCATACAGGACATGCTCGCCAGCGGCGTGATCGAATGGCGCGCCACGGCGCGGAGCCCGCAACAGCTGATCGACTTGCTGCGCGAAGGCCGCGTGAGCGTCGCCATCGCCGTGCCGCCCGACTTCGAACGACGCAAGCTCGATGGGCGCGAGGCCATCCAGGTCATGGTCGACGGCAGCGACAACGTCGTGCAGGCGGCGGCCGCGCAACTCGCCCAATATCCGCTCAACCAGCCCGACGATTTCCACGCGATGGCGGAGCAGCCGATCAGCGTGGTGAGCTTCTACAACCCCGAGCGGCGCTCGCCGGTAAACATCGTGCCCGGCCTGGTGGGCGTGATCCTCACCATGACCATGGTGCTGTTCACCGCGGTGGCCATCGTGCGCGAGACCGAACGCGGCAACATGGAACTGCTCATCACCACGCCGGTGAGCCGCACCGAGTTGATGATCGGCAAGGTGCTGCCGTACGCGGCCATCGGCCTGGTGCAGACCAGCCTGGTGTTGCTGCTCGGCGTATGGCTGTTCCAGGTGCCGATACGGGGCAGCCTTTGGGACGTCTATATGGCGGCGAGCCTGTTGATCCTCGCCAACCTGTCGCTGGGGCTGTTGATCTCCACCCGCGCGAAATCGCAGTTCCAGGCGATGCAGATGACGTTCTTCGTGTTCCTGCCTTCGATCCTGCTGTCGGGTTTCATGTTTCCGTATGACGGCATGCCGCGTCCCGCGCAGTGGATTGCGGAGCTGCTACCGCTCACCCACTTCATGCGCCTGATCCGCGGCATCATGCTGCGCGGTGCGGATCTGGGCGACCTCTGGCAGGACAGCGTCGCGCTGGCCGCCTTCATCGCCATCATGCTCACGCTCGCGATCCGCCTGTTCCACAAGCGACTGGACTGATCCGACGCATGGGCTGCAACAAGAAGGGCCGGCATGCACCGGCCCTTCGGCTTGCCGCTGCACGCGGGGAATTACGGCGTGCACGCCTTGTTGTGGTCGGCGTGGTAGCCCTTGGCCTTGGCGTCGGCCTCGCTCATGTAAGAGCCGGACTTGGTCTTGCCGTACCACTTGTCGTTCGGGCAGTGATAGACCTTGCTGCTGGAGTTGACCCAGACCATGCCTGGACCACCACCCGGGGCAGCCGTCGCCGCAGGCTCATGCATCGACTTGCTCGGCGCTGCCGTCTTCGCCGGCGCGGCGGCAGGAGCCGCAGCAGGAGCCGTCGCCGGAGCGGCGGCAGGCGCGGCAGCCGCCGGTGCTGCGGCCGCGGTGTCGTACCACTCCTTCACTCCCTTGTGACCCGAGCAGGCGCCCTTCTTGGTGGCATGGTCGGTATAGCTGCCATCCTTGCATTGCCCGGTCGAACCTGCGGGCGCGGATGCCTGCTGTGCATGGACAACCGGACCTGCCAGAAGACCGGCGAGCAAGACTGCGATCAACCCGTACGATTTCATGTTCGTTCCCTCCAGCGCGAACTCGTCTGATCCATGGAGACACCGTCTGGCGTGGCCGACGTGCTCCTCTCGTGCATCGCGCCGTGTGACAGGCGTGGTACGCGGCGTATGCGTACAGGCGCTCATGCGCCTGCGTGGTGACTATGCATCAAGCATGTGTCGCGCAATCGTCATCGCGACGCGACCGTTCATGCTTCGTGTTGCCGCTTCGAAAAAACCTGCGAACAAAAACGGGCCGCTGGCGGCCCGTCAGACAGCCTCGAGCAAGCCCGCACCGCGGAGCCGCGATGCGGGCGAACCCATCAATGGCTGTTGATGATGATGTCGGTGATGATGCCGGTCGCCGCCGCCACCAACAGGAATTCGCCGGTGTCGCTACGCACCCACTGGTGTTCCGGCGGAGGCGGCGCGAGATGGTAGGTGCGCCAGTCTTCGACCACATAGCGGCGATCACGGTATTCCACCGGCACGTAACCACCACGGTGGTACCAGCCTTCATGCAGGCCGCGATCGTGCACGATCACGTAGTCACGGCGCTCGTAGTGCTCATCGTGACGCTCGTGCTCATAGCGATCACGGTCGTGCCCGTAGTCATGATCGCGGTCGCGGTCATGATCGCGATCGCGATCGCGGTCGTGGTCATGATCGCGATCGTGGTCACGGTCATGCCCGTGATCATGATCGTAGTAGTCGTGATCCTGGCCGTACGGGGCCGGCGCCGCCAGCAGCGAGGGGGTTG
>NZ_BCPR01000109.1 GCF_016586165.1 Dyella sp. EPa41 | reverse complement strand
GAGAAAAACGGCGGTGCGGCGCGAATAGATTCCCTCACGGCTCAACGACGTTGCCTTGAGTCCTCTTCGCTACGACGCATTGCGGTGTAGCGGCTCCGTTCGAGGTAGTAACGAGCCTATCCGGCTGGCCTCAGTCGTCCGACGCTCCTATCCCCCCGTACTGCCATGAGCCTTGGCTCTCAAGGCCATTTTCTTTGGGTTACTTTTCTTTTGGGCCAGCAAAAGAAAAGTGACTCGAGCGCCGGCAGGGGATCGAAACGCCCGCCGCGTAGGCGGCATGCTCGCGGTAGCGGAGCTACCGAAGGCAATAACCCGCTTTCACAAGAGCAATTGACGTGCAGACAGGCGCGAAAGGCTGTCGTGCACAGGGTGCGCTCCTACAAAAAAAGAAAGGGGGGGCGAAGGGTTGCCGCGTTAGGCGGGCAACAGCTGAAACGGCCGCATCATCTCGTTGTCCTCATGCTCCAGCATGTGGCAATGCCACACATATCGCCCCGGCTCCCCTTCGAACCTCGCGATGATGCGCGTGACAAACCCCGGGTCCGCGCGCACCGTATCCTTCCACCCCATCTCATGCGCCGGCGGCGGCAGCGCCGGCCCGGTGTACTTCAAGGTCTTGGAAGCGTTCCACGCGAACAGGTCGAACGGCCGCCGCTCGAGCACCTGGAAGCGCACGAGGTGCAGGTGGATGGGATGCACGTCGCCGGTGAGGTTCACCAGGCTCCAGATTTCCACGGTGTTCTGGCGCGGATCCTCGGTGATCGGCGCCGACCAGTGCCTGCCGCCGAGCATCATCATCATGGGATTGCCGCCGGCATCGTCCTGCTCGCCCAGCGTAAGCACACGATCGCGCACCGCGCTTGCCGGCGCGATCCGCTCGACGTCGCGCAGTCTCGCAGGCAGCGCCACCGTGTCGCGACGACCGCGATCGCGCACGCGGAATTCCAAAATGGCTTCCGATTGCTGCCGCAGTTGCACGCGTTTGCCGTCCATGCCGGCGAAATCCACCACCACGTCGGCGCGCTCCGCCGGGTAGAGCTCCACACGCGGTCGCGGCACCGGTGCGCCCAGCAGGCCCTGGTCGCTGGCGATCTGCTGGAATGGCTGGCCGGTCGATAGCGCAAGCATGTAATGACGCGTGTTCGCCGCGTTGATCAGGCGAAGGCGATAACGCCGCGGCTCCACCTCGAGGAAGGGATAAAGCTTGCCGTTGCACAGGATGGCGTTGCCCTGGCATTCGGAAACCCACGGCGCCTGCGGGTCGTCGGACACCGGGTAGTAGAGCTGGCCGTCCTGTGCGATCAGGCGATCGCACAGGATCAGCGGCAGGTCGCAATCGCCCGACGGCAGCCCGAGCGAGGCCTCCACATCGTCGCGCACGAGATACGCGCCCAGCAGGCCCGCGTAGATGTTCAGCCGGGTGATGCCCATGGCGTGGTCGTGATACCACAGCGTCGCCGCGTCCTGCGCGTTGGGGTAATGGAACAGCGCCGAATGGCCCGGCGCGAACCATTCCTCGGGATAACCGTCGCTCGCCGCCGGCGCGCGCGCGCCATGCACGTGAGCGACGGTGCGCACGTCGGGCTTGCTGCGCTCGGCACCATGGATGTTGTGGTCGATCGGCAGGAAATGCTGTCCGGGCAGCGCGTTGACCCATTCCACCAGCAGCGGTTCGTCGCGGCGTGCTTCCAGCGTCGGGCCGGGGAACGAACCACCGTAGCCCCACAGCGGCGTGGGCGGCAGGTCGCGATGCAGCGACGCGCGGAACGCGCGCATCTCCATGCGGTAGCAGGGCAGCGATTGGCCTGGATAGGCCGGATGCGCGCGCCGGCCGGCGGGCTTCATCACCGCCGGTATCGGCAAGGGATCGACGAAGCGGGCGAGCGTGACGGGGTTCACCAGCGGCACGTTCGGTGCGGCGAGCCGGGGCATCGCCATGGTGCCGGGCATGGCTGGCGCGGACCAGGCCAGCAGGCCGACGTCGGCCGCGACGGCCACGCCCGTCGCGTCCAGCAGGCCGCGCAGGAACTGGCGGCGCGAGAAGTTCACGCGTGTCATCCGGCCACGCTAGGTGGTGCGGATGACAGCGGCATGGCAACGCCGGTGAGTCAGTCCGCCGAAGCGGGCACGCCCTGGCCGGTCGTCGGCGCCTGCTGGCCGGCAGTGGCGGCCTTGTCTTCGGCCATTTCGATCGGCTTGGACAACATGTGCGCGCGGCGCCAGCCGCCCCACTTGTAGTAGCCCATCGCCATCAGCATCGAGGCGAGCGAACCCAGCGGAAAGCTCCACCAGATCGAATCGGCACCCAGCGATGGCGCCAGTGCGAGCGCAAACGGCGGGCGAATCAGCCACATCGAGATGAACAGGATCACCAGCGGCGGCATGACCGCGCCGGTGGAGCGCACCACGCCGAACAGCACGAAGGTGACGCCGAAGAACATGAAGGACCATACCGCGATGCCGTTGAGGTGCTGCGCCAGTGTCAGCGCCTCGGCATCGTTGGGCAGGAACAGGTTCAGCGCGCCGTGGTTGAACACGTAGATCAGGGCGATCAGCGCCCCGCTGAGCACGAAGTTGTAGAGCACGCCCACGCGGGTGATGCGGCTGACGCGGTCCCACAATCGCGCGCCCACGTTCTGCGCGGCCATCGACGACACCGCCGCGCCGATCGCCATCGCCGGCATCTGCACGTAGGTCCACAGCTGCGTCGCCGCGCCGTACGCGGCGGTGGTCTTGGAACCGTAGCCGTTGACCATGTGGATCATGATCATCGCCGAGGTCGATATCACGATCATCTGCAGCCCCATGGGCAGGCCCTTGAAGACCAGGGCGCGCAGGATCTCCCTGTCCGGCTTGAGAAAGCCGAGCTCCGCACGCGTCAGGCGCAGGAAATGCTTGCGCACGTACAGCGTGGTGAGCAGGGCGATCAGCGCCACCGTCTGCGCGATCAGCGTCGAGGTGGCGGAGCCGGCGATGCCGAGCTTGGGAAACGGGCCCACGCCGAAGATCAGCAACGGGTTGAACACGATGTCCAGCAGCACCGACAGCCCCATGAAGATGAAGGGCGTGCGCGAATCACCCGCGCCGCGCAGCGTCATCATCAGGAAGTTGTAGAAGTACATCGACGGCACGGCCACGAAGATGATGCGCAGGTAGGGCACGGCGAAGGCCTGCGCATCGGCTGGCGTGTTGAGCGCGGCCAGCATCCATGGCGTCGCAAGGTAACCACCGATGGCGACCAGCACCGACACCGACACGAAGAACGTGACGCCGGTGCCGACCACGCGCCTGGCCTCCAGCAGGTTGCGCGCGCCCAGGCTCTGGCCGATCAGGATGGTGCACGCCATGCTCAGGCCGAACACCGCGCCAAGCAGCAGGAACAGGATGAGGTTGGCGTTGCTTACCGCGGTGAGCGCCGCCTCGCCGAGGTAGTGGCCGATCCACATGGCATTGACCGACCCGTTGAGCGACTGCAGCACGGTGCTGCCCAGGATGGGCAGCGCGAACATCAGCAGGCTCCGGGCGATCGGGCCTTCGGTGAGCAGGGGTTGCCTGGCGGCAAGGGATGACATCGCGTGTTTGTTCCGCAAAGGGTGAAGTGGTAGGTACGACGTGCCTGCCTATGCGTCGGCGTAGGCGTCATCCCAGGCGCGGCTGGCCAGATGGCGCACATGCTCGCGCACATCGACGGGCCATGCATCCGTCAACTCGGCGAAGCGCTCGCGCTCCTTGCGCCAGAACGCGCGGGATGCTTCTTCGTAGTGTGGCAGGTCGCCGGCCATCGCAAGCATGAAGCGGTCGACCGCCTCGCCCGCCTGGCGGTTGCGGTCGCGACCGCCGTTGGCGCGGCGCGCTTCGTCCACCAGCCGCCGCAGCGTCGCCGACGCTCCGCCGGATTGCTCGGCCAGCCAATCCCAGTGGCGCGGCAGCAGGGTGACCTCCCGCGCCACCACGCCCAGCTTCGGCCGGCCCGGGCCGCGCGCCACCGGCGCTTCGGCTTCCCCGCCGGCGGGCAAGCGTGCCACCACCTCGGCGTCGCTGCCGCGCAAATCCACGTCGACCTGCCGGCCACTGCCGTTGTCGAAGATCAGCACGGGGCCGGTCGCCCCTTGTTCGACGGCATGTTTGGCGGCCAAGGCCACCTTGGCCAGGTTGCCGGAGGCAATCCGGCGATGGCCATCAAAGGCGACACTGGCCTGCTCGTTCTTCTGAGCCATATTTATTACCCGGATGAAAGTGGAGCGAATAATGCCCGGGTTAAAAAGCGCCGTCAATACGGCCGCCAGGCCTTGGCTCCATGTGAAGGCCGCTACCGGGTTCTCGAATCTTTATGGCGTTTTCCGCGTTGATTTCACGGTGAGTGAGACATCGTGATCCCAACAGGGACGTGGGGTTGCCGCCATCTTTTGCTGCCTGCGCAACACAGTGTTGCGTCGATCCGACCTATTTCTAGTACCAGTCGGTGCAGTAAGTTAATAAACTATGCGGTGCATTAAAACCCCCCTTCCCCAAGTCAAGAAGAAAAGCACATGCAATCCCCCTTGCTACGCAGCGCTGTTGCGCTGGCCCTGATGGGCCTTTCCGCCGCCGCCTTCGCGGGTCCCCGCATCGAGGTCGAAGGTGGCCGCAGCTATTCGGACGGCTACTGGACCAGCACCGGCTTCGTGGAAGCCGTGTTCAACGAACACCCCATCGGCAGCTCCGGTTTCAGCTGGGCGCCTGACGTGTCCGTGGGTTACATCGACGGGCGCAGCGTCGCCCGCTACGGCAACAAGGTATCGGACAACATCTGGCTGGCCGCCGGCGGAGCCCGCTTCCGCGTGGGCGGCGAAGGCGACTGGTACCACCACCTGTTCTGGACGGCCCAAGTGGCCGCGCAGACCGGCCGCACGCTCGCGTTGAGCAGCGCCGGCGAATTCGTCAATTCGGTGGGCTGGCAGGGCGACCACTGGACCGTCCAGGTCCGCCATATCTCCAACGCGGGCCTGGATGGCTCCAACCGCGGCGAAACCATGGCCCTGGTCGGCCTGGCCTTCAACCTCTGAAACGGCAAGGCCGCGCAAAGACGACAACGGCCCCGAACGGGGCCGTTTCGTTTTGGACGTCCGGATGGCCGTAATGCGCCGCCGCCCGGCCGATCAGTGATCCGCGCCGGGGCCGGCCTTGGCGCTGAACGGCGGACGCGCCAGCCACACCACCACGATCAGGCTGAGGAACACCCAGCCAAGCATGTGGAACACCTCGTTGAACGAGATCTGGTAGCCCTGCTGCGTGATCATCTGGTCGAGCAGCGCATTGCCCGCCTGGCCGCTGATGCCGGCCGACTGCAGCGTGGACTGTGCCGCGGTGTCGTAGGGCGAGAAATGCTCGATGAGGTGGGCGTGGTGCACGATCGCGCGGTGGTCCCACAGGAAGGTGGTGAGCGAGGCCGAGAAGCTCGCGCCCAGCGTACGCAGGAAGGTAGCCAGGCCGCCGCCCGCGGCGATCTCGTTGGGCTGCAGGTCCGACAGCAGGATGGTGGTCACCGGCATGAAGAACAGCGCCACGCCCAGCCCCTGGAACAGCTGCACGCCGGCCACGTGCCAGAAATCCACCTGCAGGAAGAAGTCCGAACGCATGAAGCAGGTGGCGCCCATCACCAGGAATGCGCACGAGGACAGCAGGCGCATGTCGGTGCGCGAGGCGTACTTGCCGACGATGAAAGTCAGCATCACCGGAAGAATGCCCAACGGCGCGGCGGCGAAGCCTGCCCACGTCGAGGTATAGCCCATGTTCCGCTGCAGCCATTGCGGCACCAGCAGGCCGATGGCGAAGAACGCGGCGTAGGCCAGCACCAGCGCGATGGTGCCGATGCGGAAGTTGTGATGGCGCAGCAGGCGCAGGTTGACGATGGGCTCCTCGTCGGTGAGCTCCCAGATCAGGAAGACCGCCAGCGCCACGGCCGACACGATGCTGGTGACCACGATGAACGTGGAATTGAACCAGTCTTCGTCGTTGCCCTTGTCCAGCACGATCTGCAACGCGCCCACGCCGATGATCAACGTGAACAGGCCCACGTAGTCCACCTTCGGCCGCGAGGTCGTGTCGACGCGCAGCTTCATCTGGTTACCGACCACCATGCTGGCAAAGATGCCGATGGGCACGTTGATGAAGAAGATCCACGGCCAGGAATAGTTGTCGGTGATCCAGCCGCCCAGGATCGGTCCGGCGATCGGCGCGACCACGGTCACCATCGCGAGCAGCGCCAGCGCCATGCCGCGTTTGGCGGGTGGATAGATCGAGATCAGCAGGCTTTGCGTGACCGGATACATCGGGCCCGCCACCGCGCCCTGGATGGCGCGGAACAGGATCAGCATCGGCATGCTCTGCGCGATGCCGCACAGGAACGACGCCATCGAGAACAGCAGCGTCGACCAGATGAACATCTTCACTTCGCCGAAGCGGCGCGTGAGGAAGCCGGTCAAGGGCAGCGAGATCGCCATGCTCACCGCGAAGGAGGTGATGACCCAGGTGCTCTGGTTGACGCTCACGCCGAGGTTGCCGGCGATCGTCGGCAGGGACACGTTGGCGATCGTCGTGTCCAGCACCTGCATGAAGGTCGCCAACGACAGGCCGACGGTGGTCAGCGCGAGGTTGGGTGGACGAAATTCACTGCTCATCGCACGGAATACCTGCGGGATGGGGGTTCTGGCTGCTCCGAAACGCGCGAAGCGGCCTCTGTTCCTGCTCGTCATTCCGGCGCAGGCCGGAATCCAGTGGCTTCAGTGGCGATTCGCACGGGCGACTTCACGCCGTGTCGCTACTGGATTCCGGCCTGCGCCGGAATGACGCTTCGAATGGTTGCTGCGGTCGGCGTGGAGGCACCCGCCTCCACGACCATCGCTTGCTTACTGCTTCTCGTGGGCTTCGCCCGCCATGTTGGCGTGGATGATCTCGGCGATCATGCCGTCGGCCTTGGCCAGCTGCTGCTTGTAGACATCCGTGGTGAACGCGGGCTGGGCGGGCGCCTGCTTGGCGAGCAGCGGGCCGCTCTGGTCATGCAGGTTCACTTCCACCTTGGTCGACAGGCCGATGCGCAGCGGGTGTTCCTCGAGCTGCCTGGCGTCGGTGAAGAACACGCGCACCGGCACGCGCTGCACGATCTTGATCCAGTTGCCGGTGGCGTTCTGCGCCGGCAGAAGCGAGAACGCGCTGCCCGTGCCCACGCCCAGGCTCTCGACCTTGCCCTGGTAGGACACCTTGCCGCCGTACACGTCGGCGCGGATTTCCACCGGCTGGCCGATGCGCATGCTGGAGAGCTGGGTCTCCTTGAAGTTGGCGTCGATCCACACTTCACGCAGCGGCACCACCGCCATCAGCGGCGTGCCCGGCGCGACGCGTTGGCCCAGCTGCACCGAGCGCTTGGCGACGTAGCCGTCCACCGGCGCGACGATCGAGGTGCGGACATCGTCGAGGTAGGCCGCACGCAGGCGGGCGGCGGCCGTCTGGACGTCCGGGTGCGAGGCGACGACGGTGTCGTCCACCAGCACCTTGTTGGTCTGCAACTGCTGCTGCGCGGTGGTGAGGCCGCTCTGCGCGCTGGTCAGCGCGTCGAGCGCGTGCGACAGCTCTTCGGCGGAAATGGCGCCGCTCTTGGCGAGATCGCGACGACGGTTGTAGTCGGCCTGGGCCTTGTCCACGGCCACCTTGCGCACGGCCACTTCGGCCTGCGCGCCACTCACGTTGCTGTACAGGCCGCGCACCTTGCGCACGGTGCTGGCGAGGTTGGCGCGGGCCTGCTGCAGCGCGACGTCGGCATCGGCCGGGTCGAGCTTCACCAGCACGTCGCCGGCGTGCACCAGGTCGCCGTCATCGGCGCCGATGGTCACCACGGAGCCGGGCACCTGCGGGGTGATCTGCACGACGTTGCCGTTGACGTAGGCGTCATCGGTTTCTTCGTACCAGCGGCCTTCGAGGAAGTACCACAGGCCCCAGCCGAGGCCGGCGATCACCAGCACCACGACCAGCGCCCGCAGCAGGAAGCCGCGGCGACTCTTCGGGGGTTGAACGGCCACGTTGTCGGCCGCGTTCGGGGTTGGGCTAGACATGGGGGATGAGCCTTCAGAGCGAATGTTCGGGGGAAGATTGGACGGCGACGTTGGCCGCGTCGCCCTGCGGACGGAAGCCGCCGCCGAGCGCCTGGATCAATTGCACGGCGTAGTCGACCTGCTGCGCCTTGAGGTCGGCCATGCGCTGCTGCGCACCGAGCAGCTGCTGGCGCACGATCAGCGATTCGAGGTAGCTGCCCACGCCGGCCTTGTAGCGCTGCTCGGACAACTGCCACGCCTGCGTGGCGGCATCGACCGCGCGCTGCTGGGCGGCGACCTGTTCCTGCGCGGACTGCACGGCGTCGTAGTCGTCGGCCACTTCGTTCACCGCGCGCACCAGCGTCTGGTTGTACTGGGCCACGGCTTCGTCGTACTGCGCGTCCTTGCCGGCGAGGTTCGAACGCAGGCGGCCGCCATCGAAGATCGGCAGGCTCAGCGACGGGCCGAAGGTGTAGAAGCGCGCCGGCAGCTGCAGCGGGTTGATGCTGCCGAAGGCGGCCACGCCGGCCATCGCGCTGATGCTGACGTTCGGCATGAACTGCGTCTTGGCGACCTTGATCTCCTTGCCGGCCGATTCGACGCGCCAGCGCGCGGCGACGAGGTCGGCGCGATGGCCGAGCAGTTCGGTCGGAAGATCGGCCGGCACCGCCAGCGCGGCCGGCTCCAGCGCCTGCGGCCGGGTGATGTCCATGCCGCGGTCCGGGCCCTTGCCAAGCAGCACCGACAGCGACGAACGCGCGGCATCGATGGCGCGGCTGGACGCGGCGAGGCGCTGGTCGGCGTTGGCCACTTCGGTGTCGCTCTGCTTCAGCTGCAGCTGGTTGTCGACGCCGGCGGCGACGCGCTGCTGGGTCAGCTGGCGCGCGGTGGTGGCGCGCTCATGCTCGGCCTTGGCCACGTCCTGCTGGGCGTAGGCGTAGGCCAGCTGCACGTAGGCGCGGGCCACGTTGGTGGACAGTTCGATGCGCGCCGCCTGCTGCTCGATCTCGGCGGCGTGCTGCTGGCCGACGGCGGCTTCCCACGCGGCGCGCTTGCCGCCCCACAGGTCCAGGCCCCAGCTGAGGCCGACGCGGGCATCCTTGAACCAGGTGAAGTGGCCGCCGCCGAGTTCCGGCGGCGCGGCGGTCAACGGCAGGCGCTGGCCGATCACGTTGGCGCCGGCATTGACGGTGGGGCCACGCTCGGCATCGGCCGCGCCAGCCTCGGCCTGCGCCTGGCGGGCACGGGCATCGGCGATGGCGAGGGAGGGGTTGTCCTTCAGCGCTTCGGCGATCAGGGCGCTGAGCTGGGGATCACCCAGGCCCGTCCACCAGTCATTGGCGGGCCAGGCGGCGGGGGAAAGCGTGGCGCCGGACAGGCTGCGATCGCTCTTGAGCGTGGTCGCATCGGTCAGCGTGCCTTCCGGGTGGAGGCCACCGCTGCTGACGCAACCCGCCAGCGCGAGGGAAAGGCCGGTGGCTGCCGCAAGGATTTGCAGACGCATGGGCTTGGTTTCCAGGAAAAGTGAAACGTCAGTTCTTGTCACGGAGCGCCGTGAGGACGCGCTCCAGGTAGTCACGCAGCTGCTCTCGCTCGGTGGCATCCAGCGCCTTTTGTGCCGCCTTCAGCACGCGGTCGTTGCAAGGCGTCATCTGCTCCCAGGTCGTGCGCCCCAGCGGCGTCAGCTCGATGCGCAGCGCGCGCCGGTCCTGTTCATGCGGCTGCCGGCGCAGCAGGCCGCGGCCCTCCAGCTGATCGAGCTGGCGCGTCATGGCGCCGCCGTCGAGCTCCACCGACCGGGCCAGTTCACTCGCCGACATCGGGCCCATCAGGGCCAGGCGCTTGAGGATCAGGAACTGGGTGAAACGCAGTTCCACGCCGGACGCCTGCAGTTCGGCTTCCATGGCGCGGACCAGCTCGCTGCGAACCAGCCCGATCAGGACGCCGATGCTGTCCTTTTGGTAGGAGAGGGAGGAGTTTGCGGGGCTCATGGTCCGCGCATTCTATTGCCGGAATAATATTTGTCAAGGCAAATATATTCAGGGATGCATTTGTTACGGCAAAATTTCAGGCTAGCCCGCCTGGACCCCCATCTCGTCCTCCAGCCAGGTCCGCAAGGCCGGATCCCGGACTTCGAACAGCTCGAATACGCCCAGCGCCCGCAAGGCCGGCAGCAGCGCCAGCAAGCGAGGCTCCATGGCCCGCCGCACGGTTTCCGGCGTGGCGGGATCGAGCATCTGGTGGGCGCAGGCCACGAACGCCTCCAGCGGCGTGACACGGATATCGGCGCTGGGCGCCCTGGCGAAGATTGTCGACATGCTCAGCCTCTCCCTTGCGGCACTCTGGCGTGCCGCCGCTACTGAAACTAGGACGATCCTTGGCGTGCGGGCGTGACCGGGCCAGATCAAGGCTCCGCTCGCGGCGGAACCCGGGGATATCGATGGCGGACACTCCACGGCGCGCCGACGGCACTTTCGACACCGCCAGCGACGGCAGCGGTGGGGGACGAGCCCCGCATGTTAGGCACCTCGGCCAAATACTGTTAGCGTTATTTGGTCAAAGTTTGTCGAGAACCGGCCATGGGTCATGTCACCGAGAAGGACGAGGCGCAGTTCCACGCGCTGATCGAACGCACCGACGGTCCCTCGCTGATCGCCTATTGGACCGAGGGCGAGGCCTCCAGCGAATACGACGAAGGCACCCGCGACTACGGCTGGCACTCGCACGCGCGCGGCCAGCTGTACTGCGTGGAGAGCGGCCTGGTGCACGTGCGCACCGCCCAGGGTTCCTGGCTGCTGCCACCCCATCGCGCCGGCTGGATGCCGCCTGGCGTGGAGCACACCGTCACCCTCAGTGGCCGCATGAGCGGCTGGGGCGTCTTCGTCATCCCGCCGGAATGCGGTTGCCTGCCCGCCGAACCGTGCGTCATCGGCGTCACCGAACTGATGCGCGCGCTGGTACGCCGCGCCAGTTCGTGGGTGTGGGCGACGGAACTCGACGAAAGCCAGCAACGCATCACCGCCGTGCTGCTGGAAGAAATCTGCCGCGCGCAGCGCGAGCCGCTGCACCTGCCGATGCCACTGGATCGTCGCGCGTTGCGCATTGCGGTGGCCTTGGTCGAACGTCCCGAGGACAACCGCAGCCTGGAGGAATGGGCCGCCTGGGCGGGTCTGTCGCCACGTAGCCTGAGCCGGCTGTTCCGCAGCGAAACGGCCTTGAGTTTTGCGCAGTGGCGACAACTGGCGAGGTTGTCGCGGGGCTTGGAGCGCCTGGCCGACGGCGAGGCGGTATCCGCGGTGGCGGATGCGCTGGGCTATGCGAGTGTCAGCGCGTTCGTGGCGATGTTTCGCAGGAGTTTTGGGCAGCCGCCGGCAAGGTATTTTGCGGCGCAGGGGGCGATGTAGTCCTCTCTCGCGCCCAGGCTCTCGCCCCCCTGTAGGAGCGCACCCTAGGCGCGACGGCCTTTTGCGGTGGGCTGCATGGTTGTGGTTCTTGTGAGAGCGGGGTGTTGCCTTCGGTAGCTCCGCTACCGCCAGCGTGCCGCTTACGCAGCGGGCGTTTCGACGTCCTGCCGGCCGCCGAGTCACTTTTCTTTTGCTGGCCCAAAAGAAAAGTAACCCAAAGAAAATAGGCCTTC
>NZ_BCPR01000108.1 GCF_016586165.1 Dyella sp. EPa41 | reverse complement strand
CCTTGGCCCGCATCGCCTCGTTCCAGGCAAGCAGCGGCCACTTCAGCTTCTGGGGCGGCACCAGTCCTATCGAGACCTTCATGACGCCGTACGTGGTGGACTTCATGCTCGATGCGCGCGACGCGGGCTTCGTCGTGCCGCAGGACGCGCTGCAAAAGGCGTTGCAGCGGCTCAACGACGACCTGCTCGCCGGTGGTCATCCGTACTACAGCTATGAGCACCACGACCACCTACGCATCGCCGACGAAGCGTATTCCGGCTTTGTGCTTGCCCGTGTCAATCGGGCGCCGTTGGGTACGTTGCGCGCCATTTTCGACAACGATCGCCAGAAGTTGGTGGCGCCACTGCCGCTGGTCCACCTGGGCGTGGCGCTCAAGCTCATGGGCGACAACGAACGCGCGCAGAAGGCCGTTGAGGAAGCGTTCGCGTGGACCAAGGAGCGTCCGTGGTACCTGGGTGACTACGGCTCGGACCTGCGCGACCTGGGCAACATGGTTGCGCTGACGCACGCATATGGCCTGAACAAGCCCGAGTACGACGCCAAGTTGATCGACTGGGCGCGCAATGCGACGGCCCAGGTGCACAGCAGCGACGAGAAGGTGCCGTACTACCACTGGTCATGGTCGTACCTCAGCACGCAGGAGCAGGTGGCCATCGCACGCGTGGCGCATGCGTTCGATGCAGGCGAGCACCGTGCGCTTTCCGTGTCGGTGGTGGTGGCCGGCAAAGCCGAGAAGGTACCGGACGGCAAGGCCATATGGGTGCGCCAGATCACCGCCGCGGAGCAGGCTGGCGGCATCATGATCCAGCCCGACGGCAAGGCCACGGTGTTCGCCACGCTCGACGTGGCCGGCATACCGCTCAAGGCGCCGGCTGCCGATCCGAGCCAGGTGGACGTGCGGCGCCGCTACTACACCACCGACGGCAAGGAGTGGATGGGCGGAAAGTTGCGCGAAGGCGACACGCTGATCGTGGAAGTGAGCATGGAGCCTCGCGTAAACATGCCCGATGCGCTGGTGACGGACCTGCTGCCCGGCGGCCTGGAAGCCGAAAACCTCAACCTTGGAGGGGCCAAGCAGTGGGCAGACGTGGTGGTGGATGGTATCCGGCTCGCAGAACACGAAGGCGCGGCCAACGTAGTGCATGAGGAATACCGTGACGACCGCTACGCCGCGGCGCTGAAGCTCCAGCGTGGCGTCAATGCACGGCTGTTCTATGTGGTGAGGGCGGTCACGCCAGGTACCTACACGGTGCCTGCACCGCTGGTGGAGGACATGTATCGCCCGGGTATCCGCGGCTATGGCGTGTCGTCCGTCAACCAGTTGACCGTCGAGGAGCCCTGAGTGGCACCGGGCCGCACTTCGGTGCGGCCCGGCCATTGGCTCGCTTATGCGCGTGCGCATGCCCTCATTTCCTCGCATCATGAAGTCCAGGTCCTGGCGCCTTGGCCGTGGATTGCTGGCGGGCCTGGCGGGCCTGATGCTGTGCGCCGTGTTGCTGGACCACTTGTTCCCGCTTCGCCTGCCGGGGCCGGACACCGGCAGTACGGTGGTGCTGGCGCGGGACGGCACGCCGTTGCGCGCGTTTGCCAACAGCGATGGCGTGTGGCGCTATCCCACCACGGCCGCGCAGGTGTCACCGCTGTACCTGAAGGCGTTGCTCGCTTACGAGGATCGGGCGTTCTACCGGCACCCCGGCGTGAATCCGTTTTCTCTGGCGCGTGCGGCGGCCGGATTTGTTCGTCATGGCCATGTGGTCTCCGGCGGATCGACGTTGTCGATGCAGGTGGCGCGCATCGTGATGCCGATGCCGCATACGTTCGCCGGCAAGCTGGTGCAGATCTTCCGCGCCTTGCAGCTCGAGGCGCATCTGAGCAAGGCGCGGATCCTCGATCTCTATCTCAACCATGCGCCATTCGGCGGCCCTATCGAGGGCGTGGAAGCAGCCTCCTGGGCTTATCTGGGCAAGCCGGCTCGCCAGCTTTCCCGGGCGGAGGCCGCGCTGCTCGCCGTGTTGCCGCAGTCGCCCAGCACGTACCGTCCCGATCGCCATCCGGATGCCGCACGCATTGCTCGCGACAAGGTGCTCAAGCGCATGCAGGACGAGGGCATCTGGAGCACCGACCAGGTGGCCGATGCAAGACTGGAGCCGGTGGTGGCGCGCTCCCTGCGCTCGCCGCTGGATGCGGCGTTGCTCGCCGAGCGGTTGCACCAGCAGCAGCCAGGCAACCGGCGCATCGTCACTACGGTCGACGCCAACCTCGCAACGTGCCTTGGAAGATCGTGTCAGCGAATACCTCGCGCGCCTGCCGTCGCGCACATCGGCCGCCGTACTGGTGGTGGACAACGCCACGCTCGAGGCGAGGGTGTACGTCGGCACGGCCGAGTTCGCCGACCCTCGCCGCCTGGGGCATGTGGACATGGTGCGCGCGCAGCGTTCGCCGGGGTCGACGCTCAAGCCATTCCTTTACGGCTTGGCACTCGATGACGGGTTGGTCACCTCGCAAAGCCTGCTGGTCGATGCGCCACAGGATTTCGGTGGCTACCGGCCTGCCAACTTCGACGAATCCTTCAAGGGGCCGGTCAGTGTCGCCGAGGCGCTGCAGCTATCGCTCAACGTGCCCGCCGTCGATGTGCTGGATCGGGTCGGTCCCAACCGTTTCGTGGCGCGGCTGGCAAACGGCGGGATCAACCTTCGGCTGCCCGATGGTGCGACGCCGAACCTATCGGTGATCCTCGGCGGCGCATCGACGCGGCTGGAAAACCTGGTGGGAGCCTATACCGCCTTTGCTAATCGCGGTGTGGCCGGAACGCCGCGCTATACCCCGCAGCAATCCATGCAGCAGCGTCGCCTGATGTCGCCCGGCGCCGCCTGGATCATACGGGACATCCTTTCGAGCAACCCGGCCGACGTGATGGGCGCGCCCATCGAGGGCACGTTGCGCTCGCGCAATGCCATCGCCTGGAAAACCGGCACCAGCTACGGATATCGCGATGCCTGGGCCATGGGCATCACGGACGACTGGACCTTCGGCGTGTGGATCGGTCGCCCCGATGGCACGCCATCACCCGGTCAGTATGGCGCCGTGACAGCGTTGCCGCTGATGTTCAGCGTCGCAAGCATGCTTCCCGTGACCCATGCGAACCCCCGCGCCTCGCGGCCCGCTTCGGTGAGCGCCGTGGACATCTGCTGGCCGCTGGATGGCTCGGCTGCCGGCACGCCAGCCGAGCTGTGCCGCATGCGTCGCACGGCGTGGACGCTGGATGGCGCCTTGCCGCCCACCTTTCCCGAGCGCGACCTGACCGCATGGGCCGGAGGGCTGCTGACGCTGCGGGTGGATGCCCACCAGCGCCGCCTCAGCGCCACTTGCCATGGCGCGGGCGAGCACGTCATCTCACTGGCACGCTGGCCCGCATTGGCCACCCCCTGGCTCACTCCCGAGGATGCAAAGGCAGCCGCGCTACCGCCATTGGCACCCGGCTGCGCAGCGGATTCACTGGATGTCGCGAGCCCGATTCGAATCGCAGGCATAAGCGACGGCGCGAAGCTTCGCCAGGCACCCAACAGTTCCCAGCCACTCGCCATTACCTTGCGCGCGCTCGGGGCCGTGGAAAAGGTGCAGTGGCTGCTCGATGGCCGGCTGCAGGGAGACAGCGAGGGCGGATCACCTATTCGCCTGATCCTGGCCCAGTCCGGACAGCACCAGGTCACGGCGCTGTCCAATCGCGGCTCATTTGCACGGCTTTCGCTTACGGTAGAGTCATCGCCTGCACCGTGAACCGCATGCAGACGTGTTCGCAGCCCCAAGCGGAGAGTTGCCGCCTGCTCGAACCGAAAGAGTTGCCTTTGCCGCGTCTTGTTTGAGGTCCATGGATATGAGCTTCCTGGCTAAATTCAGGCGCCAGATAAACCGTGACGATGGAAAGTTCTTCCAAGTCGGCAATCGGCCGCTCGGTTGGATCGAGGCTGCCGGAATGCTTCTGGCAACAGGCGCCCTGGCGGCTTGGCAGCTTCAAGAAGTGATCGGCATTGGTGGTCTATGGAGCGCTATTGCCGGCGCAGGCGGGTTGCTGCTTGCCGTGCTTGGTCATGCCCGCGATGAAGAGGACAAGGGCTGAGGTGCGCCACCGGCCTGGAGCAGGCCTCCAGAGGAAGTGTTCGACGCCCCCTTGGGCCTCACGGCTCGCCGGAAGTCAGATTGCACCGCGCATCTTCGCTGCCTACTGCGCAAAGGAGGCATCCATGAGCAAACAAGTGTTCGTCAACCTGCCGGTAGCCGACCTGCCGAAATCATTGGCTTTCTTCAATGCGTTGGGCTTCCCGAGCCATCCGCAGTTCACCGGCGACTCCGGCGCATGCGTTGTCGTCAGCGACACGATTCACGTCATGTTGCTCACGCACGCCAGGTTCCGGGACTTCACGCCCAAGGCGATCTGCGACACGAGCAAGGCCGTGGAGGTTCTGCTTTCCCTCCGCTGCGAAAGCCGCAAGGAGGTGGACAGCCTCGTCGCCAAGGCCATCGCCGCCGGTGGATCGACCTACGACAAGCCGGAAGACTTCGGCTTCATGTACACGCACAGTTTTGTCGACCTGGACGGCCATGGGTGGGGGCTGCTTCATATGAGCACCACGCCCGGACAGTAGTGGGATGTGTGATGCTTGCCGTCATCTTTGTTGGTTGACTGGAATAGCCGCATGAAAATCCGCTTCGGCGTGCTGGTCGCTTTGATGCTTCTGCCGCTTCTTCTGTTGCCACGGGTCGGCCTTGGCGCAAGCTACCAAACCAGAGGTGGCAGCCTGCGGTTCTCCATCGACGAGGCGACAGGCAACTACACGCTCGATGACGGTGCGCTGCACTTTGGTGGTCGATTGCCAAGCGGTGCATCGCCGGTCGCGAGGGTGGCGAACGGGCTGCACTTCCGGCTTGCGGATGGCGTCGAGGCGAGCGTGGCGCCCGCGCCAGGCAAATCCAATGCGCTGGTCTTCTCATGGAAGGTGGTTGGCGCGGCGCCCGTGGCGCCGCCTGCGTTCCCGGATTTCAGCATCGTGCCAGCCGGGATGCATTCGCTATCGCACCGGCAACTGAACTTCGCGCCTCCGGTGTTTGATGACCCGCAGCAGGTGTCGACCCCTTGGGTGTTGTTCACGCCGACGGGCAATACGCTCATCGTTTCCCCCGCCTCGGATTTCTTCCTGGCCAGCATGCTTGGCGATGCCAGGACGCGGGTTGCCGTCGGCCTGAACGCGGAAGTGGCCAAGGTGCCGGCAGGCTTTACCTCGACGACGCTCGTGGCGTCGGCACCGGACACCGTCGCCGCCTACCGCGCCTGGGGCAGTGCGTTGCGAGGGGTCTATCACCGCAGCCCCGCGTCCGCCGAGGCCGATCCGATCTTGCGCTCTATCGGCGTGCTCACCGACAACGCCGGCGGGCACTACTACTACAACTACGAATATGCGGAAGGCCTCGACTACGAAGAGTCACTCGTGCGGTTCTTCCAGCGCAGCCGGGAGGCTGGTCTTCCCTTTGGCTACCTCCAGCTCGACAGCTGGTGGTACTACAAGAGTTCGTGGAATCCGCATGAGAAGGTGGGCCGCATCAAGAATCCGGCGCTGCCTGACGAAGACTGGAACCGTTACGGCGGCCTGGTGGCATGGAAAGCCCATCCCGGCGTGTTTCCGAAGGGCATGGCCGCGTTCCACGAGCGGGTGAAAGTGCCGTTCCTGGCGCACAACCGTTTCATCGACAAGGACAGTCCCTACCGGCAACGGTATGAAATATCCGGGGTGGCCGCTGTCGACCGCCGCTATTGGAACGAGCTTGCGGATTACGCCGCAAGCAATGGCATCGCGATCTATCTCCAGGACTGGCTCGACGCGACCTACAAGTTCTCGCCGGCGCTGCGCAGCGTGCCCGACATGGGCGAACGGTTCATGGACGGCATGGCGTCCGCCATGGCGGCGCACGGCATCACCATGCAGTACTGCATGGCTTATCCGCTGCACATGCTGCAGGGCGTGAAGTACCCGAACCTGACGACAGTGCGCGCGGCGGGCGATGGCCTGGAGCGCTCGAAGTGGAGGCAACTGGCTTTCAATGCCCGCCTGATCCACGAGCTTGGGGCATGGCCGGCGACGGATGTGATGCCGTCGGGAGATACGGCAGCCATGCTGTTCGCCGTGCTGTCCGGTGGCCCCGTCGGTGTGGGTGACGCGTTCGAGAAGCTTGATCGCGCCAATATCTTCAAGGTCGCGCGTGCCGACGGCGATCTGGTGAAGCCGGACGAGCCGCTCATGCCGCTCAACAGCAGCTACCTGAGTGAAGCGGAAAACGCCGGCGCGCCCATCATCGCCGTCACCTTCACCCGACACGGCAGCCACAGCACGGCCTACGTGCTGGCATTCGCGGGCGATCCGTCAAAAGGTTCGACGGCTTTCTCCCCGACTCCCCGTGAGCTGGGATTCAACAGTGCGGTGGCCGTCTTCGATCCTGCCTCCGAAACGGTAGCCACCTTGGGCCCTTCGGAAAAGATCACGGGAAACCTTGCCGGCCCCGACGCCTACGCCTATCGCATCATCGCGCCGGTGTCCGCCGCGGGCATCGCCGTGTTCGGTGATTCGGGCAAATTCGTTTCCATGGGCCGCAAGCGTGTCACTGGCTATGAGGAGCTGGCGCATGGAACCAGGTTGAGCCTCGCTGTCGCGCCCAAAGAAGCGGATATCACCCTGGTCGGCTACGCGCAGTCCGACGTGGTTGCGCACGCAACGGGAGCCGCCGTCACTTCCACCGAGCGGGATCCTGCCACAGGTCTTTTCAAGGTGAGGCTGCGACCGGCGGTGGGTCCGGCGCATCAGGTCGTGCTTACCGTCGCAGTCAAATCTATTGATAAGTGACGGCTATGAGAGCAGGGCAGGGCTGTCTTCCGCACGATGGCCTCTTCGCGGATGGTCGGTCCCCGCCGGTCGACTCGTACACTTGTGCGAGTCAGATCGCCATGATTGACTCCCCAGCCGAATAATCCGGCAAGGCTTACACACCTCACCGTGGCCGGTCCCGGCTTTCGATGGACAAGGAAAGCGCGATGAAGCTTCTGCTCACTTCTGGTGGTGTCAGCAACCAGAGCATTCGCGACACCCTCGTCGACATGCTGGGCAAATCCATCGCCGAGTCCACCGCGCTGTGCATCCCCACCGCGATGTACGGCATGCTGCCCAGGACCGCCGTCATGACGTGGCGGCAGATAGCCGGGCAGACACCCACGCCCATGGTCGAACTGGGATGGAAGTCCGTGGGCATGCTAGAGCTTACCGCGCTGCCCAGCATCGACGAGGAGAACTGGGTTCCCCTGGTGCGGGAGACCGATGCCCTGTTGGTGTGCGGCGGCGACGTGCTGTACCTGCATCACTGGATGCGCGAGTCCGGTCTGGCGGACCTGTTCCCTTCGCTCGGCAACACGGTCTATGTGGGGCTGAGCGCCGGCAGCATGGTGATGGCTCCGCACGTCGGCGAGGAGTTCGTGGGCTGGAAGCCGGCCGCCGGCGGCGACAGCGCACTGGGCATGGTTGGTTTCTCGATCTTCCCGCACCTGGACAACGCCATGTGCCCGGACAACACCATGGCCGACGCCGAGAAGTGGGCCGCGCGCATCCCCGTGCCGGGGTACGCTATGGACGACGAGACCGCCATCAAGGTAGTGGACGGCGTCGTCGAGGTCATCTCCGAGGGGCATTGGAAGTTCTTTGAGCGCCAGAAGTCGGAGCCATAGCCGGGCTGGGCAAGATAGTCTTCGGTTGCCTTGACCGGTTGAACCGGCAACCCATTGCGGACATGCCAATAACGTCGACTTGCAGCCAGATTGAGGCGGAAGCCTTTGGGGGAGAGATGCTCAAACACCTCGTCGCGGTTATTGCCCTCCTGGGACTGCCATGCCTCTCGGTGCAGGCCGATACAGCCACTCAGCCGATCGAGCGAGAAGATGCGGCGGTTTTACGAGCCTCCCTCAGTTCGCAGTGCCAAGCCAAGGACGGGTACGTCCTGCTCTCGTCGACAACTGTTACCCCCAGGGAGAATGACGACATGGGGGAAGCCGATGAGTCAGGTGCTTTTGCAGACCTTAAACGCAGGAATGGCTCCACGGTCTCCCTGCCAGAAAGCCTTGCCTGTAAGGGGGCGCGACAGCACCGTGAACAGGAGATTCGACGATTCTTCGACGAGGACTCCATGTCAACCGGCAAGGTGTCGTTGGACGAGGCTTGGAAGAAGCTGTTCGAAGCGTTCCCCGGAGCCACCGGTTGGACATCCATCAGTCTCCCTGGTTATTCCACGGATGGAGATATCGCAGTGGTCTACATAGCCCGTCACTGCGGGAGCCTTTGCGGACAGGGTATTTACGTGTATCTGCGTCGTGTCAATAATCAGTGGAAGGTACTCGTTCGCTTTCCAGTCTGGGTTTCGTGAAAAGGTCCGCTTGCGACCCATAGCAGACAGCCAAGGCCTCGCTCTTTATGTTCCAGATGTAGCAAAAATGACCACTAGACAGGGGGAGCCAGTGGAAGAAGTTTCGTTCGTCGGAGGTTCGCGCGTTGGTTGGGTGAACGCCTCATGGCCACTCGCTAAGCTCACGGCTAGCGCTCATCAACTTAGGCTCTCGGGGTTCGGGACATATGAATTCACCGAACAGGATGTCGTGTCTTTCGAGCACTATGGCTTCATCCCCGTTTTGGCAAGCGGCATCCGCATAATCCACAATCGAACGGATTACCCAGCGAAGATCGTTTTCTGGTGCATGGGGAGCAGAACGTCAGTTCTGGAAAAGATACGGGCCGTAGGATTTCGGCCTCTAGGCACGGATGTTCCTCGATCACAAGGCTTTGCGATTCGCTGGAGCGTAGCCATTCTCGCCACCCTGCTATGGAACGTTCTGTTTTTTGCCGACCATTGGCTCAAACCACTTGAAGCCCATCCACTACTGGGGCCATTCGCGTTGTTGGCGCTACTTACGGTGTTTGCGATTTCATCAGCCCTGCCGCGATCTGTCGCGCTCCAGCATGTTGTGTTGGAGCCAGGACATTCCATCGGTGAGATCAAGCCGTTTCTGAGACTTCTGCAAATCGTCACCGGCTTCTTATCCGTTGGTTTGGTGGCTTCGCTCCTTTTTACTCATATCTGAGTCAACGTCTAGGGTCCGCTTTCGACCCTGAGCGGACCTAAGCGGGAGTTTGGGAAATCAAAGGATGGAGATGTCTGACATTGACGCGAAGAATCGGGCAAGGTTGATCTCTCTGCTCGACAACATCCCCAATGGCCGCTGCCCAGAGGGTTGGAGCTTGGTCGGAAACTTTGCCATCGGTGGCCTGACCGATATCGGCTTTTCTAAGAATTCCGATTTGCTCCTTGTCCTTTCCGGCAACGGGCGCGGCGTCATCGATCCAACGATCGGAGCCGTAGTTGCCCGCGATGACGAGACTGATGGAGACTGGCTCAACGAGCGACTATTGCTCTGCGATGGCATCGGCCCATTGGCGGGTGAGGCGATTCAGCTTGCGGGTTTGAGCGGCGGCGGCTTGCCGCGTGGATCAGGGCGCGGGGAAAGCTTGGAGGTTGTGAGTCCCAATTGGCCATTGGGCGATCTGATCTTCTGTTCGAATTTCGGGTCAGCACTAATTGAGCGATTACAGTCGGCTTGTCTCAGGATTGCCTCCGACCACATTCGCGCCTACGGCTTTTCGTGGTCCGGGAACTCCTTCGTTTACGCGACGGGCAGCGACATTCACGTTTACCTGCGCATTGGAGCCGAAGTCGCGGGTTGATTCGTAAGGTCCGCTCCCGACCCAGAGCAGACCTTGTCGGTGACGCAAATATCTACGCCGGTCCGCTTATTCAACGATAGCGCGACGGGCATGGAGCAGAGGCTTTGCCCTTTCCAGATCGTATCGTGCCTGTAGTGCCAGCCAGTAGAAGGCGGTGGTGTCGAGGGCGAGGGAGAGGCGGATGGCGGCTTTGGGGGCGATGGGGCGGGTGCCGTCGATGAGGGCTTTGAGGTGATGGGCGGGGATGCCGGTGCGGCGGGCGAGTCGGGCGGGGTTGAGGGCGTGGGGGATCAAATAGGCGTGCAGCAGGATGTCGCCGGGGGTTCGCAGTGGTTGCGAGGGGTCCACGTCCAGGTGCGGGGTGAGTTGGATCAGTTCCATGGGTTGTCTTCCCTGTCGGGCACGGCCGCGTAGCGGATAGGCGCTTACAGCGCTCCGTGTCAGTGAATGCCTGGTAGCGTTGTCGGTGATCGCCTGGGAGCGGCGCATCGCCATGCCGGCCGATGCGCCGCAAGGGCGATCATCGGACGTGTGGTGGGTTCACTCGGGGCTCGTGGCCGAGCAGGCTGGCGTACCGCTGGAGGCAGTGGATGGCCGTGCCGAGGCTGGTGGCTTCCGCCATGGAAAGCGGCCACAGCAGTGGCCTTCCGGGAAAGCCTCGGGCCTGCGCGATGCGACAGCGCTCGTTGTCGACACGAAGACGTGTGAGGGCAAGCACCGCCAGGGCGATGTCACCGCGCGCGCCATGGCGCAGGGTTTCGGGCCATGCCGCACGTGTGTGTGGCGGGGCGCCAGCGGGAGGAGTGAGGGTGCCGTCAGCGGGAACGGACGGGCGAATGCGTACCGTATGATCGTGGGTAGCCATGATCAACTGCCTTGAAGTTGGTGATGGTTAGCGGGTCGTGGGTGTTGGAAGCACTCACGGCTCGCGCCTCATGACTTGGTGGTCATGGTCATTCGCGAAGCCCTTCAACACGACAGCGCGAGTGACTGCCAGACCCTAACAAGCAGGGTCGGCATCGTCTGTCAGGGTTGGTTGAGATGGGTGTCCGTCTGGCCGTGGGTGCGCGTGACGGCGTCGGGCAGGCAGGCATGTCAGCGCCGCTGCCGTAGAAGGCGAGGGCTTGGTGCGGCTTTCTCAAAAAAATGCCTCCGCATCTTGTCTTTGACTCCTGCGCGTCGGCTACTTGTTCTTGGCGATACGCCAGCATGCGTCGAGGAGCATGCGTTGTTGCTGCTCGTCGGCGATCTCTGGGCGAGCCGGCGCGTGAGCGCATTCAGGTCGCCGCCACCGCAAGCGGCCTGGCGTACCAGGTGTGCGGTCAGGGCGACGTGTTTGGCGAGTTAGGCGGCGCAGATGTGCCGCATGGATGTTGCTGGTCGGCTGGGTAGGGTAGGTGGTTGTTTCGCGAGCACCCACCCCTCACCCCAGCCCTCTCCCCGGAGGGGAGAGGGAGTATGTGGCGATGTTGTGGCGTGGTGTCTGCTCTTGTGGGAGCGCACCCAGTGCGCGATCGGCGCAACAGGGGGTGTCATTGTGTTGCTGATGAAGGGGGCGCTGGGTCGTTTAACGGTCGCGGTGCTGGATGACGCAGTAGGGGATTCCTTCGCGAGCACCCACCCCTCACCCCAGCCCTCTCCCCGGAGGGGAGAGGGAGTATGTGGCGATGTTGTGGCGTGCTGCCTGCTCTTGTAGGAGCGCACCCAGTGCGCGATTGGCGCAATAGGGGATGGGTCGTTTAACGGTCGCGGTGCTGGATGGCGCAGTAGGGAGTTCTTTCGCGAGCACCCACCCCTCACCCCAGCCCTCTCCCCGGAGGGGAGAGGGAGTGTGTATGGCGATGTTGTGGCGTAGCTGCCTGCTCTTGTGGGAGCGCACCCAGTGCGCGACAGCCTGACGGAGCGTTGCCATCGAGGTGCTGCGATCGTGCACCGGGTGTGCCCTTGATGAAGTGGGAGGCGGGTCGTTTAACGATCGCAGTGCTGGATGGCGCAGTAGGGAGTTCTTTCGCGAGCACCCA
>NZ_BCPR01000107.1 GCF_016586165.1 Dyella sp. EPa41 | reverse complement strand
TCGGCCTTGCCGTCCTTCTGCAGCGCGGCGATGGTCTTGGCGCGGATGTCCTTGAGCGGGTCGTCCTTGATGCCCGGCAGTCCATCGGTCTTCAGCGGATAGAACTGGGCGGTCTTCAGGTCCACCAGCACCAGCGATTGCGGCGCGGGATCGTCGCGCCCCACGTAGCTGCGCGTTTCCTGCTGCTCGGCATAACCCGATTCGGTGACGTAGTGGGTGACTTCGGGACGCTTGCCGCCCTTGCTGCCCTTGGGCTTGGTGACGACCACCATCCAGCGGCCGTCCGGCGAGAGTTCGGTATCGGCCGGCTCGCCGCTTTCGCCGAGATAGATCGGCTTGGGCGCCCGGCCGGCATCGGCGGCGATCAGTTCGTCGTCGCGCGTGCGCTGGGCGTCCTTGTCCGACTTGTTCTCGCGCAGCGACTTGAACATCTCCAGCTGTTCGCGACCCAGTGCGTCGGGCTGCTTGGCCTGCGGATCGTCGCCAAAGCGCAGCGTGGCGGCCGGCGCCGTCGCGCCGGTGGCCAGGTTGTAGACGAACCAGTTGATGCCCATGCGGAACTGCAGCGAGCGGCCGTCACTGGAGAAACGCGGCGAGGACTCCGGCTCCGGCGTCTGCGTCACCTGCACGCGGCGGCCGGTGGCGAGGTCCTGCATGAAGACGTCGCCGTGGAAGATGTAGGCGGCATGGCGATGCGAACGGTCGAACACCGCCGGGCCCTCGGCCTGCGCCATCGCGGCCGGATCGAGCTTCACGCTCTGGCCGGTGGCCGGATCGACGCGATACAGGTCGCGCACCTTGCTGCCGTCGCGCTTGAGCGAGTAGTACAGGCTGCGCCCGTCCACGCTCCAGTAGGGCGACTCCACCGGGGCGCCGATCCAGTCGGGGTTGGCCATGATGGTCTCCAAATCCAGCTGTCCGCCCGGCGCAGGTGGCGACATGGCTGCCGCGGGAAGCGCGGCTAAGGCGGCAAGGCTGGCGAACAGCAGCTGGCGCATGGAGAGCTCCACAGTCAAAAGGGCGGAGCATAGCGGTGCGCGCGGCGCTGGCAAGCGCCGTTGGTATGGGTTCAAAGTAGCCGCCTAGGCAGCTAGTCTTGCTGGCTAGCCTGGCCGCCCGGCATTCGTCCCCATTCGCCGCGTGGCCCTCGCCATGAAACAGGTCCTCTGTCGGCTGATGTGCGGGTGGTGCGTTCAATGAGTTCGTGGCGTGCCGCGCGGCAGGCTCTCTGGTACCCCTTTCCCCCCCGGCAGAACCCCACATGTCCCTTCCCACCGTCGAGATCGAAACCTCCGCCAACCCGACGCATAGCGTGATCTGGCTGCATGGCCTGGGCGCGGATGGCAACGACTTCGCGCCCATCGTGCCGGAGCTGGTCGCGCCCGCCTGGCCGGCGCTGCGGTTCGTGTTTCCCCATGCACCGGTGCGCCCGGTCACCGTCAACGGCGGCATGCCGATGCGCGCGTGGTACGACATCGTCGGCGTGGACCTGGTGTCGCGCCAGGACGAAACCGGCATGCGTGCATCGAACGCCAGCGTGGAAACGCTGATTGCCCGGGAAAACGAGCGCGGCGTGCCGACCGGGCGGATCCTGCTCGCTGGCTTCTCGCAGGGCGGCGCGATCGCGCTGTCCGCGGGCCTGCGCCATGCCGATCGCCTCGCCGGCATCATCGCGCTGTCGACCTACCTGCCCATGCAGGAGTCTTTCGCCGCGGAACGCACGGACGTCAACACCGCGACGCCCATCTTCTGGGGACACGGCACCGGCGATCCGATCGTGCCGCTGACGCGCGGCGTGAGCTCGCGCGACCTGCTGCAGTCGCTGGGCTACCAGGTGTCGTGGCACACCTACCCGATGCCGCATTCGGTCTGCGCCGAGGAAGTGGCCGACCTGCGCCACTGGATGACCGCGCGCCTGGCGAGCTGAGCGACATCGCAGAAGCCCCGGCGTGCGTTGCGGCATACTCCGCCGCATGAGGGAGTCCAAGGATCCGCCCGCCACCGACCAACGGGGACAGCACCCGCTGCCCGACTTCTGCAGCGCGCCGGTGATCTTCGCGCTGCTGGTCGTGGGCGCGATCACCGTCACCGTGATGTGGCTGGCGCCGAACAACAGCCATGGCTGGCGCGGCTACAGCGTCGGCATGCTGTTCGCCGAATGGCTGGCGATGGTGATCGGCGTGGCGTTGTGTAAGCTGAGCCCGCTGCTGCAACGGCTGCCCGGGCATGCGCCGTATGCGGGCGTGTGGCTGGCGATGGTGCTGATCGTGGCCGTCGGCAGCGCGATCGTGCACTGGATGGACGGCGCGATGCAGATGCGCTTGCTCACCGACACCACCGGCGATTTCGTGCAGAACAACATCGCCATCACCGCGCTGCTCGGCGCGGCGATGCTGCGCTACTTCTACCTGCAGGCACAATGGCAGACGCGCCTGGCCGCGGTGACGCAGGCGCAGGTCGCGGCGCTGCAGGCGCGCATCCGTCCGCATTTCCTGTTCAACAGCATGAATACCGTGGCGGCGCTCGTGCGCGTCGACCCGGCGGCGGCGGAACGCACGGTGGAAGACCTGTCCGAACTGTTCCGTGCCGCCTTGGGCGAGCACGGCACGCGCGACGGCACGCTGGGCGAAGAGCTGGGGCTGGTCGATCGCTATCTCGATATCGAACAGCTGCGCCTGGGCCAACGACTGCGCATACGCCGCGAGTTGCACGACCTGCCCGCCGACTACCCCCTGCCGCGCCTGTTGCTGCAGCCGTTGGTGGAAAACGCGGTGCGCCATGGCATCCAGCCGCTGCGCGAGGGCGGAGAAATCATCCTTGGAGGGCGGCGCGACGGCGACGGCATCGTGATCGAGATAGACAACCCGCTGGCCGGCGCCCCCACGCCGGCCGGCCACGGCCATGGCCTGGACAACGTACGCCAGCGCGTGGCCTTCCGTTACGGCGCCCGCGGGCGCGTCACCGCCGGCCCGGTCGGCGATCGCTTCGTCGTGCGACTGCAGCTTCCCGGACACCATGCGCGTACTGATCGTTGACGACGAACCGCTGGCGCGCGCGCGTCTTGCCTCGCTGCTCGGCGAATGCGGCGATGTCGAGCTCGTCGGCAGTGTCGGCGACGGCGACGCCGCGATGGCCGCGCTCGGCGACCTGCAGCCCGACGTGCTGTTGCTGGACATCAACATGCCCGGCCTCACCGGGACGGCGCTCGCGCAGCGCCTGGCCGGACGCAAGCGGCCGCTGGTGGTGTTCTGCACGGCGTACGAAAACCATGCGTTGCACGCGTTCGACCTTGGCGCGGTCGATTATCTGCTCAAGCCCGTGCGCCTCGAACGACTCAACGAAGCCCTGCAGCGCGCCAGTCAGCGCCTGCAGCAGATGCCGCGCGACACGGTGAGTTATCTGCACGGACGACTGCGCGGCGAGCAGGTGAGGGTGGCGCTGAACGACGTGATCAGCCTGCTGGCCGAGGAAAAATACGTGGTGGTGCAGCACCGCGGCGGCCAGCTGTTGCTGGAGGAATCGCTGCGGCAGCTGGAGGAGGCTTATCCCGAGCAGCTGATCCGCCTGCATCGCAACTGCCTGGTGCCCTCGCAACGGTTGGTGGGGCTCAAGACGCTCGCCGACGGCCGCGTGCTGGCCCGCCTCAGCGGCACCGAGTTCACGCCGGAAGTGAGCCGCCGCAACCTGCCCACGCTGCGCAAGCTGCTGCGCATGGGCTGACGCTCCTGCTTTCGATCAACGTGACGCGAGATCGCCAGGCAACGCGCCCGGCGCCGCTTCTTCGACCTGCGCCGATGACCTGATCAGCTCGCGCACGAGCGAGCGTTCTCGCGTGGTCCAGTAGAGCGTGGTACGCAACGTGGCGGCGGCGTCGCCGAAGCGCCGGGGATCGCTTGCGGCCGCGGTGCGATACCACGCGACGGCGAGTTCCCGCTGCCCGGCGGCCATGTAGGTCAGCGCCAGGGCCATTGGTACCCACATCGGCCGCTGCCCGGGGCGCAGCGCAAGGTTCTGCTGGAAGGCCTGCAGTGCCTGCGCAGGGCGATCGAGGTTGAGCATGCCCCAGCCATAGGCCCACAACAGGCGCCGGTCGTTCGGCGCGATGCGCAGCGCACGGGAGAAGTTGATGTGTGCGGCGCGCTCGCGCTGGTAGCTCGCCGCCAGCCAGGCTTCATCGGTCAGCCGCCGCACGGTCGGGGTTTGCGGAAACAGGCCCCGGCTGCCCAGGGCGGGATAGGGCGCTTCGGGCAAACCGCGCGCGACGACATCCGCGTCGGTATAGCGCTGCCCATCCGGGGCGACGACCGGCAACGTCGACGTCGCGTTCGCCGGTGGGGCGGCGCTGGCCGCCAACGCCAACCCGATCGTGCAGACCCATGCATGCATCGCCATGACATTGCTCCTTGCGGTCATCGGACGCCTTCAGCATAACCCGGCCTGCGACGACACGCTTCGCTTCCGCCACCTGCGTCTTGACGGCAATTACGCGACAATATGGGCCCCCGACGACGCATCGCGCCGCCTCCGCCGAGAGCCCCATGACGCCATCCATCCTGCGCATCGCCACCCGCAAGAGCGCGCTCGCCCTGTGGCAGGCCGAGCACGTCGCCGCCGAACTTCGCGCGACCCATCCCGCTCTCGTGGTCGAACTGGTGCCGATGTCCACGCGTGGCGACGAGATCCTCGACAAGCCGCTCGCCACCATCGGCGGCAAGGGCCTGTTCCTCAAGGAACTGGAAGTGGCCATGCTCGAAGGCCGCGCCGACCTGGCCGTGCATTCGCTGAAGGACGTGCCGGCCGAGCTGGAGCCGGGCTTCACCCTGCCGGCCATCCTGCCGCGCGCCGACGCGGCCGATGCCTTCGTCAGCAACGACTACGCCGACCTCACCGCATTGCCGCTGGGCGCGCGCGTGGGTACGTCCTCGCTGCGCCGCCAGGCGCAGCTGCGCGCCGCCCGGCCCGACCTGACGCTGCTCGACCTTCGCGGCAACGTGGGCACGCGCCTGGCCAAGCTCGATGCGGGCCACTACGACGCGATCTTGCTCGCCTGCGCGGGCCTGGAACGACTCGGCCTGGCTTCGCGCATCCGCAGCCGCCTCACCGCGCCGGATTGGCTGCCTGCCCCGGGCCAGGCGGCCATCGCCATCGAAGCGCGCAGCGACCAGCCCGCCGTGCTCGAACTGCTGTCCGCGCTGGACGACGCACAAACGCGCCTGGCCGTCACCGCCGAGCGCTCGATGAACCACGCCCTGGGCGGCAGCTGCACGGTGCCGGTCGGCGCCTGGTGCACCGTCACCGAACGCGGCCTGCACCTGCGCGGCATGGTGGGCGACGTCAGCAGCGGCCGCCTGCTGCTGGCCGAAGCGCAGGCCGAAGGCGATCAGGCCGAAGCACTCGGCAAGCGCGTGGCCGCGGCCTTGTTCGACCAGGGCGCCGGCGCACTGCTCAACGCGTAACGCCTTCTGTAGGAGCGCACCCAGTGCGCGAAAAGCCAACGAAGCGGTGACGCCGAAGCTCCGCGGTCGCGCACTGGGTGCGCTCCTACAAGGGAAGCGTGCTTCCGGTGGCCGGCTGCTGCTGGCCGAAGGCGATCAGGCCGAAGCACTCGGCAAGCGCGTGGCCGCGGCCTTGTTCGAGCCGGGCGCCGGCGCACTGCTCAACGCCTAGCGCTTTCTGTAGGAGCGCACCCAGTGCGCGAAAAGCCGACGGAGCGGTGACGCCGAAGCTCCGCGGTCGCGCACTGGGTGCGCTCCTACAGGTCAGCGGTGCTGCTTAGAAGTTGTAGACCAGGTTGGTGGTCAGCAACGTATCGGTGTTCTCGGTGCCGGGCTGCACGTCGCTGTTGTAGCGCACCTGGTAGCCGAGCTTGAGCGCCATCTTGCGCGTCATGCTCACCGACAGGCCGATGTCGTTCTGGTAGTACTTGTTCTTCGAACCGGCTTCGAGCAGCAGGGTGTCTTCCAGCGCGGTGTTGTCGGTGAGGCGGTATTTGTAGTTGACCAGGCCGCGGCCGACCACTTCGCTCTGCGAATCCTGCTTCACCTTCACGGTTTCACCGTTCACCGTCTCCTCGGTATCGGCCGGGCGATAGCGCTTGTAACCGGGGCCGGCTTCGAACGACAGCTCGGTGCGGTCGGTCTTCAGCGCGATGTAGCCGTAGCCCACCGAGACGATGCCCTGCCACAGGTTGGCGCCGAAGTCGTCGTGCTCGTAGCGCGCGGCGGTCACGATGTAGCTGCGCGGATCGAGCTTGTAGCCTACCGAGGCGCCGGCGTCGTAGCGGTTGGCGGTGGTGGTGAGGCGATCGACCGTGTTGCCCTGCTGGTCCACCACTTCCACATCGCCCTTCGAACGCAGGCCGTTGAGGAAGAAGTTGTTCTTCCACAGGTCGTTTTCCTGGCTCAGGCCAAGCTTGGCATTGGCGTTCTCGGAGCGGGAATTGCCATGGGCCGACGCAAAACCGAATTCGCCAGAGCCTGTCCAGCCGCCGTTGTCGGCGGGGTTGTTGGTGGCCGGCGCATCGTCGGCCTGCGCGCCAAAACTGGCCAGCGCTGCGAGCAAGGCGCCCGCCATCAGGGTGTTCTTCATGGTATTCGTTCCATTTTTGTTAAAACAAAGCAGGCCGCCACCTTAGCGGAGCGGATTGAACTGCCAGTGAATCGGGCGCTTCTCGCGGGGCGGAAACGGCGCCGCAGAGCCATTCAGCGGCTATCGGGGAGTGCCGCCAGGGCCCCATCATACAAAGTCAGCTCGAGGGCCATACCGATCATGCAGCTGACAGCCGCCAGCAGGGTGATCGGCACGAGCCCCTGGCCGAAGCTGGCCAGCACCAGCCCCATGCAGGGAAGGGCATAGGCCAGCAGGGCCGCCAGATAGCGTCGCGGCTGTAGTTCGAAGCGCGTGCGCGGCCCCGGCATGCGCGGCAATACGGCCTGCCAGCGGAGGTTTTCGATCAGGCCACGCAGCAGCGCGAGCAGCAGCAGGCCGATGATCCAGGCCATGGGATGGCGGTTCGCATCCGCGCCCTGCTGCCCCGCGACGCAAGACCACAGCCACAGTCCACCGCCATACGTGGCGGACACCACGCGGCTGAGCGGCAGCTGCGTCGCGAGCTGTTCGTCGATGCCCGGCGCCTGGCGCCGGGCATCGCCACGCGCGGTGAAGATGATGCCGGCCAGGCTGCAAAGGGCGAGCGCCACGCCGGCCAGTCGCGTGGCCCAGAACGCATTGTCGCCACGTACCAGGCCCGCCACGGCCATGACCGGCAGCAGCGTGGCCAGCGCGATCAAGGCGTCCCGGTTGGGCCACGTGCCGCGACCGATGGTCCAGCCATGCCAGCTCGGCATCCACGGGGAATGCAGGCAGGCGGCGACGAGGCCGATGACCGCCAGCAGGCCGCCCAGTCCCAGCGCCACCAGCGCATCGCCGCGGCCATCGGGAAACATGCCGACGGCAAGCGCCAGGCCCACCAGCATCCACAGTCCGAAGCCGTCGTGGCCGCTGACCACCAGCAAGGTACTGCCCAACCGACGCGGTCGGACGAGTGGCGAGCCCTCGTGGGAGTCGAAGTCGGCGTGCTGCCTGGTCGCGCGGCGCTGCTTCATGAGTTTTGTGTCTTTTGTGCGTGAAGGGCGGATCATGGATGCATCACCGCGGCGTGATGCCATGACATTCCGCCATCCGATGTACTTGCAGCGGTCGCCAACGGTGCGCATGCTACGCGGAGACTGCCGGCGAAAATCATTTCATGGATCGTTACGAGCGCATTCTCACCCTGCACCGGTTGCTCAAGTCGGCACATTACCCGGTGCCCTTGCCGCGCCTGATGGACGAGCTGGAATGCTCGCGTGCCACGCTGTACCGCGACGTGGCGTTCCTGCGCGATGCGCTCGGCGCGCCCATCGAAAGCGCGGGCGGCGAACATGCCGCGTTCCGCTATGCGGTGGGCGAAGGCGAGCGCTTCGAACTGCCGGGCTTGTGGCTGACCTCCGACGAACTGGCCGCGCTGCTCGCGTTGAACGAACTGATCGGCCGCAGTGGTCCTGGTGTACTTGCGGGTGCGTTGGCGCCATTCAAGGCACGCATCGAACACCTGCTTTCCGACCAGGGCAGCGGCAAGGCGCTGCCGATCGAACGCATTCGCGTCATCGCGTGGGGCGAGCGCAAGCTCGACCAGCAGGTATTCCGCATCGTCGCCGGCACCGTGCTCGAACGTAAGCAGCTGCGTTTCCGCTATCGCGCACGCACCACCAATGCGGACAGCCATCGCCACGTGTCGCCGCAACGCCTGACGCACTATCGCGACAACTGGTACCTGGACGTGTGGGACCACGACCGCGAGGCACTGCGCAGCTTCGCCGTCGACCGCATCGCCGAACCGCAGGCCTTGGAAGAACCCGCGCGCGACGTGGCCGAGCAGGAGCTCAACGACGCGCTCGCCTCCAGCTACGGCATCTTCGCCGGCAAGCCCAAGGCGTGGGCCACCATCCGTTTCTCCCAGCACGCCGCGCGCTGGGTCGCCGATGAGCACTGGCATTCGCAGCAGAAGGGCGAATGGCTCTCCGACGGCCGTTACGAACTGCAGGTGCCTTATTCCAACTCCAAGGAACTGCTGATGGACGTGCTCAAGTACGGCCCGGATGCGGAAGTGGTGGCGCCGCTCTCGCTGCGCGAGGAAATGAAGATCCAGCTGCAGCTGGCGCTGACGGGTTACCAGCAGGCGCCGCGCTGAATCCGCCTGGCGGCGGCGCGGGATACGCCCGCCCGCGCAGGGGCCATGGCGACGTTCGAAGCTTGCGCACGCCGTGCGGCGCAGGCGAACACTTGCCATCGCGCCACGCCGGCGAGAGGCTAGCGGCATCGACCGCCGCCGCGCCGCGCGTTTCATGAAGCCCACCGACATCGCCGAATCCCCAGCTCTTCCGTCCGATACCAACGCCATCCGGAAACCGACCATCGCTTTGGCGCTTGGTTCCGGCGGCGCGAAGGGACTGGCGCATATCGGGGCGATCGAGGAGATCGTCGCGCAGGGCTACGACATCGTGGCCATCGCCGGCACGTCGATGGGCGCGCTGATCGGCGGCATCTACGCGATGGGCAAGCTGGACGTCTATCGCGACTGGGTCTCCGCGCTCGCCAGGATGGACGTGCTCAAGCTGGTCGACTGGACCTTCTCCGGCGGCGGCTTGATCAAGGGCGAGCGCATCATCGAGACGCTGCGCGAGCTGATCGGCGATGCACGCATCGAAGACCTGCCGCTGGCCTTCACCGCCGTCGCCACCGACCTCGACCGTGAGCGCGAGGTGTGGCTCACGCGTGGCCCGCTGTTCGACGCGATCCGCGCGTCCATCGCAATTCCCACGGTATTTCGCCCGCATACGTTGTCGGAGCGTCGCCTGGTCGATGGCGGCCTGCTCAACCCGGTGCCGGTGACGCCACTGATCCGCGAAGCCGCGGATTACCTGTTCGCCGTCAGCGTCGATGGCCCGCCGGACGTCAGCACGCCGGAAGAAGTGCCCGCCACGCCCAGCGAGACGTCGGACAGCTATCGCTCGCGCATCACCGACTTCATCGGCAAGTTGATGCCGCAGGTCGGCGACAGGCCGCGCGAACCCGGCATGCTGGAACTGCTCACCCAGTCGATGGACTTGATGCAGGCCAACCTGTCGCGCCTGCGCCTTGCCGCCTACGAGCCGGACCTGCTCATCCGCCTGCCGCGCAACGTGGCCAACGTCTACGAGTTCTATCGCGCGCGCGAGCTGATCGAACAGGGACGCCTGCAAGCCAGGGCAGCGTTGGCCGGCTGGCGGCCCAACCGTCCGGTCAATGGGGTCCGTGCGCCTTGAGCCAGGCGTCGAGGTAGCACTTCAGCGCGACCGCGTTGTTGTAGTCTTCGTCGCGCGCGCCATACAGCAGCGTGATGCGCCGGCGCGACGCCTTGCTGGCCAGCGGCTGCCAGTACTCCGCGGCATCGTCGAGCTCCGTCGCATAGCGATGCCGGAAACCTTCCCAACGGGTCGGATCGTGCCCGAACCATTTGCGCAACGACTGCGACGGCGCCAGCTCCTTGCTCCACGCATCCAGCGCCGCGTCTTCCTTCTTCAGTCCCCGCGGCCACAGCCGATCGACCAATACCCGATAACCGTCGCTCTTGGCGGCGGGCTCGTAGATGCGCTTGACGGCAATGCTCATGGGCGGGCGGTCTCCCAAAGGGAAGATCATCAGCATACGCCCATGAAAAATGCGTCGATATGCGGTGGTGCGGACGGAAACGGGCATCGGGCCGGCGGCCGCCTTCCGTTGGATGCCCGGCGTGGCGGCGGGGTGCCTTTGCCCGCGCACCGGATGCGCCCCTGCCAGGGAGCGCGGGGCGGGCGGCTTAGATCTCTTCGACCTGGGTGACCTTGCCGCGACGCATCAGCCACGCCACGCCACGCAGGTCGGCGATGCCCACCCACAGGCGATCGAGCATGCCGTACTTGGACGTGCCGGCCGTGCGCGGACGATGGCCCACGGGCACGCTGGTGCTCTGGAAACCCGCGCGCTTCACCAGCGCCGGCAGATAGCGGTGCATGTGGTCGAAGTAGGGCAGGCGCAGGAACACGTCGCGCTCGAACAGCTTCAGGCCACAACCGGTATCCGGCGTGGAATCCTTGAGCATGCGCGAGCGCACCGCGTTGGCGATCTTCGAGGAAATGCGCTTGTTGAAACTGTCGCGGCGCGTGGTACGCCAGCCGGCGAAGAGGCGCACATCGGCCTGTGTCTTGTCACGCTCGGCGAGCAGCTTGGGGATGTCCGCCGGATCGTTCTGGCCATCGCCGTCCAGGGTGGCGATCCACGGCGAACGCGCGGCGCGCACACCATTCCACACGGCCGTGCTCTGGCCGCTGCGGGTCAGATGGCGCACGATGCGCAGCTCCGGATACTTCGCCTTCTCGGCCGCCAGCACCGCCACACTGTCGTCGCTGGAATCGTCATCCACATACACGATCTCGAAATCGGCCTTGCCACGCAGGGCGGCAGCGATCTCGGCGAGCAGCGGCGGGATGTTGTCGCGCTCGTTGAACACCGGCACGACGACGGACAGCTGGGGCATGGGGAGGGCCTTCTCTGGAAATTGGGGGCGCCTGGCGCCAGGGCGCCATTCTAGTGGGTGGAAGGCTTGGCGTCAGGGGTGGCGTTTCTGCGTTGGGCACGCTGGCCGCAATGCCTACGCCGAGGCCGCACCCAGGCCGCCACTCCCCTGTAGGAGCGCACCCTGTGCGCGACAGCCTTTCGCGGTGGGCTGCATGGTTGTTTTTTGAGATTGGGTTATTGCCTTCGGTAGCTCCGCTACCGCGAGCATGCCGCCTGCGCGGCGGGCGTTTCGATCCCCTGCCGGCGCTCGAGTCACTTTTCTTTTGCTGGCCCAAAAGAAAAGTAACCCAAAGAAAATGGCCTTCAGAGCCAAGGCTCATAGCGATATGCGGGATAGGAGCGTCGGATGAGCGAGGCCAGCCGCGGTGCACTCATTTCTACCTCGAACGGAGCCGCCACACCGCCACGCGCCGTAGCGGAGAGGACTTAAGGCAACGTTGTTGAGCCCTGAGGGGATCTATTCGCACCGCACCGCCGTTTTTTCTCCCTCTCCCCTCCGGGGCACGCGGGGAGCGGCCATGGATGGTCGCGGCGTTGAGGAGCGAGGAGAGGGCTGGGGTGAGGGGTGGGTGCTCGCAAAAACCTCTCCTATCTCTGTAGGAGCGCACCCAGTGCGCGACCGCCACGTTGCAACGCACCTTGGCCTTGCGTCGTCGCGACGATCGCGAATCGAGGCAACCCTGCCGGTCCGCGGTCGCGCACAAGGTGCGCTCCCACAACGAACCGCAGCCACCGGTGTCGCGACGCG
>NZ_BCPR01000106.1 GCF_016586165.1 Dyella sp. EPa41 | reverse complement strand
TTTCCGGCGGCAAGGATTCGTACACGCTGCTGGATATCCTGCTTTCGCTGCAGGCCAGGGCGCCGGTGCGCTTCGAGCTGATCGCGGTGAACCTGGACCAGAAGCAACCGGGTTTTCCCGGGCACGTGCTGCCGGATTACCTCACCGCGCGCGGCGTGCCGTTCCACATCATCGAGCAGGACACCTACAGCACGGTGACCCGGGTTATCCCCGAGGGCAAGACCATGTGCAGCCTGTGCTCGCGCCTGCGGCGCGGCGCGCTGTACCACTGGGCGGCGGCCAATGGCATCACCAAGATCGCGCTGGGCCACCATCGCGACGACATCCTGGGCACGTTCTTCCTCAACCTGTTCTACCAGGCACAGCTCAAGGCGATGCCGCCGAAGCTGCGCTCGGACGATGGCCGTCACGTGGTGATCCGCCCGCTGGCGTACTGCAAGGAAGCCGATATCGCGGCGTACGCCGAGGCGCGCGGATTCCCCATCATCCCGTGCAACCTCTGCGGCTCGCAGGAAAACCTGCAGCGCAAGGCGGTCAGGCGCATGATGGAGGACTGGGAGAAGACCCAGCCCGGCCGCAGCGAGAACATCTTCCGCGCGCTGGGCAACGTGTCGCCGTCCCAGCTCGCCGACCGCAACCTGTTCGACTTCGCCGCGCTGGGCGCGCGCGAAGGTGTCGCCCGCGCCGATGCGCATCAGTGGCTCGCCGGATCGCCGGACGAGCCGTGACCCCCACCTACCAGTCGAGTAACGCCGTGTCGCACTTTGCAGCTGTTGAAATGGTTCCTGGCGATCCGATCCTGGGACTTTCCGAGGCCTACGTGGCCGATACCCGCCCGGGCAAGGTCAACCTGGGCGTGGGCATCTATTACGACGAGCAGGGCCGCATCCCGCTGTTGCGCGCCGTGCGCGAAGTGGAGCAGGCGCTGGCGCTGGAAGCGAAACCGCGCGGCTACCTGCCGATCGACGGCTTGGCCACCTACAACGTCGCCACCCAGAAGCTGGTGTTCGGCGAAGATTCGCCGTTGCTCGCCGCCGGCCGCGTGGCCACCGCGCAGACCATCGGCGGCAGCGGCGCGCTGCGCATCGGCGCGGACCTGCTCAAGCAGGTGCTGCCCACCGCCAAGATCGCCATCAGCAACCCGAGCTGGGAAAACCACCGCGTGGTGTTCGGCTCGGCCGGCTTCGAGGTGCTGGCCTACGCCTACTACGACGCCGCCACGCACGGCCTGGACTTCCCCGGCATGCTCGCCGACCTCGGCAAGCTGGAGCCGGGCACCGTGGTGCTGCTGCACGCATGCTGCCACAACCCGACCGGCGTGGACCTCAACGCCGAGCAGTGGCAACAGGTGGTGGACCTGGTGAAGGAGCGCAAGCTGTTGCCCTTCATCGACATGGCCTACCAGGGCTTTGACGAAGGCATCGACGCCGACGCCACCGCCGTGCGCCTGTTCGCCGCGTCAGGCATCGAGGCCTTCGTGGTCGCCAACTCGTACTCCAAGTCGTTCTCGCTCTACGGCGAGCGCGTGGGCGCGCTGTCGGTGGTGGGCAAGGATCGCGACGAGGCCGCGCGCGTGCTGTCGCTGGTGAAGCGCACCATCCGCTCCAACTATTCCAGCCCCTCCACGCATGGTGGCGCGCTGGTGTCGGGCGTGCTCAACAGCGCCGAGCTGAAGGCGATGTGGGAGCAGGAGCTGGCCGAGATGCGCGAGCGCATCCACGCCATGCGTGCCGGCATGGTGGAAAAGCTGGCCGCGGCGGGTGCGCCGCAGTTCGCCTTCATCCAGGAGCAGGCGGGCATGTTCTCCTACTCGGGCCTCAGCAAGGCCCAGGTGGACCGGCTGCGCGAGGAGTACGCCATCTACGCGGTCGGCACCGGCCGCATCTGCGTGGCAGCACTCAATCGTGCCAACCTCGACACGGTGGTGAACGCCGTCGCGGCGGTCAGCCGCTGAGCTCCAGGGCCACCCTTTAACCACTACGCGTCATCCCGGCGCAGGCCGGGATCCAGCGCCTCAAGGCGTGAGAAGGCGGCGTCGCATCATGGCGCGCCTCGTCTCTGGATCCCGGCCTACGCCGGGATGACGAGCAAAAGCACAGGTACCGAATGTTCTTTCGCAATCTCACGCTGTTCCGTTTTTCCCCCGCTGTTGCCGAAGACCTGAATCGCCTCGACGAGGCGCTGGGCGAACATCGCCTGCGTCCGTGCGGCCCCATGGAAATGGGCACCAAGGGCTTCGTGCCGCCGGTGGGGCGTGGCGACGAGGCGCCGCTCACCCATGCCGTCAACGCCTGCACCATGGTCACCGTGGGCAGCGAGGACAAGCTTCTCCCCGGTTCGGTGGTAAACGACGAACTTGCGCGCCGCGTGCAGAAGATCGCCGAAGAAGAGGGCCGCAAGGTCGGCGGTCGCGAGCGCAAGCGCCTCAAGGAGGACGTGCTCAACGAGCTGGTGCCGCGCGCCTTCATCCGCAGCTCGCGCATGCGCGCCTACGTGGACAAGAAGCTGGGCTGGCTGGTGCTGGACACCTCCAGCCGCAAGTCGGCCGAAAACGCCCTGACCCAGGTCCGCGAGGCGCTGGGCAGTTTCCCGGCGGTGCCGCTGGCGCCGGAAGAAGGCCCGCGCGTACTGATGACCGACTGGCTGGCCAACGGCAACCTGCCGGCCGGCCTGGCCCTGGGCGACGAGGTGGAGCTGCGCGACCCCGCCAGCGCGACCGGCGCCATCGCCAAGTGCCGCCGCCAGGACCTGGACAGTGAAGAGGTGAAGGAGCACCTGCGCAACGGCAAGCAGGTATTCCAGCTGGGTCTCACCTTCGATGAGCGCATGAGCTTCGTGCTGGGCGAGGACCTGATCGTCCGCAAACTGAAGTTCCTGGACGTGGTGACCGATGAACTAGGCGACAGCCACCCGGACGCCGCCGCCGAGGCCGACGCCACCTTCGCCCTGCTGACCCTGGAGCTGGAGCGCCTGCTGGGCAAGCTCGAAGAGTGGTTCGGGTTGCCCCGTCCCGCCGAGGGCTGAGCCCGCCCGCCGTCCCTTTCCCGCTGAGACGGGAAGGGGACGCCTCCCGCCAAACCGTCACCGGCTCGTCTTGCGAAGCCTGCATGCTCCCCCCACATTTGGTGAGGGACACTAGTCGGCCTGGACGCCACGTAGTCGCAGTAAGGCGGGGATATGACGCAGCATCTCGAAGGCGATTGGCTGGAACTGGCCACCGCAAGCGGAAGTACCATCCGCGTGCTCAAGGCCGCGCATCCGCGCGCGCGTCGCCTGCGGCTCACCGTGACGCCCAAGGGTGCGCGCGTGTCGTATCCCCATGGCACGCATCCGGCGCAGGTCAGCGCTTTTCTTCGTCATCACGCCGACTGGCTGGAACGCAAGCTCGATGAGCTGCACCTCATCGTCAAGCCGTTGCCCCCGTTGCGTGTCGGCGTGCCCACCGAATTTCCCTTTCGTGGCGAAACCGTGCAGCTGGATTGGGCCGATGGCCCGTACCCGCGCGTGGAGGCAGGCGAGGGCACGCTCACCCTGGTGATTCCCCGCCCGCACACGCGGGCGTTGCCGGTGGCGCGCGGCCTGCTCGCTTCGTATTTCGAAGGACAGATCCGTCGCGATGTCTCGCGCTGGCTCGCCACCTACGTCCCCATGCTCGGGCTCGCGCCCACCGCCTTGCGCGTGCGTCCGATGAAGAGCCTGTGGGGCAGCCTCGATACGCGTGATCGCATCAATCTCGATCTCGCCCTCGCGCTTGCACCGCCCAATGCACTGAAATACGTGCTCGCGCACGAGCTCTGCCACCTCAAGGTGCGCAGCCACGCGCCGCGCTTCTGGGCGCAGGTCGAAGGCCTTTTTCCCGACTGGCGCGAACAACGCGATTGGCTGCGCTTGAACGGTGCATGGCTGAAGACCGAGCTGGACCGGTTGATCGCCGACGTCGCCGATTGAGCAGGCTCGTTGTATTTAGCCAGTGCGCATTCCGTGCTCGCCTCAGGGCAAGGCGAGCGAACATTCCGCTTGCGCAACAGACGCCGACCACCAGCGCGGGACCTTATGGACTGCCGGTCGCGCCGGTGAACCTGGGCTTCAAGGATTGAGTGTCGGCGCGTTCGCTTCCAGTCAGCGAACCGCGCTCAGTAAAGCAGGCGTGCGCTCAGCTGCATCTGCGTTTGAGCAAAATGCGTGGGAAGGCCCAGCGCCTTCAATTCAGAGCGATCGCCGATCACCCGCAGGACTTCGCCGGTAACGCGCAACCACGCGCGTGGGCGCCAGTTGAGCGCGGCAGTCACGGCGTTGCCGCTTTCGCCCCGGCCTGTAGGCGAGCCGTTGACGCGCTTGCCGGTACTGAAATGTTCGACGCGCAGTGCAGGGCGCCAGGCTCCCAGGTTCCAGCCGACGAGCAGGAAGGCGGAGCGAAAGCGGGTTTCCACGCCAAGGCCGGGCACGGGATCGATCCGGGTGCCGCCGTCCATGGCCTGCGCGATCCAGGTCACCGCACCGGTATCGGTGCGGGCGCCCAGGCTCCAGAAATACGTATGCCAGGCGAACACGTCCGCCGAGCCCTCGTACACGGTGTGCGCCGCGGGATCAGCGCGATTGTCGTAGCGCATGAGCTGCACCTGGCCGTAGCCGGGTGCTTGCCACGCGAGGTTCGCATACCAGCCCCAGCGCCCGTCGATTTCCTGGAACGGGTTGTAGCGCGTGTGATCGGGGTCGCCGAAGACACGTGCGTACGCGTCGGGCACGCGCAGCTTGCTGCCCATGCCGTAGGTGAGGTCGCTCACCGACCAGCCGCGATCGGCGAGCAGGGTGCCCGTCGGATCATTGTCCTTGAACAGCGCACCCGACAGCGCGAGCGTCTGCCTCTTGCCGCGCCATTCGAGCTGGCCCTGTGCGCCGATCGCGCGGAGTTCTTCGCCCACCCAGCTGTTGATGGCCGATGGCGTAAGCGTCCACGGGCTGGTCCAGCCGACGCCGTCGTTCTCCAGCGAGACCGGTGGCATGAAGGCGCCGACCTTCACGGATGCACGCCATGGCGTGGTGGAGACAGGCCGATAGCGCAGATAGGCTTCGATGACGTCGAGCGTGCTGCGGTCGGTGGTCTGGTACTGCACGTCGGCGAACGCAAGCCACGACGGCGTGGCCTGGATGGCGATGGCGACGGCCGCGCCACCGAACCGCAGGCCATCGTCAGCCGTGCCATAGCGTGTCTTGCCGACGCCGCCCCGCGTCCAGCTCGTCATGTCGGGTGCGGCCACCAGGCGCGCGTCCAGGTAGGCGTGGACGGTGATGTCCTGCGCATTCGCCAGCGGTATTGCCACGAGCGCGATGAGCATGAGCGCCGCGCGGACGCGCCGCTTCATGAGTGCGAGCCCACCGTGTATTCCGCGACGAAGCTGGCGAAGCGATCGGCCGGCATCGCGGCGGCGATATAGTGGCCCTGCGCGTAGTCGCATCCGGCTTCGACGAGATAGGCCAGCGCCACTTCATCCTCGACGCCTTCGGCGGTCACGCTGTAACCCAGGCGATGCGCCAGTTCGATGATCGAACGCACGATCAGCCTGTCCTCGATCTCGGTACCCAGCCGTTGCACGAACATCTTGTCGATCTTCAACTCGTGCACCGGCAGCCGGCGAAGATAGGCCAGCGACGATTCGCCCACGCCGAAGTCGTCGATGGCGATGCACACCCCGAGATCGGAAAGTTCGCTAAGCACCTGGATGGCCACGGCCGGCTCGCCGATCACGGCGCTTTCGGTCACTTCCAGGCGCAGCCAGCGTGGCTGCACGCGATGCAGGGCCAACAGGTCGCCGATGCGCCGTGGCAGGTCCTGGTCGTGCAGATCGCGCGCGGACAGGTTGACGGCCACCTGCACGTGCACGCCTTCGGCGGACCAGCGCTGCAACTGCGCCACGGCATTGGCGAGCGCCCAGCGCGTCACGCGGTGGATGTTGCCGGTTTCTTCGGCGAGCGTGATGAAGGAGTCCGGCGCCACCGGCCCGAGTCGCGGATGGCGCCAGCGCAACAGCGCTTCGCCGCTTTCCACGATACCGTGCCGCAGGTTGAGCTTGGGCTGGTAGTGCAGCGTGACTTCGTTGCGCGAGATCGCCGCGCGCAGATCGCCCATCAGCGAGAGCCGTTCCGGGCTGTGCGGGTCGTTGCCCGCGTCGTAGAAGGCCACCGCCTCTGGCGTGCGCAACGCGGCAAGCAGCGCCACTTCCGCGCGCTGCAGCAGTGCGCTGGCGGTGTGCGCATGGAATGGAAATTCGGCGATGCCCACGGCCGGCGTCGCATCGACCGAAATGTCCGGCTCCTGGTAAGGCTTGTTGAGCACTTCCAGCAGGTGCAGCGCCTGCGCGACCACATCGCCGCGATCGGCGCCCGGCAACCAGACCAGGAAAGCGGTATCCGACGCGCGTGCCACCAGCCCCGTGGTGGCCGCGCCGATGCGCAGCGCCGCATCGCGCATGAGCCTGTCGCCCAGCGCATGGCCGACCGTCTTGATGATCTCGGGCATGCGCGTCAGGCCGACCATCAGCAGCGCACCGCCGGTCTGTTCCTGCAGGTCTTGCTGGATGGCGGCTTCGGCGGCGTTGCGGTTGGGCAGTTCGGTCACCGCGTCGTGCAGGGCCTGGAAGCGGATGCGTTCCTCGCGTTGGCGGATCGCCTGGGTCATGGTGGTGAAGGCGTCCGCGAGTTGGCCCAGTTCATCGCTGCGGTCGACGCGTGGCGGCAGGCTGTAGTCGCCGCGCTCGATGCGGCGCACCGACGCGGCCAGTGCTTCCACCGGTCGCGAGATGCCCCGCGCGATCAGCCATGCGCCCATCAGGCCGACCAGCAACCCGAGGGCGAGCAGCACGAACCAGGTCGACAACACCGAGCGATACGGCCGCAGCGCGTCGTCGAGCGAATAGGCGATCAGCGCCTGCACCGGCGTGCCGTGCGGTTGCAGGCTCAACGGACGCGAGAGCACCAGGTACTCCCGGCCGTCCACGCGTTCCAGCACGGGCTCGCCGCCGAGGGGTTGTCCGGCCAGGCCGTCGAGCAGGTCGGCGCGCGTGTTGCTGCGGGCCAGCGTCTGCCAGTGCGAGGCGCCCGACGGCGCGATGAGCTGGATGTCCGTCGGAAGCGTGGAGTGCCGCAGCATGCGCGCGAGGAAGGCGTCGTCCATCGGGATGCCCGCGGCCACCAGCGCCACCGGCTGCGGTGCATAGATGGGCACCACCACCATCCAGTAGGCCTTGCCATCCAGCGCCACCACGGCCGCGGTGCGTTGGCTGAAGGCGCGGTCGAGCATGTCGGGGAAGGGAAAGCGCTGCAGCGTGGCGGTGCCGGCGGTATCGGCCTGGATGGAACCATCCAGGCCCACCATCAACATGCGCGTGGCATCCACGCGGCGGCCGTGGTTGCGCAAGACCGACAGCACCGTGTCCTGGTCGTGCTGTGCAATGGCGGCGCGCAACGCGTAGTCGAGGGCAAGGATCTGCACGCTTTCCGCCACGCGGGCGGATACGTCGTCGAGCTGGCTGACGAAGGCATCGGCTGAAACGGCCAGCTGGCGCTCGCCTTCGGCAACCAGCTGGTGGCGCGTGATCTGGGTAACCAGTACGGCTGTCACCAGCTGTATCGCGACGATGGTCGTCACGACGAACAGGGTGAGCCGCATGCGGAACCCGGGTGCACGCATGGCGCGTCAGTACTCCATGTGCTCGCGATCCATGCGCGTGCGCGGGTCCGGCAGCAGCGGGAGCGTCACGCTGAGCGGCGGGGCCGAGACGTTGTCGGAGATCTGGACCACTTGCGTGAGTTCCGCGCGGCCGGGATGGAGTTGCGGGTGCCACACACGCAGCGTGTAGCGTCCGGGCGGCAGCGACGGGAAGCCGATCACCCCGTCCGGCCCCGAGACGCCGATGTTCGGCGCGTCGGAGACGTAGAGGTAGGTCAGCATGTGGTCGTGGATGTTGCAGCCCACGGCGGCGATGCCGGGCTTGTCGAGCATGAGCGGTTCGGATTTTTCACCGGGCGCGAGCACGAACTCGAACGACTTCACCGCCGAAAACGAATAGACGTGGTGGCGCGTGGCGTCGCTGTTGCGGAATACGACGGCATCGCCGGGACGCAGCACCTGCACGTAGGGGACGAAGGTCTCGTCCTTCTGGTCGACGATCTTGGTGGCCGCCGGCGCGCGAGGGGCAGGGGCAGGCAATGGCGCATCGGGTATGAGCGTGGCCACGGCGTCGCCGACAGGACGATGGGCATCGTCCTGGACGCGTACCGACCATTCCCCCGCCGACACAGCCCTGACGGCCAGCAGCGCCGAGGCGATGACTACGCCAAGCAGCCAACGCATAGGTACATCCCAGATTTCCCCTCGGCAAGCCTACACCAGCACGGGGGCGGGGCAAACGCAGCCGACGGCCCAGGTGGCCGCCGGCCGGGAGGGGGTGCGCGGGCTCAGTGCGAAATGACGAAGCCGGTCAGGATGCGCGCGGTTTCCTCGGGCTTTTCGAGGATGGGCATGTGGTTGCAGCCGTTCAGCGTGCTGGTGCTGATCGCCTGTGCCGTCTTCAGGCCGTTGCGCAGGCTGTCCAGCGCCGAGATGTCGATGATCTTGTCGTCATGGCACCACAGGCCCAGCACCGGCATGCCGAGGCGATCGAGCCGGTTCTGCAGGGACAGGTACTGCGAGGGCTCGCGCAGCTCGTTGAAGCTGCGATCGATGAAGGCGCGGCTGGCCTGGTTGCGCTTGATCAGCACATCCTCGAAGCGGCCGGGGATATCCAGCGGCTTGGCGAAGGCCCACGCCGTGGCCTTGGCGAATTCTTCGCGGTTGTCGAAGACGAAGGGATTCTTGCCGGCCAGCGCGAGGCGGGAGAAGTCGTTTTCGTTGGCCTTGAGGCCGAATGAATCGAGCAGGGCCAGTTCGGCCACGTGCTCGGGATGTTCCGCGGCGTACACGCCGGCAATGGCGCCGCCCATCGAGTGGCCGACCAGCACCACCTTCTGCATGCCCAGCGTGTCGATGAAGCCCTGCAGCCGCGTCACCTGTGCATCGATGTTGTAGCTGGCGCCTTCGACGCGCGTCGACTCACCCCAGCCCGGCAGGTCCGGCGCGATCACGTGGAAATGCGGCGTGAGCTGCTCCATCTGCTTGAGCCACACTTCCTTGCTGGCGGCGAAGCCGTGCAGCAGGACGAGGGTAGGGCCCTGGCCGCCCTCGAAGTACACCCATCTGGTATCGCCGACCTGCACCGAGTGTTTCTCGACGTGGGCGGCCATCATCTGGCGCTTGACGTCGGCGCTCATCAGCCACTGCGGCGCGAACAGGTAGGAGCCACCCAGCACCACGGCCAGTACCAGCGCCACGTAGGCGAGGAACCTGAGCCGGCGCATCAGCAGCCGCTGCCACAGCGGACGCGCGGCAACGGGAGTCTTGGGGGAGGAGGGAGTGGACTTCATGGATGGCTCTTATGGGAAGGTCGCGACCGTCGATGGCGGCGCGCGCCTCCTTTTGCAAGGAGGCGCGCGTGGCGCTTACTTGCCGCCGTTCTTCTTCGCCTTGGCGAACACCGACTCCACCGCCTGCTGCGTCATCGGGTGGTAGCCACTCTTGGCCTTGGCGTAGACCTGCTCGGCATAGGCGAGGCCTTCCGGCATCTTGGCGAAAGCCTTGTACAGTGGCATGGTGAGGTACAGGCGGCCGATGCGCGCCATGTGTTCGGCGGCGGCGTTCCACACGTCCTTGTCGCCGGCGGCGATGGCGTGGCTGTACCAGCGCATGCCGATCTCCGCGTTGGGCGTGCCGGTGAGGTGCCAGGCGGCATCGATCTGCTTGATCTTGTCCAGCGGCGTCACGTCCGGCAGGCCATCGAGGAAGTACATCCATTCCTGGGTGTTCCAGCCCTTCGCATCGAGCTTGTCCGCCGCCAGCGAGCCGGCGAGGAAGGCGGCGCGCTCCTTGTCGATCGCGTTGAAGCGCGGCGAATCCGGCAGCGGCGCATCCTTCGGGATGCCCGGCTGGTACACCCACTGCTTCACTTCGTCCCAGCTCATCTTGCCCGGGTTCTTGTCGAAGAGGTTGGCCTTCAGGTAGTCCAGCATCTGCTCGGTATCGATGCTCTGGAATGCGAAGTGCGCGAAGTAGCCCTTGAGGTAGGCGTCGAAGGTCTCGCGCCCAAAGCGCTGCTCCAGCGTGCGCAGGAACCACGAGCCCTTGTCATAGGCCACATCGGACAACGCATCGTCGGCGCCGACGCCGCGCGGCTCGGGCGTGAGCTTCTGCGAGTTGGCCGGCATCTCGTTGATGTGCTTCTGCAGCGCGCGCGCCGAGATCAGGGCTTCCTCGTCGGCCAGCGCCTTGCCGTAGACCGCCTCGGTGATGCGGCCCTGCACGTAGGTGGTGAAGCCCTCGTTGAGCCAGATGTCGCGCCACGCGGCGCTGGTTACCAGGTTGCCCGACCAGGAGTGGGCCAGCTCATGCGAAATCACCGACACCAGGCTCTTGTCGCCCACCAGCAGCGTCGGCGTGGCGAAGGTCATGTTCGGGTTTTCCATGCCGCCGAACGGGAACGACGGCGGCAGCACCAGCAGGTCATAGCGGCCCCAGGCGTACGGGCCGTACAGCGTTTCCGCCGTCTTGATCAGTTTCTCGGTGTCCTCGAATTCCTTCGCGGCCTTGCCGGCCACGCTCGGTTCCGCATAGACGGCCGAACGCGGACCGGTTTCCTTCGCCGCGATGTCGCCCGCGCCGATGGCGAGCAGGTATGACGGAATCGGATGCGGCTGCTCGAACGAATAGTCGCCGTTGAGCGGATGCCTGGCGTCGTTGAGCGCACTCATCACCACGCGCACGTCCTTCGGCGCGGTGACGTGGGCCTTGTAGGTGAAGCGGATGGCCGGCGAATCCTGAAGCGGCACCCACGAGCGCGCATGGATGGATTCGGACTGCGAGAACATGAAGGGCAGCTTCTTGTCGGCCGTCTGCTCGGGCGTCAGCCATTGCAGGCCCGAGGCGGTCGGCACGGTGGAGTAGACGATGCGCACCTGCGCCGGATGCTGCGGCGTGGCGATGGTGAGCTTGCTGCCCAGCTCCTTGTCGCGCGGCGCCAGCGCGTACTTCAGTGCGCTGGCCTTGCCGGCGGCATCGACGCCTTCCACGCTGGCGATCTTCAGGTCGCGCGTATCCAGCACCAGCGACTGCGCCTTCGGATCCTTCCAGTCCAGCTTCAGCGTGGCCGTGCCATCGAGCTGCTTGTGGGGGAAGTCGATCTTCAGGTCGAGATCCAGGTGGGTGACGCGCACCTGGTCGGGCTGGGCGTAGGAATGGGGGTCGGCCGCGAAGGCGCTGAGCGGCAGCACCAGGGCACCGACGGCGAGGGCGTGGAGAGGACGCATGGGAGAAGCTCCATCAGCAGGAGCGCGGAGTATGCCATCGCCGGGCTGTCGCCCGCGGGTGCGGATGGTCACCCCGTGGCCGGCATGGCCGCACGCCATCGCCCGAAGCCACTCGGCCCGACGAGGGCGGTTACCGGGGAAGACTCATGGCGTCGAGCTGGCGGCGGCCGGTGCAGGCTTCCGTGACGCGGGGTTCTGCATCGCGCGGATGTAGTCGACGACGTCCTGCTTGGACACCGTACCGCGCTTGGCCTTGTCGATCTCGTCGAAATGCGCGCGGATGAACGGCACCGGGCCCTTCGCCGCCTCTTCCTTGGTCAGCACGCCGTCGTGGTTCTTGTCGGCGATATCGAAATTCTTGACGGCAACGTCGGCCTGGGTGGCCAGGTAGCCGGCGCCGATCTGGGCGTGGGCCGACGCAGCGACCGCAAGGGCGCAGACAGCGGCGAGCAGGTGGGTGTGGCGCATGGTTCCGTCTCCCTGAACGAGTGCGCGGAGTATGGCACCGGGGATGTGAGCGGATCGTGCGGTTGGGTGAGTCGCAAGAGTGATAGCGCACTGGGTGCGCTACTCAACTCCG
>NZ_BCPR01000105.1 GCF_016586165.1 Dyella sp. EPa41 | reverse complement strand
CGATGAAATCCTGGCGCTGGCCGCCAGCGAACTCGATCGCGTGGCCGACGCGCTGCAGAACGCCGTGCTCGGCATGCGCATGCAGCCGGTGGGACGACTGTTCCAGCGCTTTCCGCGCATCGTGCGCGATCTCTCGCGCCAGCTCGGCAAGGAAGTGGAACTGGTGCAGGAAGGCGAGGGCACCGATCTCGATCGCAGCCTGGTCGAGGCGCTTGCCGACCCGATGGTCCACCTCATCCGCAACGCGCTCGACCACGGCCTGGAAATGCCGGCCGATCGCGAGCGCGCGGGCAAGCCGCGCAAGGGCAAGGTGACGCTGTCGGCCAGCCAGCGCGGCGAACGCATCGTCATCTCCGTGGCCGACGACGGGCGCGGCATGAACCCCGACGTCCTGCGCCGCAAGGCGGTGGAGAAGGGCGTCATCGACGAGGCGCAGGCAGCACGCCTCACCGAAAACGAATGCTACGAACTGATCTTCCGCCCCGGCTTCAGCACGGCGGCCACCGTCTCGGACATTTCCGGTCGCGGCGTGGGCATGGACGTGGTGAAAACCCGCGTGGCCGAACTCGGCGGCACGCTGCAGGTGCGCTCGCAGCTGGGCCGCGGCAGCACGCTGGAACTCGCCGTGCCGCTCACCCTGGCGATCCAGCGCGTGCTGATGGTGCGCGTGGGTGCGCGCCTGCTGGCGCTGCCGCTCAGCAACGTCGAGGAAGTGTTCGAAATGGCGCCGGGCCAGCAACAGCAGCTCGATGGCCGCGTGGTCGCCTCGCATCGCGGTCGCGCGCTGGCGCTGGCCGATCTCGCCGGCTGGGTCGGCGTGAACGATCTGCCGGGCCGGCACGTGGTGGTGCTGCACATCGGCCACCTGCGCCTGGGCTGCCTCGTGCACGAAGTGCTGGGCCGCGAAGACGTGATGGTGAAACCGCTCGGCCCCCTGTTCGAAGGCGTGCCCGCCGTGGCGGGCGCGACGGTCACCGGCGACGGCCGCCTGGCGCTGGTGATGGATCTCGCCGGCCTCGCGGATGCCGACGGCCAACTCCTCCCCTCCCTGAGAGTCAACGCCTGACATGGACCTGGTAAGTCTCATCGGGACGATCCTGGCCTTCGTGGTCGTGATCGTCGGCACCATCCTCAAGGGCTCCAGCGTGGAAGCGCTGTGGAACCCCGCGGCCTTCGTGATCGTGTTCCTCGGCACCATCGCCGCGCTGCTCGTGCAGAACTCGGGCAAGGTGCTCAAGCATGCGATGACGCTGTTTCCGATGGTGTACAAGCCGCCGCAGCACCAGCCCAGCGACCTGATCAGCCGCATCGTCGGCTGGAGCGAAATCTCGCGCCGCCAGGGCCTGCTCGGCCTGGAGCCGCAGATCGATTCGGAAAGCGACACCTTCGTGCGCAAGGGCCTGCAATTGCTGGTGGACGGCAGCGAGCCCGAAGCCATCCGCGGCGTGCTCGAAGTGGAAGTGGATGCGCGCGAGCACCATGACCTCGCCGGTGCCAAGGTGTTCGAGAACGCCGGCATCTTCTCGCCCACCATGGGCATCATCGGCGCCGTGATGGGCCTGATGGCGGTGATGCAGAACCTCGCCGATCCCAGCAAGCTGGGTCACGGCATCGCGGCGGCGTTCGTCGCCACCATCTACGGCGTCGCGCTCGCCAACCTGCTGATGCTCCCGATGTCGGCGCGCCTGAAGAGCCTGATCCACAAGCAGACGCAGATGCGCGAGATCCTGATCGAGGGACTGGTGGCGATCGCCGAGGGTTCGAATCCGCGGCAGATCGAAGCCAAGCTGCAGGGCTATATGCCTTAACCGGATGCCGCCGTGGCCAGGAAGAAGAAAAAACACGAGGATCACGTCAACCATGAGGCATGGGCGATTCCCTATGCCGACCTGATGACGCTGCTGCTCGCCTTCTTCGTGGTGATGTACGCGGTGTCCGTGGTGAACGAAGGCAAGTACCGCGTGATGTCCAACTCCATCATCGAGGCGTTCAACGGCTCCAGCCACGTGATCGCGCCGATGCCGCAGACGCGCACCTCGCCGCACAACGTCGACCCCGCCATGGCCGCGCCGCAAGGCCAGCCCGGCGCGGCGACCACGCCGGTGAACGTGCCCATTCCCGCCAAGCCGCAGAGCGTGCGCGTGATGGACGTGCGCCAGACGCTGCAGGATCGCACCGAGCAGAAGAACCTCGAGCTGATCCGCGACCAGATCCAGCGCGCGATGCAGCCGCTGATCGACAAGCAGATGGTGATCGTGCGCAAGACCACCGCCTGGCTGGAGATCGAGCTGCGCACGGACATCCTGTTTCCCAGCGGCGTGGCGAAGCTGTCCGACCAGGCCAACGGCGTGCTCGACGAGATGGCCGGCATCCTCAAGCCGTTTCCCAACCCGGTGCGCATCGAGGGCTACACCGACGATCGCCCGATCAACACCTCGTTGTATCCCTCCAACTGGGAACTGTCGGCGGCGCGCGCGGCGGCGGTGGCGCGCCTGTTCTCCGAGCAGGGCGTCGAGCCGGCCCGCCTGGGCATCGTCGGCTGGAGCGAATATCGTCCCGCCGCCGACAACACCACCGCCGATGGCCGCAATCACAATCGCCGCGTGCTGATCGTCATCCTCAGCAACGATGGCGCGCCCAAGCGGCTCTTCAACGATGCCGATGGCAAGAACCAGTATGCGGACACCGGCGATGCGATGTCGCCCGCGACGGAAGTGCCCGTCGCGCTGCCGGCCGTGCCCACGCTGTCGCCGGCGGCCCCGGAGGGCGCCCGCGATGGCATCGTGCCGACGAACAAGGTGATCCTCGCCGGGCCTGCGCCCCTGCCACACCCCATGGAAACCACCGGCACGCCGTCCATTGTTCCACCGGCCACGGCCGGCGCGATCACCGTCACGGCGCCTCGCCTCGCCACGCCGGATCGCGGGCCGTGACCACCGTTTTCTCCACCCTTGCAGCGGAGCCGATGTCTTGAGCGACATCCCCAACCACACCACCGATCGCTGGCTGTCGTTCCGGTTGGGCGGACAGCTTTACGCCGCGCCGCTCGAACAGGTGAGCGAAGTGATCCGCGACGGCGAACTCACGCCCGTGCCCGGTGCCGCCGATGACCTGCTTGGCATCCGTCACCTGCGCGGCCGCATCGTGCCGGTACTGGACGGCCGCCGCCGGCTCGGCCTGCCGGAAGCCCACGAAGGCGACCCGGCCGAAGTGCGCCTGGTGATGCTCTCGCATGGCCCGCATCTGGTGGGCCTGCGCGTGGATGCCATCGGTGACCTGGTGCATGCGCAGGGCGTGGAGATTGCACCGCCGCCACCGGGCGGTGCCGTGCGCCATGACGATCCCGTGCACGGCGTGTTGCCGTGGCAGGGCGGTTTCGTCGCCTTGCTCGACGTGCGCCGGCTGTGCCGCCTGCCACTGGAAAGCGAGGCTGCCTAGGGCAACGCGGGATGAGTATCGCCGCCGTCACCCCCGGTGTCTGCGGGTGAAATGACGAGGTGATGTCCGCTGGGCCGGCAGACTGCTCCGCGCGCCTCTTGTCCGCACCCCGCGGTAAAACCCGCGAGCCTTGCCGACATCATGCCGACGGGCATGCTTGTCCAGTGTTGCCCTGACGTTCGCGGCAGGCGCCGCCGGGCTATGCTCTAGGCATCCGGACGCGGCCACATCGCTCCGATCCAACTGCAGCATGGAACGGTGAGGAGAGCACCCATGTCTACCGATGCCAGCACAGCGCCCGCCGCCACGGCCGGCCAGCGTGCGGTCGTGATCATCGCCGCGACCTGCGTGCTGGGCCTGCTGTACGTCGGCCGCGAAGTGCTGGTGCCCATCGTGCTGGCCCTGTTCCTCAGCCTGCTGATGGCGCCGTGGGTGCGCATCTATCGCCGACTCGGCCTGGGCCACGGTTCGTCCGTCCTGATTGCGGTGCTCGCGCTGGTCGTGATCGGCGGCGGGCTGACCACCGTGATCGGCTCGCAAATGCTGTCGATGGCCCGCAGCCTGCCCCAGTACGAGGCGACCATCCACGCCAAGGTGCAGACGCTGCGCACGCTCACGCTCGGCCAGCTGCAGGCGATGCAGGGCGAGTTCGGCAAGGTCATCGCCTCGAGTGAAGGAGCCCCGGAGAACCTGTCGGCCGGCGAGGGCGCCCAGGCTTCCGGAGAGGCGGTCACGCACGGTTCGACGCGCGGCACATCCGCGCCGATGGCGGTGCTTGCCCGCGTGCTGTCCACCGCGTGGGTGCCGGTGGAAACCGCGGGCATTGTACTGGTGGTGCTGGTCTTCGTGCTGCTCGAGCACGAATCGCTGCGCGACCGCTTCATCCGCCTGGCCGGCGGCAACGACCTGCGTGCCACGACGGCGGCGATCAATGACGCGGGCGAACGCCTGTCGCGCTTTTTCCTGTCGACATTCTCGGTGAACTTCGGCGTCGGCATCGCCATCGGCGTGGGGCTATGGTTGCTGGACGTACCCAATGCGCCGTTGTGGGGCGCGCTGACGGCGGTGCTGCGCTTCGTGCCCTACATCGGCGTGTGGCTGGTGGCGGCGCTGGCGGCATTGTTCGCCGCCGCCGTGGTGCCGGGCTGGACGTTGCTGGTGCTTACGCTTGCCTTGTACATCGTGATCGAGCTGATCGTTTCGCAGCTGGTGGAACCGTTTCTCTATGGCCACACCACGGGGCTTTCGCCGCTGGCGGTGGTGGTGGCGGCGATCTTCTGGAGCTGGCTTTGGGGGCCCGTGGGCCTGGTGATGTCGACGCCGCTGACGTTGTGCCTGGTGGTTGCCGGCCGTCACGTGCAGGCGCTGGGCCTTCTCAACGTGCTGCTGGGTGATGCGCCCGCGCTGACCATGCCGCAGCGTCTTTACCAGCGCGCGCTTTCGGGCGATGCCGGCGAAATCATCACCGAGGCGCGTTCGTTCCTGAAACGCCGCTCCTTCGCCGCCTATTGCGACAACGTGCTGTTGCCGGCGCTGCAATTGGCCGGCATTGATCTCAGGCGCGGCGTCATCGGCGCCGAACAGCAGGGCACGGTGCGCGAAACCATCGTCACCGTCGTCAGCGCGCTGGGCAACGAGGGGCAGCGCCATATGCGCTGGCGTCGCCGCACCTCGGTGCTGGACGACGTGAGCATCGGCCGGCGCCTGCGCCAACAACGCGAGGACATCAGCGGCCGCTGGCAGGGGCCGCTCACGGTCGCGCCGGGTTCGATCGTGCTGTGCGTCGGGCTGGGAACGGTGGTCGACGACCTGGCGACGGAGCTGCTCACGCGCATCCTGCGTGACCTGCATGTCGACGCGCGCCATGTCTCCGTCGACGACTTCGCCGCGTTCGAGGCCGAGCCTCATCCCGAGGCGACGCCGAACGCCGTGGCGATGCTCTACCTCGTCAGCGCCCAGCTTTCCGCCGAGCAGCAGGGCATGGTCGAGGTGGCCGCGCAGATGCGCGAACGCATGCCCGGCGTGCACATCGCCGCGCTGCTGTTGCCCGAGCCGCTGGCGCAGGCCGATGGCCCCGCCACCACCGAAGCCGACGTCGACGAGGTGCTCGATTCCTTCGAGAGTGCGGCCGTGCAGGCCATCAACCGGATTCCGGAAGGCACCGCGGCCGCGGCGTGATCCGCCATCAGCGGGCCAGCCGTGCCGCGATACCGGGCGGGATCGGGCCCAACCACCGCCTCGATCCGCCAAAAACTACGGTATCGCGTCGAACGCTCCCAGACGCGTCTCCGACAGGGCGAGGCCTTCGAGCTGCGCATCCAGCGTGCGGTACTCCGTGGCGAAGCGACGCTTGAAGTCTTCGAAGGCGTCGCGCGATTCCCAACGGTCCACCGTCAGGTAGCGGGTTTCGTCTTCGGCATCGCGAAGCAATCGGGTTTCGATGAAACCGGGCGCGTGCCGGAACAGTTCGACCCAGGCGCCTTCCGGTCCATACGCCTGTTCGAACCTGGCCGCGTGCGCGGCCGCCAGTCGGAATTCCCACACGATGTCGTAGCTCATGCCGCGCTCCTGCACGCTGTACGGTGGGCGACGCCGCATGGGAGGGCAGGGCGCGCCGCGAGCGGAAGTTTCGCAGCCCTTCGCCTGCGACGCTCGGTCGCTTGATATGAGAATGATTCCTAATTAGCATGCGGCCCCATTCGTAAAAAAATACTGTCCCATGTCCCCCATTCGTTACGCCATCCTGCTGGCGCTGCTCGGCGGTGCCTACGCCGGCGCCGCTTGCGCGCAGCAGGCTGCTGCTCCCGCCTCGGGGTCCGTCGATGACACCCGCAACGCCGCCACGCTCGAGGGCGTCAGTGTCGTCGGCAACTGGCTGGGCGAGGCCGACCGGAACGTCGTGGTGAATCACCCGGGCGCGCGCACCGTGATTCGACGCGAAGACATGCGCGAAGCCGGTGCGGTGAACCTGCGCGATGCCTTGCGCAAGGTGCCCGGCGTGCAGGTGCAGGAGAGCAACGGCACCGGCGGCAGCGACGTCTCGCTCAACGTCGGCGTGCGTGGCCTTACTTCGCGCCTCTCGCCACGTTCCACCCTGCTGCTCGATGGCGTGCCGATCGCGGTTGCGCCTTACGGCCAGCCGCAGGTGTCGATGGCGCCGGTGGCGCTGGGCAACCTGCAGGCGATCGACGTGGTGCGCGGGGGCGGGTCGGTGCGCTACGGGCCGCAGAACGTGGGCGGCATCATCAACTTCGTCACGCGCGATATTCCGCAGGCCTTTGGCGGCGAGGCGGGCGTGCAGCTGCAAGGCGGCGAGTACGGCGGCATCCGCACGCAGAGCAACCTGTTCCTTGGCGGCACCACCCATTCGGGCCTTGGCCTGGCCCTGCTCTACAACGGCTCGCATGGCCCCGGCTATCGCGAGAAGCAGGACAACGAGAGCATCGACGACGTGATGCTGAAGGCGAAGTACGCCTTCAGCCCCACCGACGAGGTCAGCGGCAGCCTGCACTACTACGACGGCCAGGCCGGCATGCCGGGTGGCCTGCGACAGGCCGACTACGACATCGATCCGTTCCAGTCGCGCCGCCCCTTCGACGATTTCCACGGCCGTCGCCAGGACGCCGTGCTGCGCTACAGCCACAAGGACGAACGCCGCAGCTTCGAAGTACAGGCCTATTACACCGAGAGCTTCCGCGGCAGCCACATCGAGACCATCACGCAGAACGCGGCTACCGGCCTGTACACGCACCAGCTCAACGCCTATCCGCGCAACTACCACACGTTTGCGATCGAGCCGCGCTACTCGCAGCTGTTCGACTGGGGGCAATGGACGCATGAGGTCAGCGTGGGCTATCGCTATCTCACCGAATGGATGAACGAACGCACGCTGCGCAACACCAAGTTCGTCTCGCCGCTGAGCTACACGCCGTTCGACAGCGGCGTGTACGAGGCGCCCTACGTACTGTCCGGCAACAACACGGGGTCGAACGAAGCGAACGCCGTCTACCTGGACGACACCATCAACGTCGGCAACTGGACGATCACCCCGGGCCTGCGCTACGAGCGCATCAACAGCTGGTGGCAGGCACACCCGGGCGACACGGTGATCGTGAAGGGACCGACCTTCCGCCGTGAGCACTATTCGCAGCCGCTGCCCTCGCTCAACGTGATCTATCACCTCACCGATGCGCTGAAGCTCTACGCCAACGCGGAGACCTCGTTCGGCGCGCTGCAGTATTTCCAGATCAGCCAGAAGGATTCGAGCAACCAGTTCGCGCGGGGCCTGGAGCCGGAAAAGGCACGCACCTACGAGATCGGCACGCGCTACGACAAAGGCGCGTGGGGCGGCGAAGTCACGCTGTTCCGCATCAACTTCGACCACGAACTGCAGTACGTGGGCAAGCTGCCGGGTGTTCCCGATTCGGTGGACGGCTGGACCAGCCTGGGCGCCACCACGCACAAGGGCATCGAAACCGGCGGCCACGTGGATCTGGGGGCCTACGACGAAGGCCTGCGGGGCTTGAGCCTGTGGGGCACGGCGACCTACACGCACGCCATCTACAAGTACGGCTCGTTCGCCGGACGCGACCTGCCGTTCTACTCGCGTCGCACCGCCAACCTCGGCGTGCGCTACAACCGCGAGGCATGGACGTTCAACCTCGATGCCTTCTCGCAGTCACGCCAGCACTCGCCCGGCTCGCCGAGCTTCGATCCGGCGCATCCCACGGTGTACCAGACGGTGGGTTCGCCCGATGGCGATCTTGGCGATATCCCCGGCTGGACGACGTGGAACCTGCGCGGCGAATACGCCTTCGGTCCCTCGCTGTCGAACCTCAAGCTGGGCGTGGGCGTGAAGAACATCTTCGATCGCCGCTACTTCACGCGCTCCACCGACAACAACGACGGGCTTTACGTGGGACAGCCGCGCACGTATTACGTGCAGGCCTCGATCGATTTCTGATGGAACCCCCATGGAACCTGCCTCGCCACCCACCGCCAAGCGTCGCATGCGCCACGCGCTCAAGACGCTGCACCTGTGGCTGGGGTTGAGTCTTGGCGTGCTGCTGTCGCTGGTGACGCTGGCCGGCGGCGTGCTGCTGTACGAGCAGCCGCTGCTCACAGCCGTGCACCCGGAACTTGCCGGACGCCAAGTGCCGGATATCGCGGCGTTGGGGCGCGCGCTCGATCGCATCCTCGCCAGCGACGAAGGCAAGTCGCTGCGTAGCATCACGCTGCCCGACGACGGGCTGGCGGCTTTCGAAGGCGGCGCGAAGAACGGCGACCGGCTGTATTTCGATCCGACCGATGGCCGGCTGCTGCTCACGCGCGTGGCCAGGCGCGATCCCTTGCTGATCCTGCTCGACTGGCACACGCACCTGCTGGGCGCAAGCGCGGGGGAGACGGTACTCGGCATCGTCGCCTTCAGCGGACTCCTCATGTTGTGCTCCGGGCTCTGGCTGTACTGGCCAGGACGGCGTCGTGCGCTGACGCACCTGCGGCCGCATGCTCGGCCCGCCATCCTGCGCTGGGCAAGTTGGCATCGCCTGGTGGGCGTGGTGGCGTTTCCCTTGCTGCTGGTCACCATCGGCACGGGTACCACCATGGCTTACCGTGGCGCCGTGCGCACCGGTCTCGCCCAGTTGTTCCACGAGCCATTGCCATCCAGACCGCCGAAGATCGACAGCGCCAAGGCAGCCGTGTCCTGGCCGGCGCTGCTGCTTGCGGCGCAAGCGGCCGCCCCGGATGCCGCGATCACCCGCATCAGTCTTCCCGTTCGTGCGGGCAACGCGTTGTCGATGCGCGTGCGCCGGCCTGGCGAGTGGAATCCCACCGGACGCAGCACGCTGTGGCTTGACCCATACACGGTGAAGGTGCTGGGCGGCGAGGATGCAACGCGCCTGGGGCAGGGCGGTCGCCTTGCCAATGCGCTGTTTCCCATTCATTCCGGCGCCGTCGGTGGTGGCCTGTGGCGTACGTTGCTGGCCGTCGGCGCCACGCTGCCCAGCGTCATGCTGGTCACGGGCCTGCTGTTCTGGCGCGCGCGCCGTCGCCGCCCCGCGGCGACGCTTCGGGCCGGCTGAGCATTCCATCCTCGTGACGTTGACGGTGCGCGCGTTCGACAGCGCACCAACGGGACAGCACGACGCGTCAGGACAACCAGTCTTCCGCCTGTTTCAGGCGGTTCTCCGCCTGCTCGACCGTGTAGCTCATGGCGAGCGCGAGGTGCACGGCGTTCTTGGGCGTGAGCTTGTAGGTCTTGACCAGCCCGGCGAGTTCAGCCAGGGCTTCCATGTCGACCCGCGCGCTTTCGATCGCCCGTGCGGTTTGATGCGTGAGCCGCGTGCCCTTGGACACGATGAACAGTCCCAGGGAAAGCGCCGCGTCGGTTGCGGCCTTCGATATCGTGACCGCCATGCTTTCGGGCAACAGGCCGTCGTTGACGGCATCGCTCGCGAGCTCCTTGATCGCGCGAGTAACCGTCAGTGCGTAAGAGACCGGGTGAGCTCGCTGTTCCATGCGGGTTCCCTCGTCGCTTGAGGATGTGGCGCATCTTAGTGCGCGAGGGTGGCGGGTGCCACACATGCCATGAAAGCCAAGTCGCGCCGACATTGCGTTAGCGCAGACGCAAGTGACTGCCGGCGGCTTGTTGCTCCAGGGCAGCGGAACCGTGGCGATGCCGCCGGTTTACAGGGGCAGAAGGCGCTCGTCGGCGAGCGCGCTCTGCCCCTGTTCGAGGCACTACTTCGTCGCGATGGTGAGTTCCACGCGGCGGTTCTGCGCTTTGCCGTCGGCCGTATCGTTGGACGCCACGGGATTCTGCTCGCCGTAACCGTGGGCGGCGACAAGGTCGGGCTTCACGCCCTGGGAGATCATGTACTGCATGACATTGTCGGCGCGCTTCTGCGACAGGATCATGTTGGTGGTGACACCCTGTGACGCCAGTTGAGGGCCGATCGGCGTGCTGTCCGTATAGCCGTTGACGTTGATCTTGTTCTTCTGATGCGGCGCGAGGATGGCCGCTATCTTGGCGATGCTCTGCTTGGCCTGCGCCGATATCTCCCATCCACCCGATGGGAACAGCAGCTGGTCGTTGAGCGACACCTTGATGGCGTCCTGCATGCGCTGGATGCTCATGTCGCGCGACGCGACCTCGGCACCCATGGTGTCGTTGAGTTGCTTGTATTGCGCTTCGAGCTCGGCGTTACGCTGTTGCGATTCGTCGTACTTCTGTTGCGAAACGCAGCCCACCGTCAACAGCGCCGTTGCCAATATGCAGAGTATCGGAGACTTGGTCATTGGATTTCCCCTCCTGCCGTGAAGTTGCGTGGAAGCACCCCTGGTCCTTGAAAGCGTCGCCATCCGTGACGCGGATGTTCGCATCACCCGCGACGGCCGGGCATCCGTAAAACTACGATGTCGGCATGGGAAAACACCTTGATGAGGCGCTTTCACGCCCCCTGGGCCAGGCACGTTGCACGCCGGCCGCCGCCGGGTGGCGGCAGGGTGCCCCGCGCCGGTGAGCCGGGTTGCGTTGCCGGGCGATGCCGGCCGGGCTGGCCGTGCCGGGATTCCCTGGGATCCGGCGAGCGTGATGCGGTGACAGCGCGCGAATGGACGGGCGAGAGAACCGGCGAACCGACTGAAGGCGGCCTGTGTTGCACGCCCTCCCTGCCTATCGAGGCAAGGAAAGAGAACGGCTTGGACTGACTGCGCGTGACGGGCATGGACCCGTCGGTCGTCAGGACGGCACGTGCCCCGTCATGGTTCGCGCGCCAGTTCACGCTCGATATCGTCAGCCGCGGGCCCGACCCTGGCGACGACTTCGCGCAGTCGTTGTTCCGAGATACCGAAGCGTTCGGCCCAGTCGCGACTCTCGTTTTCTTCGGTGATGTCGATGCGCGTACGATTCGCAACGGCTTGTTCGCGCTTGCCGTCGGACCTGATCTGTTCGGGCATGAGAGCACCCTCCTGCGGGTGAGACGTCGGATATCGAGCGGATGGCGCGCATCTCCCGCCGACCGGCGGCGCCGATGCGATGGCAGGGTTAGCCGTGCTGCTTGTTCCGTCAGGCAACGCGGACGCAACGGGCCGACTGCCGCGGTGGCCTTGTCATTCCGGGGCCTTGGTGGGAACGAAGGGCGACACCGGATCGCTCGCCGGAAACGTTTCCTCCAGCGCTTCTTCGTGGTTTTCCGCTTCCTTCTTCTTGCGCTTCTCGCGCTCTTGCGGCGTCTCCGTCTTGTGCGGATCGCCATGGCCAATGTCTTTTCGGTCTCGGTTCGACATGGGATGCACCCCTGCGGCTTGGCGGATGGATCGATGGTCCGATCTTGCGTGTGATGCACGTGCGAACCGGTCGTCACGAAGGATGCGCGGCTTATGCTTGCGTTGCGCACGGCGGGCATTCATGTCCGCGATGCGGCGTGCGTTCGCTCGCATGGCGTGAACGGTCCCTTGTATCGGCGTTGATCGGCCACCGACACGACGTGCCATAGGTTGCATCGCCATGCATTCAGAGATCGTTCCGGGCAAGCCATTTCCGCATGAGGCACGGCCCGATCACGCGAAAGCCGTGCGGCGGCTCTCCGGGCTGCCAGGCGGGCCGCGGATGGGTATGCAGGCTGTGCCGGAACCAGCCGTGACCGAAAATGAGTGCGTGTCTCACCCAGCATTCGTGCTGCTCTGCATGGGCTGGATCAGGTTGTCGATCGCGCTCTACTCGTAAGACCGCCTGAGATCCCGCATGTCGTCATGCCCGGATTTGACCGACACGTAGGCGGACTGAACGGCGAGGCGCGCGACCATGCCGATCTTCCGGT
>NZ_BCPR01000104.1 GCF_016586165.1 Dyella sp. EPa41 | reverse complement strand
AAAGAAAAGTGACCCGACCTCCGGCAGGAGGGCGGAAGCCCGCGGCAGGCGAGCCCGATCGCAGAAACCCGGCAACGACAGCACCAGAAATCTTCATGTATCGACACGATGAACATGCAGACCGGCGCGAAAGGCTGTCGCGCACAGGGTGCGCTCCTACAAGGGAACGAGCGCTACGCGAAGAGAGAGTGACCCGGGTCGCGGCAGCGGCTCGGAAGCCCGCCGCCCCAGGGGGGACTCCCTTCGGTCGCAGGCGAGCCAGGTCGCAGAAACCCGGCAACGACAGCATTAGAAATCTTCATGCATCGAACCATGCAGACTGGCGCGAACGGCTGTCGCACACTGGGTGCGCTCCTACAAAAATTGACGAGCCCTTTCGCGACCGCGTCGTGGCGACGTTCCTTGACCTTGCGTCGTCGCGACCATCGCAGATCGAGGCCACCACGTCAGTCCGCGGTCGCGCACTGGGTGCGCTCCTACAAAAAATGGAGGAGCGCTCGTCCACGACCACTGATTCGTCCGGGTCACCGGGATGCTGCCTGTCGTGGGCCCTTATTGCTCACCAGGTCTACCCGCAAGGGGCCGATTGAGATACCCACGGACCGCGGGTTCGTGGTTGACTGTGCGCCGCTGCCCTTTCGCGACACGCCGTGCCCACGCACTCCCGCAAAATCATCCACGTCGACATGGATGCGTTCTACGCATCGGTGGAGCAGCGCGACGATCCGTCGTTGCGTGGCAAGCCCGTCGTCGTGGCCTGGCGCGGTGCGCGCTCGGTGGTGTGCGCCGCGAGCTATGAGGCGCGCAAGTTCGGGGTGCGTTCGGCCATGCCGGCGGTGCGCGCGGAGCGGCTGTGTCCGCAGGCGATCTTCGTGCCGCCGGATTTCACCCGGTACAAAGCCGTGTCTCGGCAGGTGCGCGAGATCTTCGGCCGCCATACCGACCTGATCGAGCCGCTTTCGCTGGACGAGGCCTACCTCGACGTCACCACCACGCACACGCAGCTGCCATCGGCCACCGCCACGGCGGAAGCGATCCGCGCCGCCATTCGCGAGGAAACGCAGCTCACCGCATCGGCGGGCGTGGCGCCCAACAAGTTCCTGGCCAAGATCGCCTCGGATTGGCGCAAGCCCGACGGCCTGTTCGTGGTGCGTCCGCACCAGGTCGAGGCGTTCCTGGCGCCGCTGGCGGTGGGTCGCCTGCCCGGCGTGGGCAAGGTGATGGAGACGCGCCTCACCGAGCTGGGCATCGCCACCGTGGGCGACCTGCGCGCCTTCCCCGCGCAGGAGCTGGAACAACGCTTCGGCCGCTGGGGACGACGCTTGCACGAGTTGTCGCTCGGCATCGATGAGCACCCGGTCGAACCGCATCGCCCTACCCTGCAGGTGTCCGCCGAGGACACCTTCGAGCACGACCTGCCCCTGGGCGAGCTTGCCCCGCATATCCATCGCCTGGCGGAAAAGACCTGGAACGCGCACCAGCGGGAAGTACAGGACGGGCGCGTCGCGCGCACCGTGGTGCTGAAGCTGAAGACGTCGGACTTCCAGACGCTGACCCGCAGTTTCACGCCGTCTACACGCCCCGGCTCGGCCAAGGAACTGGCCGCGATAGCGTGTGCGCTGCGTGATCGCGTGGACCGTCCCGCCGATACGCGCTATCGCCTGGTGGGCGTGGGCCTGGCCGGCTTTGTAGACGTGGACAGTTTCGTTGCGCAGACCGATCTTTTCGACAAACTTGCGTGAAACTTGCGCGTTTATCGGCAGCCTATGCCGAAATACACGTTAAAAAGGCCTTTACTCGATTCACGTTTCCTGAAAGAGTTGAGCCGGGGGAACCAATGGCAACACGACACCTATGGACGTCTAAGCGCCCATAGCGGGTCCCTTTTGCCTTCAAAAATCGGGGAGACATCATGCAGTCCAATCTCAATCGCCTATCAGTAGCGGTACGTTTGGCTCTATCCGTTGGTATTGCATCGAGCGCCGCATTGGCACAGGCACAGGACGCCGCCGTAAAGAGCAACGGACCCGCGGCGCAGAACCAGACGTCCACGCAGGACACCACTGAACAACCCAAGCAGTCCAACGCCAAGACGCTGACCGCCGTGTCGGTCACCGGTTCGCTGATTCGCCGCGTGGATGCCGAAACGGCCAACCCGGTGGTGACGCTGAACCGCGAAGCCATCACCAACAACGGCAGCCCGACCCTGGGCAACGTGCTGCAGGCACTGCCGGCCATCGCGGGCAACGCGACCAACACCCAGAACAACAGCAACGGCGGCGGCGGCGCGAGCCCCACGCTGGAAGGCGGTGACGGTGCGGCCCGTGTTTCGCTGCGCGGCCTGGGCGTGAACCGCACCCTCGTGCTGGTGGACGGCCAGCGCCTCGCCAACGCCGACCTCAACATGATTCCGCAGAACATGGTGGAACGCGTTGACGTGCTGGCCAACGGCTCCTCCACGGTCTACGGCTCCGACGCCGTGGGCGGCGTGGTGAACTTCATCCTGCGCAAGGACTACAAGGGCGCGGAACTGAGCGTCAACGACGGCATTTCCGACCACGGCGACGGCCAGCGCCATGGCGCGCAGTTCACCGTGGGCGCGAGCGGCGACCAGGGCAACATCGTCGCCGGCGTGGACTACAACAAGTACAACCCGGTGCTGGCGCCGCGCCGCAGCTTCTCGGCCCGCCAGCTGTACCTGTACAACGGCGGCCCGCAGCCGTCGGGTTCGCACACCATTCCGACCGGCCGCATTCTCGTGCCGGCAGGCGGGCCGCTGGGAGACAAGACTCCGGGTGGTTGCGAAGTCAACTCGCAGGGCAACGCGTACGTGACGCTTGCCAACGGCAACGGCAGCAGCCTCGGCGACTACCGCTGCTTCAGCAACGCGAACGACACGTACAACTACAACGCCTACAACTACATCCAGCAGCAGCAGGAACGCACCAACGTCTTCGTGATCGGCAACTACAAGATCAACGACTACGTGACGTTCTACGCTGATGCGTTCTACAACCACACCAACTCCTCGGGCCAGGACGCCCCGGCGCCCACGGGCGTGGGCGACGGCTGGCACGTGCTGGCGAGCAACCCGAACAACCCGTTCGGCGTCACCTTCAGCCAGGGCACGCTGGCCGATCCGAACGCACCCGGCGCCGACAGCGGCTACGCCTTCAACACCCGCCTGACCGGCCTGGGCACCCGCCTGCATACCTTCACGACCAACAACGAAGAGGTCAACGCGGGCCTGCGCGGCAACTTCGGCCAGAGCACCTGGAACTGGGATGCCAGCTTCGACTATGGCCATACGCGTCGCATCCAGACCAACTACAACGAAGTGAACGTGCCGGCCTTCCAGGCCGCCATCGACGCCGGCGCCAACATCTTCAACCAGGCCGACCCGGCGGTCACCGCGGCGCTGAAGAAGGGCGTGGACGCACCGCAGTACACCCTGACCAACACCATGAAGCAGGGTCAGTTCAACGCGTCGGGTGAAATCTGGGATCTGCCGGCCGGCGCCATCCAGCTCTCGACCGGCGCGCTGTATCGCAAGACCTCGATGAGCTACAACGTCACCGCCGACGCGATCCTCGACCCGGTGACCAACACCTGCGTGGTGTTGTCCGAAGCCTGCGGTTCGCCGGGCGGCGGCAGCGACACGGTGAAGGAACTGTACGCGGAAACGCTGATCCCGGTGGTCACCGAGCAGCCCTGGGCCTACTCGTTGAACGTCGACCTGGGCGTGCGCTACTCCGACTATGACACCTCGGGCAGCACCACCAACGGCAAGATCGCCATCGAGTACCGTCCCATCGCCGACCTGCTGGTGCGTGGCACGGTCTCGCAGGTGTTCCGCGCGCCGAACATGGACGAGCTGTACGACGGTCGCACGGTGGCCGGCCCCAACCTCACCGACCCGTGCGTGCACCTGACCGCCGCCGAGTTGGCGGCGCACCCGACGGCCTGCCAGTACGTGCCGCCGAACTGGTCCGGCAACCCGATCGGCCAGGTCACCGGCTATTACTCGGGCGCGGCCGCCATCGGCAGCACGCTGAAGCCCGAGCAGGGCAAGTCCATCGACTTCGGCTTCGTGTATTCGCCGAGCTGGTGGGAAGGCGTATCCAGCACGTTGGACTTCTGGCACATCTACCTGTCCGACACGCTCACGCCGATCCAGGCGCAGACCGTGGTCAATGCGTGCTTCGCCAACGCCAACAGCCCGTTCTGTTCGTACATCAACCGCTACGACAACACCAACAAGCTCGCCGGCGCGGTCAACTACATCAACACGCCCGTGGTCAACCTGGGCAACCTGAGCACGACCGGCGTCGACTTCACCTTCAACTACGCCATCCCGCACTTCACCGTGGGCGGCGTGGATCCGGGCAACTTCAAGGCCGCCCTCAACACCACGTATGTCTCGACGTACAAGAACGATGCCGCGCCCGGCCAGCCGGGCTCGGGGTCGATCAACTACGCCGGCACCTACGGCCTGCAGTTCGGCAATATCCCGCGTTGGCGTGGCACGCTCACGGTCAACTGGGCACTGGGTGACTGGAGCGCGCAGTGGCAGTCGCGCTACATCCACAACGTGACCAACTTGAACGCGAACCTCGACACCGGTGCCAGCGCACCGATGGCGTCGGTGCTGTACCACTCGATCTCGGGTGGCTACGAGTGGGCGAAGATCCATACCCGCTTCGACGTGGGTATCGACAACCTCAGCGACAAGATCCCGCCGCTGGCGTACCAGAACGGCTCGAACTACAACGTCGATACGGCGACGTACGACGTGATGGGCCGCTACTTCTGGGCTCGCGCCACGGTGAAGTTCTGATCTGACTGCAAGCCATGCGGATGGTCGCGGCGCCTAGCCGCGACCATCCGCAAGATGCTCTAGGATTCACGGATGACGGAACAGTCCTCGCCATCCTCCGCCGACCTGACCGCGCGCATGCTCGCGGCCTACCAACGGGGCGATATCGCCGCCGTGCTGGCACTCGGCGAACCCATCGCCACCCTCGACGACGTGGACGAAACCGCCCTGCTGCTGCTGGGCGCCGCACAGCAATCCAGCCAGCGCCTGCACGAAGCCGTGGCGACGTTCCGCCGCCTGGTGCAGCGCAAGCCGGATGCCGCCGAATACTGGAACAACCTCGCCGTCGTGGCCCGCCAGCTGGGTGACGCCGACGCTGCCGAAGATGCCCTTCGCCGTGCCGTGACACTGGCGCCACAGGAGGCGCAGATCCACTACAACCTTGGCCTGCTCTACGCCGAGCAGCAGCGCTGGCTGCAGGCACGCGAGGCATTGCTGGATGCCGTGGCGCTGGTGCCGGCCTTCATCGACGCACGCCTGCAGGCGGCGCATGCCTGCTTCGCCTGCGGCGACCACCGTGGCGAGCAGGACATGCTCGACGGCGCCGCCGACTGGCCGCCACAGCCCGCGGAGCAGGCGCTGCTGCTGGCGACCATGCTGTCCGCCCAGGGCGAGCTGGCGGCGGCGTTCCGGGTCCTGGAACGGGCGATCCTGCCCGAGCAGGATGCACAGGTCATGCAATGGCGCATCGCCGCGCTGCGCGCCTCGATGTACGAGCGCAGCAACCAGATCCAGCTGGCCGAAACCGAGCTTGAGCGCGTTCCGTTATCCCAGGTGGAAGCGGCGCTGCCACGGTCGACGGCGCTCGCCACGGCGGCATGGCAGGCCCACGCGGCCGTGGCGGCGCAACGGGGCGAGGCCGAACACTCGGCCGCCCTGTACCAGCGCATGCTTGCACTGAGCGATGGCCCGGAGACGCGCGCCACGGCCGCGTTCGGCCTGGCTGGCGTGATGAACAAGCAGGGCCGCCATGAGGAAGCCTGGCATGCGGCGGAGATCGCCCACGCCGCGCAATGGGACATCGCCAGCGCGCTCGTTCCGGAATTGACCGTCGAGGGCAGCCAGCCGCTGGCAACGGCCGCACTCGACGTAAGCCATGCCGAGTTCGACCAATGGACGACGCTTGCCGCGCCGCGCGACACGGAAAGCCCCGTGTTCGTCGTGGGCTTCCCGCGCTCGGGCACCACGTTGCTCGAACAGATGCTCGATGCGCATCCCGATTTCCGCTCCATGGACGAACGCGACTTCGTCTACGAGCTGATCCATCGCATGCAGCAGGCGGGGCAATCGTATCCGCGCGATCTCGCGGGGTTGACGCAGGACGAAGCGAGCCAGTTGCGCGCCCTCTATCTCGGCATGTCCCGTCGCGTGCTGCCGGATCTCGATGCCCGCCGCCTCGTCGACAAGAACCCGCTCAACATGCTGTGCCTGCCCATGATCGCGCGCCTGTTTCCCGAGGCGCGCATCATCATGTGCCTGCGCCACCCCTGCGACGTGCTGCTCAGCTGCTACATGCTGCCGTTCCGCGCACCGCCCTTCATGGTGCTGTGCTCCTCGCTGAAGCGGCTGGCCGAAGGCTACGTGCAGGCTTTCGAGCAGTGGTATCGCCATGTCGAGGTGTTCGCGCCGCGCGTGCTGGAGTGGCGCTACGAATCGGTGGTCAGCCGCTTCGACGAACACGTCGCGCGCCTGGGGCAATTCCTGGACGTCGCCGATGCGTCGCCGATGGCCCGGTTCGCCGAACATGCGCGCGCCAAGGGCTATATCAGCACGCCGAGCTATGCGCAGGTGACGCAAGGCATCCATCGCGAGGCGGTGAATCGCTGGCATGCGTATCGCGAGCATTTCGAACCCGTGCTGCCCATCCTGCGGCCGATGCTGGAGCGACTCGGCTACGAGGCATGAAGCCGGACGGCGGATCGGCTACGCTGCGCGCCTGCCCCACGCCGAGACGGAACAGCCATGCATTTCGAAGTGCCCAAGGTCCGGATGCATTCCCTGCGCGAGTTCGCGCAGCACTACTTCATGATCGTGCTGTCCATCCTCACCGCGCTGGGCCTGGAACAGTGGATAGAGCACACGCATCACCGCCACGCCGCCGAGCAGGCCAGCGCGCAGATCGAGGTGGAGCTGCGTGGCACGCTGGAAAGCATCCATGGCGCCCTGGCCAGCAACGCGCGCCAGCTGGAGCCGCTGCGCTCGCTGAGGGCCGCCATCAGCGACGACGTGACACGCGGCGTGCCCGATGCGCAGATCAACCAGCACATCCGCGAACTGAAGCATGACTTCGCGCTCAGCGTGAGCTGGCCTTCGTTCGCCACGCAGTCGTGGGACGTCGCCGTGGCGAACCAGTCGGCCACCTGGATCGATATCGAACGGCTGCACAAATACGCCACCGCCTATGCCGCGCAACGCGACGCCTCGAACTGGGTGACGCACGACAGCACCATCGCGCTCAATGCGCCACGCATGGTGGACCTGCGCACGCGCATCGGCCTCGGCAAGGATGTCGATCCGATCGAATTCCTCGGCGTCCTGCAGCAGATGATCAACACGTCGACGGAGACGAGCGGCCATCTCGAACAGACAGCGAAGCCGATCGAGGATGCCCTGGCCAGGGCCACAAGGTGACCTGACAAAGGCCCGCGCAAGCGGGCCTTTCCTTTTGTGACGAAGTGCAAGGAAAGGCCTGAAAATAGGCTTTTTCTTCACATATCACGCGGGCATGCGCCGGCCGCACCGCATGACCGTCCATGGCCTTCGCCGCGCCTTGTCAACGAAAAGTGTTCGCGCAAATTTGCGGGTGCGCGAAGGCGGATCGACATGCCTGCATCGCGCCATTGGCTTCCAATCACTTCATTCGCAAGGCATCTCCTGCCCAGGTGATGCAACGCGGTTGCTTGCGTTTTTCTGTCGCCTCTTCACGCACCTTTTTTCGATTTGCAAGCACGTGTCGAATGCGTTACCAAAGCCGGCGCAACGCCTTCGCCCAGGCGTGGACGTTGCGCATCTGGGGATGCGTCACCGCTGCAACCCCGGCTTTCCGGGGCATACGTTCCACCGCGTGACTCGCTGCAACTGATCCAGTTGCCGGCGTGGGTGAGTTGTTGTCCGCGTCATCGGTCCGGGATCACCCGGGCCGAAACCGATAGCCATTCGCGTACCAGGGAGAAATACATGCAGACCAAAATGAAGCTCGCGTTGCTCGCCAGCCTCGTCGCCTCCGCCTGGCTGCCCGTCCAGGCGGCGCCCGCCAGCGAGGCTTCGCTCCAGGCTCCCCCCGAAATCGTCGGCCCGCTCGAAGCGCAGGCACGCGCCAACTGGCGCGAAGACATCGCGCGCATCGCCACGCCTTCGGAGGGATGCTTCCAGGCGACCTATCCGAGCGTCATCTGGCACCCGGTGACCTGCCACGAAGTGGTGCCGCGCGTGCACCCCGTGCCGCGCTGGTCCCTGCTGGGCGCATCGGAAACGGCCGGCAACGGCAACGACTACACCTTGCAGACCTCCACCCTCATCACCCAGACCGTGGGCACGTTCCCCTCGGTGACGGGGGTCACCTCCGAAACCGGCAAGGGCGTTGCCGCTTACGGTGGCGGCGGCATCCTCGGGCCGAACGAATACTCCCTGCAGATCAATTCGAGCTTCAGTGCGACCACGTCGGCATGCGCCGGTCATTCCGGTTGCACCGTGTGGCAGCAGTTCGTGTATGCGCCTGATTACGAAGTCAGCGGCCAGGCGGCCGTCTTCATGCAGTACTGGCTGATCGGTTACGGCGGCCGCCGCTGCCCGAGCGGCTGGGGCAGTGACGGCGCGGGCGATTGCTACAAGAACAGCGCCGCCGCAACCGCGCCCGACGTACCGGCCACGCAGCTGGCCAACGTGAAGCTCACCGGTTCGGTCACCGCCGGCGGCAACGACACCGTCGTGTTCACCAACGGCACGCAGGCGTACAGCTCCAGCGGCAAGGACAGCGTCCTGTACCTTGCCCAGGTATGGAAGGAGTCGGAATTCAACGTGGTCGGCAACGCCGGCGGATCGGAAGCGGTGTTCAACAGCGGCTCGTCGATCACGGTGAAGGTGGCCGTGACCGATGGTTCCACCGCGACGCCGTCGTGCGTGGCCAACTCCGGCACCACCGGCGAGAGCAACAACCTCAACCTCGGCAGCTGTACCGCGAGCGGTGGTTCGTCGCCGTCGATCCAGTTCACCGAGTCGAACTGAGACGGCAGAAACGAGAAAGCCCGGGGACATCCCGGGCTTTCTTGGCGAGCCGTGGCAGACGGCTTACTTTTTCTTCTTCGGCATGTACAGGTCGGTGATGGTGCCTTCGTAGACTTCGGCCGCCATGCCCACCGACTCGCCCAGCGTGGGATGCGGGTGGATGGTGAGGCCGATGTCACCGGCTTCGGCGCCCATCTCGATGGCCAGGCAGATTTCGCTGATGAGGTCGCCCGAATGCGGGCCGACGATGGCGCCGCCGACGATGCGATGGGTTTCCTCGTCGAAGATCAGCTTGGTGAAGCCTTCCGTGCGGTCGATGCCGATGGCGCGGCCGCTGGCCGCCCACGGGAACTTGCCCACGCCGACCTTGAGGCCCTTTTCCTTCGCCTCGCGCTCGGTGACGCCCACCCAGGACACTTCCGGATCGGTGAAGGCCACCGACGGGATCACGCGCGCATCGAAGTGGCTCTTCATGCCCGACACGACTTCGGCCGCGACGCGCGCCTCGTGCGTGGCCTTGTGCGCCAGCATCGGCTGGCCCACCAGGTCGCCGATGGCGAAGATGTGCTTCACGTTGGTGCGCATCTGCGTGTCGACGTTGATGAAACCGCGCTCGGTGACGGCCACGCCGGCCTTGTCGGCGCCGATCTTGTTGCCGTTGGGCGAGCGGCCCACGGCGACCAGCACGCGGTCGAACAACTTGGTCTCGGGGATGCTCTCGCCCTCGTAGCTGACCTCGATGCCCTTCTTGGTGGCCTTGGCTTCGACCACCTTGGTCTTGAGGTGCACGCCCTTGAGCTTCTTGGCCAGGCGCTGCGCCAGCGGCTTGATCAGGTCGGCATCGGCGCCCGGGATGATCTGGTCCATGAACTCGACCACGGTCACTTCGCTGCCGAGCGCGGAGTACACGGTGGCCATTTCCAGGCCGATGATGCCGCCGCCGACGACCAGCAGCTTCTTGGGCACGTCCTTCAATTCCAGCGCACCGGTGGAATCCATGATGCGCTCGTCGTCCCACGGGAACGCCGGCAGCTTCACCGACTGCGAGCCGGCGGCGATGATGGCGTTCTCGAAACGGATGAGTTTGGTGCCTTCGGCCGTCTGGACTTCCATCTCGTTCGGCGAGATGAAGCTGCCCACGCCCTGCACGGTGCGCACCTTGCGCTGCTTGGCCATGCCCGAGAGGCCGCCGGTGAGCTTGCCGACCACCTTGGTCTTGAAGTCGCGCAGCTTGTCGAGGTCGATCTTCGGTGCGCCGAAGCTGACGCCGTGCGCCGCCATGGCTTCCGCTTCGTCGATCACCGCAGCGGCATGCAGCAGCGCCTTGGACGGGATGCAGCCCACGTTGAGGCAGACGCCGCCGAGGGTGGCGTAGCGCTCCACCAGCACGGTGTCGACGTCGAGGTCGGCCGCGCGGAACGCGGCGGTGTAACCGCCCGGGCCGGAGCCCAGCACGACCAGCTTGCATGTGATGTCGGGCGTGCGGCCGGACGCGCCGGCAGCCTGCGGGGCCGGTTTTGCTCCCTCCCCCCCCTGGGGAGAGGGTTGGGGTGAGGGAGCGGGACTTGCGGGAGCGTTGCTACTGGCGGACTGGGGCGAGGTTGACCCCTCACCCCGACCCTCTCCCCGGAGGGGAGAGGGAGCAGCAGGAGCAGCGGCAGCGTCGGCGGCTTCCAACACGGCGATCAGCGCGCCTTCGGAGACTTCGTCGCCGACCTTGACCTTCAGTTCCTTGATCACGCCGGCGGCGCTCGACGGGATTTCCATCGTCGCCTTGTCCGATTCGAGCGTGATCAGGCTCTGTTCCTTGGCGACGGTGTCGCCGACCTTCACCAGCACCTCGATCACCGGCACGTTGTCGTGGCCGCCGATGTCGGGGACTTTGATTTCGATGGTGCTTGCCATGGGGGATCCTTTGATTCTTTTCGCTACGCATGGAGGGGCGGCGCAAGTCCGCACCCTCACCCCGGCCCTCTCCCGACGGGAGAGGGAGCAATCAGAGGAGCAGGCGGCGGATGTCGCCCAGCTGCTGCGCGAGGTAGGAGGCGAAGCGCGCGGCGAGCGCGCCGTCGATCACGCGGTGGTCGTAGCTGAGCGAGAGCGGCAGCATCAGGCGCGGCGCGAATTCCTTGCCGTTCCACACCGGCTTGGTCGCCGCCTTGGACACGCCGAGGATCGCCACTTCCGGCGCGTTGACGATCGGCGTGAACGCCGTGCCGCCGATGCCGCCGAGCGAGGAGATGGAGAAGCAGCCGCCCGACATCTCGTTGGGGCCGAGCTTCTTGTCGCGCGCCTTCTTGGAGATCTCGCCGAGCTCGATGGCCAGGTCCAGCAGGCCCTTCTTGTCGCAGTCGCGGATCACCGGCACCACCAGGCCATCGGGCGTGTCCACCGCGATGCCGATGTGGAAGTACTTCTTGAGGATCAGCTTCTCGCCGGTTTCATCCAGCGAGGCGTTGAACTGCGGGAATTTCTTCAGCGCCGCGACCACCGCCTTGATCTGGAACACCAGCGGGGTGATCTTCAGGTCCTTGTTCTCTTCGCCGAGCTTCTTGCGGAAGGCTTCCAGCTCGGTGATGTCGGCGTCTTCGTGCTGCGTGACGTGCGGGATCATCGCCCAGTTGCGCGCCAGGTTCGCACCGGAGATCTTCTGGATGCGCGACAGCGGCTTCTCTTCGATCGCGCCGAACTTGGCGAAGTCGACCTTCGGCCACGGCAGCAGGTTGAGCCCGCCGCCGGCCGCGACCGGCGCGCCGGCCGGACGCGCGCCCGAGGCGAGCGCGTGCTTGACGTAACCGGTGACGTCTTCGCGCTGGATGCGGCCGCCGCGGCCCGAACCCTTCACCTGGCGGATATCCACGCCCAGCTCGCGCGCGAAGGCGCGGATGGCCGGGCTGGCGTAGGGGGCGTCGCCCGGCATCACGATGCCGGCATCGAACGGCGGACGCGCCGTGGGCGCGACGTCGCCTTCCGGCGCGTTGCCGGGCAGCACGCCACGCGGCGTCGCGATCGGCGCGGGCTTCTCTTCCACCTTGGGCGCCTCCACCCTGGTGGGCGCCGCGGCCTGGGCCGGAGCGGCGGCGGGCGCGCCACCGGCGGCCTCGACCAGGGCGATCAGGCTGCCTTCGGAGAGTTCGTCGCCGACCTTGACCTTGATCTCCTTCACCACGCCCGCGAACGGAGCGGGCACTTCCATGGTGGCCTTGTCCGATTCCAGCGTGATCAGGCTCTGGTCCTTGGCGATGGTGTCGCCGACCTTCACCAGGATCTCGATGACCGGCACGTCGCTGCTGCCGATATCGGGCACCTTCAC
>NZ_BCPR01000103.1 GCF_016586165.1 Dyella sp. EPa41 | reverse complement strand
CGCCGCCGCGCAGGCAGCCCGCGACGAGCAGTTGTTGAAGGAAGGCATCGTGCCAGAGGCCCGGCTGCAGGCCAGCGTGGCCGCGCGCGACGCGGCGGGCGCGCGCGTGCGCGAACTGCAGGCGGCTCGCGCCTGGGCGCCGGCGGCGCAGGGATCGGGCATGGGCGTCTACGAACTGCGCGCGCCGATCGACGGCCGCGTGATCGAGCGTGCCGTGCAGCCGGGCGGCACCTACGACGCCATGGCCAAGGCGTTCGTGGTGGTCGCGGGCCAGCGCGTGATGCTGGAGCTGCGGGTGCCCGCTTCACTGGCGCCCCAGGTGCGCCGTGGCCAGGACGTGCGCACCAGCGAGGGCGCCACGGCCCAGGTCAGCGAAACCGGCGGCGCGCTCGATGCGCTCAGCCAGACCGTGCTGGTGCGAGCGGAAGGCGCGGCCGGCTCGCTGCTGCCAGGCATGCAGACCAGCGCCACGCTGTGGCTGCCCGCGCCACCCGATGCCGTCTCGGTGCCCGTCGGCGCGTTGCACGGGGAAGGCGATGCCTCGCAGGTTTTCGTGCGCACGGCGGCAGGGTTCCGCGCCGAGAACGTAAAGGTGCTTGCCCGCGACGGCGACTCGCGGCGCATCGTGCGCGGCCAGCTGAAGCACGGCGATGAAGTCGCCACGGGCATGCTCGACACGCTGCAGGCGCGCACCGCCACGGAAGGGCAGTGAGATGCTGCAGCGACTCATTGCCTTCTCGCTGGCGCAACGCCTGCTCGTCCTGGTCGTGGCGTTGGGCCTGGTGGCCGCCGGCGCCTGGGCGTTCCTGCGCCTGCCGATCGATGCGTACCCGAACATCGCGCCCACGCAGGTCAAGCTGATCCTCAAGGCGCCCGGCATGACACCCGAAGAGGTGGAAAGCCGCGTCGTGGTGCCGCTGGAAATGGAGCTGCTGGGCGTGCCCAGCGCGGTGATGCTGCGTTCGACCGCCAAGTACGCCATCGCCGACATCACGCTCGACTTCCAGGAAGGCACGGACATCTACTGGGCGCGCCAGCAGGTGGCCGAGCGCTACGCGGGCGCCGCGGATCAATTGCCCGCCGACGTGAGTGGTGGGCTGGCGCCGATGTCCACGCCGCTGTCGGACATGTTCATGTTCACCATCGAGGGCGGTCATCTGTCGCTGGCCGAGCGGCGCAACCTGCTCGACTGGACCATCCGCCCCGCGCTACGCACGATTCCCGGCGTGGCGGATCTCAATGCGCTCGGCGGCGAGGTCCGCAGTTTTCTCGTGACGCCCGACCGCGCGCGATTGTCGGCGGCCGGCCTGCATTTCCGTGACGTCGTCGATGCCATCGGTCGCAACAACCGCAACGATGGCGCGGGGCGTCTGCGTGACGGCGGCGATGCGCTGATCGTACGCACGGCGGGCGCCATCGCCACGCTGGACGACCTGCGCCGGGTGGTGGTGACCACGCGGGGCGACGTGCCGATCCGCGTCGGCGACGTCGCCAAGGTCGGTTACGGTGCGCTGACCCGCTACGGCGCCGTCACCCGCGATGGCGAAGGCGAGGCGGTCGAGGGCCTGGTCGTCGGCTTGCGCGGCGCCGACGCGTCGCAGACCGTGGCCGCGGTGCGCGAGCGCCTGTCGGAGTTGCAACGCAGTCTTCCGGCCGGCGTGCGCATCGAGACGTTCTACGACCGCAGCGGCCTGATCAAGCGCGCGGTCGGCACGGTGCAGAGCGCACTGGTCGAGGCCAGCGTGCTGGTGGTGATCCTGCTGTTGCTGTTCCTGGGCGATGTGCGTGCGGCGCTGGTGGTGTCGGTGACGCTGCCATTGGCGGTGCTCGGCACCTTCCTGCTGATGCACTTCGTCGGCATGAGCGCCAACCTGATGAGTCTTGGCGGCCTCGCCATCGCCATCGGCATGCTGGTCGATGCGGCGGTGGTGGTGGTGGAAAACACGGTCAGCCGGCTGTCTCCCTCGGAGCACGGGGAAACCGCGCCGCTGCCGCGCCTGCATCGCGTCTACCGGGCCGCGCGCGAAGTGGCGGTGCCGGTGACGGCGGGCATCGTGATCATCGCGCTGGTGTTCGCCCCGCTGATGAGCCTGCAGGGCCTGGAGGGCAAGCTGTTCGCGCCGGTGGCCTTGACCATCGTGTTCGCACTGGCGTCGTCCTTGCTGCTGTCGCTCACGGTGATCCCGGTGCTGTGCTCGCTGATCCTGCGCGAGGGCGCGCATCGCGATCCCTGGCTGATGCGCCAGCTCGAACGCGGCTACCGCCCGCTGCTCGACTGGTCGCTCGCCCATGGCCGTGCCATGGCCGTCATGGCCGCCGTCGGCCTGGGCGTGGGCGCTGTCGCCTACATGAATACCGGCAAGACCTTCATGCCCACCATGGATGAGGGCGACCTGCTGGTGCAGCTGGTGAAACCGGCGTCGGTCTCGCTGGAGGCCTCGCGCGACCTGGACCTGAAGATCGAGCGCGCCATCAAGGCCAGGCTGCCGGAAGTGGAGCACGTGGTCGCCCGCCTCGGGTCGGACGAGCTCGGCCTCGATCCGATGGGTCTCAACGAAACGGACATGTTCCTGCAGCTGAAGCCGCGAAAGGCATGGCGCGGCCCCGACACCGCATGGCTGGAACAGCAGTTGCGCGAAGTGATGGCGGCTTTCCCCGAGGTGGAATACGGCTTCACCCAGCCCATCCAGATGCGCGTGTCGGAAATGCTCACCGGCAGCCGCGGTGATGTGGCGATCAAGGTGTTCGGGCCCGACCTGCAGGTGCTCAACGAACTGGCCAACCGCATCGCCGCCATCCTGGAACGCACGACCGGCAGCCAGGACGTGCTCGCGCAGACGCAGGAGGGCGTGCGCTACCTCGGCGTGCAGGTCGATCGCCAGGCCGCAGGGCGCTACGGGCTGGACGTTGCCGCCGTGCAGGACGAACTGCGCGCCCAGCTCGAAGGAAGCCAGGCCGGTGTCGTGATCGAGCAGCAACGCCGCACGCCGATCCTGGTGCGCGGCGACGAGCGGACCGCCAACGCGCCGGCACGCTTTGGCCAGATCAGCATCGCCCGCGGCGACGGCGGCGAGGTGCCGCTGGAACATCTCGCCAAACTCGAGGCCACCAGCGGCCCGGTGCAGGTGCGCCGCGAAAATGCCTCGCGCTATGCGCTGGTGCAGGCCAATGTCAGCGGGCGCGACCTGGTCGGTTTCGTTGACGAGGCGCGTGCCTCGGTGGATCGCGACGTGCATCTGCCGTCGGGTTACCGGGTCAGCTGGGGCGGCCAGTTCGAAAACCAGCAGCGCGCCGCGGCGCGCCTGGGGCTGGTGGTGCCGGCCGCGCTGGGCATGATCTTCCTGGTGCTGTTCTTCACCTTCGGCGCCGTGCGCGAAGCGTTGCTGATCCTCTGCAACATTCCGTTCGCGCTGGTCGGCGGCGTGGTCGCCTTGTGGCTGTCGGGTCAATACCTGTCGGTGCCGGCCTCGGTAGGGTTCATCGCCTTGCTCGGCATCGCCGTGCTCAACGGCCTGGTGCTGGTGTCGTTCTTCAACCAATTGCGCGAAGCCGGCCTGCCGCTGGCGCAGGTGGTGCGCGAAGGCGCCTTGCGACGCCTGCGCCCGGTGCTGATGACGGCGTCCATCACGGCGCTCGGCCTGGTGCCCTTGCTGTTCGCCAGCGGCCCCGGCTCGGAAGTGCAGCGCCCGCTCGCGGTGGTGGTGATCGGTGGCCTGGTGACGTCCACGGCGCTGACATTGTTGCTGCTGCCGGTGTTGTTCCGCCGCTTTTGCGCCACGAGGTAAGCCATGCACGCATTGAAACGATTGACCCTGGTGGCGCCGCGCGCGCTGGAGGAAGACCTCGTGGCGCTGCTGCTCGAGATGCAGCCGGGCTTGCCCGGGTTCACCACGGCGCATGTCGCCGGTCATGGCGAAGGCTTCGAACGCGCGCGGATCGCGGAGCGCGTGCAGGGCCGCATCGAGCGCGTGCTGCTGTGGCTGGTGCTGCCCGCGGAAACGGTGGATCGGGTGCTGTCGCGGTTGTGCGAGGCGCTGCCGCAGAGCGAAGTGGTGTGGTGGATCGAGCCGGTGGAAACAATGGGGCGTCTGGCATGAAGCGATGGTTGGGATGGTTGCTGCTTGCCGGCTGCGCGGCGGCGAACGCGGGCGAGGCCGATGATCCGATGCTGCCGCCGGCGGACCTGGTGTTGCGCGCCATCAGCAACACGCCGGAAGTGCGTCGCGCCGAAGCCGGCGTGGCGACCGCCGACGCGCAGGCGCGCATGCGCGCATCGGGCAGCTACGAAGGCCAGGTGACGGTGATTCCGCAGCGTCGCCGCGTCGAAGGCGATCGCAACTACAACGAGTGGGAGCTGGACGTGAGCCGGCCGATTCGCCTGCCGGGCAAGGCAAGGCTCGACCGGGAAATCGGCGCCACCGGGCTGCAGGCCGCCCAGCTTTCGCTGGAAGACGCGCATCACGCCTCCGCCAGGCGGCTGCTAGCCGCATGGTCGGATTGGCAACGGGCGCGGCTGGAGCGCGAGCAGTTGCAGCAACTGGTGGATATCGCCAGGCGCGATCGTGATGCCGTGGCTCGGCGCGTCACCCTGGGCGACGCCGCCGAACGCGAGCGCCTCGCCACCGAATCCGCGCTGGCGCAGTCGCAGGCGGCGTTGTTGCGCGCCCAGTCGACGCAAGCCCAGGCCGAGGTGGCCTGGCGCAGCGTGTTCCCCTCCTTGCCGCTGCCCGAGCGCGAGGCGGGCAATGGCTATGCGCCGCCCGCGCTCAGCGGCGACGACGAGGCGTGGGTGAAGCTCATCGTGGCGCGCAGCCACGAGGTGGGTGCGAGCGAAGCGCTTGCGCGCCAGAAGGATGCCGAAGCACGGCGCGCCCGCGCCGATCGCGTGCCCGACCCCACCGTGGGCGTCCGCATGCTCAGCGACCTGGGCGGGCGCGAACGCGCCTATGGCGTTGTGCTGGGTATTCCGCTGGGCGGCAGCTATCGCCAGGCGGAAGCCGCCAGGGCCGGAGCCGATGCATTGGCTGCCGAGGCGGATCTGGCGGTCGTGCGGCGCGACATCGAGCAGGGCGCCCGCACGGTTGTGGCCTCCGCGCGTGCCGGTCACGCGATCTGGCAGAGCCAGCGCGAGGCCTTGCAGGCGGCGAGCGCGAGTGCCGCCAAGGCCGCCCGCGCCTATGCGCTCGGCGAAGCCGGCATCGCCGAGCTGCTGGCCGCGCGGCGTACCGAGCAGGAGGCGATGCTGGCCGAGCGCCAGGCCGCCGTCGATGCCTTGGAGGCGGTGACGCGCGTGCAGGTGGACGCCCATGCGATCTGGCATCGCCACGACGGCGATGACGCCCCGTCTCCTGCGTCCGGCTTGCCGGCTCTGCCCGACCTGGGGGAATGACCGACCTCCCGGCCTAGCCCCACCGGCCATGGCACACTGGCGCCATGACAGCCCAGAGGGGCGGGGGACGGACAGGTCATGATGTTTCTATGGATGGTGATTGGCGCGGTGCTGGGCGGCCTGGTTGCGACAGGCAGCGTGTACGGCTTCGTGTTCGGCGCGGCGATCGGCCTGCTCTGGGGCAGGCAAGCCGAACTGTCGCGTGAGCTGAAGGACGTCCGCGTTCGGCTGGCGTCCTTGTCGACCGCTACGCGCACGCGCGCGGCGGATGCCGACGAACGCTCGTGGATGACGGCGACTGAAGCGCGCGACGCGATGCGCGAAGCCGAGCCGCCGGCCATCCCGCCGGCGGTGCCGTCAACGGCCTCGCGCGTCGAGCGACCGGCGGCAGTGGCGCCTCCGGTCGCCACGCCACCGCCATCCGCGCCGGTGGCGCCAAGTCAGCCGTCCGGCCTGGATCGCCTGCTGCAGCGCGTGTGGCGCTGGTTCACCGAAGGCAACGTGCCGGTGAAGATCGGCATGCTCGTGTTGTTTGCGGGCGTGGCGGCCTTGCTCAAATACGCGTCGGATGCGGGCCTGCTGCATACGCCGCCGGCGCTGCGCGTGTCGCTGATCGCCCTCGCGGCCATCGCCGGCCTGGCGTTTGGCTGGCACCGTCGCCACCAGCAGCGCGCGTTCGCCCTGTCCCTACAGGGCGGTGCGATCGGCGTGCTGATCATGACGGTGTTCGCCGCGTTTCGTCTTTACGGACTGCTGCCGGCCGGGCCCGCCTTTGCCTTGCTGATCGTGCTGGTCGCCGGCATCGGCGTGCTCGCGGTGATGCAGGACGCGCTGGCCCTCGCGGTGCTCGGCCTGCTTGCAGGCTTTGCCGCGCCCATCCTGGTGTCGACCGGGCAGGGCAGCCACGTCGCGCTCTTCAGCTACTACGCGGTGCTTAACCTCGCCATTCTCGGCATCGCCTGGAAACGCTCGTGGCGCGTGCTGAACCTGCTGGGTTTCATCGCCACCTTCGCCATCGGTTCCGCATGGGGCGTGCTGCGCTACGAGCCGGCGTTGTTCGCCAGTACCGAGCCGTTCCTGGTGCTCAATTTCCTGTTTTACCTCGTCATCCCCTGGCTGCACGTGCTGCGCGCCCCGCTGGATCGCAAGCTGGTCATCGACGGTTGCCTGATGTTCGGCAATCCGCTGATCAGCCTGTTGCTGCAGGGCGCGCTATTGCGCTGGGACGGCACGGGGCTGGCCCTCTCCACGCTGGTTGCCGCGCTCCTCTACGTGGTGTTCGCATACGTGGTGCGGCGACATCCCGCCATGCGCCTGTTGCGCGACACCTGGGCCGTGCTTGCCGTGGCGTTTGCCACGCTCGCGGTGCCCCTGGCGCTGCGGGCGGACGTCACCGGCAGCATCTTCGCGCTGGAAGGCGCGGGCCTGGTCTGGCTGGGTCTGCGCCAGCAGCGCCGCCTGGCGTGCTGGAGCGGTCTTGCCTTGCAGGTGTTTGCGGCCGGCGCATTGCTGCTGGATCGCTACCACCATGGCACCGGCGAGTGGTTGCCGCTGCTCAATCGCGCATTCATCAGCGCTTTGCTGCTGGTGGCGGCAGGCTTCGTCAGCAGCCGCGTTTACGCGCGGCTGGGCGGCGATGGCACGGCGTCTCGCCTGTTGGCTGTGCTGCTCTATGCGTGGGGCGTGCTGTGGTGGCTGGCCGCATGCGCGCAAGAGATCAGCCGCTTCGTGCCGGCCGCCTGGCAATTCGCGGCATGGCTGGGCTGGCTGGCGCTGACGGCATGGGGTGCCGCCGAGGCGGCGCGACGCAAGCCGCCGCACGAGCTGGGCGTCGTGCTGTCCTGGAGCCCGTTCGCCTGGATGGCGGTGATGTTGCCGCTGTTGCTTGGCGCGGCCTTTGTCTCGCAGCAGCCCTTGCACCGCTGGAACCTGCTCGCCATCGTTGCCGCCGCTGTGCTCGGCTGGCGTAGCCTGGTTTGCCTGCGCGACTTCGGCTTGCCCGCGGCGCTGGCGCAGCTGGCATGGCTGTGGCGCTGGATCCTGGTCGCTGCCGTTGCCATCGACGTTGCGCTGGATCGCACGCGCTGGCTGTCCGACCACTGGGTGATGCTGCTGAGCGTGGCGCCGCTGCTGCTCGCCTTCGCGTGTGCGCAGTGGCGTCCGCGCCTGCTGGCGCCGCCGCTGCCCGAACGCATGCCGCTGTGGCTGCCGCCTCTGCGTTATTCGCTGCTGGTCGCGCTCGGCCTGGTGGGCTTGGTGGCGTTGTTCCAGGGCGGTGATGCCGCTCCGCTGCGCTTCGTCTCGCTGCTCAATCCGGTGGAACTGCTGGTGCTGCTGATTGCGGGCAGTTATGCGGTCTGGCTGACCGACCCCGCGTTGCCGTCGATGTGGAAGGCGTGGCGCGGCCCCGTGCTCGGCGGCATCGTGCTGGTGCTGGCCACCGACTTCACGCTGCGCGCCGTGCATCAGCTCGCCGGCGTGCCCTGGGACGACGCGCTGGCCAGTTCGAGCCTCGCGCAGATGTCGCTCACCGTGGTGTGGAGCGTGCTCGGCCTGTTCGCCTGGGTGTGGGGCTCGCGGCATGCGCAGCGTCTTGCATGGCTGGCCGGTGCCGTGATTCTCGGCGTGGTGCTGGTCAAGTTGATCGTGGTCGACCGCCGCCATCTCGGAAACCTGTTCGGCATCGGCTCGTTCATCGCCTTCGGCCTGCTGTGCAGCGTGATCGGCTACCTGGCGCCGGCACCGCCGCGCCGTTCGTCTATGGAGGAGACCAGGCATGCGCCTTGATGTTCGTTGGGTCGCGTTGACCCTGTGCCTGCCGCTTGCCGTGGCCCGCGCCGGCACGGACAACGATTACGCCTACGCGTTTCCGCTCGATGCCAGGGACACGGCGGAGGCGTACCGCATCGTGCTGAATCCGGACGTCTATGCGGCGGTGAATCCCGCCGCCGGCCTGCGCGATCTCGTGGTAGTGAATGCGCTGAACCGGCCGGTGCCGTTCGGCGAACTGCCGGCATCGCCGCCGACGCGGCACGATTTCTCGCTCGATGCGCGGCTGCTCCCGGTGCCCGTCAATGCCGCCATGCACGAAGGCGTGCAGATCGAGCGCAGCACCAGCGGCGGCATCGTGATCAGCCAGCCGCCGGACAACCCCTCGCCGCAGCATCCGCGGCAGTGGCTGGTCGATGCGGGGCGCCCCGTCGAACTCGATCATCTCGCGCTCGATCCCGCTACCCTGCAGCAGGATTTCCAGGTGCACCTGGCGGTCGACGTCAGCAACGACCTGCGCCAGTGGGTGCCGCTGTCCGGCGACGTGGCCGCGACGCGCGTGCATGGCGAGAGCGACCAGGTCGAACAGTTGTCGCTTCCATTGAGCGGTTCCACGGCGGGCCGCTACTACCGCATCCGCCTGATCGACGGCGACGTGGACTGGAGCGACGACCATGTGCCGTCCGTCCAGCTGGTCGGCGGCTACACCGACGCGGTCGCCGATCGCACCTCCCGGCTGCAATGGCTGCAGGCCACGAACACGGGCAGCAACGGCAACGACTACGACTACACATTGCCGGCGTCGCTGCCGCTGGAAGCGGTGAAGGTCCAGTTGCCGGCCGCGAACACCGCCGCCCGCGTGCACCTGCAGTTGCCGCAAGGAGAGGGCGCCTCGTCGTGGTTCGATCTGGCCACGCTGGACCTCGTGCGCACCGCCGGCAAGGACGGCGATGCACGGAGCCAGTTCGCGCCGCGCAACGTGCAGCGCCTGCGCCTGCACAGCGAAACGCCGCTGGCCGCCGCGCCGGTGGTGAGCATCGGCTGGTTGCCGCCGCAGTATTTCTTCATGGCCGAAGGCGGCGGCCCGTACCGCTTGCTGGCCGGCAGCTACGCGTCACGCCGCGGCGAATACCCGGTGACCGAAGCCTGGGATCGCCTGCGCGCCAGGTACGGCGACGAGTGGACGCCACCGGTCGCGGCGATCGGCGCGCGTGTTGATGAAGTGGGCGTCGCGGCGCTGAGTGCGCCCAAGGTTCCCTACGACTGGATGCGTCCGCTGCTGTGGGGCGTGCTGGTGGTGGGTGCGCTCGCCGTCGCGGGCATGGCCCTGAGCCTGCTGCGCCAGGCCAGGCGGGACGAAGCGGGCTCCTGAGCGGGCGCGCCGGGCGAGCGCGGGCGCCATTCGGCGTCCGTGCGGCGCCGATGCCCTATCATGCGGGGCATGTCACGCAGCGATATGTACGACGCGCCGGGCCTGTTTGCCGAGCCCGACGATCTCAAGCCCCTGGCCGAACGCATGCGGCCGCGCACGCTCGATGAAATCGTGGGCCAGCAGCGCGTGCTGGCGCCCGGCAAGGCGTTGCGCCGCGCGCTGGAAGCGGGCCGCGTCCACTCCATGATCCTGTGGGGGCCGCCGGGTTGCGGCAAGACCACGCTGGCCTTGCTGGTAGCGCGTTATGCCGACGCCGATTTCCGCGCGATCTCCGCCGTGCTTTCCGGCCTGCCCGAGGTACGCAAGGCGCTGGCCGAAGCCGAGGCCAACTTCGCGCAGGGCCGGCGTACCGTGCTGTTCGTGGACGAGGTGCATCGCTTCAACAAGGCCCAGCAGGATGCCTTCCTGCCGCACATCGAGCGCGGCGTGATCATCTTCGTCGGCGCCACCACCGAAAACCCCTCGTTCGAACTCAACTCCGCCTTGCTCTCGCGCTGCCGCGTGCACGTGCTCGAAGCGGTGACGCCCGACGACGTCGTGGTGGCGCTGCGGCGTGCGCTGGAAGACAACGAGCGCGGCCTCGGCACGTTGCAGCTCGACGTGTCCGACGACTCGCTGCGCCTGATCGCCCAGGCGGCCGATGGCGACGTGCGCCGCGGCCTGACCCTGCTGGAGATCGCCTCGGAACTCGCCGAAGACCATCGCATCGACGAGGCCACGCTGACCCAGGTGCTGGCCGATCGCACGCGTCGCTTCGACAAGGGCGGCGAGCAGTTCTACGACCAGATCTCGGCGCTGCACAAATCGGTGCGCTCATCGGACCCCGATGCGGCCGTGTACTGGCTGACGCGCATGCTCGACGGCGGCGTCGACCCGCTGTACCTCGCGCGCCGCATGACGCGCATGGCGGTGGAAGACGTCGGCCTCGCCGAGCCGCGCGCGTGGCGCATGGCGCTGGACGCGTGGGACACCTACGAACGCCTCGGCAGCCCCGAAGGCGAGTTGGGCCTCGCGCAGCTGGCGATCTGGCTCGCCATCGCGCCCAAGAGCAACGCCGCCTACATGGCCTACAACCAGGCGCGCGCCGTGGTGCGCGAAACCGGCACGCTGGAAGTGCCCATGCACCTGCGCAACGCGCCCACCAAGCTGATGAAGGGCCTGGGCTACGGCAAGGGCTACCAGTACGACCACGACGCCGAAGGCGGCATCGCGCTCGACCAGCAATGCCTGCCCGATGCGCTCGAAGGCATGACGTTCTACGAACCGGTCGAACGCGGCCTGGAGCTGAAGCTGCGCGAGAAACTGCTGAGCCTGCGCGAGGCCCGCCAGCAGGCACGCAAGAAGTAAATCCCGTCGTTATCGAGGATTCGCCATGTCGATCGTCTGGTACTACGACTTCGTTTCGCCATTCGCCTGGCTGCAGTGGCCCAAGATCAAGGCGCTGGCCACCGAACAACCCGTCACGCTTCGCCCCATCCTGTTCGCGGGCATTCTCGATCTGTGCGGCCAGAAGGGCCCCGCCGAAATTCCGGCCAAGCGCGAGTTCACCTATCGCTACACGCTGTGGCGCGCGCGCCAGGCCGGCGTGCCGCTGCACTTCCCGCCCTCGCACCCGTTCAACCCGTTGGCCGCGTTGCGCCTGTGTATCGCGGCAGGCACCACGGTGGCCGCCACCGAAGCCATCTTCAGCTGGATCTGGGGTCATGGCCGGGCAGGGGACAGCATTGAGGCGTTGGCGCCCGTGGCGGCTGCGCTGGGCATCGATGAGCCCGGCAAGGCCATTGCCGACCCCGCCGTCAAAGCCCAGCTGCGCGAGAACTTCGACGCCGCCGTGAGGGAGGGCGTATTCGGCGTGCCGACGCTGTCGCTCGACGGCCGACTGTTCTGGGGCGACGACGCGCACGCGTTCGCACTGGCCTGCCTGCGCGATCCTTCCCTGTGGAACGAGGCGGAGATGCAGCGCGTCGCCTCGCTGCCCATCGGGGCGGCCCGCCAGGCCTGACCACCGGCGCGGACTTGCGGCCGCCGTCTCGGCGGGCCTAGATTCACCAAGCCAACACTCACGCGGGGAGCACCGTCATGCGGGTACTCGTAGCAGCTCTGATGGGCGGTATCGTGATGTTCCTGTGGGGCGCCATCGCACACATGGCGCTGGGCCTGGGCAATGTGGGTATGCGCCAGCCGGTCAGCGAAGACACCGTGCTCGCCGCCCTGCAACCGGGGCTGGGCAACCAGGCCGGCGTCTACCTCCTGCCTTCCATCGACCCGGCCAAGATGCACGACAAGGCCACGATGGACGCCTATTCGGCCAAGTCCAAGGGCTCGCCGTACGCCTTCATGGTGTACCTGCCGCAAGGCGATGACCTCTCCGACATGAGCGCCCAGCTGCCGCGCCAATGGGCCTCGGACACGCTGTCGGCCCTGGCGCTCGCGTTCGTCATGGGGCTGGCTGCTTTCAGCTTCGCCACCCGCGTCAGCATCGCGCTGGCGGCGGCGGTGTTCGCCTGGCTCAGCACGCTGGTGCCGTACTGGAACTGGTACCGCTTCCCCACCAATTTCACGCTCGCGGCGCTGATCGAGCAGGTGATCGGCTGGCTGATCGCCGGTGCGGTCATGGCGTGGTGGCTCGGACGCAACCACCGCCGCACCGCCTGACAAAACCGGGCGCACTCCCGCCCCCTGTAGGAGCGCACCCAGTGCGCGACCGCCTTTCGCGCCAGTCTTCATGGCTCGTCGTCCCGGCGTAGGCCGGGATCCAGGGCCTCGGTTCCTGATTGTCGCGTTATCGTGACTGTGCCCGCCTGCCGCGGGCTTCCGCCCTCCTGCCGGCGACGCGAAGCTAGTCCCCGTGGGAAGGCCGGGTTACTTTCTCTTGCTTGCCCAAG
>NZ_BCPR01000102.1 GCF_016586165.1 Dyella sp. EPa41 | reverse complement strand
TACATTGAAGAGCGACGAAGCCTTCGTGCGAAGTGCCTTCTTGTTCTTGTGGGAGCGTACCCTGTGCGCGACGACCTCACGGAGCGGCGAATCTGGGACGCGCCGCGGTCGCGCACGGGATGCGCCGCCGCACATTGAGGGCAGCGAAGAGCCTTTCTGTAGGAGCGCACCCAGTGCGCGATAAGCCCACGAAGCGGTGCACCCGAGGCACCGCGGTCGCGCACAGGGTGCGCTCCCACATCGAACAATGGCGCCTCCGCATGAAGTACCTTGTTGTCCTAAAGCGCCTTTCTGTAGGAGCGCACCCCGTGCGCGACAGGCCTACGGAGCGATGCATCCGAGGCGCCGCGGTCGCGCACTGGGTGCGCTCCTACAAAATCGTTGCTGGTATCTCTAGATTTCCAGATGCGCCCGCAGCGCCACGAATCGTGCGGGGCCGCGGTCGCGGTTGTAGCCGGGGTGGCGGATGTATTGCACGTCGGGACTCAGCGTGAGGTGCTTGATGGGCGAGTAGCTGTAGTAGGCCTCGATGATTTCCTCGCGGCCGTAGTTGAGGCGGCCATCGCCGAGCACGAATCCGTCGCCGCCTAGCGCGAGATAGTCGCGATGCGCCGGTGACAGCCCATCGATCGCCAGTGCCACGGAGAAGTGATCGTCGGGCCTTGCCCAGTGCGAGCCGGAGAGCTGGAAACCGCCGCTCAGCGATCGATCCACTTCGGTGAACACGAACGATTCCGTGCGGCCATCGTTCCAACCCGCCCGCATGAAAAGGCCGGTGTCGCCGTGGTCGGCGAGGGGGAGCTCGCCATTCACGGTGAAGCCGTACTTGTGGCGACCCGGCGCGTCGTCGGCCAGGATGTCCGGCCGCTGTCCGGTGGCGAGTGCGATGGCGATGGCGTCGCGGTAGATGCCCATGCGCGCTTCGTTGCGGAAGGCGAGCAGTCGCAGCGCCCAACCGTCGGGCTGGGGTTGCAGGGTGAGCTCGACCTGTTGCCCGTTCGAATCGCCCAGCGACGACACGAGCTTCTGGCCGTTCGCTTCGTAAGGCATGCGATAGATGCCGTAGCGCAACGTCCACGTGGGGTTGACCCACGCGATCATCACGCCGTCGGTATAGCCACGCGTGTCGGCGGCGAAATCCCACGCGGTGTTGTTGAACAGCGACCAGTCCATGAACTGCGTGCGCGTGCCGTTGGCGTAGCGGTTCTTGTCGAAGTCGTCGCTCGCGGCCATCTTGCCGACTTTGAGGTCGACGCGGCGCGTGGCTTCCTTGCCCGGCAGCTGGTCCTGGCCGCGCTCGACGTCGTCGGCGTCCTCGCCCAGCGGCAGCGACCAGCGCAGGTAGCGGCGGGCGACATACGGCTTCTTGGGCAGGCCGGCCGTGCCGGAGCGGATCACGTCGCCATTGGTGAGGCCGCCCAGACCCGTGGCGCCCGAGACGCCTTCGCCCTTGAACAATTCCACGTCGAAGTAGAACTGCAGGTGCAGCGGCAGGTTCACGCCGAAGTAGGCGCCGAAGGTGTGCGAGCGCTCGGTGTCGCCCTGAGGGCGCAGGCTCAGGTCGCCCTGGTAGGGCGAATGCAGCGAGTACTGGTGCTGGTCGACAAAGGTGTACTGGGCGCCGAGCCATTGCGGGATGAAGAGCTTGTCTTCATCGGCGCGTGCCAGCAGTGGGGCTGTCATCAACCATGCAGCCAGGAGGAAACGTGCGTTCTTCATTGCTCATTCCGTGCAAGGGGCACGGCCATGAGCGGACCCGTCAGACAGGCATGCCACTCACGGCCGGGCCGTGATCTTCATTGTGACGCGCCGACGCCCGTTCATGCAGGACGTACGGACACGACTGGCAGGGTCGCTGTCCATGGTGGTTCGTTTCTGGGGCGCCCCGAAGCGTGGGGCGCGCGCATGGTGACTATGCACGGGAGGTGTGTCAACGCTTTTTCAGCGGTTTTTCCCAAGAAAAAGGCCACCTTGCGGTGGCCTTTCCTTGTGGCAGCCTTGGGAGGCGATCAGACCGCCGAGCGCGATGCCTTCTTGCGATCGTTCTCGGTGAGGTGCTTCTTGCGCATGCGGATTTCCTTCGGGGTGACTTCGACCAGCTCGTCGTCGTCGATGAAGTCCAGCGCCTGCTCCAGCGAGAACTTGGTCGCCGGGGTCAGCTGGATCGCATCATCCTTGCCCGAGGCGCGCATGTTGGTCAGCGGCTTGGGCTTGATGGCGTTGACGGTGAGGTCGTTGTCCTTGGCGTGGATGCCGATCAGCTGGCCTTCGTACACCGAGTCGCCTTCGGCGGCGAACAGCTTGCCGCGTTCCTGCAGGGGCCCGAGCGAGTAGGCCGGGGTGGTGCCGCCGGCGTTGGCGATCATCACGCCGTTGGGACGCTTGGCGATGGCCACCGGCGTGTACGGACCGTAGTGGTCGAACACGTGGAACAGCAGGCCCGAACCCTGGGTAAGGGTCTTGAACTGGTTCTGGAAGCCGATCAGGCCACGCGCCGGGATCAGGTATTCCAGGCGCACGCGGCCCTTGCCGTCGGACACCATGTTCTTCAGGTCACCCTTGCGGATGCCCAGGCGCTCCATCACGCCGCCCTGGTGCTGCTCTTCGATGTCGACCACCAGCTGCTCGATCGGCTCCATCTTCTGGCCGTCGATCTCCTTGATGATCACTTCCGGGCGCGACACGGCCAGCTCATAGCCTTCGCGGCGCATGTTCTCGATCAGCACCGACAGGTGCAGCTCGCCGCGGCCCGACACCAGGAACTTGTCGGCGTCGGAACCGTCTTCCACGCGCAGCGCCACGTTGTGCACCTTCTCGCGGTCCAGGCGCTCACGCAGCTGGCGGCTGGTGAGGAACTTGCCGCCCGAGAGGTCCTTGTTGCCGACGAACGGCGAGTTGTTGACCTGGAAGGTCATGCTGATCATCGGCTCGTCGACGCTCAGCGCCGGCAGCGCTTCGGGTACGTCCAGCGAGGTGACGGTGTCGGAGATGGTCAGCTCGGGGATGCCCGAAATGGCGACGATGTCGCCGGCTTCGGCGCTGTCCTGCTCGATGCGCTCAAGGCCGAGGAAGCCCAGTACCTGGCCGATCTTGCCCTGGCGCTTCTTGCCATGGCGATCGATCACGGCGACCGGCATGCCCTTCTTCAGGGTGCCGCGCTGGATGCGGCCGATGCCGATCACGCCCACGAAGTTGTTGTGGTCCAGCTGGCTGATGCGCATCTGGAAGGCGCCTTCCGGGTCGACGTCCGGCTTGGGCGCGTGCTTCATGATCGCTTCGTACAGCGGGGTCATGTCGCCTTCGCGGGCGTTTTCGTCCAGCGAGGCGTAACCGTTCAGCGCCGAGGCGTAGACGATCGGGAATTCCATCTGCTCGTCGGTGGCGCCGAGCTTCTCGAACAGGTCCCACACCTGCTCGACGACCCACTCCGGGCGGGCGCCCGGGCGATCGACCTTGTTGACGACGACGATGGGCTTGAAGCCCATGGCGAACGCCTTCTGGGTCACGAAGCGGGTCTGCGGCATCGGGCCGTCCATCGCGTCGACCAGGATCAGCACCGTGTCCACCATCGACAGCACGCGCTCCACCTCGCCGCCGAAGTCGGCGTGGCCTGGGGTGTCGACGATGTTGATGCGGTTCTTGGTGCCGGTCTTCTTGTCCGTCCAGGTGATGGCCGTGTTCTTGGCCAGGATCGTGATGCCACGCTCCTTTTCCTGGTCGTTGCTGTCCATCACGCGCTCGGCCAGCACGGTGCGCTCGTTGAGCGTGCCGGACTGCTTGAGCAGCTGATCGACGAGCGTGGTCTTGCCGTGGTCGACGTGGGCGACGATGGCGATATTGCGCAGATTTTCGATGGACATGAGATGGGCTCGGGCGGCCAGGGGCCGTCGCGTAGGTTTCTGAAGGGATAACTCCGGAATTATACGGGGTTATGTGACAGCTTGCTTGTGCCGCCTTAACAAACCCGTTCAGGCATGAAAAGCGGCCCGCCCAGGGGAGTCGGGTAGGCCGGAGGGGAAAGGCGCTGAAGGGCTGAGACGCAGGCCGGGCTCAGACGAGGCCGGTGAGGCTGTAGGCCAGGATCACCACGAAGACCGCCAGGGTCTTGATGAGCGTGATCGCGAAGATGTCCCGGTAGGACTGGCGGTGGGTCAGCCCGGTAACCGCCAGCAGGGTGATCACGGCGCCGTTGTGGGGCAGGGTATCCATGCCACCGGAGGCCATGGCCGCCACCCGGTGCAGCACTTCCAGGGGGATGCCGGCGGCCTGGGCGTTGTGGATGAAGGTGTCGGCCATGGCCGCCAGCGCGATGCTCATGCCGCCCGAAGCCGAGCCGGTAATGCCCGCCAGGGCGGTGACGGTCACGGCCTCGTTCACCAGCGGATGCGGAATGGCGTGCAATGCATGGGCGATCACCCGGAACCCCGGCAGGGCCGCGATCACCGCGCCGAAGCCGTATTCCGAGGCCGTGTTCATCGATGCCAGCAGCGCCCCAGCCACCGCGGCCTTGCTGCCTTCGGCAAAACGGCGTGCCACCGGGCGCCAGGCGAACGCGAGCACGCAGGCGATGCCAGCGAGCAGCGCGCCCTCGACGGCCCAGATCGCGGCGATCTTCGACACCTCCTGCACGACCGGCCGGGCGTCGCCGATCACCGCGGGCACGAAAGCATGGCTGGCGCCGTAGACGCGCACGATCGCATCGCCAAGCAGCTTGTTGAGCACCCCCACCAGCACCAGCGGCAACAGGGCGATGGCCGGATGTGCCAGCCGCTCGCCTTCATAGGCAACCGGCTCGTTGACGAGCTGCGTGCCGTAGCCTTCCCCCGCGGCGGCGGCCTTGCGGCGACGCGATTCCAGGTAGAGCAGGCCCACGACCAGGATGAACACCGCGCCCAACGTGCCGAGCCACGGCGCAGCCCAGGCGTTGGTGCCGAAGAATGACGTGGGGATGATGTTCTGGATCTGCGGGGTGCCGGGCAGCGAATCCATGGTGAAGGTGAAGGCACCCAGCGCGATGGTGCCGGGGATGAGCCGCTTGGGAATATCCGACTGGCGAAACAGCTCCGCCGCAAACGGATACACCGCGAACACCACCACGAACAACGACACGCCGCCATAGGTAAGCAGCGCGCACACGATCACGATGGAGAGCATCGCGCGACTGCGCCCGAACAGCCCGATGGTGGCGGCGACGATGGAGCGAGAGAAGCCTGCCAGCTCGATCACTTTGCCGAACAGCGCACCCAGCATGAAGACGGGGAAGTACAGTTTGAGGAAGCCGACCATCTTGTCCATGAAAAGGCCGGTGAACATCGGTGCGACCAGCGACGGATCCGTCAGCAGCACCGCGCCCAGCGCCGCCACCGGCGCGAACAGGATCACGCTGTAGCCGCGATAGGCGGTCAGCATGAGGAAGCAAAGCGCGGCCAGCACGATCAGAAATGCCATCGACCCATCCCCGGACGCCCGTCATGGGCATCGTCGTGCGGCGAGTATCCGGACGCCGTGCGGCGCGCGGCACTGTACGAAGGTACAAGTGTGGGCGTGAAGGCGCGTGCCTAAGCTCCGTGGCATTCGGCATTCCGGGCATCGGGATGCGTCAAAGCGAGGGGAGCTATGAAACGCACGCATCTGAGCATGGCGATTGGTCTGGCGGTGGGGCTTTGCAGTTCGTGGGTGGCGCTGGCCGACGAGGCCCCGCAAAGCAGCGCCGCACCGGCCACCGCGGCCAAGACGTCCGATGCCAAGCAGCTCGAAGGCATCAAGGTGACCGCCCGCAAGCGCGAGGAAACACTGCAGGACGTGCCCATCGCCGTCAGTGCGTTCACCGCGCAGACGCTGTTCAAGCAGAACGTGCAGAACCTCGCCGACCTGCAGGGCAAGGTGCCTTCGCTGCAGATCTACGCCGCGCGCGGCTCCAACACCACGCTCACCGCCTATATCCGCGGCGTCGGCCAGGCGGACCCGACCTGGGGCTTCGACCCGGGCGTGGGCATCTACCTCGATGACGTGTACATGGCGCGCCCGCAGGGCACCGTGCTCGACGTGTTCGACACCAACCGCATCGAAGTGCTGCGTGGACCGCAAGGCACGCTTTACGGCAAGAACACCATCGGCGGCGCCATCAAGTACGTCTCCAACCCGTTGCCCACGCAGACCACCGGCTCGGTGGAAGGCACCGTGGGCACGCACGGCGAGAAAGACGTGAAGGCGAGCGTCGGCGGCGCCACCGACGACGGCGTCTGGCGCGGCCGCGTTGCCTATGCCAGCAGCCACAACGACGGCTATGGCACCGACATCCTCACCGACAGCCGCAACGGCAACAAGAACAGCAACGCCGCGCGCGCGTCGCTGGGCTTCTTCCCGTCGTCCAGCTTCAATGCGCAACTCTCCTTCGACGGGCTGCGCGACAACTCCAATCCGCGCGGCGCCAAGATGCTGACGGTCAACAAGCTGGATCCGGCCTACCAGCCCCTGTCCAGCGACTACGACACGCGCAGCGGGATGCCGGCGGGCAACAGCACCACGCTGTGGGGCACCGCCTTGACGCTCAACTGGATCGTCAGCCAGGACTGGTCGTTGAAATCCATCTCGTCGTACCGCGGGTCGTCCACCGACACCAACATCGACTTCGACACGCTGCCCGAGAAGATCGCCGACGTGAATGCGGTCTACAAGGACCACCAGTTCACCCAGGAATTGCAGGCGAACTACGACAACGGCGGTTCGGTCCACGGCGTGTTCGGACTGTTCTATTTCGACGGCACCGCCAAGGGCTACATCCACAACATCTTCCTGGGCTCGCCGCCGTACTACCCGCGCCTCTCGCAGTACGGCGGCACGGGCGGCAATATCGGCACCAAGAGCTATGCCGGCTACGGCGACTTCACCTGGGACATCAACCCGCAGTGGAGCCTGGACGTGGGCCTGCGCTACACCAGCGAGAAGAAGTCGGCGGTCATCCAGAACTACGCCTATTCCAACGACACCTTCACCACGCCGATCGGCACGCTGGCCGACTTCAGCGGCTCGCACACCTCGCACAACCTGTCGCCCAAGGTGTCGCTCGACTACGCCGCGACCGATCAGATCAAGCTCTACGCCAGCTATGGCCAGGGCTTCCATTCCGGCGGCTACAACATCCGCGCCAACTGCGTGGCTATTCCGCAATCATGCCGCCCGATCGCCGACGAGAAGGTCACCTCGTATGAAATCGGCAGCAAGATGTCGTTCTTCGACGACTCGCTGATGTTGAACACCGCGTTGTTCCACAACATCTATTCGAACATCCAGCTGTCGGTGTTCACGTCCTATACCTTGCCCAACGGCACGCAGGGCTTCTTCGGCGACTTCACCAACGCCGGCAAGGGGCACATCGACGGCTGGGAGGAGGAGTTCGCGTGGACACCGGTGGAGAACTGGACCTTCAGCGGCAACTGGGCGTATCTGCACACCAAGTACACGCAGTTCATGAGCGCAGGCCAGAACATCGCCGACACGCAGCGCTTCACCAACGCGCCGAAGTGGTCGGGCGGGCTGAATCTGGAGCACACCATTCCGCTGGACAACGGCGGCAGCGTGAGCGGGCGCATCAACTACACCTACCAGACCAGCGTGTATCCCGAGACCACGTTGTCTCCGCTGATCATGCAGCCGGCGTACGGCCTGTGGAACGCCGGCGTGGTGTGGCAGATCAACCAGCCGTGGACGCTTAGCCTGCAAGGCACCAACCTGGCCAACAAGTCCTACCGCACCACGGGTTACAACATCGCCGCGCTGGGCATTGTCACCGGCTTCTACGGTGCGCCACGCATGGTGACGCTCACGGCCCGGTATACCTTCTGACTCGGCGAGGGAGATGCGCATGCAGCGTTTCATGGGCCTGATGGCCGCGGTACTGGGGCTGGCGGGCGTGGCCCACGCGGACGACGCGCCACGCCTGCCCGCATTGAAGCTTGATCCGGCACGAGTGGCCGTTGCGGGCCTGTCGTCGGGTGGCTACATGGCCACCCAGGTGCAGATGGCGTATCCGGAGTGGTTTCCATCGGCGGCCATCGTCGCCGGCGGTCCGTTCGGATGCGCCGCGGGCCGTCTCGACCTCGCGCTCAGTACCTGCATGAAGGGCGTCCCCGCGCCGGATGCGGCCGCCTTGGCCGCCAAGGCGAAGGAGCGTTCCGCCAAGGGTGACATCGGCGCACTCGAGGATCTTGCCCACGGCCGGGTCTACCTGCTGCACGGCAAGGACGACGCGCTGGTGTCGCCGGTGGTGGCGGAGGCGGGCGCGCGCTTCTACGAGGCGCTGCGCGATGGCGACCCCGCATTGAAGGGCCTGCAGGTCACGGATGACGGCGCGCGTGCCTTCGCGCACAACCTGCCGATCGCCGCGACGGGCGACGATTGCGGCAAGTCGGTGTCGCCGTACCTGGGGCATTGCGGGTTTGATGCGGCAGGCGAGATCTTTCGCCAGCTGTTCGGCAAGGCGCCGCGTACGGCGGGCGATGCGAAAGGCCAATTGCGCCGCTTCGACCAGTATGCCTACCGCCTCGATGGAGTGGACGCCTTCCTCGCACCGACGGGTTATGTCTACCTGCCGCCGGATTGCCTGGCCGGCAAGCGCTGCGGCCTGTTGGTCGCGTTCCACGGCTGCAAGCAGAACGCGGACGCCGTGGGCGAGGCTTTCGTGAAGGACGCGGGGTTCAATCGGTGGGCGGACGCTTATGACGTGGCCGTCCTGTATCCTCAAACGCGCGCGAGCACCGCGCCCATGAATCCGCAGGCATGCTGGGACTGGTGGGGATATTCGGGGGACAACTACGACAGCCGCCAGGGCGTGCAGTTGCGCTGGCTGATCGGCGCTGCCCGGGCGATGGGACTGCACCACTGACTCCCGCTCCCCTTCGGGGAGAGGGTTGGGGTGAGCGGTGGGTGCTCGCGATGGGGAGTGGATATGCGGCCTGCGCGCTTCTTTTCCTTCGCTTTGATCGCCGCATGGACGAAGAGGTGAGGCGGGCCTGGCCCCTCACCCCAGCCCTTTCCCCGCGGGGGAGCGGGCGTGAACGGCTGCCATGCTGACCGCCGGCACCATCACCCTCGCCGCGCTGGTCTGGCTTGGCCTGTTGTTCGGCGTCGCCGTGATCGGCGAGAAGCGGCCGCACCTGTTCGAGCGCCGCTGGGCGGTGATCTACGCGTTGTCATTGGCGATCCACTGCACGTCGTGGACGTTCTACGGCACCGTCACGCAGGCCAGCCGTTCGGGGTGGTGGCTGCCGCCGACGTTCGTGGGTGCGATCCTGATGTACCTGTTCGCCATCGCCGTGCTGCGCCGTCTGGTGCAGCTGGCGCGCGATTACAACGCGGGCTCGCTGGCCGACCTCATCGCGGTACGCCTCGGGCGCCACGCGGGCTTGGCGGCGCTGGTCACCGTGGTCGTGCTGATCGGCATCGTGCCGTACATCGCCCTGCAGCTGAAGGCGGTGGCGATGAGCTACGGCATGCTGAGCCGTGGCCAGTTGTCGGAAGCCGATCCCTGGCAGGACAGCGCGCTCTACGTCGCGCTGCTGATGGCGCTGTTCGCCATGCTGTTCGGCACGCGGCGCGCATCGGTGATGGCGCACAACCGCGGGCTGGTGCTCGCGATGGCGTTCGAGTCGCTGTTCAAGCTGGGCGCGATGCTTGCGCTGGGTACCCTGGTGCTGTCGCCGGCCAGTCGCGCATGGATCGCCAGCGCGCCCACGCAGCACGACAGCACGGGTTTTCCTGCATTGATCCTGCTGGGCGCGCTGGCGATGTTCACGCTGCCGCACCAGTTCCATGCCGGCGTGGTCGAGTGTCGCGACAGCACGCACCTTCGCACGGCGCGATGGTTGTTTCCGCTGTACATGCTGCTGATCTCGCTGCCACTGCTGCCGCTGGCGCGGCTGGGCGATGCATGGCTTGGCCCGGGAGGCGTGCCCTCTGATCTCTACGTGCTGGCGCTGCCACTCGCCCGCGGCCAGCACGGGCTGGCACTGGTGGCCTTTCTCGGTGGACTCAGCGCGGCCACCAGCATGGTGGTGGTGGCGACGCTCGCCTTGAGCCTGATGATCGTCAACCATTTCATCGCGCCGCTGCGGGTGCGCGCGGGTTGGGGACGCGGCGATCGTGGCGACCTGCGCGGCGAGGTGATCAACCAGCGCCGCGTGGCGATCCTCGCGGTGATCCTGCTGGCTTGGGGTTACAGCCGCGTGCTCGCGCGCAACGACGCACTGGCCGATATCGGCGCGATTTCATTCTCCGCGCTGGCGGGGCTCGCTCCGGCGCTGCTGATCGCCGTCTATCGGCCGCAGCTCGGCGCGCGAGCCGTCGCAGCCGGCCTGGCCGTGGGTACGCTGGTCTGGCTGTACGTGTTGCTGCCGACCATGCAATCGCATGGACCGGCCTGGTGGCACGAAGGGCCCATGGGGCTGGCCTGGCTCGGGCCGGACGGCCTGTTGGGGCTCGATGACTGGAGTCGCCTCGGCCGCGCCGTGGTGTTGAGCCTGGTCGCCAATGTCGCCGTCGTGCTGGCCGTGTCCAGCTCACGCTTCGGTCGCGCGATGCGTTCGGTGAGCGTGGGCGACATCGGCCTGCCCGAACTGCGTGCATTGGCGACGCGCTTCCTGCCGCCGGAGCGCGTCGCCCACCTGTTCAACGACGCGGCGCCTCATGGCGTCGCCGGCGGTACCCGCATTGCGTCGGTGGAACACGAGCTGGCCGCGGTGATCGGCGCATCGTCCGCGCGGTTGTTGCTGGAAGTGGTGCGCCAGCAGCGTCGCGACGAGATCGATACCGTGGCCGCGATCGTCGGCGAGGCCGCGCAGGATCTCCGCTTCAACCAGCGTGTGCTCGAAGCGGCCCTGGAAAACATGAGCCAGGGCATCTGCGTGGTGGATGCCGAGCTTCGGCTGGTCGCATGGAACCGGCGCTACGCCAGCCTGTTCGGTTATCCCGCCGAATTGCTCCACGTAGGGCGCCCCGTGGCCGACCTCACGCGCTACAACGTCGATCGCGGCATGATCGGCCCCGGCGAGTCGGAGTCGCGCGTGCAGCGCCGGCTCACGCACATGCGGGCCGGCACGCGCCATCTGTCGGAACGACGTTTCCCCGATGGCACCATCGTGGAAATCCGCGGCAACCCGATGCCCGGCGGCGGCTTTGTCGCCACCTTTACCGACGTCACCGCATTTCGGCAGGCCGAGGACGCGCTGAAGCGAGCGAACGAAACGCTGGAACTGCGCGTCGCCGAACGCACGCAGGCGCTTGCCGCCGCTACCGCGGACGCCCAGCGCGCCAACGAGGCGAAAAGCCGTTTTCTCGCCGCGGTCAGCCATGACCTGATGCAGCCGCTGCATGCCGCGCAATTGTTCGCGCATACGCTGGGCGAACGCGGCAACGATACGAACACGGCACGACACCTGCACGGCGCGCTTACCGCCACCGAAGGCCTGCTGGCGGGGCTGCTCGACATGGCGCGGCTGGAAGCGGGGCGCTTGCAGCCGCAGCCGCGCGACTTCGCATTGGCGGATGTGTTCGATCCGCTGGCGGCGGAATTCCAGGCGCTGGCGCGCGACCGGGGCATCCGCTTCGGCGTCGTGGGAAGCCGGCAATGGGTACACTCCGATCCGCAACTGCTGCGTCGCGTGCTGCAGAATTTCCTGTCGAACGCGTTGCGCTATGCCGAGCAAGGGCGGGTGCTGCTTGGCGTGCGCGTGCAAGGCGAAACCCTGCGGCTGCAGGTATGGGACAACGGCCCCGGCATCGATCCGGCCGAACAGCAGGCGATCTTCGAGGAGTTCCGTCGCGGCAGCGCGGCGGGTGGGCAAGGCCTCGGGCTGGGATTGTCGATCGCGCAACGCATGGCGGCCTTGCTGGGCCATCCGCTGGCCCTGCGCTCGTGGAGCGGTCATGGCAGCGTATTCGAACTCGCGGTGCCCCGGGCTCGTCCTTTGGCGCACGAGAGAGCGGCGCCGATCGAGCCGCAGCCATTGCCCGCCGGTCGCGCACTGGTGCTGGACAACGAGCCCGCCGCGCTTTCCGCATTGAGCGTGCTGCTGTCGGGGTGGGGCTGGCAGGTGCATGCGGCGCGCACGATGGAACAGGCGCGATCGGTGCCCTGGCGGCCCGATGTGCACATCTTCGACTATCACCTCGACGCGGGACGCACGGGCCTCGACGTGCTGCATGAACTCGGCGAGAGCGCGCTGGGCGTACCCACCGTGATCCTCACGGCCGATCGTGACGGCGAACTGCGGCAGCGCCTGCTCGATCGCGGCATCGGCGTGCTGTACAAGCCGCTGAAGCCGCTGGCGCTGCGACAGGTATTGCAGCGCGCAGCGTCGGGGCGGCGATAGCGTTTGCGCGAACGCTGTCGTGTAGGAGCCCACCCTGTGGGCGACCGCGGAGTTGTGGCGTCACCGCTCCGTAGGCTTAACGCGCACTGGCTGCGCTCCTACAGAGGCCGGTGAAGGGGAAGGGCGCGCTTTGTTGTAGGAGCCCACCCTGTGGGCGACCGCGGAGTTGCGGCGTCACTGCTCCGTAGGCTTATCGCGCACTGGGTGCGCTCCTACAGAGGCCAGTGAAGGGGAAGGG
>NZ_BCPR01000101.1 GCF_016586165.1 Dyella sp. EPa41 | reverse complement strand
CTGGCCGTTGCGCGCCACGTTGAGCAGGTCCTCGGCGTGATGGCACAGCTGCACCATCGGCTCGACCGCGAGAAAGCCCGCGCCACCCTTGACGGTGTGGAACGCGCGAAACACCGCGTTCAGCAGCTCGCCGTCGCGCGGTGCGGCTTCCAGCCCGATCAGCTGGTCGCCCAGGCGCTGCACGAGGTCCCCGGCTTCCACCAGGAAGGCATCGCGCAGCTCGCTGTCCAACGTGGGATCCATCAAGGCCCGTCCTTTTTTGGAAACTCAGAAACCGAATTCGCTGAGAAGACGATCGGCTTCGTCCTGGCTGGTGACTTTCACCGGGGCCGCCGCGGCTTCGCCATTGGCGAGCGCGCCGGTGAGGCTCACCAGCTCCAGCAGCGAGTTCTCCACGCTGCCGATGAAGTTGACGACCTTCTTGATGCGCTGGCCCGCCAGGTCCTGCCAGGACTGCGCCACCACGAAATCGGCCAGGCCTTCGCGACATTCGTTGGCGAACGACTGCGCCTGCTTCGCCAGCACATGGGCCACGTCGCTCTCGGCCGTGCCGTCGATCACGGCGTTGGCGTTTTCCGCCACCGCCTCGGCCTGCGGACGCATGCGCTCGGCGAAATCGAGCGTGCGGTGCGCGGCCTGCGAACTCATCTCCAGCACGTCCTGCAGGTGCTGGCGCGCGTCGGCGACGCTGCCCGGCACGCCTTCCTGCGCGAGGTCGCCGCCCAGGCGGCGCACGGCATCGTGCAGGTCGCGGGCCAGCAGGCCCAGCGCGCGGAACATGCGCTGCTCGCGCTGGCGCACCAGCACGTCGAGCGCCTGCTCGAAGGCGGCGCCATCGGTGCTGTTGAGGAGATCGTGCAGTTCCTGCGGCAGCGAGCCGCCTTCCATCAGGGACACTTGTGCGTTCATGCGGCGGCTCCGCTGGCGGCAAGCCGCTCGAAGATCTTGGTGAGTTTTTCCTGCAGCGTGACGGCGGTGAACGGCTTGACGATGTAGCCGTTCACGCCGGCCTGGGCGGCGGCGATGATCTGGTCGCGGTTGTTCTCGGCGGTGACCATCAACACCGGCATGCCCTTCAACGAGGGTTCGGCGCGGATCGCGCGCAGCAGGTCGATGCCCGTCATGTTGGGCATGTTCCAGTCGGTCACGACCAGGTCGAAGGCGTTCGCCTTCAGCATGGTCAGCGCGTTTTCGCCGTCGTCGGCCTCCTGGATGAGCGGATTGCTGAAACCCAGCTCCACCAGCAGGTTGCGGACGATGCGCCGCATGGTGGAGAAATCGTCCACCACGAGGATTTTCATGTTCTTGTCCAAAGGTTTCTCCGCTTCGCGTCGAAAGGGAATAGGAAATAGGGAATGGGGAATCGAAGGGCGCGTATCGTCAGCGTGGCTTTGCTTTTCCTATTCTCGTTTCCCTATTCCCGATTCCCTGCTCTCCAGTCCATCCGCTCATGCGCGCGCGCAAGCGCACGATGGCCTGGCCGTGGATCTGGCAGACGCGCGACTCGGTCACCCCGAGCACCGCGCCGATTTCCTTGAGGTTCAACTCCTCCTCGTAATACAGCGACATCACCAGCTGCTCGCGTTCCGGCAGGCTGCCGATCGCCTCGACCAGCGCGCCTCGCATGCCGTCGTTCTCGACGCTCTCCTGCGGGCTGAGGCTCTCGCCGTCGGCCACGTCGAAGGCTGCGCCGCCGTCGGCATCGTCCGGCGCCGACAGGCTCAGCAAGCGCGCGCTCGCCGCGTCGGCCAGCACCTGGTGGTATTCCTCGGCGCCCATGCCCAGCCGCCGCATGACTTCGGCGTCCTCGGCATCGGCCCCGGTCTCGATCTCGATCTGGCGCACCACTTCGGCCATCTCGCGCGCCTTTCGGTGCACCGAGCGCGGCGTCCAGTCGGTGCGGCGCAGTTCGTCGAGCATCGCGCCACGGATGCGGATGCCCGCAAACGTCTCGAAGCTCGCATTGCGTCCGGTCGCAAAATTACGCGCCGCTTCCAGCAGCCCGATCATGCCGGCCTGGATCAGGTCGCTCACGTCCACGCTGGGCGGCAGGCGGCCCATCAGGTGATAGGCGATCCTTCGCACCAGCGGGGCGTGCTGGCGCACCAGCTCGTCGGCACTTTGGCGTTGCAGTTGCAGGTATTCGGAAGCCACGCTCATTTCTCACCACCCGTTGGCCACTGCGGCCTGCCTGCTGAAGAAGGCAATGCGGTCCAGGCCGAGTCTTTCGGGTTCACCCCATGTATCGACCGCACCTGCCAATTGCTTGAATGCCTGGCCCGACCGGCTGGACGGCCACAGGTCGACCACCGCGCTCTGGCGCTTGATGGCCTGCCGCAGGCGTTCGTCGTTCGGCACCAGCCCCATGAAATCCAGCGCCACGTCCAGGAAGCGGTCGCTGACGCGCGCCAGCTTCTGGTGCAGCTGCCTGGCCTCGCCGAGGTTGCGCACCATGTTCGCCACCATGCGGAAGCGGCGGACGCCGAAGTCGCGGCTCAACACCTTGAGCATCGCGTAGGCGTCGGTGAGCGAGGCCGGCTCGTCGCAGACCACCAGCACGACGTCGTCGGCCGCCGCGGCGAACATCGCCACGTTGTCCGAAACGCCCGCGGCGGTGTCCACCAGCAGGTAATCCGGCGGCGACACCAGGTCGTCGAAGGCACGGATGACCGCGGCGTGCTCGGTGTTGCTGAGCTGGGCCAGGCGGCGGGTGCCGGATCCGGCCGGCACCACCTTGAGGCCGTGCGGCGCGGGCAGCAGCAGGTCCTCGATGCCGCAGCTGCCATCGAGCAGGTGCCCGATATGGCGCGTGGGCGTAAGGCCCAGCAGCACGTCGATATTGGCCAGCCCCATGTCCGCATCAAGCAGGATCACGTCGTGGCCGCCCATCGCCAGCGCCATGCCGAGGTTCACCGACACCGTGGTCTTGCCCACGCCGCCCTTGCCGCCGGCCACCGCGATGGCGCGGCAGCGCTTGCGCGCCGGCGGGCTCAGACCGAACGCCTGGTCCTGGCCGGGGTTGTGCCTGCCATGCCGTTCCGCCAGGGCACGCAGCATGCTCTCCAGACCGATCGCCTGATTCATTGCAAAAGCGCTCATGCGTTTGCCACCGCGAGTCCGAAACGTTCCGCCATCACATCGTCGTCCGCGGTCGCGGCGGCGTTGCCCTTGAGCACCTGCGCGGCACGGCACACCAGCACGCGCGCATCGGCGGCGGCGATGTCCTCGGGCACGCGCTGGCCGTCAGTGATGTAGTCGAGCGCGAGCCGGTGGCGGATGAGCACCGACAGCGCGCCGCCGAGGCTCGGGGCCTCGTCGAGCTTGGTCAGGATGCAGGCATGCGGCCGCAGCGGCAGGTACGCGCGCACCGCCTCATCGAGCGATGGCGCCTGCGCGTTGGCGGCCAGCACCAGGCACGCGCGCAGGTCGCCGCCGTTGGAAAGCACGTCGAGCTGCTGCGCCAGGCGCGGATCGCCACCGGCCACGCCGGCGGTATCCACCAGCACCGTGTGGCAGCCGCGCAGCAGGCCCAGCACCTGGCGCAGGCTGTCCGCGTCGTAGGCCGGATACACGCGCACGCCGAGCAGCCGGCCGTAGTGCTCCAGCTGCGCCGCGGCGCCGATGCGGTAATGGTCGGTGCTGACCAGCGCCACGTTGTTCGCGCCATGGCGCATCACCGCGCGGGCGGCGAGCTTGGCGATGGTGGTGGTCTTGCCCACGCCGGTCGGGCCAACCAGTGCCGTGACGCCCGGACGCTCGGACTGGTCGCGGCGGCTGATGGAGAGACTGCGGCTCAGCATGCCCAACGGCAGGTAGCGCGCCTGCTCGGCGCTGAGGTTGCCCGGCAGGTCGTCCACCAGCTGGCGCGCGACATCGGATTCGATGCCCAGGCGCGTCATCTCACGCAGGACGCGGGCGCGCAACGGCTGGCGGCGCTCCATGTCGTTCCAGATCAGGCTGGAGAGCTGCGTTTCCAGCAGGTCGCGCAGGCTGCCCAGTTCGGCGCGCACGCGCGCGGTGTCCTGCATGGCGCGCTCGAGCAGCGGGTGGATCGGTGCGGCAGGGTCGAATGCCATGGCCGGGGCCGCCGCTTCGACCGGCGCGACCGGCGCCACGAACGGCGCCGTTGCGGCGGCCTGCACGGCCGGTTCGACCGCACGCGGCGGTGCGACGCGCACAGGCGCGGTGTCGGCAGGCGGGGCCATGGCCGGACGCGTGCGCGACAGCGACACCGTCACGCCATCGTCGTGATGACGGCTGGCCGTCGGCAGCGGCGGCGGAGCGACGTCGCCGCGACGGATCGCCGCCGGCCTCGCCTCCACCGGAGCGGACTGGGCCGGCGTGCGCGGCTCCACGTGCAGCGGCGCGCCATGGCGGGCCGCTTCGCGCACCAGTGCCTCGTCGAAGTCGACGGCGGCGATGATCTCGATGCCTTCGTCCATGCGGCGCGTGGAAAGGATCACGGCGTCGGGGCCCTGCTCCTCGCGTACTTCACGCATGGCCTGGCGCATGTCGGCGGCCACGAAACGTTTGATCTTCATGGGCTCGCTGCGCTCGCGTGAAGGGTGAATGGTGAAAGGTGAATAGAGACAGCCCGCGCTGCTTCAGCCTTGCGTTGAATGGTTTGCCCGTGGCGCATATCCGACCTTTCTCGACCTGTTTGTTCCGCTTGGCGTGGTGAACGGGCAACAGCGCGCATCGTTGAAACCGGCCGCACACTGCTCTCTCCGTTCACCATTCACCCTTTTCCGTTCACTGCACTTAACGTCCTAACGCCTGTACCAGCCGCACACGGCGGTTGTCAGGCACCTCGTTGTAGGCCAGTACGTGCAGGTTCTGTGCCACGTGGCGCGTGAAGCGCGCGAGCCACGGACGAAGCTGCGGCGCGACCAGCAACACGGCCGGTTCGCCGCTCATTTCCTGCTTGCGCGCGGCGTCGGCGACGCCCTGCTGGAGACGATCCGCGAGGCCCGGCTCCACCGCGGCGCCCGCCACGCCGCCGTTTGCGAGCGATCCCAGCAGGATCTGCTCCAGTTCCGGCGCCAGCGTGATGACCGGGATCTCGGTGCCCAGGCCGGTGATCTCCTGCACGATCTGGCGACCGAGCGCGACGCGCACGGCGGCGGTGAGCGCGCCGGGATCCTGACTCTGGCCCGCGTGCTCCGCCAAGGATTCGACGATGGAACGCATGTTGCGGATCGGCACCCGCTCGGCCAGCAGGTTCTGCATGACCTTGACCACCACGCCCAGCGACAGGCGCTTGGGCACCAGGTCTTCCACCAGCTTGGGCGCGGTCTGCGCGAGGCGGTCCAGCAGCTGCTGCACGTCCTGATGGCCGAGCAGCTCGTGCGCGTGGCCCTGCAGGATGTGCGAAAGATGCGTGGCGATGACCGTGGCCGGATCGACCACCGTGTAGCCCAGGCTCTGCGCCAGTTCGCGCTGGCCGGGCTCGATCCACATCGCCTCCAGGCCGAAGGCCGGATCCCGCGTGGGGATGCCGTGCAGGCCTTCCTGCACGCGGCCCGGGTTGATCGCCAGCAGGCGATCGTTGTGCACTTCGGCCTCGCCCATCGGCACGCCCATCAGGGTGATGCGATAGGTGTTGGGGCCAAGGTCGAGGTTGTCGCGGATGTGCACCGGCGGCACCAGGAAGCCCAGCTCCTGCGAGAGCTTGCGGCGCACCGACTTGATGCGGCCCATCAGCTCGCCCCCCTGGTGCTGGTCGACCAGTGGAATCAGGCGATAGCCCACTTCCAGGCCCAGCGGATCGACGCTGGCGACGTCTTCCCAACCCAGTTCGATGCGCTCCACCGGCGCGGCGGGCGGCGGCACTTCAGCCGCGATCTTCGCCACGCGTTCCTTCGCCTCGCGATCGCGCTTGACCATGAGGTACGAAGCGCCGCCGCAGGCGCCGCCCAGCAGCAGGAAGGCGATGTTCGGCATGCCCGGGATCAGGCCCATCACGCCCAGCACCGCACCGGCCACGGCGAGCGCGCGCGGCTGGCCGAACACCTGGCCGATCACCTGCTTGCCCATGTCCTGTCGCCTTGGACACGCGGGTGACGATGACCGCGGTGGCGATGGACAGCATCAGCGACGGCACCTGCGCCACCAGGCCATCGCCGATGGTGAGCAGCGTGTAGGTCTTGGCGGCATCGCCGGCCGAAAGGCCGTGCTGCATCACGCCGACGAAGAAGCCGCCGACGATGTTGATGATGAGGATCAGGATGCCGGCGGTGGCATCGCCGCGCACGAACTTCGAGGCGCCGTCCATCGAGCCGTAGAAATCCGCTTCCTCGCGCACTTCCTGGCGGCGGTCACGCGCCTGCTCCTGGTTGAGCAGGCCGGCGTTGAGGTCGGCGTCGATCGCCATCTGCTTCCCGGGCATCGCGTCGAGGGTGAAGCGCGCGGTCACTTCGGACACGCGCGTGGCGCCCTTGGTCACCACCACGAAGTTGATGATGGTGAGGATGGCGAACACCACCAGGCCGACCGCGAAGTTGCCGCCGATGACGAACTCGCCGAACGCCTCGATCACCTTGCCCGCCGCGCCGGGGCCATCGTGGCCGTGCAGCAGCACCACGCGCGTGGAGGCGATGTTGAGCGCCAGGCGCAGCAAGGTCGCCATCAGCACCACGGTGGGGAACGCGGCGAATTCCAGCGGCCGCATCACGTAGATCACCGCCAGCAGGATCACCAGCGACAACGCGATGTTGAAGCTGAAGAGCATGTCGAGGATGAAGGGCGGCAGCGGCAACATCATCATCGCCAGCATGGCGAGCATGATGACCGGCGCGCCGACGCCGCGGCGTCCCAGCATCTTGAGGTTATCGATGGCAGTAGCGGTGGCCATGCGTGGTTTCCGTCAGAACTTGTAAGGACCCATCAGGTCCGGATCGACATCGGGCTTGGGCGCCGTCGGTGGCTGTTCCCCACGCGCGACGGCCTGCTTGAGCTGGAACACGTACGCGAGCACCTGCGCCACGGCGACGTAGAGCGACGAGGGAATCTCGCGGTCGAGCTGGGTGGTGGCATACAAGGCGCGTGCCAGCGGCGGCGCTTCCACCGTGGGAATGCGATGGCTGCCCGCGACAAGCCGGATCTGCATGGCCATTTCGTCCAGGCCCTTGGCGATCACGCGGGGCGCGCCCATGCGGCCTTCGTCGTAGCGCAGCGCCACGGCGAAGTGCGTGGGGTTGGTGATCACCACGTCGGCCTTGGGCAGCTCCTGCATCATGCGCTTGCGCGCCATCTGGAACTGCATCTGGCGGATGCGGCCCTTGAGTTCGGGGTTGCCGTCGCTTTCCTTCGCCTCGTCCTTCAGTTCCTGGCGCGTCATGCGCAGGCGCTTGGCATGGTCGAACTTCTGGTACAGCGCATCGGCGCCACCGATCAGCGCCAGCACGGTGCCGAACAGCAACGCGCCATGGCCCAGCAGGCCCATGGCCTTGAGCATGCCGTGGCCGACGTCGCCGTGACCGGTCGACATCAGGTCGGCCTGCCAGTTCTTCAGCACCATCACCAGCACGGCGCCGATCAGCAGCAGCTTCAACAGCGACTTGCCAAGCTCGACCAGGCCGCGCATCGCGAAAATGCGGCCCAGGCCTTCCACCGGGTTGAGCCGCTCGAACTTGGGCTGCAGCGCCTGCGCGCTGAAATTCAGGCCGCCCAGCAGCACCGGCGCGGCCAGCGCGGCGAGCACGGTGGCCAGCGCCACCGGCGCGAACAGCGACATCGCCTCGCGCAGCGCCAGGCCCAGCACGCGTGACGGCAATGCATCGCTGAACAGCGCATCGCGGCCATAGGTAAGGCCAAAGCCAAAAATGCGGCGCACGTGCTCCACCGAGCGCTCGCCGCCGCTGATCAGGGCAGACACGCCAGCCAGCACCACCACGGCGCCGGACAGATCGCGCGATCGTGGTACGTCGCCCTTTTCCCGCGCTTCGCGCAGGCGTTTTTCCGATGGTTGTTCGGTGCGGTCTTCGGCGTCATGCTCGGCCATGGTGCGGACTCCTTATCCACCCACCAGCTCGTGCATCAGCGTCCATGCGCTGTTCTGCAACGACTCGAACGCACCCGGCACGCTGCGCAGCGAGAGCCACAGCGCCACGAAACCCAGGGTCACCGTGATCGGAAAACCCACTGCGAACAGGTTCATCGACGGCGCCGCGCGGCTGATCGCGGCAAAGCCGATGTTCACCATCAACAGCGATGTCATCGCCGGCAACGCCACGCGCACCGCGCCGCCGAACAGGTGCACGGCGAACAGCAGGATCGCATGCAGGCCATGGGCATCGATCACCGCATGCCCCGGCGGCAAGGTATGGAAGCTGTCGGCCAGGAGGGCGATCAAGCGCAGATGGCCGTCCATCGCCAGGAACAGCAGGGTCACCATCAGCAGGTAGAACTGGCTGAGCACGGGCGAGCTGCCGCCACCGCGCGGATCCACCGTTTCGGCAAAACCAAGGCTCATGCTCTGCCCGACCAGCTGGCCACCGAACGACACCGCCTCGAACACCAGCTTGAGCACGAAACCCACGGCGGCACCCAGCAGCACCTGGCTCACCATGGTGGCCACGCCATCGGCCGACATCAGGTCGATGCTGGTCGGCGCGAGCGGTGCCAGCACGACGGCCAGGATCAACATCACGGCGAGGCGGATGCGCTGAGGCACCACCTTGTCGCCGAACACCGGAGCCACCAGGAACAAACCGCCGACACGCCCCATCGCCCACAACAGCGAGCCCAGCAGATGCTGGATCTGGGCGTAGTCGACGGTGTTCACTTCACCGCCCCCGGCAGGCTCTCGATCAACTGGCGCGTGAACTGCACCAGCGTGCGCAGCATCCACGGGCCGGCGATCAGTGCGACCGCCGCCATCGCGATGACCTTGGGGATGAAGCTCAGGGTCATTTCGTTGATCTGCGTGGCGGCCTGCACCACGCCGATGATCAAGCCGACCAGCAACGCGGTGAGCAACAGCGGCGCAGCAACCATCATCGCCACGTAGAGCGCGTGCTGGCCGAATTCGATGACGGACTCAGGCGTCATGGCGCTTCATCCCCGTCATCCCGGCGCAGGCCGGGATCCATCGGCGGCTGCGCAACATCAGGCCACGCGGTGGCCGGATTCCGGCCTGCGCCGGAGTGACGATGAGGGCAACCATCGCCTTGGCGAGTTCCACCCTTCCCTCCCCAATGGGAGCTGGAGAAAAGTGCGTCGCCGCGCTCACGAGTAGAAACTCCCCGCCAGCGTCCCCAGCAACAGCGTCCACCCGTCCACCAGCACGAACAGCATGATCTTGAACGGCAGCGAGATGATCGCCGGCGACACCATCATCATGCCCATCGACATCAGCACGCTGGCCACCACCAGGTCGATGATCAGGAATGGGATGAACAGCAGGAAGCCCATCTGGAACGCGGTCTTCAATTCGCTGGTGACGAACGCCGGCATCGCCACGCGAAACGGCACATCGTCCTTGCTGGCATAGGGCTTTTCGTTGGCCAGATGCGTGAACAGCTGCAGGTCGGCGTCACGTGTCTGGTCCAGCATGAAGCGCTTGAACGGCGCGGCCGCGGCTGGCACGGCCTGCTCGGCCGGCATCTGGCCGTCCATATACGGCTTCACGCCATCGGCATACGCATGCGACAGCACCGGCTGCATCACGAACAACGTGAGGAACAGCGACAGGCCAAGCAGGATCTGGTTGGAGGGCGTGGACTGCGTGCCCAGTGCTTGCCGCAAAAAGCCAAGCACGATGATGATGCGCGTAAACGAGGTCATCATCAGCAGCACGGCCGGCAGCAGCGTCAGCACCGTCATCAGCGCCAGCACTTGCAGCGACAGCGTCCAGTTCTGCGCGCCACCCGGCGCGTTTTGCACCGTCAGCACCGGAATGCCGGCCGGCGAGGCGGGCATGGCCGGCATGGCGGGAGCGGCCGGAGCCGCCCACGCGAACATCGGTACCAGCAGCAGGGCCAGCAGGAGAATCCAGCGGCGATACTTCTTCATGGCGTGCGCTTCCAACGGGCAAGCACATCGCCAAACCCCGGCGTCGGCGGCGTCGGGCCCTCCTCGGGCGCGGTGCCTTCGTACACATGCAGCGTGCGCATGCCGCCCTGGCCCACCCCCACCAGCAGGCGTTTGCCGTCGGCATCGACCAGCAGCAGGCGGTCGCGCGCACCCACCGCCATGGTTTCCACGCAGCGCAGGCGACGACCACCCGGCGACGTGCGGGCCTGCAGGCGGCGGCTGAACCAGCCGGCGATGAAGATCAGCGCGACGATGCCGGCGAGGCTCGCCAGCACGCGCAGCAGTTCGCCACCCACATTGATTTCCGGCGCGGCGGCGACCGGCAGCGCAAGGGCCAGCAACATGCCGCTCACCGCAACTTGCGCACGCGTTCGGCCGGGCTGATCACGTCGGTGAGACGGATGCCGAACCGCTCGTTGATCACCACGACTTCGCCGTGGGCCACGAGCGTGCCGTTGACGAACACGTCCAGCGGTTCACCGGCGGAGCGGTCCAGCTCCACCACCGAGCCCTGGTTGAGCTGCAGCAGGTTGCGGATGCTGATGCGCGTGCGGCCGACTTCCATCGCCAGTGTCACGGGCACATCGAGAATCATGTCCAGGTTGACGTCGGCGCCTTCGGCCGCGGGCGCGGTCAGCGGGTCGAATTCGACGCGTTGGGTGGCAGCGTCATTGGGCGTGATCATGCGAGGCTCTTCTCCGTGACAAGTTCGGTCGACAGGCGCATTTCGCGGCGGCCTGTCTGGGCGTGGAATCGAATGGCGTTGTTGCCGCTGGCCTGGCCGTAGCGGCCACGGAATACGGGCACGTCCTCGGCGAAGACGGTGCACAGTTCGGGCAGCTGGACGGGAATGACGTCGCCCGGCCGCATGCGCAGGAATTCACCGATGCTCAGGCGCATTTCCAAAAGCAGCGCGCTGAGCTCGACTTCGGCGTCCAGCACTTCGTCCTGCAGCGTCTCGGCCCAGCGGTCATCGCGATCGACGCGATCGCTCTGCACGCCGGCATCGAGCAGGGTGCGGATCGGCTCGACCATGGCGTACGGCAAGGTGAGGTGCACTTCACCGCCACCGCCGTCGAGCTCGACGTGGAACTTGGAGACCACCACCGTCTCGGTAGGGCTCACGATGTTGGCGAACTGCGGGTTGATCTCCGAGTTGAGGTACTCGAAATTGAGCGGCAGCACCGGCGCCCAGGCTTCGGTCATCGCGGCGAACAGCTCGGTGAGCATGATCTGGATGACGCGGTTCTCGGTGGCGGTGAAATCGCGTCCCTCGATGCGCGCGTGGAAGCGCCCGTCGCCACCGAAGAAGTTGTCGATCACGGTGAACACCAGGCGCGGCTCCATCACCACCAGCGCGGTGCCTCGCAGCGGCTTGATGCGCACCAGGTTGAGGTTGCTGGGCACGGCCAGCGCGTGCACGTACTCGGCGAACTTGATCATCTTCACGCCGAGCACCGACACCTCGCAGGTCTTGCGCAGCACGCCGAAGATGGCGGTGCGGAAGAACCGCGCGAAACGGTCATTGACCATTTCCAGCGTCGGCAGGCGGCCGCGCACGATGCGGTCCTGCTGGGTGAAGTCGTACGAGATCACCGCATCGGGCGGCAGCGGTTCGTCGTTGCCCGTCTCGACGGCGCCGCCTTCCACGCCGTCGAGCAGGGCGTCGATTTCTTCCTGTGAAAGCAGGTCGCTCATCGGCGTGGCCCCGTCACTGCATCACGAAGCTGGTGAAGTACAGCGCCTCGATGCCGGGACGGCCCAGGCGCTGCTCGACGATCTTGCGCACCGCGGCGAGCGCATCGGCCTGGAGTTTCTGCTTGCCCGCGGCGTCGCTGAGGATGGAGTAGTCCTGGCTGCTGAACAGCATGACCATCGCATTGCGGATCACCGGCTCGGCTTCCTTGGCGGAAGCGAGCGCGGCGGCGTCATGCGACATCAGGCTCACGCCCACCTGCAGGAAGCGCATGGACTGGTCGTCCTTGAAATTCACCACGAACGGCGGGTCCATCGGGAGGTACTGCTCCTGCTTGGAGAGCACCACCTTCGGCTCTTCCGGCGCATTGCCGTGCGAGGACTTGCCGAGCAGCAGGTAGGCGCACGCGCCGCCCAGCGCGAGCAGCGCCACGCCCATGATGATCACGACCTTCGAGCCGCCCTTCTTCTGCGGGGCGGTCGTGGTTTCCGTCGTTTGCTCGTTCTGAGCCATGCCAGTACCTGTCCGTTTTCCGAATGCCTTGGCGACCGATGCGGGCGCCTCTACCTGTCGATAGCAAGCGCCATGCCATCGGCGGAAAACGTTGCGGGGACTGGGTTTACAACCCGGCGCGACAGCCAGGCGGCGCTTTCTTGACGCGCGACGGAGTTCGCTCGCGTCGCGATGATGGCGGCCGTCGGAAGCTCGTCGCCGCCCAACCCCGCCCCCCCCCTTTGTAGGAGCGCACCCAGTGCGCGACAGCCTTTCGCACCGGTCTGCACGTTTGTTGCTCTTGTGATGACGGGTTGCCTTCGGTAGCTCCGTTTCCGCCAGGTTGCCGCCTACGCGGCGGGCGTTTCGATCCCCTGCCGGCGCTCGAGTCACTTTTCTTTTGCTGGCCCAAAAGAAAAGTAACCCAAAGAAAATGGCCTTCAGAGCCAAGGCTCATAGCGATATGGGAATAGAAGCGCCGGACGACCGAGGCCAGCCGGGATGCACTCATTTCTACCTCGAACGAAGCCGCTACACCGCAACG
>NZ_BCPR01000100.1 GCF_016586165.1 Dyella sp. EPa41 | reverse complement strand
AAAAAATTTTGCTTTCGGTGTTGCCGTCGGAGGGCGATGCCAGCGGCGGGAGGCGAATAATAGGGAGGCCCCCCACCTTTGACAAGCAAATTTTGAAATTATTTTTCGTGTTTCGCGTAAGACGTTGTTCTCACGCGAAACATCACGTCATCGAAGTATCGCGACGACGTCGCGTCGTCGCGTTCGACTCATGCAAGCGTCAACAACACGCGAGCGAAGTTGCGCTTGCCGATCTGCAAAACCCCTTCAAAACCAGGGGAAAACACGCGTTGCGCATCTTCGACGACTTCCGCGTCGATGCGCACCGCGCGTTCCTTGAGCTTGCGATTCGCTTCCGCGTTGCTCGGCGTGAGGCCTGCCGCGGTAAGTAGTGCAGGCAAGCGCAGACCTTCCGCGGGCACGGCAATTTCGGTCAGCGGGAGCAGGCTGGTATCGCCTTCGCCACGCACCACGGCATGCCAGCCGGCGATCGCCTGTTCCGCCGCCGCGGCATCGTGGAAGCGCGTGGCCAGTTCACGCGCCAGCCTGAGCTTGGCGTCGCGTGGATTCAGCGCACCGCTCGCCACTTCCTGCTTCATGCGGGCGATGTCGTCCAGCGACGTCTCGAAGCTGAGCAGTTCGAACCAGCGCCACATCAGATCATCGCCGATCTTCAGCGTCTTGGTGACGATGTCGATGGCGGGCTCATTGATGCCGATGTAGTTGCCCAGCGACTTGGACATCTTGTTGACGCCGTCCAGGCCCTCGAGCAGCGGCATGGTGAGCACGATCTGCGGCGGCTGGCCGTGGTGCTCCTGCAGGGCGCGGCCCATCAGGAGGTTGAACTTCTGGTCGGTGCCACCCAGCTCGACGTCGCACTTGAGCGCCACCGAGTCGTAGCCCTGCACCAGTGGATAGAGGAATTCGTGGATGGCGATGGGCTGCTGGCCGGCGAAGCGCTTGGAGAAGTCGTCGCGCTCGAGCATGCGCGCCACCGTGTGCTGGGCGGCGAGCTTGATCATGTCGGCGGCGCTCATCTGGCCGAACCATTCGGAGTTGAAGCGCAGCTCGGTGCGCTCCTTGTCCAGCACCTTATAGACCTGTTCCGCATAAGTCTCGGCGTTGGCCAGCACGTCTTCGCGGCTGAGCGGCTTGCGCGTGACGTTCTTGCCGGTCGGATCGCCGATCATGCCGGTGAAGTCGCCGATCAGGAAAATCACCTGGTGCCCCAGGTCCTGGAACTGGCGCATCTTGTTGAGCAGCACCGTGTGGCCCAGGTGCAGGTCGGGCGCGGTCGGATCGAAACCGGCCTTGATGCGCAGCGGCCGGCCCAGCTTGAGTCGCTCGACGAGTTCCTCCTGCTTGATGATTTCGTCGGCGCCGCGCGCGATGGTGGCCAGCGCCTGCTCAAGCTCGTTCATGTATTCCTCAAATTTTCGTTGTCTGGACTGCGGCGGAAATCACGGTTTCCCGGCCGGTTCCGTTAAGTGTGCGTTAACCAAAAAATTATCGCAACCCATTGATGGAAAAGGCGTTGACGCTCTTTACACAAGGCCGCTATGGTACGCGCCAATTAGAATTTTGGTACCTGGGGAACACCGGGCATGGGTGAGAGAAACACGACCGCGCGTTCAGCGCGCAAATTGGCCATGCGCCGAAAGGCGCAGCGTCGCCACTCTCACTTTTATGAGCGTTGTGCCCATTGGTCGTTCGGTTGCCACGGTGAGGCGGAGCCGATCCGCTGGCATCGCGAGCGCTGGATGCTCGCCGGCACGGCGCTGCTGATCACGGCGGTTTCCGGCTTTCTCATCCCTGCGTGGGCCAGCGCGATGCGTCCGGACAGCGTGTCCACCGCGCATGCCGTGCTGCCGCTGGCGCTGCCCAAGGCGGCACCGGACATTGCCCGCACGCCCGACGTCGAAGATTGGCACATCGTCCAGGTGCAGCCAGGCCAGACCCTGTCCGACCTGTTCCAAAGCCAGGGCCTGAGCCTCACCGACGTGCAGCACGTGGTGGACCAGTCGGGCGATGCGAAGTCGCTGCATCACATCAGCCCGGGCCAGGAGTTCGACTTCCTGCTCGACAGCGACGGCAGCCTCAAGGGCATCCGTTTCGACAAGGACGAAGCGAACCGCACGACCATGCGCTTCGAAGGCGACAAGGCCACCGTGACCGCGCAGGCGCGCGAGGTGGATCGCCGCGAGCACGTGGCGCACGGCACCATCGACAGCTCGTTGTTCGCCGCCGCCTCCAAGGCCGGCATGACCAACCAGATGGTGCTCAAGCTCGCCGACCTCTTCAAATACGACATCGACTTCGTGCAGGACCTGCGCGAAGGCGACAGCTTCACGGTGATCTACGACGACGTGTATCGCGACGGCGCCTACCTGCGCGAAGGCGACATCGTGGCGGCGGAGTTCGTCAACCAGGGCCAGCGCTACACGGCCTACCGCTTCAGGAAGGAAGACGGCAGCTACGGCTGGTTCAGCGAGGACGGTCGCCCGATCCAGAAGTCGTTCCTGCGCATCCCGGTCGATTTCACGCGCATCTCCTCGCAGTTCAGCGCCGCGCGCATGCATCCGGTGCTGGGCCTGATGCGCGCGCACAAGGGCGTGGATTATGCCGCGCCGACGGGCACGCCGATCCATGCGGCGGGCGACGGCGTGGTCAAGTACAAGGGCTGGATGAACGGTTACGGCAACTTCGTGATCGTGCAGCACAACGGCTCGATCAGCACCGCCTACGGCCACATGTCGAAGTTCGCCAATGAAAAGGTGGGCCAGCACGTGAGCCAGGGCCAGGTGATCGGCTATGTCGGCATGACCGGCCTGGCCACCGGGCCGCACCTGCATTACGAATTCCGCGTCAACGACGTGCAGCGCGATCCGCAGACGGTGACGCTGCCCAAGCCCGAACCGCTGCCGGCCGCGCAGCTGGCCAGATTCAAGGCGCAGGTCGTGCAGCCGCAGCTGGCGCGCCTGAAGACCGTGGACGCCAACATCAAGCTGGCCCGCGCCAGCGGCAACACCCGCAGCGACGACTGATCGCCCGTGGACGAGGCCTCGGCGCTTTATCTCGGCCTGATCTCGGGCACCAGCGCCGACGGCATCGATGCCGCGCTGGTGCGTTTCGAGCATGACAAACCCCAGCTGGTCGATGCCTTGACGCATCCATGGCCAGAGGCCTTGCGCACGCGCATCCTTGCCGTGGCCCAGGACGAAACACGGCTCGACCTCGATGCCTATGGCCGGCTGGACGTGGCGATCGGCCAGTGCTTTGCCGACGCGGCACAGGCCTTGCTGGCCCGCGATGCCGCGCAGGCCAACGCCGTGCGTGCGATCGGCTCGCACGGACAGACGCTGCGTCACCGTCCCAGCGGCGAGCATCCCTTCACGCTGCAGGTGGGTGATCCGTCGGTGATCGCCGAGCGTTGCGGCGTGGACGTGGTGGCCGACTTCCGTCGCGCCGATGTCGCGGCAGGCGGCCAGGGTGCGCCGCTGCTGCCGGCGGTGCATGCCATGCTGCTGGCGCAGCCCGGACAGACGCGTGTCGTGCTCAATCTTGGCGGCATCGCCAACATCACCGTGCTGGGTGCGAACGGACGCGTGTTCGGCTTCGATACCGGCCCGGCCAATGGGCTGATGGATGCGTGGTGCCTGCGCCATCGTGGCGTGGCCTACGATGCGGACGGAGCATTTGCGGCGTCGGGCCGCATCGATGAAGCCCTGCTCGCCGCCCTGCTCGCCGATCCCTATTTCGCCCTGCCGCCGCCCAAGAGCACCGGGCGCGAGCACTTCCACCTTGCCTGGCTGGAATCCCACCAGCGCGTCGCGGCGCTGTCGCCGGCCGACGTGCAGGCGACGCTGCTCGAACTGTCCGCCCGCAGCGTCGCCGATGCCATCGAACACCATGCGGCGGATGCGGTCGACGTGCTTGGCTGCGGCGGCGGCGTCCATAACCACGTGCTGATGCAGCGACTCGGCGAGCGGATGCCCGCGCGTGTCGTGACGACCACGGCGCAATACGGCATCGATCCGGACTATCTCGAGGCCACGGCCTTCGCGTGGCTGGCGCGCCAGCGCCTGCTCGGCTTGCCAGGCAACCTGCCGGCAGTCACGGGCGCGCGTGGTCCACGCGTGCTCGGCGCGGTGTACCCCGCGCCGCGTTAACTCTCGTCGTCAAGGACGCGATGGACCGGCGCGAGCTGGGTCGGCGTGGTGCGCGAGAGCGCCAGCACGGCTTCCTGGAAGGCCGCCTTTTCGCCGGCGTCCCACTGGCCCGCCAACGTGGTGAGCTCACCCGGATCGAGCATGGTTTCCGCGAACAGGTTGGTCGCGGCCATGCCCAGGCCATGCCGCAGTGCATGCAGCACTACGTCATTGATCGACCATTGCCGCTCCTTGGCCAACGCCTTGATGCGCTCGGCCATGAGACTGTCGATATGGCGAATGACGAGGTCCGGCACGGACTCCCCCTTCCACAGTCATAAGCCCCCTGTGCGAATTATCTTGGCACAAGGACAAGAGGGAATGTATCGACCTCTTGGCTGATTCAGGCCGCAGTTTCTTCCGGTTTGGTGTCGCCGGGGCGGTCCTTGCTGAAACGGGGCCAAAGGTAGGCGAAGAGCAGCGTAGCCGGAATGATGGAAACCACGGTGAGCACGAAATATCCGCCGTAGCCCGTCGCCGTCGCGATGCCACCGGCGAAGAACCCGAGCACCTTGCCGGGCAGGTTGACCATGGAACTGAGCAGCGCATATTGCGTCGCCGTGTGCTCGCGGCTTACCAGCGAGGACAGAAACGCCACGATCGGCGGGCCGAGCACGCCAAGCGTGAAGTTCTCCACCGAGATGACCGCGGTCAGCACCGCCAGGTTACCGGGATGCATGATCAGCCATAGGTAACCCAGGTTGCTCGCGCCTGCCAGCACCATCGACACGCCCAGGCTGCGCCATGCCCCCCAGCGGGCCACGGCGGCGCCACCGACGAACACGCCCAGGATGCCGATCCACACGCCCCACAGCTTGGTAATGGCGCCGATTTGAGTGGTCGTGAACCCCATGTCCAGATAGAACGGCCCCATCACGCCGCCCACCGTCGCCTGTTCGGGAATCTTGAACAGCAGGATGAAGAGCAGAGTGACGCTGGCCAGCAGCCATCCGTAACGGCGGAAGAAATCCGCAAACGGATCGATGACGCTCAGCTGCATGGCAGCCCTCCAGCTGCGCGGCGTGGTTCGCACCACTTCCGGTTCGCGTGCACCAAGCGTTGCCAATATCGGCACCAGCATGGCCAGGGCAAACACCACGTAGATCATCGACCACGCGACATGGTCCGCGAGGATGAGTGCGCCGGCACCCGTGACGATCAACGCGATGCGGTATCCCAGCGAGTAAGTCGCCACCAATGCGCCCTGGTCGGACGTCGGCGCGATTTCGATGCGATAGGCGTCCACCGCGATGTCCTGCGTGGCCCCGAAGAAGGCCACGACCAGCGTTGCCCCGATGAACAGCGGCAGTTGCGTGGGCGTGAGGTTGGCCATGGCCAGCAGACCAGCCATCACCGCGATCTGCGCAAACAACAGCCAACTGCGGCGCTGCCCCAGGCGCCCCAGCGCGCCGGGCAATCTCACGTGATCGAGCAGGGGTGCCCACAGGAATTTCAGCGCGTAGAACATGCCCGCGCTTGCGATCATGGTGATCTCTTTGAGCACGATGCCGTGCGTTTTCAGCCAGATGGCAACCGTGTAAGACACCAGCAGGAACGGCAGCCCTGACGAGAAACCGAACAGGAACAAGGTCCAGGCGGCCGGCTGGGCGAAGGCGTGCCAGATATGCACCTTGGCCGGCTTGGCCGCCGGCGTCGCCTCAGTCGGCATAGTCGACCGTGAACGGCGCGTGGTCGGAGAAACGCTCGTCGCGATAGATCGAGCAGCGCTTCAGGCGGTCGCGCAGCGACGGCGTGACGATCTGGTAGTCGATGCGCCAACCCACGTCGTTGGCGCGCGCGTTGCCGCGGTTGGACCACCAGGTGTAGTCCTGGCCCTTGGGGTGCAGCGTGCGATAGCTGTCGACCCAGCCGTGCTTGTCGACCAGGTCGTTGAGCCAGGCGCGTTCTTCGGGCAGGCAGCCGGAATTCTTCTGGTTGGAGCGCCAGTTCTTGATGTCCAGCTCGCTGCGCACGATGTTCCAGTCACCGCACAGCACGTAGTCGCGGCCGCTCTTCATCCACTCGGCGAAGATGGGCGCGATCCAGTCCATCACCTTGAACTTGAATTGCTGGCGTTCTTCGCCCGACGAGCCCGACGGCACGTACAGCGAGACGACGCTGAGCTTGCCGAAGCGCGCCTCGATGTAGCGGCCTTCGCTGTCGAATGGTTCCCAACCGAGCGCGGTGCGCACCTCGTCCGGCTCGCGCCTGGCGTAGATGGCCACGCCGCTGTAGCCCTTCTTGCTGCTGGCATCGCGATAGAAGCAGTGATGGCCATCGGGGCGGAACATCGGGTCGCTGAGCTGGTCTTCCTGCGACTTGGTTTCCTGCAGGCAGACCACGTCGGCCTTCTGCTGGCGCAACCACTCGAACACGCCCTTGGTGCCGGCCGAACGGATGCCGTTGGCGTTGAGGCTGATGATGCGCATGTCGGGCGGGTCCTTCACTTCCGGTGGATGCGCCATCATAGCAACCATGCCTGACTGCCCCGACATCCGCGTCCGACCCGTCGATGCATCCCTGCGCCCGGCCCTGCTTGAACTCGCGGTGCACGAGGTGCAATACGATTTCGTCGGCCACATCGCCGCCTCGCTGGCCGACGCCGCGCTGTGCGAAGGCAGCGAGGCCATGGCCATCCTGCGCGACGGCGAGCCGATCGGGTTCTACCGCCTTGAGCATCGGGCAGGCAGCGTGGCGGACATGGTGTTCGAACGCGCCACGGTGGGATTGCGCTCGTTCTTCATCGATGCGCGCTGGCAGGGCCGGGGGCTGGGAGCGCGGGCGCTCGCCGCCGCCATGGCCGACCTTGTGCTGCGGCATCCGCAGGTGCGGGACATCGTGCTGACCGTGAACGTGCGCAACACGCCGGCCCTCGCGCTGTACCGGCGCGCCGGCTTCCGGGAGACCGGTGGGCTGTACCATGGCGGGCGCTCGGGGCCCCAATACGTGATGTTGTGCGCCCTGCCCCCTTGAATCCGATCGAGAGAACACGGCCGTGCACGACTACCAGCGCGATTTCATCGAACTCACCCTGCAGCGCGAGGTGCTGCGCTTTGGCGACTTCACGCTGAAGTCCGGCCGCCAGAGCCCGTACTTCTTCAACATGGGCCGCATTGACTCCGGCGGCGCGCTGGCGCAGCTGGGCCGCGCCTATGCGGCGGCAGTGGTGAATTCGGGCATCGAGGTCGACATGCTGTTTGGCCCGGCCTACAAGGGCATCGCGCTGGCCGCCGCCACGGCCATCGCGCTGGCCGAACGGCACGGCCGCGACCTGCCGTGGGCCTACAACCGCAAGGAAGCCAAGGACCACGGCGAGGGCGGCGTGCTGGTGGGCGCGCCGCTGAAAGGGCGCGTGCTGATCGTGGACGACGTGATGACCGCGGGCACTGCCGTGCGCGAGTCGCTGGCGCTGATTCGCGCGCACGGCGCCACGCCGGCAGGCGTACTGATCGCGCTCGATCGGCAGGAGCGCGGCCAGGGCGCGTTGTCCGCCGCACAGGAAGTCACCGCCGAGTTCGGCATCCCGGTCATCGCCATCACCAGCCTTGGCGACGTGCTGGCGTATGCGGGCGAGCGCCCCGAGCTTGCCGGCGAACACGCCAAGCTGGTGGCCTATCGCCAGCAATACGGCGTGAACGCCTGAAATCCACGGCCATCCAGCGACGCCGGTCACACGGGAGACAGCGAGGCCGTGGCAACGTCATGGTCTCGCCATGCGGCTGGATATACTTCCGCCCACAAGGGGGAATTCATGCGTAAAACACTCATCGTCATCGCGATCCTCGCGCTGGCCGCCGGCGCGCAGGCGCAGGCACAGAAGGCGTCATCCAGCAGCTACCGCTACCGCTGGAAGGACGCTTCGGGGCTGCCGCACTACAGCGACAGCCTCACGTCCGATGCACTGAAGTACGGCTACGACCTGGTCAACGACCGTGGCCTGGTGGTGCAGCACGTCGACCGCCAGCTCAATCCGGAAGAGCGGGCCGCCGCGCAGAAGGCTGCGGAAGAACAGGCCGCCAAACAGAAGGCCGCACAGGAACGCGACCGCGTCGACTCGCAGATGCTGGCTGCCTATCCCACCGAGGAAGGCTATGCGACCTCGCTGAAGCAAAGCCTGGACAACCTGGACCAGCAGATCAGCACCACCCGCGTCAACCTGCGCAGCCAGGAAAAGGCGCTGACGGACCTGCTCACCCGTGCCGGTGACCTGGAGCGTGCCAAGCAGCCGGTGCCCAAGTTCCTCAACGACAGCATCGCCAAGCAGCGCGACGTGGTCACGCGCCAGCGCGATACGCTGGAGCGGGAATTGAATGCGCGCGATGCGGCGGAGAAGAAGAACGCCACCGACCTGCAGCACTACCGCGAGGTGAAGGCAGCCAAGGAAAAGGAACGTTCGGGCTTGTAACGGGCCGTCCGCCACGCGGAAGAACGCACGCGATTCGAAGGCCTCGGTCATCCCGAGGCCTTCTGCTTTCAGAACGGCAGCTTCAACGAGGGATCGATCGCCAGCAGCTGCGAGCGGAACACGCCCTGGATGCGCTTGAGCGCCGCCTCGTTGTCCGCGTCGAAGCGCAGCACCAGCACGGGCGTGGTGTTCGAGGGACGCACCAGGCCCCAGCCGTCCGACCAGTCCGCGCGCACGCCATCGATGGTCGTGAGCGTGGCGTCGCCGAAGACGGCCTTCTGGCGGAACGCGTCGATGAAGCGGTAGTGCTCGCCTTCGCGCATCTCCACCTTCAGCTCGGGCGTCGACACCCCCTTCGGACAGGTGGCGAAGATCTCTTCCGGCGTGCGCTCTTCCAGGTCGCCGGCCAGGATCTCCATCAGGCGCGCACCGGCGTAGATGCCATCGTCGAAGCCGTACCAGCGCTCCTTGAAGAAGAAGTGGCCGCTCATCTCGCCGGCGAGTTCCGCATCGGTCTCGCGCATCTTCGCCTTCATCAGCGAGTGGCCGGTGCGCCACATCAGCGGGCTGCCGCCTGCGTCGAGGATCACACCCTTGAGGTGCCCGGTACATTTCACGTCATAGATGACGGTGGCGCCCGGTTGGCGCGACAGCACATCGCGTGCGAACAGCATCAGCGTGCGATCGGGGAAGATGATCTCGCCGTCCTTGGTCACCACGCCCAGGCGATCGCCATCGCCGTCGAAGGCGATGCCCAGGTCGGCGCCGGTCTGCTTCACCGCGAAGAGCAGGTCTTCGAGGTTGTGCGGATCGGAAGGGTCGGGGTGATGGTTCGGGAACGTGCCGTCCACGTCGCAATAGAGCGGGATCACGTCGCAGCCGATGCCTTCCAGCACCTGCGGCGCCACCGCGCCCGCAATGCCGTTGCCGGCGTCGATCACCACCTTCAGGCGGCGCTCCGCCTGCACGTCCGAGGTGATGCGGTCGATGTAATCGGGAATGACGTCGACGTGGCGCAGGCCGCCCTTCTCGCCTCGCGTGAGCTGGTTGGAGGTGATGCGCTGGTAGAGGTCCTGGATGGCGCCTTCGGACAAGGTCTCGCCACCGACCACGATCTTGAAGCCGTTGTATTCCGGCGGATTGTGGCTGCCGGTCACGGCCACGCCGCACCCGGTGTTGAAGCGATAGGCGCCGAAATACACGACGGGCGTGGGCACGGCGCCCAGGTCGATCACGTCGATGCCCGCCACGCGCAGGCCTTCGGCCAGCGCGGCAGCCAGTTCCGGACCGGATGTGCGGCCGTCGCGGCCGACCACGATCTCGTGCAGGCCCTTTTCGTGCATCACCGTGCCGATGGCCTGGCCGAGCAGGCGCGCCACGTCGACCGTCAGCGATGTGCCGACCACGCCGCGCACGTCGTAGGTGCGGAAGATCGTCGGATCGATGGTTGCGGGGGCCGCAGGCGCGGCGGCCTTGATCGCCGCCAGGCGCGCCGGCGCGGAGGGAGCGGGCTCGGGCGGGTTCTCGATGAGGTCCGCGAACACCGGTTCATCGGTCTCCACCACGCGGTGGATGCCCAGCCGATTGCGCATCCATAGCAGGTATACGCCGCCGCCCACGCACAACAGGCCCAGCAATGCGGTCAGCGGCCAGACGCGTGGCAGCACGATGTAGGCGCGCGGCAAGGCAGCCACCACGCTCAGCGTGGTTTCGGGGATGGGCGTGCCGGTTGCTTCGCGCTCGGCGCTGGCGCTACCGGAAGCGAGCAGGCGCAGGTCGCCGCGATCGTCGCCCTGGCGCAGTTCCAGTCGCCCGCTGGACGGCACGACGGCCTGGAACTGCTCCTGCACCGGCCCGAACGGCAGTGCCGCCCAGACCCAACCCTGCGGATGCTCGGGTCGTCCCACCGGCACGACCAGGCCCAGCAGGCGACCGTCCTTGCCCGGCACGGTCTGGGCCAACGGCTTGCCGTCTGCCGTCTGCGCCGCCATGAGCTGTGCCGCCTTGCCGTAGCCGAACTGGTGATAGTTGGCGTGCAGCACTTCATCCAGGCCGCCGCTGTAGATCTCGATCGCCAGCGCCTGGGGCACCAGCTGGCGCAAGGTGATCGCTCCCTGGGCCGGGTCGGCCATCAGGGTGGCGGGATCGGACGCCTTCACCGCCGCTTCGACGCGGCCGCGCTCCGAGGCGATCTCGGTGGCGACGGCTTCGACCGCTTTCTTCTGCGCCGCATGCACGCGGCCGATCGCGCCGTTTTCGTCGGCGATCAGCCAGGTCTGCCACAGGCAGCCCAGGCCCAGCAGCAGCAGCAAGGTACCCGCCGCCAGCGGCAGCAGGCGTCGCCAGTCGATCGATCCAGCCAGCGGTTGTCCGCCCAAGCTGATGAATTTCGCCATGCCCTGTCCCCGCACAGGTTGTCGGGTTCCGCACCGTGGCGCGGAACTAGTTGACCCCGGTCGAACCAAAACCGCCCTCGCCCCTCTGCGATGGCGCGAATTCCTTCACCACCTTCAACCGCGCCTGCGCCACCGGCACCAGCAGCAGCTGGGCGATGCGATCGCCCACCGCGATGGTGTAGGGCTGCGTGCCGCGGTTCCAGCAGGAGATCATCAGCGGCCCCTGGTAGTCCGCGTCGATGACACCGACCAGGTTGCCCATGACCAGGCCGTGCTTATGGCCCAGGCCCGAGCGCGGCACGATCAGCGCGCACCAGCCCGGATCGCCGATGTGGATGGCCATGCCGCTGGGCACCAGCGCGCTTTCGCCGGGCTGCAGGGTCAGTGGCGCATCGATGGCGGCGCGCAGGTCCATGCCGGCGCTGCCGGCGGTAGCTGCTTGCGGCAGTTCGATGGTGTCGCCCAGGCGCGGGTCGAGGATCTTCAGCTCGACCTCGATCATCCGCGCACCGCCGCGTAACGCTCGGCGATCTTCGCCACCAGCTGGCGCGCCAACTCCGTCTTGGAAGCGCGCGGCAAGTCGATGGCGCCCTCGGGGCCATACAGGGTGAGTGCGTTGTCGGCGGCCTCGAAGCCGAGGCCACCGCCAACCTGGTTGGCGGCGATCATGTCCAATCCTTTGCGCGCGAGCTTGTCGCGGGCGTAGCGCTCCACATCATGCGTTTCCGCGGCGAATCCGACCAAGAAGGGGCGCACGGTTTGCGCGGCCAGCGTGCCGAGGATGTCCGGATTCTCGGCCAGGCTCAGCTCCAGGGCGGCGCCGTCGCGCTTCTTGATCTTGTGGTCGGCCACCTCGGCGGGGCGGTAGTCGCCCACGGCCGCGGCACCGATATAGATGTCTGCATTCGTCGTGGCGGCCACCACCGCGTCGCGCATCTGGGTCGCGCTGCGCACGTCGATGCGGCGCGCCACCCCTGGCGGCGTGGCGAGGCTCACCGGCCCGGCCACCAGGGTCACCTCGGCGCCAGCCTGCGCGGCGGCTTCGGCCACGGCGAAACCCATGCGGCCGGAACTGCGATTGCCGATGAAGCGGACGGGGTCGATGTCTTCGTACGTCGGCCCCGCGCTCACCACGACCTTTCGTCCGCGCAGCAACGCGTTGCCGAACGAGGCGACCATCGCTTCGCGCAGCTCCATCGGCTCCAGCATCCGGCCCGAGCCGATGTCGCCGCAGGCCTGGTCCCCCGAGGCGGGGCCGAGCAGGTGCACGCCGCGCTGGCGCAGGGTATCGACGTTCGCCTGCACGGCCGGATGCGCCCACATCTGCTGGTTCATGGCGGGCGCCACATGGAGCGGCGCGGCGCTGGCGAGGCAGACGGTGGTGAGCAGGTCGTTGGCGAAGCCATGAGCCAGGCGTGCGATCAGGTCGGCGCTGGCCGGGGCGATCAGGATGCGTTCTGCCCAGCGCGCCAGTTCGATGTGGCCCATGGCCGCTTCGGCTTCCGCGTCCCACAGGCTGATCCGCACCGGCTGGCCGGACAGCGCCTGGAACGTGGTGGCGCTGACGAAATGCGTGGCGCCTTCGGTCATCACCACGCGCACCTCGGCATCGAGATCGCGCAGGCGGCGGACCAGTTCGCAGGACTTGTAGGCGGCAATGCCGCCGGATACGCCCAGCAGGATGCGGCGTTGGGCAAGACTCATGGTGTGGGCCTGACAAACGTTATGGCCGTTAGCTTACCGGAATCGTCAGGCGGGCTCGGTGACAAGCGCGCGCGGACCAGCAGGGGAGGCCCTTCTCCCTTAGAGAGAAGGCATTCACTCGATGCCTTGGCCCCTCTCCCAGCGGGAGAGGGGTTGGGGAGAGGGCGCGGGGCTTGCGCGACCTTCCATGGTCCGCTTCGCCCGCA
>NZ_BCPR01000099.1 GCF_016586165.1 Dyella sp. EPa41 | reverse complement strand
AAAGACGCTGCAGCGCCTCGTCGTCCAGTTTGGACTCTACCGGCGCCCCATCGGCTCCCATGGCCAGCGCACCGGAAGCTGCGCGCAGCGGACCGCCCTTGGTGGTGCCGACGGCGAGCACCAGGACCTGCTGGCGCGAGGCCTCGTGATGCTCCATGAACGCGCGGATCTGGGTGTCGTCGAAGCCGCTGGTGAAGAACACGATGGTGCCTGGATCGCTCTCCGCGTCGAGCATGCGATCGGCCAGCGAGAGCGCCGCGGCGGCGTTCTGCCCCTTTGCTGGCAGCAGATCGGTGGATAGCGCGCCAAGGAACAGATTCATCAGGTCCGGATCGTCGGTGGGCGGCAACACCATGTGCGCCGTGCTGGTGTAGACGATGAGGCCCACGCGGCCGCCGGCTCGCAGCTTCATCAGGTCGCGCACCTTCTGCTTGGTGCGCTCCAGCCGCGTGGGTGAGACATCGATCGCGTTCATGGCCGGCGACAGGTCGATGGCCACCACCATCGGCGCGCGATCCTCGGCGAAGGGCGGCGGATCGAGCTCCCAGGTGGGACCCGCGCAAGCGATGCCGCCGATCACCAGCACCGCACACACCAGGTGGATGGGGCGCACGCGCCAATGCCCGTGATCGCCCACCACCAGGTGCGCCAGCAGGTGCGGCGCGATCATGCCCTTCCATCGCTGCAGCGGATCGTTGCGCCGCTGCCACCACCACCACAGCAGCGGCCCGAGCGGCACCAGCAGCAGCCACAGCGGTCGGATGAAATGGAAACCCTGGTCCATTCCTCAGGCCTCCGTCGTACCGGCCACGGCATCGGCCATGGCCGTGCGGCGCTGCCTCAGCGGCGCGACCAGCCCCAGCATCAGCAGGTGATAGGCGAGGATCAGCAGCAAGGCAACACCCAGTGGCACGTAGTAGAGCTTCACCCTGGGGCGGTAGACCGAATGCTTCACCTTGCTCGGCGTGATGCGGTCGAGCAGCGCATAGATATCCGCGAGCTGCTGCCGGTTTTCGCCGCGATAGCTGCGCCCGCCGGTGGCCGCGGCGATGCGCTTGAGTGCATCGAGGTCCACGCGGTTCTCGCCCACGGCGCCGGGGTCGCCGATGCCGATGGTATGGATCACGATGTGATGTTCCCTGGCAATGGCAGCCGCCTTCTCGGCGGGCAATCGCGACGCGGTGTCGTTGCCATCGGTGAGCAGGATCAGCACGCGCTCGCGCTGCCGCGAACGCTCGGTCATCTTCACCGCCATGCCGATGGCGTCGCCGATGGCGGTCTGCGGCCCGGCCATGCCCACGCGCAGCTCCTGCAGCAGGTCGCGCACCGCCACGTGATCGAGGGTGAGCGAAGTCTGCGGGAACGCATTGGTACCGAACACGATCAGGCCGATGCGATCGGTGGTGCGGCGCCGGATGAAATCGTCCACGACACCTTTGACCGCCGTGAGGCGATCGATGCGCTCGGCGCGCTCGTCCACGAAATCGGGCGTCGCCATCGAGCCGGAGAGATCGATGGCCAGCAAGAGGTCGCGCGCCGACTCGGTGCGTTCCACCGGCGGCTCCAGCCATTGCGGACTGGCCAATGCCAGTACCGCAAGCACCCAGCACAAGGGCGCCAGGATGCGCCTGAGCCAGTTGCCGCGCAGGATCACCGCGCCGCGCGATGGCGTCTGCCCGGTGATGCGTGCCAGCTCGTCGAAGAACGGCACGCGTATGGCCCGCGTGCGTTCGCCATACGGCGGCAGCAGCCACCACACGAGCAGCGGCAAGGGAAGCACCAGCAGCAGCCAGGGGTACTCAAGCTGGAACATGGTCATCGATCCAGCGATGCAACAAGGCCAGCAGCGCTTGCGAATCATCGGGCGTGATGTCACCGCCGCCATAGGCAAGTGCCTGCAGGTGCCGGCCGGCCCCGCGCGTGAAACTATCGCCGGCCAGCGTCCGGTCGAGATAGCCAAGCCATGCTTCGCCGCTGAGTGGCGCCACCGTCTCGCGTGGCGCCCATGTCAGCACGGTGCGCTTGACCAATGCAGGCACGGCGGCCAGGGCCTCCTGCCGCTGCGACGGATCGGCCACGGCCTGCTCGATCGCCGCCAGTTCCCTCTGCGCGGCGCGGCGGTAGCGGTTGCGCCACCAGCGATGCAGACGCAACGCCACGCCCCACAGCACCACCAGCAGCACCAGCGCAAGAAGCACCCACCATCCCGCCGCCTGCGGCGTATAGGGGATCGGCGGCGGCAAGGCGATCTCCTTGAGGTCCGCGATCGATGGCGCCGGTGGCGGGGTGGGCAGCGCGGGCATCGCCTCAGGCCCTCCGCTGCGAGAAGTGGCCGAGCAGGCGCGCCACCTGCTGTACCGTCGGCTGCTCGGTATCGAGCACCAGCAGCGGAACGCCACAGCGCCGCAACAGGTCCACGGTCTGCTGCAATCGCGTGTCGAACATGGCGCTGAGCGGCTCGCGCACGGTCTTGCGGCCGAAGTCGATCTCCACCTGCAACTCGCCTTCGGTGACCACGATCTTGCCGCTGGCGGGCATGGCGCGAGCCGACGGGTCATAGACCAGCACGGCGATGACATCGTTGTGCGAGGCCAGTTCGCGCGCCAATTGCAGGGTCTGCTCGTCCGCACCGAAAAAGTCGCTCACCACGCAGACGAGGTAGTCATGCGTGGCCAGGTGCAGTGCCGAGCGCAACGCCGCGTCGAGCTGGCTTGCCTGGGGGCGCGCCGCCGTGTCGGCATGCAGCGCCTGGTTGCTGCGTGCGAGCGCACCCAACGTGGCCAGCACGCGGCTGCGGCTGCGATGCGGCCGCACGGCTTCGATGCGGCTGTCGTCGAACACGACGGCACCGGATCGATCGCCCGCCTGGAACGCCATCCACGCGCCCAGCGCGGCCATCTCGGCCGCCACCACGGATTTCATGGCGCGCCGCGTCCCGTAGAACATGGAGATGCGCTGGTCCACCACGAACAACGCGGGACGATCACGCTCTTCGGTATAGGAGCGCACCAGGGCATGCCCTACGCGCAGCGACGCCTTCCAGTCGAGATGACGCAGGTCGTCGCCCGGCACATAGGCGCGGATCTCTTCGAAGTTGAGTCCGCGTCCGCGCAGTCGCGACGCATGGCGTCCCGCGAGAATGCTGTGGTGCGGGCGATGCGGCGTGGCCGCGAGGCGACGTGCGTCGTACTCCAGCCGCGCCAGATGCGCAGGCGTGACGTAGACGGTACCGAGGTCGCTGGGTTGTATCTGGGCCATGTTGGATACCGCAGCGCGTTGGACTCCTTCTCCCCTCCGGGGAGAGGGAGTGGAATCAAGCCGGCACCGCCACCAATTCCAGGATCTTGTCGATCACCTGGTCGGCGTGGATGCCTTCGGCACTCGCGTCGTAGGTGAGGATGAGCCGGTGGCGCAGCACGCCATGGGCCATCGCGCGCACGTCGTCCGGCGTCACGTGCGGACGGCCTTCCAGCCATGCATTGACGCGCGAGGTGCGTTCCAGCGCGATGCCGCCGCGCGGGCTGGAGCCGATCTGGATCCACGTGCCCAGCGTCTTGTCGTAACGTTCCGGATGCCGCGTGGCGTCGACGATGGCCATGATGTACTGCTCGATGGCCGGCGCGACATGGATGCCGTGGATTTCCTTGCGTGCCTCGAACACGCGCTCCGGCTCGATGAGCCCGGCATCCGCGGCCGTGTCGCCCCCCGTGGCGGCGGCGATCTCTTCGCCGCGGACCAGTTCGAGCACGCCGATCTCGCTGTCGCGCTCGGGATAGCCCACCAGCACCTTCATCAGGAAGCGATCGAGCTGCGCCTCGGGCAAGGGATAGGTGCCCTCCTGCTCGATCGGGTTCTGCGTGGCCATCACGATGAACAGATCCGGCATCTTGTGCGTGGCGCCCGCCACCGTGATCTGGCGTTCCTCCATCGCCTCGAGCAACGCCGCTTGCACCTTGGCCGGAGCGCGGTTGATCTCGTCGGCGAGGATCACGTTGCCGAAGATCGGGCCGGGTTGAAACTGGAATACGTTCTGCCCGCCCTGCTGGTGCAGCACTTCGGTGCCGGTGATGTCCGAAGGCAACAAGTCGGGCGTGAACTGGATGCGGCGCATCTGCGCGTCGAGGTGCTTCGCCATGCTTTTCACCGCGCGCGTCTTGGCGAGGCCAGGCAGGCTTTCCAGCAGCAGATGTCCATTCGCCAGCAGGCCGACGATCATCTGGCGGACCAGCTCGCGCTGGCCGATGATGGATGTCTCCATCTGCGTCTGCAGTGCGTTGATCGCCTTTCGCGCGCTCATGGCCCCTCGCTGCCTCCTGACTTTCCTCGCGCGATGCCGGCACAGCCTGCGCCACGCGCGTCCACGCTATGGACCGTCGCCGGCAATCCACCGGTAGTAAGGATTGCCGCCATCCACGCGCATCACCTGCTGCAGCGCGCCGCCCCAGCGCTCTCGGTCGCCCCGGTACGCGGCCAAGCCTGAGGCGTAAAAGGTGAACAGCACGTCGTGCTGCATCCGCATCTCGGCCTGCAGGTCGGCACTGGCGCCGCGAAGCGGTGGCTGTGTCTGCAGTGCGATCAGCTCGGGCAGCACGCGCACGATCTCGTTGCGGCGCACCCAGGTCGCGTACTCGATGCTCGGATGGTCGTCGGTCACGGCGGGCGTGTCGCCGGCATACCGCTCCAGCGACGCGCGATCGGCCACCCAGGTGGCAAGCAGGGCCGCGGGCGAGCCGATGCCCACTTCACGCAACGAAGCCGCCACGCCTGGCTGCATGAATCGCCGCTCGATCTGCGCGGCGTCCAGCTCGATGGGGTCGTTCGAGCCCACCAGCAGCATTTCGTGCAACTCGGTGGTCCACAAGGTCGCGTGGGGAAAGGCATCGAGGAAGGCGCGCACCATGGCGCGCGAGTCCTCGTCGTTCTGCGTGGCGATCGGCCACCATTGCGCCAGCAAACCGTGGTCGTTCAGCCGCGATGCCGCCAGTCGATAGAAGTCGCGCGAATACAGGTTCACCACGCCGGATGCGGAAGGCGGCGGCGGCTCCAGCGTGATCATGTCGTAGCGCTGCGTGCTGCGCAGCAACTCGCGTCGGCCATCGCGCAGGCGGATGTCGAGCCCCTTGTCGGCCGTGCCGGCACCGTAGTTGCCCTGGAACTGCGGCGCGGCACGCACCACCGCGGGAAGCAACTCGGCCACGACGCGCGAGGTGAGCCCTGGATATCGGGACAATGCCCCGGCCGTGATGCCCGTACCGAACCCGATCACCAGCGCGGACTTCGGTTCACCCTGATGGATGATCAGCGGCAGCAACGCCTGCAGGCGCATGTAACGCTGCGAAGGCAAGGTGTCGCCGGAATTGGACACGCCCTGGATGTAAAGGCGATGGAAGGTGGTGTCTTCCCTGCCCTGCGCCAGCACGGCCACCGTCCCGCCGCGGCTTTCCTCGTAATAGGTGAGCTCGCCGCCGCGCGTCTGCGCGAGCATGCCAGCCAGCTTGTCCGCTGGCGTCAGCAACGCCAGCGCCAGCGAGCACGCGCCCACCAGCGGCACCAGCCAGGGCTTTCCCTTATGTGGCGTACGGCCCACGAACACCGCGACAAGCCCGACAAGCGCGGCCGCGACGGCCAGCAGGCCCAGCGTGCGCACCAACCCGAATACCGGCACCAGGACGAAACCCGTGAGCGTCGTGCCCACGATGCCACCCAGGGTGTTGAGCGCCACCGCACTGCCGACGCCCTGCCCGCTCCTGCCCGGTTGCGCGCACAACCGGAGCACGGCGGGAAAGGCGGCGCCCAGCAACAGCGTCGGCGCCAGCACGATGGCGGCCGCGGCCAATGCGAAGCGTGCGCACATCGCGGCAAGGCGGCTGCCGGTCGCATCGGTCAGCAAGCCGGCCAAGGACGCCTGCAGCTCACCGAGCCATGGTCCCAGCCAGCTCACCTGCAGCAAGGCCACCAGGCCCGCGAGTGCGATGAGCACGCCAAACGCCGACCACGCATCGCGCCCGCGCTCGGCAAAGCGCGCATAGATCGCGGCGCCCGCCATCAAACCCGATAGATAGACGGCCAGCATCATGGCGAAGGCGAACGCGCGCGTACTCATGAACTGCACCACGGTCTGCGACCACACCACTTCGTAGCCCAGGGCGATGCCGCCCGCGATGGCGTAGAGCGCCAGCGCGAGCCGCGCCGATCGATCCACCGTCACCATGCCCTCCTGTGGCGGTGCGGCTGCCGGCGTGCGAGTACCACGGTCCAGCGCGGCAGCGACGGCCGCCGCGAGCAGGTTCAACGCCGCTGCCGCGAGTGCCGATGCCTGTACTCCCAGCGCAGGCAGCAACACGAACGGCGCGAGCAACACGCCGGCGATCGCGCCCGCCGTATTGGCCGCATACAGTTGCCCGCCCGTACGCGCCACGCTGTCCCGCGCACTGGCCCGTACCAGCACCGGCAAGGTGCCACCCATGGCCACGGCCGGCACACCCACCAGGGCAAAGGGCAACAGCCAGGCAACCCATCCGGCATGAAGTTCCAGCCATGCAAAAGCGGCAGCGCTATGCGCCAGCAACAACGTCGAGGCCACCGCAAGCAACGCGACGGCACATTCCAGCCATGCATAGAGCCGCAACGGACGCGCGAGACCATCGGCCACACGCCCCAGCCATGCGCCGCCCACCGCAAGACCCGCAAAGAAGGCGCTCACCGCGACGGTGACGGCGTAGACCTCCACGCCCACCACAAGCGAGAGCTGCTTGATCCAGAGAAGCTGGTAGACCAGCGCTGCGGCGCCGGAGCCGAACAGCAGCAACGCAGGCCAGAACGCCATGGCGGACGCTATGGGCTTGGCCGCGGAGGCGAGCTTTCCAACGCGGCGCTGCTGCACGGCACTGGGCATGGAACTCACGCGAGGCTGGACTCCCTATGAGTATGAAGGGATGGCCGGCCGCTAGCGCAAGTGCTGGCGGCCGGTGGTGAGACGAGAGGTGGCGACATCCCTGTCGCCGACATCGCCAGCTTTACTTGCCTTCCTTCTGCAACTGCATCTTCATCTGCTCGACGGCTTTGTCGATGGTGAAGGAGCCCGGCGTCTGGCTGGGCGGATAGTCCTTGAAGGTAGCGAGGAACGCGCCGGCACGACGGCCCGCCTCCGCGGTGAGATAAGCGTTCTCGGTTTCCCACTGGTAATAGCCGCTGGTGGGACCGATATCACCACGCTCATACGGATCCATGCGCAAGTTGTAGAGCTTGGGCAGGCGCAGGCAGGTGAAGGGCTCCATCCAGATCTGCAAGCCGCCCGGGGCGCGCTGGTCGCAGAACACGGCTTTCCATGCATCCGGCCTGACACCGCCGACCTCGACGGGATCCCATCGGACCGCGACCATCTCGGCATCGTCGTTGAAATAGAAGAACTCATCGCGAGGCGATGTATTGGTCTTGCCAGTCAGGTATGGCAGGAAGTTGTAGCCGTCCAGATGCACCTTGAACGATTTGCCGCCGATGCTGGTTCCCTTCAGCAGCTTGTTGACGATGTCGCCATCGCCAGCCGCCGCCACCAGCGTCGGAAACCAATCCAGACCGGAAATCAGCGCATTGCTGACCGTGCTGGGGCGGATGTGTCCCGGCCAGCGGATCATGGCCGGCACGCGGAAGGCGCCTTCCCAGTTGGAGTCCTTCTCGCTGCGGAAGGGTGTGTTCGCCGCATCCGGCCAGGTGAAGAAGTTCGGTCCGTTGTCGGTGGTGAAGATGACGATGGTGTTCTTGCTGATGCCGGCATCATCCAGCGTCTTCAGCAGCTTGCCGACGTTCTGGTCCATCTCCCACATGCCATCGGCGTATTCGTGGCCCTGCGTGCCCAGTCCCGCCTTGCCGCGGAACTCCGGACGAACGTGAGTGAAGATGTGCATCCGCGTGAAGTTCATCCACACGAAGAACGGCTGCTTGGCCTGCGCCTGCTTCTGGATGTACGAGATGGCACCGCCCGTCGTCTCGTCATCGATGGTCTGCATGCGCTTGACGGTAAGCGGTCCGGTGTCCTCGATCTTGCCATCCGAGTAGGTGTGCAACACGCCACGCGGGTTGTACATCTTGAGGAAGGCAGGGTTGTTCGCTGGCCAATACGGGCGCTCCGGTTCCTCCTCGGCGTTGAGGTGGTAGAGGTTGCCGAAGTATTCGTCGAAGCCGTGCTTGGTGGGCAGGAAGCGGTCCTGGTCACCCAAGTGGTTCTTGCCGAATTGCGCCGTGGCGTAGCCCAGCCCCTTCAGCGCCTGCGCAATGGTGACGTCGCGATCCTGCAGGCCCTGGGCCGCACCCGGCATGCCCACTTTCGACAGGCCCGTGCGCAGCACCGTCTGGCCGGTGATGAAGGTCGAGCGTCCCGCCGTGCAACTGTTCTCGGCGTAGTAGTCGGTAAAGATCATGCCTTCGCGGGCAATGCGATCGATGTTGGGCGTCCGGTAGCCGATCATGCCCATGGTGTATGCGCTGATGTTGGACTGGCCAACGTCGTCACCGAAGATCACCAGGATGTTGGGCTTGCCGTTGTCGCCCTGCTCCTGCTGCTGGTCCTGCGCCGGTCGCGCCTTGACGGCACTGGGCTCCATGGTCACGGCGCCGACGACGAGCAAGGCCGTCGCCACCACCGTCGTGAGAGATTTCAACAGGGTACTGCGCTGCCACGGGGGAATCATGGGGTACCTCCAGGGTGTTGCGGCTGCGCCAGGCAACCGTCGGTGATCACGCAAGCCATTCCATGACGGCACCCTGGCCTGGTGCCGCAACCCTCACTGCGTTACTTCTTCTCTGCCGGAAAGACCGCGTTCCAGTCCTTGCGCATGTCGACCACGGTCCATCCCTTGGCCGTCGCTTCATCGAGTGCCTTGTCCAGCTTTCCCACCGGTGACTGGCGGTCGTAAGCCCATTCGCGTGACGCGTCGGTGTGGTGCACCAGGCCGGCGAAGCGTGCGCCGTCGCCCGATGCGGTCCACTCCAGCATCTGCTGGTCGCCGTCGGAGTTGCCGAACGCGAAGATCGGCTTGCGTCCAATGAACCGCTCGATGCCAACCGGCTTGCCCGGGCCGTCATCGACCAGGGCCACCTTCGCTTCCTTCATCAAGACGGGTTTGCCATCGCGCAACTCGAACTTCAGTTCGCCCTGGCTGCCGATGATCTGTTCGGGCGGGATGCCATAGGCGGCCGTCGCCCAGGCCCGCATGAAGTCCTGCCCGCCACCGGAAACGATATAGGTCTTGAAACCGTTGTCGCGCAGGTAATGCACCAGCTCGAGCATCGGCTGGTAAACCATCTCGGTGAACACGCGCCGCGTCTTGGGGTGGCGCGCGGTGGACATCCACTCGTTGACGTTTCGCGCGAACTGTTCCGTGGTCATGCCGGCATGCGTTGCCGCCACCAGTTGCACGATGCCGTTTTCACCCGATGCGGCGACGCCTTTCAGGTCACCGGCGAGGGCCGACTTGAAGGGTTCGGTGGTCTTCCATTCGGGGTGCTGCGGCGATTGCGCCTGCAACTGGTCGATCACGAAGAAGAACTGGAAATAGATGGGCTGCTCGGCCCAGAGCGTGCCGTCATTGTCGAATACGGCGATGCGCTGTTCGGGCGGCACGAAGTCGGACGAGCCTGTAGCGGTGACCTTCTTCACGAAGTCCACGATGTGCCGCTTAGCAGGGCCGTCATTCCACGAAGGGAGCGCGTCCTGCGCAGCAAGACAGGCATCGCTCCACCACAGAAGAACGCATAGCAACACGGCGAGCGCATGCCATGTCCCGATCGCATGCCGACTTGGGGTGATGGGCGCTGCGGCCATCCGACTCTCCCTTCATCCATCGCCTGGGGAGACGGGCGCATAGCGAGGCGCGCATTACTCCCTGACAGCGCGACCTGCATGAAGCCGCAGGAGGCGCGCAGGACACGCATCTGCCAGCATGTCCGCCGGCACCATTGCGGATTCGGGCGGCCCTGGCAATTGGGGAGTCTACGTAGCGCTTCTAAGCAAAATTACTGGGCCCTTCCGCGAAGCCGCGGTGCTGCGGGCTTTCCTCGCGTGACGTCCAGGTGAAGGCGAAGGCGATATCTTGCGGAACAGCAGGCAAGACGCGCGATAATCGACAACGCCATGGGGAGTCGGCGCAACGCGCGCCGTCATCGGCTCAACCGCCCGGTACACGAGGACTTCCCGTCCAGGGACGGCGTGTTCTTGTCTGGGAGCGGGCATGTCATGGCGCATGGTGTCGATCCACTGGCCTTCCGGTGCCGTACCCGCGCTTTCCGCGTGGAGTGCGTGCGCGTCCGCTCTTTTCCCTCCGCGATGCATGTGCAACGCGTGGGAAGCCGTTGCTTTCGCCGAGCCATCTCCTCCCTTGACTGACCGGAGCATCCCATGACCGTGCACACGATTCCCGTGAAGTTGATCGTGCCGCCTGGCAAGCCACCGTATCTGCACGTGGATATTCGCAACAGCACCATCCGCATCACCAAGGACCGCCGGCCGCAGACCATCGAGTGGTCCCTGCAACACCATGGCGCGCCCGGCCACTTCAACGCGCTGAACGATGCGATATCGCCGGGCTTCCTCTGGATAAGCCCGCCGTTCCCCGGCATTTTCGGCCCTCCCAGGCTCGGCCATCGCGACCAGACCCTGGCGTTGCTGGATGACCACGACCTCGAAGAAAAGATCGGCACCTGGTACTACCGGCTGAGCGCCACGATCGGCGGCGTGGTGTATCGGACTCGTTTCGAATCACCGTTTCCTCCGCGGGTTAGCGCCCTGCGCAGTAGTCGCATGACCTCGGACACCACCAGCTCCCCCACCGTTTCGAAGCCGCTTCTGGTGGTTGGCTATGAACCCCGCGGAGCCGGCAACCCGACGATCAAGAACCGCTGACCCGCCTGCCTCACTGCATTGGGAGAACAGCATGTACGACATCCTTGATGGTGCATCGCCATTCGAATCGAACATCGCCGCTGCGGCGGCGCCGGCTCCAGCTCCGGCGCCCGCCCCGGCACCAGCCCCCGCCCCGCCGCCGTCACCCGACCGCACGCCCCAACCGGATACGAGCAACCCGCTGATCAAGAACCGCTGAGCCATGCCAGCCAGGCAGTCGTAGTTTCGGTCCGGTGCCGCGTGAAAACCGCATGAAGGAATTCGGCGAACGGAATACGCCATACGGAAGGTCAGACGTATGGCCGTCCATAAGGTCCGTCCACCCGCGCACGTGCTAGTCTGCGCAACCTAGGGGAGCCAGTCGTCTTTCGATGCCGACGCTGGCCTAAGCTTTACCGCCGCCCATGAATGAGGATGACCCGGCAAGGGACTGCACTGGCTGGTACAGGAGTGCGACTCGTCATGGCGCAGGATCCCGGCGTACCGGAAATCCGGTATCGCGCATTCATCAGCTACAGCCACCAGGACAAGGCCTGGGCCGACTGGCTGCATCGTTCGCTGGAGAGCTACCGGATACCGCAGCGGCTGGTGGGGCAAGTGACGCCCGCCGGCATCGTGCCAAGGCGCCTGTTGCCCATCTTCCGCGACCGCGACGAACTGGCCAGCGCCACCGACCTTGGGCGCAAGGTCAACGAAGCCCTGTCCGAGTCGGCCAACCTGGTGGTGATCTGCTCGCCGCATTCGGCCCGCTCGCATTGGGTCAACCAGGAAGTATTGGCTTTCAAGCGGCTCGGACATGCGGACCGCATCTTCTGCCTGATCGTCGCCGGCGAGCCCAACACCAGCGACGTCGCCGGCCGCGAAGGCGAGGAGTGCTTTGCTCCCGCACTGCGCTTCGAATGGGATGACGCCTCCCAGGGCATGTCCCGACAACGCACCGAACCCATCGCCGCCGACGCACGCCCCGGCAAGGACGGCAGAACCAATGCAAAGCTGAAGCTGATCGCCGGCCTGCTCGATATCGGTTTCGACAAACTCAAGCAGCGCGAACAGCAACGGCACCAGCGCCGCCTCGCGGCGGTCGCCGCCGTCGCTGTCGCCATCACGCTGGTGACATCGACGCTGGCCGTGATCGCCGTGCACGCGCAGCGCGTCGCGGAGCGCGAACGCAACCAGGCCGAGGGCCTGGTGAGCTTCATGCTGGGCGACCTCAACGACAAGCTGGGGCAAGTGCAGCGCCTGGACATCATGGAAGCCGTCGACGATCGCGCCATGGCCTACTTCCAGTCGTTGCCGAACAACGACGTCACCGATGTCTCGCTCGCACAGCGCGCCAAGGCGCTGGAAAAAATCGGCAGCGTTCGCACGGACCAGGGCCATCTCGACGCCGCCATGCAGTCCTACCAGGCGGCCGCCAACATCGCCGGATCGCTGGCGGAGCGCGAACCACGCAATGTCGCCAGGCAGGTGGCCTATTCGCGCGTGCTCGCGTTCATCGGCATCACCGAGTGGTACCGCGGCAACCTGCCGGCCGCGGAGAAGAACTTCACGATGGCGCAGGATGTCCTGCGGCGCACCACGGTGGCCGGCGCGCCCGACAAGGACTTCATCCAGCAATGGGCCACGGTGGACAACAACCTGGGCCATGTACTGGAGTCGCAGGGCAAGCTTGAGCAGGCCGCCACGCAGTATCAAGGCATGCTCGCGCATTGCCGCGAGCTGGTGCGCGGCAAAAACCCCAAGACGGACTGGCAGGAGCTGCTGGGCGAGGCGCACAACAACCTCGGCAAGATCGCGCTGATGCAGGGCGACCTTGCTACCGCCATCGCCGAGTACCGCGCCGACGACGCCATCGAAACCGCACTGAGCGAGCACGATCCGCGAAACCACGACCAGAAGGAGAACATGGTCCGCGTGCGCGCCATCCTCGGGCGCACCATCGCGCTGGGTGGCGATGGCGACCTGGGCGGCGCGCATCTTCGGGAGGCCATCGAGGGTGCCATGCAGCTCGCCGACTTCGAACCC
>NZ_BCPR01000098.1 GCF_016586165.1 Dyella sp. EPa41 | reverse complement strand
CTGGCTGGGCTCCGTGCATGAGGCGCGCGGGCTGTCGTGTACCGATTGCCACAACCCGATGGTGCGCAATTCCCCCGAAGGCGCGCTGGCGAAGTCATCCATCAACCAGGTGTGCGCCACCTGCCACCAGGACGTTTTGGCCAAGTTCAACCGGCGCTCGCACATGCCGCTTCCCGAAGGGCAGATGGCATGCACCGATTGCCACAACCCCCATGGTTCCATCACCAGGCCGCTGCTGAAGACCGACACGGTCAACGACACTTGCTACTCGTGTCACGCGGAGAAGCGCGGCCCCTTCATTTTCGAGCACGCGCCGGTGCGCGAGAACTGCCTCAATTGCCACGATCCCCATGGATCGAACCAGCAAACCCTGTTGGTGCTGCCGCTGCCGATGCTGTGCCAGCAATGCCACACCATGAGCGGACACCCGAACGACCTGCAAACCCGGCAGAGCATGCGCAATGGACTGACGCCGGATGAACGCCTGATGGGGCGGGCGTGCGTGACCTGCCACACGAACATCCACGGGTCCAACAGCCCCAGTGGATCCATGTTCCATCAATAGCGAGCGGCCCAGCGAGGAGGCAGCGGTGCCGAAACAACATCCTCTGGCCACGGGACTGGTGTGGTGCGCGACCGCCACGGCGTTCGCGCTGCCCGGCGTGGCGTCGGCACAGTTCGACACGAGTGGAACGCAGCGCGTGGGCAACACGCAGTTCGGCAACAACCTCGATCCCACCGGATGGGAGCCGTTCCTGGCGCCGGACCCCATGGGCATGTCGTACCTGCATCCCGATCAGCTGCGAACGCCCACCGGTTCGCTGTATCCCTATCCGTCGCAAGCGCCCGCCGAAGCGCCGATGGGGCAGGGCGACTGGACCTACCACTGGCTTCTGCAGTTTGGCTACCTGCACACCAGCGGCGATCACGACGCGGAATTCTTCCAGCAGTATTCGGCCTGGAAGAACGCCGGCGCGGTGGGCATGCTTGCCTTCAGCGCGCTCAATCGAAAGACCGGCCAGTACGTCGAGTTCCGCGGCAGCCGCATCAACGACGACAACCAGTATTACCGGCTGCGCATGGGTACGTACGGCAGCTATCGCGTCGAGGCGTTCTTCCGTGACGTTCCCCATGTGCTCAGTACCGATGCCTATCCGCTGTGGAACGGCATAGGATCGACCCACCTGACCTTGCCCCCGGGGCTTGCGCCGGGTGCGAGCAGCCAGGCGCAGGTGGCCGCCGTGGAGGCCGATCGTGCCCGTCGCACGCTGCAGGTGACGCGCGAAAGCGAAGGCGTGAGCTGGGAGGGCATGCTGGGCAAGGACTGGATCGGTTATGCCGGCGTGACCAACGAAAACCGTGACGGCCAGCGCGACTGGGGCGGATCGATGTTCTTCAGCTACTACTACACCGCGCCGGGACCGGGAGGCGCCGGTACGCCCGGCATTCCGGGAACAGGGGGCGGCCAGAACGAAACGGTACGCCCCGTCGATTTCACCACGACGGACGTCAACATCGGGATGCGCAACAAGGCGGGTGCGGCCGGGTGGCGATTCAACTTCACCATGAGCGCCTCCTTCTTCCGCGATCACAAGGATTCCTTGAGCTTCGCGGCCCCGTTCTCGCCGCTGCCCGGATCGCCATCCACCATCACCGGCGGCACGTTCTCGCTGGAGCCGGACAACAACTACTACAACGTACGGCTGGAAGGGTCGCATCCGCTTTCGTTCTGGCGCGGCGAGTTCTCCGCCACGGCCTCCTACGGCAGCATGCGCCAGAACGATGCGCTGCAGGCGCCCCTCGATCCGGCGTTCTGTCCCACCGGCCAGTTCATCGGCACCACCGGCATCGCCTGCGCCAACTGGAACACGACCGCGGCGCTGTCGCAGCAGGACGGCAACGCGCGCATCGACACCGGCCTGGTGAACCTGCGTGCGAGCTTCCGCCCGCTGGCGAACTTGAACGCCTACGTGAATTTCCGCTGGCGCGGCGAGAACAACATGACGCGCTACACGATGTACAACCCGTTGACCGGGCAGTACGGGTTTCTCCATGAGAACGGCTCGCAGACGCTCGTGGTCGGCAACCTGGCGGCCGGGCTGTTCCAGGCCGGCAATCCGCTGTACCAGTCGTACTTCACCCAGTTCGCCAACATTCCCTACAGCTACAACGACCGCCAGGGCGAGCTGGGCGGCACCTACCAGGTCAACAACCACAACTCGCTGGGCCTCACCTACACGATCGACCGCCAGACGCCGCAGCAGCGCGAACGCACCTACCTCAACGACCAGCACCTGAAGCTGAGCTGGGACTCGCATTCGCTCGGCGAGAGCACGCTGCGCTTCAGCTACGAATACGAGAAGCGCACCGGCAGCCCGTACAACTACTTCCCGTACATGCCGTGGTACTCGCCGTCGCTTCCGGGCTACGTGCAGGACGAGCTCGGCATCCTCGCCTACACGGTAAGCCAGATGTACAAGTACGACATGAGCGACCTCAAGGCGACCAGGCTCAAGGCGATCATCACCACGCCGCTGGGAAACACCGCGACGTTGACCACCACGTTCTACGGCAACCGCAACCAGTACGGCGCCCAGATCGGCCGCCAGTCGGCCAGCACCACCGGCGCCGACGTGTCGTTCGACTGGACGCCCTCCGCCAGCACCAGCTTCAATGGCTACCTGAGCATGGAGTCCTCGCGGATCAAGCAGGGCAACGTGGCGGACAACGAATCGCTGATGGACCAGTCGCCGCTGCAGGCCAGTACGCAGTTCGGCGGACCGATGTATCCCTACGCCAATTTCTGGACGGCCACCGACACCGAAAAAGACGCCAACATCGGCGCGACCCTCACTCACGTGTTCACGCCGAGGGTCAAGCTCGATGTCGGCTACAACTACACCTATTCGCGCGGCGTCAACGGTTATGACTATGCGAGTACCGGAGCCATCACGCCCGGTTACCTGTCCATCCTGACGACGGCGTCCATCGGCAACGGCTTTCCCGCGAACATCTATCGATTGCAGACACTCACGGCCAACCTCAACCTGGCGCTGACGCCACGGGTAGGGCTGCGGCTGTTTGGCCAGTACGGTTTCGGGCGCTACGCCGATTGGCACTACACCGGCTTCGACGGGCCGGGCGACCTGGTGATCGGCAACCGCGTCTACACCGATCTCGGCCCGCAGACGCGCTGGCACGCGGCCGTGCTGGGCGCCTTCGTCACGCTGAAGCTATGAGGAGGCGCGGCATGTCTACGCTGAGGATCCTCGGTTTGACCGCGCTGGCGACGATCGGCATGGCCTGGATGCAGGCCTTGCTCGCCGTGGATGGGCCCGCAACGGCCAGCAGCACCACGGCCCGGCCCGCGCCGTTCCTCGACGTGCGCGGGCAGTTGCCCATCGCGGGCAGCGCGCACGATGGCGAAGGCAAGGCGACGGTGTGCGCCGCATGCCACGGCCCCAAGGGCATCGCCGTCGCACCCAACTTCCCGAATCTGGCCGGCCAGTCCGCGACGTACCTGTACCTGCAGCTCAAGCAGTTCAAGGGCGGGCAGCGAGGCGACGCGATCATGAGCGCACAGGCAGCCAACCTGAGCGACGCCGACATGCGCGACCTGGCCAGCTACTTCGCGTCCTTGCCGGCCAGGCCGCCGGGGTCGGCCGAACCGCCATCGGCGGGGGCGCAGCTGTACCTGGAGGGCGATCCTGCACGCGGCATTCCTCCATGCCAGGGATGCCACGGCGGTGATGCCATGGGGCCCCGTGTCGAAGCGAACGGCAAGCCTCAGCCACCGTGGGCAAGCTTTCCGCGCTTGCGCGGCCAGTCGGCCGTCTACGTCATCAAGGAACTGAACGACTTTCGGGCAGGCACGCGAAGCGACAGCTCGAACGCCAGGATCATGCACGCCATCGCCGGAACGCTGAACGATGACGACATCCAGCGCTTGAGCGCCTATCTGTCTTCGCGCTGATGGACCGGCCGGCATGCCTTGCCCTGCCGGCGTGCCGAAAGGCCGACGTGGCGCAGCGGCAACTAAGGCTTCCGTACCAACATATTCAATCGTTCTACACATCTATCGGCGCAGGCTTCCTGCGCCGATATGGGCGACACGGGCACGGGAGCACACCATGGCTACTCACAGCGACTTCCCTCGCATGCGGCGGATAGGCCTGGCTTTAGGGCTGGCCCTGGCATCGGTGACCGCGATGGCCGCCCAGGACTCTCCTCCCAAGCAGGAGGCCACGGACGCCATGCATGGCCAGCAGGGCATGGAAGGCATGAAGGCGAAGCATGCCAACATGCAGGGCATGCACACGATGCCAGCCACGGTGTCCGCCGTGGACACCAAGACCGGCGTGGTGGACGTCACCGCCGGCGGCATGCCCCTGAAGGTTCATTTTCCACCCGCGAGCGTGGCGAGCCTGAAGACGGGTGACCAGATCACCTTGCATCTGGCCTTCAGCAAACCGTGAATCGATCGTAAGCACTCCATCGGTTGGCGCATCGATGGGTGGGCCGTCGCGGCCACGGCAGCGCGGGCCGCTCGCGCACGCTTGTGGCCGTGCGCGCGGCGACAGCGGGGAGGCTGACGCTGCTGTGGCCGCTGTCCGCTCGGGTGCTATCCCGCGGGCACCGTGCGTATGGTCCATTCGAGCAGGGTGATCTCCGGGTGCTTTTGGCTCATGCGATGCGGGGCCGGGTTGGCGATCGGCCGGGCGCAACGCCCTTGGCCCATCCTGCTGTGGGATCGCGACGCTCTGCATGAGCCGATGTCGACGGGTTCGATGCGTCGTGCGTTTTCCCTCTTCCGGCACCGTACCGAGCACGACCGCCGATCACGCGCAACGAGCGTTTCCTGCTGCGCTTGATGGCGTGCCGTGCGTGCCGGTTCTGGTTCCCGCGCGCCGTTCGCTGCATCATGCACAAGCCGGGTTTCCCGCTCGCTTCATCACGAAAGAGGTTGCTCATGTCGCACTTCCGTTCCTTCACGCTTCGCCTCGTCGCCGTGTCGGCGTTGCTTGCCAGTGGCGCCTTGTTCGCGCACCCCAAGGTGGTTTCCACCACGCCGGCCGATCACGCCGAAGTCAGCGCGCCCGCGACGATCGAGGTCTCCTTTTCGGAAACGCTGATGACGCAGCTCTCGGGTGCGGACCTGACGATGACGGAGAAGCCCGGCGCGACAACGCCGACGAAGATCGAGGCCAAGACCGCGGCGTCGGCGGACGCCAAGTCGCTGGTGATTACGCCCGCCCATCCGCTCGGCGCAGGGACCTACCGGGTGGACTGGCACGTGGTATCCACCGACACGCATGCGGTGAAGGGCTCCTTCAGCTTCCGCGTCAAGTGATCCGCTGATGCTCGACGGCTTGTTGGTGCCCGGTCGCCTCGCGCTCTATCTCGGCCTCATGCTGGCCTTTGGCGTGCCGTTGTTCGTCTGGCGCGTCGTCGGCGGCAACACCGCGCCGCACATCGTCCACCGGGCCCTGCGCGTGGCGAGTGCGGCCACCGCAGTGGGCCTGTTGGCGTCGGTGACGGTGCTCTGGGCCATGGCGGAAGCCATGAGCGGCAGCAGCGACCCGGGTGCGGTGTGGTCCGTCGTGCACACACTGCTTACCCAGACCACCGTGGGCATCACATGGGATTTGCGCGTCGTATTCCTGTTGGTGTCGTTGGGGCTTGGCCTGGCCGCCGCATTGAAGGAACGCACCCGGGCAGTCGCGCTCTCGTCGCTGGGCGCCGTCGCCTTGGCGACGCTCGCGTGGGCAGGCCATGGTGCGATGAGCGACGGCGCCGCGGGCTGGCTTCATCTCGGTGTGGATATAGCCCACCTGCTGGCCGCGGGCGCCTGGCTGGGAGCGCTGGCGACGCTCACGCTCATCGCCAAGACCGCATCGCGCCATGCCGGGCGCGAAGCGATGGCCCTGCTTTCGAGCGCCGCGACCGGCTTTGCTGCCATGGGCACCTTGATCGTGGCCGTGCTCGTGGTCAGCGGCATGCTCAACTACATCCTCATCATCGGGCCGACACTGTCCGGATTGACCGGTAGCCTTTACGGCCGCCTGCTGCTGCTGAAGCTGGGACTGTTCGCGACCATGCTCGTGCTGGCCGCGGCCAATCGCTTTCGCCTCGCACCCGCCCTGGAACAGGCGCTACGCGACGACGACACCGCCGGCGCCGTGTCCGCCCTCAAGCGCAGTCTCTACTTCGAAACTGCCCTGGTCACTTCGATTCTCGGGCTGGTTGCCTGGCTGGGCACCCTCAACCCGGAAGGGTGAACGCGCGGCGTGCCGGCGTTACGCAGGCGCGCGCTTCTGATAAAACGCTAGCCGCCGACCGATGCACCGCGGGGAAACCCATGACCTACAAACAGCCACCGCTCAACCGCGGCGTGTATCCCCAGAAGATGAACTGGCTATGGCGGCTGATCTGCGAGGCCGGCTACATCACGGTCGACGATGTGGTGGCGGCCTTGCGCTCCGGCGACATCGACGTGGAACGGGCCCGCGCCGTGGGCTGGCTACGATCGGAAGGCGACGACGGCTATTTCCCGCTGAGCATCGCCGAGCTGGAACGAAACCTGCGCTTGATCCTTTCCTCGCGGGCGGAGCTTGCGCCACCTGGCGGCGCCGGCACGTCGGATTGACCACGGCGCGCAGGCATCATGCGGGCTGGCGCTTCAGTCCGTCGCTGACGCTGCCGATACGGCACCTGCCGCGTCATCTCGCCGGGTCCTGCTTCCCGGTGTTCAGCCGTTCGCTCAGTCCACGCCCATCGCGCCATGGCCGCCACAGGCCCCGAGGTCGTCGACATCGGGGCCTGCCCGATCGTCACCGCTGCAGGGCCTCGATGGCGGTGACCGTGCTGTCCATGCCATGGGGTTTCACGGTGAACTGCACCTTGTCACCGACCTTCACGCCTTTGAGCAGGTCAGGCGAGGCCGTCTTGAGCGCCATGGACATGGCAGGCCAACGGATGGATGCGATGGCTTCATGCTGCAACGTGATGGTGCCCTTGGAAGGATCGATCGCCTTGACGACGCCGACACCCTGGGCTTCGGCGGGCGCCGCGGCAGGCGACATGCCCGGCATCCCGGCCATGTCCTGCGCCGCCGCTGCAAGCGGGGAAAGCGCGGTGACAACCATGGCGACGATGAATGGCAGACGGTTTTTCATGATGGCGTATCTCCTTGGATGGGATGAACAGAAGGACGCGACGCAGCCTGCCGCAGGCGGCGTTCCGCCAGCAGCAGGTAAGCCGCGGGAATGACCAGCATGGACAGCAAGGGCGCCGTGAGCATGCCGCCCACCATCGGTGCGGCGATGCGTTGCATGACTTCGGAGCCGGCGCCATGGCCCAGCAGAATCGGAAGCAGGCCGGCGAGGATGACCGCGACGGTCATGGCCTTGGGGCGCACGCGTTGCACGGCACCCTCGCGGATCGCGTCGCGCAGTGCCTCTCCGTCGGCCTCCGCATCGAGCTCGCGACGACGGTGCCATGCGTGATGCAAATACAGCAGCATCACCACGCCGAACTCGGCCGCGACGCCACCGAGGGCGATGAAGCCGATCACCGTGGCCACGGACACGGCGTGGCCGAGCGCCCAGATCAGCCAGAGTCCACCGACCAGGGTGAGCGGAACACTGGCCATGATCACCGCGGCCTCGCTGGCACGGCGAAACACGCTGTAGATCAACACGAAGATGATCAGCAGGGCGACGGGCACTACCCACGACAGGCGCTGCATCGCGCGCGCCAGGGACTCGAACTGGCCCGACCACGCGAGGGTGATGCCCGCGGGCAAAGCCACCTGCTGCGCGACAGCGTGCTGCAGGTCTCGCACGACGGCACTGAGATCGCGACCGGCCGTATCGACGTACACATAGGTGGCGAGTCTCCCGTTCTCGCTCTTGAGCATGGGCGGGCCGGAAGTCACCTGGATATCGGCCACTTGCGCCAGCGTGAGCTGCGCGCCGCCGGGGGCGACGAGGGGAAGCTGGCGCAATGCCGCCAGCGAGTCGCGATCGGCGCGCGGATAGCGGACAACGATGGGGTAGCGTTCCCGGCCTTGCACGACCTGGCCTACCGGGTCGCCACCCACCACGGTCGCGATCAACTCCTGTATCTGCTGCTGGGTGAAGCCGTAGCGCGCGGCATCGTCGCGACGAATGCGCACGTCAACATAGCGCCCGCTCGCCGCCCGCTCGGAGATCGCGGAACTGACGCCGGGCACGGTTCTCGCCACGGCTTCGATGCGGTCGGCCACCGTCTGCAGCGTGGCCGCATCCGAACCCAGCACCTTGATGCCGATGGGGCTCTTGATGCCGGTGGCCAGCATATCGATGCGATTGCGTATCGGCGGCACGAACAGGTTGGTCAACCCTGGCACGCGTACGGCGTGATCCAGCTCGGCCTTGAGCCTGTCCATCGTCATGCCGGGCCGCCACTGCGCCTTCGGCTTGAAGGTGATCGTGGTTTCGAACATCTCCAGCGGCGCGGGGTCGGTGGCGGTTTCCGCGCGTCCGGCCTTGCCGAACACGTGGTCGACCTCCGGCACGGTTTTGATCATGCGATCGGTGAGCTGCAGGAGTTGCGCTGCCTTGCCGGCGGACAGGCCGGGCAGGGCCGTGGGCATGTAGAGCAACGTGCCTTCGTCCATCGCCGGCATGAATTCGCCGCCAAGGCGGCCAAGCGGCCACAGCGCACTCAGGAGCAGGGCGCCCGCGAACAGCAGGGTGGTTCGCGGATAGCGAATGACGCGTTCAAGGACCGGGCGATACAGCGCGATCAGAAAACGATTGAGCGGACTGTCCGACTCGGCGCGAATCCGGCCGCGAACCAGGTACCCCATCAATACCGGCACCAAGGTAACGGCCAATCCCGCGGCGGCAGCCATGGCATAGGTCTTGGTGAAGGCCAGTGGTTTGAACAGGCGACCTTCCTGGGCTTCCAGTGCAAACACCGGCACGAACGAGAGGGCGATGATCAACAGGCTGGCGAACAACGCCGGGCCTACTTCGCAGGCCGCTTCCGCCATGAGCGCCCAACGATCGGCGCCCTGGGGTTCCTGGCCGCCATGCGCTTCGCGCCAATGTTCCAGGTGCTTGTGCGCGTTCTCGATCATCACCACCGCGGCGTCGACCATGGCGCCGATGGCGATGGCGATGCCACCGAGCGACATCAGGTTGGCGGACACGCCTTGCAGGTGCATCACCACGAACGCGGCGAGCACGCCCAGGGGCAGGGTGATCACCGCGACCAGTGCCGACCGCAGGTGCCCAAGGAACAGCGCGCACACCAGCGCGACGACGATGAATTCCTCCAGCAGCTTGCTCCAGAGGTTTTCCACGGCCGCATCGATCAGTTGCGCCCGATCATAGGTGGGCACGATTTCCACGCCCGGCGGCAGGCTGCGCCTGAGCTCGTCCAGCCTGGTCTTCACCGCCGCGATGGCCGCCCTGGCGTTCTTGCCCGAGCGCAACACGATCACGCCCCCGGCAACCTCGCCCTGGCCGTCCAGTTCGGCGATGCCGCGACGAAAGCCCGGGCCGCGTCGAACCGAGGCGACATCGCGCAGCAGTACCGGCACGCCCTCCTTGTTGGCGCCGAGCGGTACATCCTCGAAGTCCTGCCGGGTGCGCAGATAGCCTTCGCTGCGCACGACGAACTCGGCTTCGCCCTGTTCGATGACCGAACCGCCGTTCGCGCCGTTGGCGGCGCGTACCGCGTCCGTCAATTCACCCACCGTGATGTTGCGCGCCGCGAGCCGTTGGGGGTCGGGCACGATCTGCCACGCCCGCTCCATGCCGCCCAGGCTCGCCACCTCGGCGACATCGGGCACGGTCTTGAGCTGGTAGCGGAGAAACCAGTCCTGCAGGCCGCGCAGTTGGCCCATATCGTGCTGACCCGTGCGATCGACGAGGGCGTATTCGTAGATCCAGCCCAGCCCGGTCGCGTCGGGGCCGAGGGAAGGATTGACGCCCGCAGGCAGGCGATCGCGCACCTGGCTCAGGTACTCCAGTACGCGCGAACGCGCCCAGTACAGGTCGGTGTGTTCGTCGAACAGGATGTAGACGTACGAGTCGCCGAAGAACGAATAGCCGCGCACGGTGGTGGCGCCAGGCACGGACAGCATGGTGGTGGCCAGCGGGTAGGTGACCTGGTCTTCCACGACCTGCGGCGACTGGCCGGCCCACGAGGTGCGAATGATCACCTGCGTATCGGAAAGATCAGGCAAGGCGTCGATGGGCGTGCGCCGTGCGGACATCACGCCCACCGCCGCAAGCACGAGTGCCGCGAACAGCACGAGCAGGCGATGCGCCATGGCCGCGCGAATGAGTCGGCTGATCATCGCTGGTCTCCCATGGGCATGCCGTCCATGGAGCTGCTCGCCGCCTTCGCCGGCGTGGCATCACCGCTGTCCAGTCGCTCCAGCGCACCGGACAGGCTCGCTTCCGAGTCGATCAGGAACTGCCCCGAGGCAACCACGCGTTGGTCGGCCTGCAGCCCCTGCGTGATCTCCGTGTAGCCCTGGGAAGAGCGCCCGGTTCGCACCGGCGTGGGACGAAAACGGCCGTCGCGTTCCGCAACGATGACGCGCGTGCGGTCACCCACGGTGACCAGCGCTTCATCGGGAACGGCAAGCACGGGCTGGTCCGGCGCCGGCGTGAAGTCGATCCGCGCGAACATGCCCGGGCTGAGCGCGCCATCGGGATTGGGCAGCACGATGCGCACGCGCTGGGTACGCGTGGCGGTGTCGATGTCGGGCAGCACGGTTTCGATCTGCCCCGCGAAGCGTCGTCCGGGTTGCGCATCCGTGCTGACGCCGACGGGCGTGCCCGCGCGCACCCGGCCGGCCAGGGCCTGCGGCAATGCCGCTTCCACCCATACGGTGTCGAGGCGGTTGATGGTCATCAAGGTCTGTCCCGCGCTGACGCGCTGGCCCTCGCGCACGTCGAGCGTCGTGACGACGCCGCCTTGGGGAGCATGCAGGGTGATCGTGGCTTGTCCGTCGGAGGAGGAAGCGTGCGCGTCGGCGGACGAGAGGCCCAGCACGCGAAGCCGCTGCTGGGCCGCGCCTTGCAGTGCCTTCGCGTCGGCGGAGCGCACGTGGCGCAGCGCCTCGGCCTCGGCGAGTGCGCTGTTCCACGCAGGCGCAAGCAGTTCGGCCAACGGCGCGCCTGCCGATACCGTCGTGTACGGTGCCCGCACATCGAGCTGTTGGATCACCGCATCGACGCGTGCACTCACGGTCACCGCCTTGCGCAGATCCCAGGTGACGGTTCCCGGCGCCTGTATCTCGCCGTCCAGCACGCGGGGGCGGACAGGGGCGGTACGTACGCCCAGGTTCTGCAGCGTGGCGGGATCGATCCGCACCGCGTCCTCGGCCGGTCCATCGCCGCCGGCATACTTGGGCACCATCTGCATGCCCATGGGCGAGAGGCCGGGTTTGTCGAAGTGCTGGTCCGGCAGCATGGGGTCGTACCAGTACAACACCATTGCGGCGGAGCTGTTGCCAGCCACCGTGGCGGCATGGTCGCCGGCCGCTGTCGTCGCGTTGCGGTGCCCCGCCCAGTAGGCGAGGGCAGCCGCCAGCAGCAATGCCGCCGTGGCGAGCGTGAGGGTGGTGGCGTGTTTCATGGCGTTGCTCCTTGCGGCAGCACATAGGCCAACGCCGCCCAGGCACGGCCGTAGTCGGCCAACATGCGGGCGTAGTCGGTGTGGTGGTCGATTTCGTCGCGGCGTGCCTGCAGCAGCGGCTGGATGTCCGCGCCGCCGCGATAGGCCGCCAACGCCAAGGCAGAGCGATCGCCGGCCAGCGGCAGCAGCACATCGCGATGGCGGTTGACCTGCTTGCCCAGCGATTCCCAGCGCGCCCACGCGGCGCGAATGCCCTGGCTCTGTTCGCGTCGCGCATCGTCGTGTTCGGCGCGCACGGCATCGAGGTCCGCGGCACGCGCGGAAATGCCACGATCCTGGCGATTGCGCGTGAACAGCGGCAGGCTCACGCCGACCTGCAAGGTGACCATATCGGAGAGCCCACGTACGCGTGAGCCATAGCTCATGCCAATGGACCACTCCGGATGCTTCTCCGCGCGCGCTTCATCCAGCGCGGCCTCGGCGGATCGTTCGCGGGCATCCCAGCCCAGCAACGGGCCTTGATGGTCGACGCTGGCGAGCAGGGTCGCTTCATCATGCGGAAGCACGGCGAAATCCGGCGGGTCGGCGAGCGGCTGGTCGACGGCCGAACCCAGCCAGCGTGTCAACGTCGCGCGCGCCTGGGCCTCGCGCGATGAAGACTCGTCAATGCGGTTTTCCAGGTCGAGGGCTTCCATGCGCGCGGCGAGCACATCGGCCGCGCTGCCGGTGCCGCCGCGCAAGCGGGCCTGCGCCACGGCGACATCCTGAGCCCATGCCTGCCTCAGTGCTTCCAGCCTGAGGCGCTCATGGTGCGCGCCCCACGCGCTGACCCACGCGTCGGCCACTTGCTGGCGTATGGAAAGGTCCGTGGAAACTTCCGACGAGGCCGCCAGGTCGGCATTGGCCAAACCCATCGCCCGCTGCGCCTGGCGTTTGCTGGACGACGGCAAGGCCTGCGTGATGCCAACGGTACGCATCGTCATGTCGTCGCCACCGGCAGTGAAAGCGCCGGGGCCCTGGACGGCCAGGTTGTCGATGCCGACGCTGAGTTGCGGGTCCGGCAATGCACCCGCGCGCGCGGCTTCTTCGCGCGCGGCGTCGGACCGCGCGCGTCGCGCGTCCAGCAGCGGTGCGCGCTCGACCGCCTGCCGCGTGGCGGCGTCGAGCGTCAGCGGGGTGCCGTTATCCGCCCATGCGGAAACGGCAAACAAGAGCGCGGCTGCGGATGGCAGCCAGCGCAAGCGTCGCGCCGATCCGGCGCGAACGCGTACACGTTGGGCAAACATGATGGGCTCCGATCACAGGACGTGAACAGCCGTGCGCGCACGGCCGACAAGCGGCTTGGCGATCGGGGGCTAAATCAGCAGGGAGCAGAATCGCAGCGTGGGAGGCGGATCAGGAGGGAAGAGCGTCGCATCGGGCAATGCGGCCTGCTCCGTCGCGTGTGTGATGGAACCCAGCTGCGCCGGCGAGGCCGGTGGAAGCATGAGCGGCGGCACCATCGGCACGCGTGCGTCGGGCGCGGTCGTCGCGTGGCCTGCGCAGTGTTCATCGCAGCGTGGATCGGGGTTGGCCTGCGTGGACGCCTTGGCATCCGTATCCATGCCCATCCCCGCGCAGTGGGCCTTCATGCCGATGGCGACAGGCTTCGCCGGCAGTGTGCACACATATGCCGCCATGGCCAACTGCTGGAACATCAGGCAAAACATCACTACCCCGGCCAGAAGGGCCCGGCGACGGCGACTGAGGCGGTAGCGGATACGCATGACCAAGCATGATACGCACCTGGAGTCGACTCCAGTCAAGCAGTTGGCGAAAGCGTCTTGCAACAGGCTGTATCCGGTGCCT
>NZ_BCPR01000097.1 GCF_016586165.1 Dyella sp. EPa41 | reverse complement strand
GGTCGCGAGAAATCAACAATTGCAACGCCAAATCTTCGCCCATCGCAAAGATGACCATGCAGACCGGCGCGAAAGGCTGTCGCGCACAGGGTGCGCTCCCACAACGAACGGCACCCATGATCTTCTCGGTGCGATGTGCCGCGCAGCGGCACGAGCCTTCAAACATCCCCTGTGGGGCGGTGAGGGGTGGTCGATCAGGCCCCGCAGGGGTGCCCGACAGGGATGTCGGGCACTTTTCGTCCGGGCAGGAGCCCGGTCGAAAAGCCCGGCCGCCCCTCACGGACTGGCTGGGCGAAGCCCGGCCAGCGCCACGCGGGGTGCCCTTCTCTTTGGTTACTTTCTCTTGGGCAAGCAAGAGAAAGTGACCCGGCCTCCGGCAGGAGGACGGAAGCCCGCGGCAGGCGAGCCCGGTCGCGAGAAATCAACAATTGCAACGCCAAATCTTCGCCCATTGCAAAGATGACCATGCAGACCGGCGCGAAAGGCTGTCGCGCACTGGGCGCGCTCCTACAGAGATCTACGGGGAGGCCTTGCGGACGGCCTGGATGAAATCGGCGAGCTTCTGCGGATCCTTGATGCCTGGCGACGACTCCACGCCGCTAGCGACGTCCACCGCCCACGGGCGGGCGATGCGGATCGCCTCGGCCACGTTCACCGGCGTGAGGCCGCCGGCGAGGATCAGCGGCTGCTCCAGCTCCGTCGGCATCAGCGACCAGTCGAACGCCTTGCCACTGCCGCCCGCTTCGCCCAGGCCGTGACCGTCGAGCAGCAATCCGGACGCCGACGGATAGCGTCGCAGCTTGTGCAGCGCCACCTTGCCCGCACCCATGGCAATGGCCTTGAGGAAACGCCGGCCAAACTGCGCGCACCAGTTGTCCGGCTCCTCGCCGTGGAACTGGAGCAGATCCGGTTGCACGGCCTCGATCACTTCCTGCACGAGTTCGGCGTCGTCGTCCATGAACAAGGCGACGGTGCCGACGAAGGGTGGCAATGCGCCCACGATGGCTCGCGCCTGTTCGAGCGTGACGCGGCGCTTGCTGCGCGCGGTGAAGACCAGGCCAATCGCATCCGCCCCCAGCTTCGCCGCCAGCAATGCGTCCTCGACGCGAGTCATGCCGCAGCACTTGATGCGTGTCATCGGCTCACCTCCGCAGGCAGGCCCCAATGCGCGTCGTAGCGCGGGCCGAGAAAGGTCAGCCCCGACGCCAGCGCTGTCGGGCCGGCCACCGCGCGATTGCGCCCCTCAAGCAGTTCGCCCATCCAGGACACGGGCTGTTCGCCGCGCCCGATCGGCAGCAGCGAACCGACGATGTTGCGCACCATGTGGTGCAGGAAGGCATTTGCTTCGATCTCGATCACGACCTGCTCGTCCTCGCGGCGCACGCTCACCCCCAACACTTCGCGACGGGCGTGGGCCGCCTGGCACGACACCGCGCGGAACGTGGTGAAATCATGCTCGCCCACCAGCACCTGGGCGGCTTCGTGCATGCGCGCGGCATCGAGCGGCAGTCGCTCCCATGCCACGTAACGCGCGTCCAACGCAGCGCGCACGGGCCGATTGAGGATGCGGTAGCGGTAGCGCCGGCTGCGTGCGGAGAAGCGCGCATGAAAGGCCCCATCCACCGGCTGCGCCCACAGCACCGCGACGCTGGCCGGCAGGTTCGAGCAGGTACCGAGCACCCAGCCGCGCATATCGCGCTCAACTTCCGTATCGAAATGCACCACCTGGCAACGTCCGTGCACGCCCGCATCGGTGCGCCCCGCGCAGGTCACCTCGACGGGATGGGCCGCCACGAACGACAAGGCCTTCTCCAGCGCACCCTGCACCGTGTCACCGTGGCTCAGCCGCTGCCAGCCGGAGAACTCGGTGCCGTCGTATTCGATGCCCAGGGCAAGTCGCATGAAGGAAAAACGCCGTCTACAGGAACAACAAGGGTAACAGGCCCCAAACGGACTCGGGCCGGCAAAGGCCGGCCCGAGCGGGATGTGCAGCCACGAAGCGGTTCGTCAGTGGATGCTGTCGAGCAGGCGCTTGGCCACGTCCTTCTGCATCTGCGTACCTTCGTGCATGACTTCCTCGAGCATCGCCTGGGCACCGTCCGGATCGCCCATGTCGAGGTAGGCGCGCGCGAGATCGAGCTTGGTGTCCACCGGATCGTCGCTGAACTGGCCGATCTCGTGGTCCAACGGCTCCAGCTCGTGGGCCGCGAGGTCTTCGGTCGGCTCGGCGAACGCCCAGCTGTTGCCGCCCGTTTCCAGGTCTTCCTCGACGGCATGTTCGACGGCGGCTGCCGGCGAGGCTGCAGGCGCGCTGGTGTGGTTGTGTGCCGGGCGCGGCGTCAGGTCGAAGTCGAAGTGATACTCGCTGACCTTCTTGTTCGGAGCGGAGGGCTGCGACGGAAGCGGCGGCGGCTCGAGGTCGTCCGTCTCGCTGGCGTAACGGTCCAGATCGAAGTGGTCGAGCGCATCGTGCTCGTCTTCACCCTGCGGCGGCAGCGGCGCGCCGTGGGAGAACAGCGGATGCTCCGGAACGAGGTCTTCGCCCATGTGCACCACGTCCTGCCACTCCGACTGCTGCGGATCGGCAATATGCGCGTGCATCGCCTCGGCGGCGGCCTCGAAGTGCTCGACGTCGCGGCGGCTGTAGTAAAGGCTGACCAGCTCCAGGTGCAGGCCGATGTCGTCCGGATGTTCGGCCAACTGATCGAGCAGTTCGTCCTGATCCGGGTCCGCGCTGCCGAGGCCGAGGGTCGGCTCGGTGCCGAAACGGTCGGCCAGCGAGCCCGTCGATGCCGTGGCCGCGGCGGCGGGCTTGCGATTGCGGCCACGCAGCGCCAGCAGGAGCAGCAGCACGGCAGCACCTGCGCCGGCACCCCAGGCCCAGGTCTGCATGTACCACGGTTCTTCTTCGACCACCGGCACCGGCTTCGGTGCGGCCGGCTTGGCGGCAGGCTTGGCAGCGGCGGCGGCATGCGCCGGCTCGCTGGCCGGAGCCTGGGTGGCCGCCGTGTTGGCGGGAGCCGTGGCCGCCGGTGCCGGCGTCGCTGCCGGCTCGCTGGCCTTGACCACGGTTTCCTCGGAGGGCTTCGCGGCCTCGGGCTTGCCCGCTTCCGGCGCGGCGGCAGCGGCGGTCGCCGCCGCCTTGGCCGGCGTGGCCGCCGCGGGCTGCCCGGCGGCCTTGCGGGCCTCCGCCAGCTGGCGCTGCAGGTCGGCGATCTCGCTGTCCTTCAGCGACAGCAGGCGCTCGTTCTTGCCGTTGATGTCTTCCAGGTCCTTCAGGCGCGACTTCAGCTCATTGCCCTGCTGCTGCAGGGTGGTGAGCGCCTCCTGGCTGCGCAGCAGGTCCTGGTGAAGGGCGGCCATGCCCTTCTCCGCGGCCTTGTCGCCGCCCTTGCCACCCTTGCCGGCCGCGTTGTCGGCACCCTCCTTGGCGGGAACCAGGGCCAGGCGGTCACCCGCGGGCGCGGAGGTGGTCGGCGCGGACGACGCATTCGCGCGGGTACCGGCATCGGCCACCGTGGTGGGCGTGCGCGCGGCGCCCGAGCGCCAGTCGCCGTTCTGGCGCAGCACCTCGGCGGCCGCCGCGGCGACGGCGGTCGCCTGCGCATCGGCCTTCGACGGGATGCGCAGCACGGCGCCGGTCTTGAGGGCATTGATGTTGTCGCGGTAGAACGCGTCCGGGTTGGCCTGCTTGAGGGCCAACAGCATCTGGTTGGTGTCGACGCCTTCGGGCGCCGTTTCATGGGCGATGGCCGACAGCGTCTGGCCACGCTCGACCGGGCCGAACGTCTCGCCTGCCGCGGCGCGCGGAGCCACCGCCGGCTTGGCGGGCTTGGCTTCGGGAGCCGGCGCAGGAGCGGCTGCCTGGCTGGTGCTGCTGGCGGCCGGCGGCGTGCTGGCGGCACGGCGTGAAGGCTTGGGAGCGGCCGCCTGCGCCGGGGCGCGGGTCGCCGGCACGTTGTTGGCCACGCTGCTCGGCGGATCGAGCAGGATGGTGAACTCACGCAGGCTCTTGCCCGCCGCGTTGTTCACTTCGACCAGGAGATCGAGATAGGGGTCGTTCACCGGTGCGGAACTGGTGATGCGGATGACCTTCTTGCCGTTGGCGCCGTCGACCACCGCGAATTGCAGGGGAACCGCCGGACCGGCGGCGACGCCCGCCTGGGCGGCATCCTCGGCGGAAGCCAGCCGTGCGGTCAGGTTCTGCAGCTCGGCCGGGCTATCGGGATTGACCGGGATCTCGGCCAGCAACGGCTGCCCCAGGGCGGATTTCACCTGGATCTGGCCCAGTTCCAGCGCGGCTGCCTGGCTGCTGCCCAAGGCAAGCGCCAGCAGCATCGACAGCTTCAACGAACGATTCATCGTGTATTCCCCCGAACGACCCCGACGTTTTTATTGGCTCACCGCAAAACGGTGGCATCTGCAACGAGGGGTCACTTTAGTTAGGTACAAGCCAATCAACAATAGTACCGGCCAGTATTTACAACATCTTGCTGCAGTTTGTTCTTGTCCGTCCGCATCCAGCCACGGCGCGAACCCTGCTCAGGGATGACCGGTTCCCTGCCGTGCGGCCTGCAGTGCCTTGAGCTGGCGCTGCAGGTCGGCGATCTGCTGATCCTGCTGTTTCAGTTTCTCGTCCGCCTGGTGTGTCCGGCTCTCTTCCTTCTGGACGTCGCCCTGCAGCCGCTTCACTTCCCCCTGTTGCGTGGAAATGGCTTGGTCCAACCCCTTTTGCGGAGCGGGAGCCTGGCTTCCTGACGCGGAGGGGTTTTGCGCTGCCCAGGCCGGCACGGCAAGCACCAGCCCACACCACAACAGCCTGGACAGCACGACTTTCATTACAGGTAATCCTTGATGAGCAGTTCGGCGACCTGCACGGCGTTCAGCGCGGCGCCCTTGCGGATGTTGTCGGCGACCACCCAAAGATCCAGGCCGCGCTCATGCGAGATGTCCTCGCGGATGCGGCCCACGAACACCGGATCCTTGCCCGCGGCATCGCCGACCGGCGTCGGATAGCCACCGGCCTTGCGCTCGTCCATCACCACCACGCCCTCGGCGTTTTCCAGCAGCTCGCGAGCCTGCCCGGCGGTGATCTTGTCGCGCGTTTCGATGTGCACGGCCTCGGCGTGGCCGTAGAACACGGGCACGCGCACCGCGGTCGGATTCACCTGGATGGTGTCGTCCTCGAGGATCTTGCGCGTCTCCCACACCATCTTCATTTCTTCCTTGGTGTAGCCGTTGGGCTGGAAGTCGTCGATGTGCGGGATGACGTTGAAGGCGATCTGCTTGGAGAACTTCTTCGGCTCCACGTCCTGGAAGCTCAGCATCGCAGCCGTCTGCTGGCCGAGTTCCTCCAGGCCGCTGCGGCCGGCGCCGGAAACGGACTGGTAGGTGGCCACGTTGATGCGCTCGATGCCCGCCGCGCGATGGATCGGCGCCAGCGCCACGAGCATCTGCATGGTGGAGCAGTTCGGGTTGGCGATGATGCCGCGCGTGGTGTACTCGGCGATCGCGTGCGGGTTCACTTCGCTGACCACCAGCGGGATGTCGTCCTGGTAGCGGTATTCGGACGTGTTGTCGATCACCACCGCGCCCGCCGCCGCTGCGCGCGGGGCGTGCTCGCGGCTCACCGAACCGCCGGCCGAGAAGAAGGCGATATCGACGCCGTCGAAGTCGTAGTCGGCCAGGTTTTTAACGGTGACCTGTTTGCCGCCAAAGGTGATTTTTTCGCCCGCCGAACGCTCGCTGGCCAGCGGCACCAGCTCGCTGATCGGAAACTCGCGCTCGGCCAGTATGGCCAGCAGGGTTTCGCCCACGGCGCCCGTCGCGCCGACCATTGCCACCTTGTAGCTGCTCTTCTTGCTCATGTCCCGTTATCAGGTAGGAGGAGAAATCGGAAAAACTGCCTTTCGGCACCGATTTCCGCCATGCGCGGAAATCTAGCCGGGGCAGCGCACAAAACAACCTGCGGCACGCATGGGCGTGAAAGTCATCACGCTTTGGATGCCGTCCAGCGGTTCATCACCACCGGATTCAACGGCGTCGGCGGTTTTCCGGCCGATTCGCCAAAACCCAGCGCCGCCATCACATTGTCGACGGCCAGATTGGCCATCGCGCGGCGCGTTTCTTCGCTGGCGCTGGCGATATGCGGGCTGAGCACCACATTCTCCAACGAGATGAGGTCCGGATGCACGGAAGGTTCGCCTTCAAAGACATCCACCCCGGCCGCGGCCAGCCGACCTTCGCGAAGCGCGGCCGCCAGTGCAGCATCGTCGACGATGCCGCCCCGCGCAACATTCACCAGCACCGCCGAGCGCTTCATCTGCGCCAGTTCCGGCGCACCGATGGCGTGCCGGTTCTCGGGCGTGAACGGCAGCACCAGCACCAGGACATCGGCCTGGCGCAGCAAGTCGTCCTTGCTGACCAGGGTGGCGTGGCATTCGCGCTCCACCGCTTCGGGCAGTCGCGAGCGGTTGTGATACAGCACCCGCATATCGAAGCCGTAGGCGCGGCGGGCGATGCCCTGCCCGATGCGGCCCATGCCGAGGATGCCCAGCGTGCGGCCGTGGATGTCCACGCCCAGCCAGTCGTCGAAGCGCATGTTGCTGCCCGGCCAATGGCCCGCGCGCAGCCAGCGCTCCGCCGCGCCCACGCGGCGTCCGGCCGCCAGCATCAGCGCCCAGGCGAAGTCGGCGACGCTCTCGGTAAGCACCTCGGGGGTGTTGCTGGCCAGGACGCCGGCGCGGGTGAGCGCGTCGAGATCCAGGTTGTTGTATCCGACGCCGAGGTTGGCGACGACCTTGAGCCGCTGGTTGCCCTCCAGCACGGCGGCGTCCACGCGGTCGGCGAGGCCAACCACGGCGGCGTCCACGCCTGCGAGTTTCTTCCTGAGCTCATCGGCGGTGTGGCGATGCTCGACGGCTTCGGCCTCGACATCGAAGTATTCGGCCAGGCGCGCAAGCACATCGGGGAACAGCGGGCGCGACACCCAGACTTTCGGTTTGGCAGTCATCAGCTTGTGCGTCTTTCCAACATCGGGTGGCGCAACCTGCGCGCCAGAACTTCAGGGAATGCGGGGGCTGACCTCGCCGACATCACCGCACTGGGCGCGATGGCGCAGCGCGTGGTCCATCAGCACGAGGGCGACCATCGCTTCGGCGATCGGCGTCGCGCGGATGCCCACGCAGGGATCGTGACGGCCCTTGGTGACCACGTCGACCGCCTCGCCCGCGAGGTTCACGCTGCGGCCCGGAATGAGGATGCTCGAGGTGGGCTTGAGCGCCATCGACGCCACGATCGCCTGCCCGGTGCTGATGCCGCCGAGGATGCCGCCGGCATGATTGGACGCAAAGCCGTCCATCGCCATCTCATCGCGGTGCTGGCTGCCGTGCTGCATGACCGCCTCGAAGCCGTCGCCGACTTCCACGCCTTTCACCGCGTTGATCGACATGAGCGCGGCGGCGATATCGGCGTCGAGTTTGCCGTAGATCGGCTCGCCCCAGCCCGGCGGCACGCCATCGGCCACCACGTTGACGCGCGCACCGACGGAATCACCGGACTTGCGCAGCGCGTCCATGTAGGACTCCAGCACCGACACCTCGTGGGCATCGGGCCAGAAGAACGGGTTCTGTTCCACCACGCCCCAATCGAACGAGCCGGGCGTGATCTCGCCGATCTGCGCCATGTAGCCACGGACGCGAACGCCATGGCGTTCCGCCAGCCATTTCTTGGCGACGACGCCCGCCGCGACGCGCATGGTCGTTTCGCGCGCGGAGGAACGGCCGCCGCCGCGCGGGTCGCGAATGCCATACTTCTGCCAGTACGTGTAATCGGCATGGCCCGGACGGAAGGTCTGGGCGATGTCGCCGTAATCCTTGCTGCGCTGGTCCGTGTTGCGGATCAGCAGCGCGATGGGCGTACCGGTGGTCTTGCCTTCGTAGACGCCGGAGAGGATTTCCACCTCGTCGGCTTCACGCCGCTGCGAGGTGTGGCGGGTCTTGCCGGTGGCGCGCCGTCCCAGGTCGTCCCGGAACTCTTCCACCGCCAGCGGCAGGCCCGGCGGGCAACCATCGATCACGCAGCCGATGGCGGGACCATGGCTTTCGCCGAAGGTGGTGACGGTAAAGAGTTTGCCGAAGGAATTGCTGGACACGAGGCTCGGTCGTCTGCAGGGAAACCCGCACAGCTTAGCGCGATGCAGGCATCGCCGCGCTCTTTGCCGCGATCTCGCGCCACTCGCGCGCAAGCACGGCGAAAACCGCGTCATCCACCCACTCGCCCCGGTGGTGCAGGCTCTCGCGAAAATGCGCCTCCTGCCGCAGGCCAAGGGAGCGCATCAGCGCCATGCTCGGCGTGTTGCGCGGGTCGACCGAGGCGTGCACGCGATGGACGTCCAGCCGCCCGAACAGCTCGCCCAGCAATGCCTGCGCGGCCTCGCGCGCGAAACCCTTCCCCTGGTGCTCCGGCGCCACCGTGATACCGAATTCGGCCAGGCCATCCCCCGACAGGCAGAAGCCCAGGTCGCCGATCAGCTCGCCATCATGCAGCCGGATCGCGCGCTGGAACCACGTTCCAGGCACGGGTGTGGCCGATTGCTTGCCGATGAAACGATCCGCATCCGCCAGCGTCCCGGGCTGCCACCCCTGGTACCGCGCCACTTCCGGATCGGAGCGATAACGAAACAGCGCGGGCGCATCCGCCGGTTGCAGCGCATCGAGCCGGAGCCGTGCCGTCTCCAGCCCCATGGTCGATCAACGATCCCGGCGTGCCCGCGCCTCGGCGCGGATCGCATCGGCGTGCTCGATCAGGTCGCGGCGCTCCAGCGCAAACACGCCCATCGCACCGACCTTGAACTCGATCCAGACAAAGGGCACTTCGGGCAGCACTTCGACCAGCGCGCGTTCGCTTTCACCCACCTCGACGATCAGCAGGCCATCGTCGGTAAGGTAGTCCGCCGCTTCGTCGAGCATGCGGATGCAGATGTCCAGTCCGTCCTCGCCCGAGGTAAGGCCAAGCTTCGGCTCATGGCTGTACTCGCCCGGCAAGGCGGCGTACTCGTCTTCCGTGACGTAGGGCGGGTTCGACACGATCAGGTCGTAACGACGGCCCTTGAGGCCGCTGAACAGATCGGACTTGATCGCCTCGACGCGGCCCTCGACGTGCTGGAACACGATGTTCTCGCGCGCCAGCGACAACGCGTCATCGCTGATGTCGACGATGTCGACCTGCCAGTCAGGGTTGTACTCGGCCATGGCGATGCCGATGCAGCCCGAACCGGTGCACAGGTCGAGCGCACGCTCGACGTGGCGATGGTCGAGCCACGGCGTGAAGCCGGACTCGATCAGCTCGGCGATCGGCGAGCGCGGCACCAGGGCGCGGCGGTCGCTCTTGAACTTCAGGCCGGCGAACCAGGTTTCTCCGACCAGGTAAGCCACCGGCAGGCGCTCGCTGACGCGACGCTCGATCAACGCCAGCACGCGCTCGCGCTCCTCGCTGGTCAGGCGGCCCGCGCCATAGGCCGGCGGGATGTCCGGCGGCAGGTGCAGGCTGGCCAGCACCAGATGGGTAGCCTCGTCGATCGGGTTATCGTGGCTGTGCCCGAAGGTGAGTCCCGCCGCGGAAAAGCGGCTGGCGCCGTAACGGATGAAGTCGATGATGGAGGCGAGTTCGTGGGTCACGGCGGCATCTGGGCGTCGAGGGGTCGCAAAGTATAGCCGGTGTGCAGGCGGGGGCCGCCTGGGGCCTCCTCTCATGGACTCTTTGCCTCTCTCTCGGGCAAGCACCTCCCGCTCTTCATTCAGTTGAGTGAAGGGGGATTGCAAAAGGGCGACAATCAAGTGCTACCGCCAGATTGCCGCCTACGACCGTAGGAAGTCCCCGTGGGACGCGGCGGGCGTTTCGATCCCCTGCCGGAGACGCGAGAATGGCCTGAAGAGCTGGTAGCAGTCTGCAGGGAAAAGCTCAGGGGGTTCGGAGCTCTGGTTGCTGCCGCCTTCGTCGATACACAGCGGCTACCCCGCAACGCACCATGGCGGTGAGGACTTAAAGCGGGTTGGCGCGCGTTTTGGCCCTTTCGCAAGATTGACCCCTCACCCCAGCCCTCTCCCCAACAGGGAGAGGGAGTAGAAGGGTCGCTCTGTATCAAAGCATCGGTACATGTAGAGCTCGAGGCTTCGTCGCCTCAGCCCAAGCTTTAAGTCCTCTTCGCACCGACGCGTTGCGGTGTAGCGGCTTCGTTCGAGGTAGTAATGGGCCCATCCCGGCTGGCTTCGGTCGACCGACGCTTCTATCCCACGTACTGCCATGAGCCTTGGCTCTCAAGGCCATTTTCTTTGGGTTACTTTTCTTTTGGGCCAGCAAAAGAAAAGTGACTCGGCGGTCCCACGGGACTAGCTTCGCGTCGCCGGCAGGACGTCGAAACGCCCGCTGCGTAAGCGGCAACCTGGCGGTAGCGCCAAATCGAAACGCCTAGAGCAAAGGCTCTGGATCCCGGCCTTCGCCGGGATGACGGCCAGGAGGACCGAGGCAAGTTCGGTCGCGCACAGGAGAAAGGAAGGCGGCTCTCGGTCCCCGAGCGTCTACAGGGACACCCTGCAGCCATAGGCGGCAAGCTCGCACCACCACGCAGCCATCGTCCTATCGCAAGCCCCCAGAGAACAGAAGGAGCAGAAACCACCAACGGGCGCCGCCAGGCGTAATCATTCCGCGCTTCGTTCATACTTGCCGGATGACCTTCAACGTACTCCTCCAATACATCCTTCCCCACCGCGCCTTGTCGCGGGTGGTCTACTGGGCCACGCGGTGGACCTTCAAGCCGTGGAAGGATTTCCTGATCAGCACCGTCGTGCGCAACTACCAGGTCAACATGGCCGAGGCTGCGCAGCCCGATCCGTTGGCCTACCAGCACTTCAATGCGTTCTTCACGCGCAAGCTGCGGGCCGACGCGCGACAGGCCGACGCCGATCCCGCGGCCGTGCTCTCGCCCGCCGACGGCAAGATCAGCCAGCTGGGGCGCATCGCCGACGGGCGAATCTTCCAGGCCAAGGGGCAGGAGTACACGGCCGCCGAACTGCTCGGGGACGAGGCCAGTGCCACGCCCTACCGCAACGGCAGCTTCGCCACTATTTACCTGTCTCCGCGTGACTATCACCGCGTGCACATGCCCCTGAAGGGCACGCTCAAGGAAACCGTGCACGTGCCCGGCCGCATCTTCAGCGTGGCGCCGTTCGCCGTGGAAGCCATCCCGCGCCTGTTCGCCCGCAACGAGCGCCTGGTCTGCCACTTCGAGGGGGAACACGGCCCGTTCGTGGTGGTGATGGTCGGCGCCATCCTGGTGTCCAGCGTGGCCACCGTGTGGGATGGCCTGGTGATTCCGCCGTATGCACCATCGATCCGCCGCAAGTCCTTCGCAGGGCAGAACATCACGCTGGACCGCTTCGCTGAGATGGCCCGCTTCAACATGGGTTCCACGGTGATCCTGCTGTTCCCCGAAGGCATGGCCGAACTCGATTCGCTGCCGTCCCAGCAGGCGGTAAAGGTGGGCCAGCGGCTGGGCCTGCAGCCCAAGGGCTGATGGCGGCGTCAATTTATTGACGCTTCGAGTGACGTGTTTTGTCGTTTTGTGACGATTTTGGCGCAACACCTCTTCAGGTGTGGCTAAGCTCGCTGCTGGCGTCGCAAGCGAGCGGACGCCAGCCCTGGCCAGACCGAGGAGCCCCCATGCGCATCGTCACCCGCCTCATCGCCATGAACCGCGGCCGCCAGCTGGCGCGCCAGTTCCGCGAGATCGAGCGCAGCGTCCATGCCCTGCCCAAGCGCACCCGCGCCCGGCTCGGCACCATGGCCCTGCGTGAGATCGGGCAGGCCTCGCGCTCGGAGTTTCCCCACCTGTATGGCACGGCCCCGGAAGAGCGTTACCTGCCGTGGGGCCAGGGCACCGATATCGGCTTCGCCCGCGCGCGCTCGGACAATCCCGAAATCGCCATGCGCGGCATCGCCCTGTGGCTGGCCGTGGCCTACCACGAGACCAAGGACACGCCGCACGCGAACCTGCGCCCGCAGCATCGCGACCTGATGCGTCTGCTGCGCGAGCTGAAGGAAGCGCACCGCACCGATTCACCGCAGAACTGGATGCAGGCCACCGCAGCCGCCTGATTACACCGCCCGTGGAAGAAGGAACGCCACCCTTCGGGGTGGCGTTCTTTTTCCTGCCCGCGCAGGCAAGGCTCAGCGGCAGCTCGGCACCTTCAGCGACTGGCCCGGCTTGATGTGCTGGTGGTTGAGGCCATTCATCTCCGCCACCTCCTGCACCGAGGTGCAGCCCAGCTTGTTGACGATGCTGGTGAGCGTGTCGCCACGTCGCACCGTGTAGCTGCGGGTCTTGCCGCTGCCGGATGAACGCGACGGCGAAGATACCGGCGGCGGAGGCGACGGGGGCACCACCGGCAACACGGCGGTATGCAGGTCGTTGGCGAGGATCGGCCACGGACCGTCCGTGCAGCGCGCCTCGTATGGCTTTTCGAGCACCTTCGGCACCATCACGCGCACGCCGGCGGGCTGGCTGACCGCGGGATCAAGCCGCGGGTTGAGGTTGCGCAAGGTGCGGAACCAGCCATCGCTCATGCCCGCGGCCGAACCCAGGCACACGGTGAGCTCCGTCAGCGACGCGGGGCGCTTGAGCACGACGCTGCCCGGCGCGCCGTCCACGCGCGGGAAGCGCAGGTTGTAGCTTTCCGGATGCAGGAACAGCCACGCCGCCGCCAGCACGGAGGGCACGTAGTCGCGCGTTTCCTGCGAGAGCTGGTTGTAGACGGTCGGGTCGTAGAGGCTCACCGAGGTGTTGTCGCCCACCATCCGTCGCATGCGGCCCTCGCCACCGTTGTAGGCCGCAAGGGTCAGCTCGAGGTTGTTGTTGAAGGCGCGCAACTGCTCGTCCATGTATTCCGCATTCGCACGCGCCGATGCGGCCGGGTCGAAGCGCGAATCGAAGCCGTCTTCCGTGGTGAGCCCGAAGCGCAGGCCGGTGGCGTACATGAACTGCAGCGGGCCCGCCGCGCCCGAACGCGACACGGCATGCACCTTGCCACCCGACTCCTTGGCGAGGATGCCGAACAGCAGCGCCTCCGGCAGGTCGGCCTTCTGGTACTCGGGCCACATCTGGTAACGCAGGAACTGGTAGTTGATGTAGGCGTCCATGAGATTGCCGCGCCACTGCGTCAGCCACATCTCCAGCGCCGCCTTCACCGGACCGTTCATCGCGATCAGCTGGGACAACTGCTGCCCGCGCAGCAGCGTCACGCTGCGCTGGGCTTCGGGCAGGCTGGCCGCGCCGGTCTTTCCGCTGTCGCTGCCCTCGGGTACTTCATCGCCCATCGCGCCGAGATCGTCACCCAGCGAGAAGTTGCCGTCCTTCAACCGCAGCAGGCGGTCGAATGCCGAGAAGAAGCGCTGCGAGTCGCAACCCGGCGTCGTCGGGCAATGGGCGGCCGCGCTCTTCAGCTGGTCCAACGATGCATCGAGGGTCTTCTGCGCCGCCTGCGTGTTGCCGGCACGCGCCTGCGTGACGGCGGTTTCGTAGCCGCGGCTGGCTTGATCGAGTTGCGTATAGAGCTGATTGGCCTCGGGCGACGGCTTGGTGCCGCCGCCGGTGCTCGCACAAGCGGCCAGCAGCAGGGTTGCGACGGCGAGAGGCGCCAGGCGCACGGGGCGACGAAATGCGGGAAAAACCATGGACGACTTCGCTGTCGGAGCAATGGACGGACCTTACTGCGCATTGCCCCGGCGACTCAACCGATCCGACGCGTTTCGCGATGGAGGCGCACGCCTTCACCTGCGCGTGTCCAGACCCTGGTCGCGTGGCTACAATCGGCCACCCACGGAGGAAGGAACCCATGACTGACATCCTGATCGGCCGCAACGACAGCACCAGCGTGTGCCTTGA
>NZ_BCPR01000096.1 GCF_016586165.1 Dyella sp. EPa41 | reverse complement strand
GCCTTGCCCTGGTACTACCGCATCGCGGCGGTGTGGGGCGCGCACGAGGGTTCGCTGCTGCTGTGGATCTTCATCCTCAACCTGTGGACGCTGGCGCTGGCCGTGCTGAGCCGTCGCCTGCCCGAGGTGTTCATCGCGCGCGTGCTGGGGGTGCTGGGCCTGGTCTCGGTGGGCTTCCTCGCCTTCATCATCTTCACCTCCAATCCGTTCCTGCGCCTGTTGCCGATGCCGCCGGACGGCGGCGATCTCAACCCGGTACTGCAGGACCCGGGCATGACCTTCCACCCCCCCGTGCTCTACATGGGCTACGTGGGCTTCTCGGTGGCGTTCGCGTTCTCCATCGCCGCGCTGCTGGGCGGTGAGCTGGAGCAGGCCTGGGTGCGCTGGGCGCGACCCTGGACCAACGTCGCCTGGGGCTTCCTCTCCGCGGGCATCGTCGCCGGCAGCTGGTGGGCCTACGCCGAGCTGGGCTGGGGCGGCTGGTGGTTCTGGGATCCGGTGGAGAACGCCAGCTTCATGCCCTGGCTGGTGGGCGCGGCGTTGATCCACGCGCAGGCAGTAACGGAGAAGCGCGGCGGCCTGCGCGCGTGGACCATCCTGCTGTCGATCTTCGCCTTCTCGCTGTCGCTGCTGGGTACCTTCCTGGTGCGCTCGGGCGTGCTGACCTCGGTGCACGCCTTTGCCTCCGATCCCAGGCGCGGCCTGTTCATCCTGTGCTTCCTCGCCGTGGTGGTGGGTGGCTCGCTGCTGCTCTATGCGCTGCGCGCGCCCAAGGTCGCCGGCGGCAAGCCGTTCAACGTGGTGTCGCGCGAAACGGCAATCCTCATCGGCAACCTGATGCTGACGGTGGCCGCGGCGATGGTGCTGCTGGGTACGCTGTTCCCGCTGCTCGGCGATGCGTTGAACCTGGGCAAGATCTCGGTGGGTCCGCCCTACTTCGGTTTCCTGTTCACGCTGCTGATGATCCCGGTGGTGGTGCTGCTGCCGTTCGGGCCGTACCTGCGCTGGGGCAAGAGCGACACGCCGATGCTCAAGCGCGTGATGTGGCGCGCCGGCCTCGCGGCCGCCGCCTGCGCCATCGTGGCCGCCTTCCTTACCGATGGCGAAGGCAAGGCGATTGCCGGCACGGCCGCGGCGGTATGGTGTGGTTTCGGCACCCTGCTCTACGTGTTCAAGCGCTGGCGCGAGATGCCGGCGGGCCGCCGCTACCCGGCCGAGATGGCCGGCATGCTGCTGGCGCACTTCGGTGTCGGCGTGTTCCTCGCCGGCGTGCTGCTCACGAACGCGCTGAGCGTCGAGCGCGACGTGCGCATGAGCCCCGGCCAGACCTCCAGCATCGGCGGCTACGATTTCCGCTTCGACGGCGTGCAGCACACCACCGGCCCCAATTGGCAGGGTGACCAGGGCACGGTGACGGTGTTGCGCTCGGGCCGCGAGATCACCGTGATGCATCCGCAGAAACGCACCTATACGCGCGGCCAGGTACAGACGGAATCGGCGATCAACCCCGGCCTGTTCCGCGACCTTTACGTCGCGCTGGGCGAGCCGATGGATCGCACGCAGCCCGAAGGCGCGTGGGCGTTGCGTCTTTACGACAAGCCGTTCGTCCGCTGGATCTGGGCCGGTGGCCTGTTCATGATGCTCGGCGGCTTCTTCGCCGCCGCGGATCGCCGCTTCCGCACCAAGCGCGCGGCTGAAACCGAAGCCGTCCCGGCGGCCGCCTTGCAGGAATCGCGCGCATGAGCCGCCTCCTGCCCTTCTTCGGTTTTCTGCTCCTGGTGGCGCTGTTCGGCTTCGGCATCTGGTGGAACACCCAGCATGACCAGCGCGAAGTGCCTTCGCCGCTGATCAACAAACCGGCGCCCGCCTTCGCACTGCCGAAGCTGGATGATCCCGCCCAGACGGTCAGTCGCGACAACCTGCTCGGCAAGCCCTATCTGATCAATGTGTTCGCCAGCTGGTGCATCGCCTGCGGCGAGGAACATCCGGTGCTGATGACGCAGGGCAAGTCCATCGGCGTGCCCATCGTCGGCTACAACTACAAGGATGCGCCGGAAGACGCCAAGGCATGGCTGGCGAAGCACGGCAATCCGTACGACATGGTCATCGTCGACCAGGAAGGCCGTACGGCGATCGATTTTGGCGTGTACGGCGCACCCGAGAGTTTCCTGGTCGATGGCAAGGGCGTGATCCGCTACAAGCGCATCGGCCCGCTGACGCCGGAAGTGATCGAGAAGGAACTGAAGCCTGCCATTGCCGTGCTGGCCAAGGAGCCCGCTCCGTGAGCGCGAGAACTCTTTTTGCAGGAGCGCCCCCAGTGCGCGAAAAGCCTACGCAGCGCAAGTTCCGTGATCGCGCACTGGGTGCGCTCTTACCGTTGGGGCTATTGCTCCTAACGAGCGTGTCGTTCGCCCAGGCCATCGACCCGCTGCCATTCAAGGATCACGCGCAGGAAGTCCGCTTCCAGGCACTCACGCGCGAACTGCGCTGCCTGGTCTGCCAGAACGAGAACCTCGCCGACTCCAACGCGGACCTCGCGCGCGACCTGCGCCATGAGGTGTTCGACCTGATGCAGCAAGGCAAGAGCGACGACGAGATCAAGCAGTACCTGGTCGATCGCTACTCCGACTTCGTGCTCTACGACCCGCCGGTGAAATCCAGCACGGTGCTGTTGTGGTTCGGCCCGCTGGCGATCCTGCTGGCCGGTGCCGTGGTGGTCGTGGTGACGATACGTCGCCGTGGCCGCGCCGCGCCCGTCGCCGCCACGGAAAACAAGCCGAACGATGAAGGGGACGATTGGTGAAGCTGGCTTTTTTCCTGATCGCCGCAGCGATGATCGCCGCGGCGCTGTTCCTGCTGTTGTGGCCGCTGATGCGCCACGGTCGCCGGCAGGGACGTTCCCGCAGGGTTTTCGTGCTGGCCCTGGCGCTGGCCCTCCTGCTGCCGATCGCGGCCATCAGCCTGTATCTCGGCGTGGGCACGCCGGTGGCGCTCGATGGCGTCGCGCGCCAACCCAAGAGCATGAGCATCGATGACGCCGTCGGTGAGCTGAAGGCCCACCTGGCGCAGCAGCCGGACGACCAGCAAGGGTGGATGCTGCTCGCGCAGACCTACAGCGTGATGCACCGCGCCGCCGAGGCGCGTGACGCCTACGGCCAGGCCCTGCGCATCGACGCCGACAACGGCGCGGCCATGGTCGGCTGGGCGGAGGCCGACTCGCTGCAACGCGAGGATCACCGCATCGAAGGACGCGCGCTGGAGCTGCTGGAGCGCGCGGTGAAGCTGGACCCGCAGAGCCAGCGCGGCCTGTGGCTGCTCGGCATCAGCCAGTTCCAGCACGACCGCTATGCCGAGGCCGCTGCCACCTGGCGCCAGCTGCAGACGCAACTCGACCCTGGTTCCAACGTGGCCAAGGCCGTCGCCGAACAGATCGCCGTGGCCGATGCGCGTGCCGGCAACCCCGGCAAGACGGCGCCCGAGGCACCCGCGGCCGAGGCGCAAGGGCCTGCGCTGCAGGTGCAGGTCGCGCTTTCTCCCGCCCTCAAGGACAAGCTGGGCCGCGGTGACACGCTGTTCGTCTACGCACGCGCCGAACAGGGCCCGCCCATGCCGCTGGCCGTGGCGAAGCTGGACGCGGCCGCCCTTCCCGCCACGGTGACGCTCACCGACGCGATGGGCATGACGCCCCAGTTCAAACTATCCTCGGCGTCGCGCGTGTTCGTCGGCGCCCGCATCAGCAGGAGCGGGCAGGCCATGCCGCAGGCGGGCGACCTCGAAGGCGACGCCGGCGTGGTCGACGTCGCTACGCGCACCCCGATCAGGATCACCATCGACAAGGTTCATTGATGAGCGACGCGCGCCGTTACTTCGCACTTCCCTCGCCATTCGCGATGAAGCGCGGTGGCGAACTGCAGGGCGCGCGTGTCGCCTATGAAACCTGGGGAACGCTGAATCCGGCGCGTGACAACGCGGTCCTGATCCTCACCGGCCTTTCGCCCAGCGCACATGCCGCCTCCAACGCCGAGGATCCTTCGGACGGCTGGTGGGAGGCGATGATCGGCCCTGGCAAAGCCATCGATACGTCACGCTGGTTCGTCATCTGCGTGAACTCGCTGGGCAGTGACAAGGGCTCCACCTGCGCGGCCTCGATCAACCCGGCGACCGGTGAGCCGTATCGCCTGGATTTCCCCGAGCTGTCGCTGGAAGACGTCGCTCACGCGGCGCACGGCGCCGTGAGCAGCCTGGGCGTCGAACAGCTCGCCTGCCTCATCGGTTGCTCGATGGGCGGCATGAGTGCGCTGGCCTACATGGTGCTGCACCCGGGTAGCGTGCGCGCGCACATCAGCGTGGATACGGCGCCCCAGGCACAACCGTTCGCCATTGCCATCCGCTCGCTGCAACGCGAGGCGATTCGCCTCGACCCGCACTGGAACAACGGCCGCTACGACGACGGCGACTATCCGGAAGCCGGCATGAGCATCGCGCGCAAGCTCGGCGTGATCACCTACCGCTCGGCCATGGAATGGAACGGCCGCTTCGCGCGCATCCGGCTCGACCCCGAGCAGCGCGACGACAATCCGTTCGGCATGGAATTCGAAGTGGAATCGTATCTGGAAGGCCACGCGCGACGCTTCGTTCACACCTTCGATCCCAACAGCTACCTCTATCTCTCGCGCGCCAGCGATTGGTTCGACATCTCCGAGTACGGCGACGGCAGCGTGATGGAAGGGCTCAAGCGCATCCATGTCGAGAAGGCGATGGTGATCGGCGTAAGCACCGACATCCTGTTTCCGCTGGAACAACAGGAGCAGATCGCCGACGGCCTGCGCGCCGCCGGTGCCGAGGTGGAGTTCGTGGCGCTGAACTCCCCGCAGGGCCACGACGCCTTCCTGGTCGACATCCCCAACTACAGTCGCGCGATCGGCGGCTTCCTGGGCCGGCTCTGAGCGGTCGACTGCGCCCGCTGCCCCGCGCTGTTAAGATGGGGCAGCAGCATCACCATCCGAGAACGACATGCTCACCCTGGATTTTCCCGGCTCCCGCCAACTGATCGACGCCATCGACGCCGCCGTCGCGCAGGACTCCACGCGCGCCGTCACGGACAGCCTGCGCAACAGCCTGTGCAGGCTCATTCGCGGCAAGGAAGTGAAGTTGCCCGAATGCGTGTTCGAGACCGCGGAGGGCCGCTATGCGCGCCGTGAGCTGTACCGCAGCGAAGATCACGGCTACTGCGTGGTGGCGATGACCTGGGGCCCGGGCCAAGGCACGCCGATCCACGACCATTGCGGCATGTGGTGCGTGGAAGGTGTCTGGAGCGGCGCGTTGGAAGTGGTGCAGTACGAGCGCCTCGCCGACGAAGACGGTCACTACCGCTTCCAGCCGGTGGGCTCGATCCAGGCGGGCCCCGGCTCTGCCGGCAGCCTGATTCCGCCGCACGAGTACCACACCATCCGCAACCCCAGCGACGACGCCGTCGCGGTGAGCCTGCACATCTACTCCGGCCCGATGACCCATTGCGCCGTCTTCCAGCCACTGGGCCAGGACCACTACCAGCGCACCGATCGCCAGCTGGGTCTCGACCCGGTGCACTGAACCCGGCATAATGGTTGGCTCCAGTGCCGGTGTGGCGGAATGGTAGACGCGGCGGACTCAAAATCCGCTTCTGGCGACAGAGTGTAGGTTCGAGTCCTATCACCGGTACCAACAGCTCGAATAAAAAAAAGCCCGCTTATATGCGGGCTTTTTTTATGGGTCGACGAAATGCCCGCCAGTCTTCGTGGATGGGGGCCGGCACTGCCGTCAGTGGATGGCGCAGGACCTTCTCGCGGGAAGCTGCGCCTCGCGCAGGGGAAGCGTTTCGTGGAGTTCATTCCACGTCATCGGCTCAAGCCCCTCATCGCCCTGCAGCATGCGCGCGAACGTCGCGCCTTCGTTTTCACCGGCGCGCAATGCGTCCACTTCGCGTGCGAACGTTCTTTCCGTATCGCGTCGCGTCAGCGGCTCCCAATCGAGCTGATTGCCTGACGGGGATCGCAGTAGCGTCCACGCGGCCGCCCAGGAACTCGCGCCGTCGCGCGGGATCTCCACGGATTCGACCCTCAGAAGATAGATACCGACTAGCACGGCCATGCGCGGACTCCATTTCCGGGCCTCGCCACGCAGGAAGGGGAATGGGTCGTGTGGGGGCACGGCCGGCGCGTGGAAGGCTAACTTGAGGAAAGCTTACGCATGACTTACGGCACTGGGCCTGTGGCAAAGGTCATGGGTCCTTGCGTTAGTTCTTGCGATCCGCTTTCCCTGCTGGTCTCGGCAAGCTCGCTGCGCGGCGGGGCCGCTATCGACCTGCCGGCCAGACCGCTCAAGCAAGGATTTCATGCGCATGCAGCGCGGACGCGCCGCGCCAGCGTTTAGCCGTCCAAAACCGGCATGTGGCCATCGGCGATGAGCAGGTCATGCCGTGCCTTCGCAAAGCTCGCAGGGCATCCCGACCGCTTTCGAGGTTGCGGACGCTTCGTGCGCCCTGTCCAGCACGCGCGCCTGCCGCCGGCCGCTCTGTCGTCTTCCTCGCACGGCGATCCACAAAGCGCATACCCACCGTCTATCAGCCGGCAACGCCACGCGATGTGTCGTGCCCCTTCGCCTGCGCGAACCCGTTCGATCGCATCACGCGCCTGCGGCTTGTTTACCTCCGGCATGACGTCGAATGGACGGCGCCGCCGCAGCAGCCGGTCATCCACCGTCGATACCGAATCCTCCAGGCCACGTCGCCGCCCAGGTATCCGCCGGTCAATGGTCGCCTGCGTAAACCCCTACATTCACGACCGGATACTGGCGACGCCAGGTTTCCTCTTCGGGTGTCAGCGACAGCGAGTGCTGGCCGATTCCTTGACGGCAGATGTCGGAGCGGCCTGTCCGCCGCCGCCTTGCGCCGCGAAGGCACAAGCGGTCATGGCGTACCAGCAACGAGCAGCAAGCATGGAGCCCGGCGCCACCATGGATGGCATGACCGCGGCGGTCGATGCGCCGGCAACCGGTTGTCGCGTCATGGCGAAAAACGTCGCAGACGTTCATGAATGCGCCTGAATTCCAACCGGCCAAGGAGGGGTGGAGCTTAGTGATCCGGCCACATCATGTTCTATGGGAATCGTCTGAAGAGGCCTCGAAAACGAGTAGGGTTTAGTCGTCTCTGCTCGCCATGCGCAATCGGCTAACCTACCGCCCAAACTGGCGTGCGACCTGAACAGCCATGACCTTGCGCATCATCCTGGCCGATGACCATCCCGTTGTCCGCAGCGGCGTCCGCGCCCTGCTGGAGAGCGAGCCGCAAACGTCCGTGGTCGCGGATGTGGGCTCGCCCGCCGAACTGATCGATGCGATTCACGCCTGTTCGTGCGATATCGTCCTCACGGATTTCAGCATGCCAGGCGGCCAGGTCGCCGACGGCCTGCATATGCTCGGGCTCATCCGCCGATGCCGGCCGACGCTGCCGGTGATCGTGCTCACCATGGTCAGCAACACCGGCTTGCTCAATTCCATCCTCGCGACGGGCGTGCGCGGCCTGCTCGGGAAGTCCGATGCGTTGACCGAACTGACGCTGGCGGTGCAGGCGGTTTCCCATGGACGCGACTACCTGAGTTCGACCATACGCCAAACGCTGGACACCGCGCAGACGGATGCGAGCGTCTCGGCGCAACCGATGCTGTCCAAGCGTGAAACCGAAGTATTGCGTCTATTTGCGTCCGGCTTCACCGTGTCCGAGATCGCCAGCCGGTTCAATCGCAGCGTGAAGACCATCAGCCGGCAGAAAATGGATGGGATGGCCAAGCTCAACCTGAAGAGCGACCTGGATGTCTACGCCTATGCGCGTGAGCACGGGATGCTGACGTAGGGCGTGACGAACGCGTGCGAGAGAAACACTGTCCGGGCCACTGTCGGGAACGTCATGGGTTGACCGTGCCGGGTGAAACCCGCGGCGCTCCATCCCCGTTAGAGACAACCAGGGGCGCCCATGGAGCGCGCCAGGACGCGCCACGGGAGGCCTTCCCGGTTCGCGACGCACGTGCAGGCCAGCCAACGATTTGTGCTGCCGCAGCATGGATGTCACATCCCTGCGCCTTCGCCAGGTTGAAACGCAAAGGGCCGGCGTCTGCCGGCCCCTCGCGATGCGTGGAATGGTGCCCCCGATACGATTCGAACGTACGACCTTCCCCTTAGGAGGGGGACGCTCTATCCAACTGAGCTACGGGGGCAACGGCGCGGATTTTGGCATGGATCGGCGGCCAAGGCGATCCGTAGCGGGGGGCCTGCTAGAATGGCGGTTTTCTTCCCGGCGCTTTTTTCGCGCCACGGTCCGGAGTCAAGCATGTCCCACGAAATCCTCACCGCACTTGGTCTCGGCGCCTCCCAGTCGGGTACGTACCTGGGCCATGGCGAATGGTCCAAGACCACTGATGCCGGCACGCTGCAACCGGTCAATCCGGCGACCGGCGACGTGATCGCCAGCGTGCATGCCTCCAGCGCGGCCGACTACGAGACCATCGTCAAGCGCGCGCAGGAAGCGTTCAAGGTGTGGCGCACGACGCCGGCTCCGCGTCGCGGCGAGGCGATCCGCCTGTGCGGCGAAGCGCTGCGCAAGCACAAGGACGCACTCGGTTCGCTGGTCGCGCTGGAAATGGGCAAGATCAAGCCCGAAGGCGACGGCGAAGTGCAGGAGATGATCGACATCGCCGACTTCGCCGTGGGCCAGAGCCGCATGCTCTATGGCTACACCATGCATTCGGAGCGCCCGGGCCATCGCATGTACGAGCAGTACCAGCCGCTGGGCCTGGTCGGCATCATCAGCGCGTTCAACTTCCCGGTCGCGGTGTGGGCGTGGAACGCGTTCCTCGCCGGCATCTGCGGCGACATCTGCATCTGGAAGCCTTCACCGAAGACGCCGCTGTCGGCCATCGCCACGATGAAGATCGTCAACGAGGCGCTGAAGGAAGCCGGCTTCCCGGACATCTTCTTCCTGTTCAACGATGCCGGCGTCGAGCTGTCGCAGGCATTCGTGGATGACCATCGCATTCCGCTGATCAGCTTCACCGGTTCCACCAAGGTGGGCCGCCACGTGGGCGAGCGCGTCGCCAAGCGCATGGGCCGCTCGCTGCTGGAGCTGGGCGGCAACAACGCCATCATCCTCGACGAGAGCGCGGACCTGAAGCTGGCCATCCCGGCCATCGTGTTCGGCGCCGTCGGCACCGCCGGCCAGCGCTGCACCACCACGCGCCGCCTGTTCGTGCACCAGGCGATCATCGACGACGTGACGGCCAAGCTGACCACCGCCTACAAGCAGGTGGAAGGCAAGATCGGCGACCCGACCCTGGCCACCACGCTGATGGGCCCGCTCAACAGCAAGGAGGCCGTGCAGGCCTATCTCGCCGCGGTGGAGAAGGCCAAGGCGGCCGGCGGCAAGGTGCAGACCGGCGGCGCCGCGCTCAGCGACCGCAAGGGCAACTTCGTGCTGCCGACCATCGTCACCGGCCTGAAGAACAGCGACGAAGTGGTGCAGACGGAAACCTTCGCCCCGATCCTGTACGTGATGCCGTTCAAGACGCTGGACGAGGCGATCGACCTGCAGAACAGCGTGCCGCAGGGTCTCTCCTCGGCCATCTTCACGCAGAACCTGAAGTCGGCCGAGCAGTATCTGTCGGCAGCGGGCTCCGATTGCGGCATCGCCAACGTCAACATCGGCACCTCGGGCGCGGAAATCGGTGGCGCTTTCGGCGGTGAGAAGGAAACCGGCGGCGGCCGCGAGTCGGGATCGGATGCGTGGAAGGTCTACATGCGCCGCCAGACCAACACCATCAACTACTCGAACTCGCTGCCGCTGGCGCAGGGCATCAAGTTCGACCTGTAAGACGCAACGGGCGGCCGGCCACCGCCGGTCGCCGACTTTCACCGCCCAGCGTGCATCGACATGAGCTATCAGACGACCTCTTACCGCAGCACCAATTCACTGGCGGTGATCAGCCTGATCTTCGGCATCGCCTGCTGGTTCGTGTTGCCGTTCATCGGCGCCATCGTGGCGGTCGTCTGCGGGCACCTGGCGCGAGGGGAAATCCGGCGCGCGGAGCCCGGCACGATGGAGGGCGACGGCCTGGCCGTCGCCGGGCTGGTGCTGGGTTATATCCATCTGGCGCTCGCCCTGCTCGCCATCGTGTTCGTCGTTGCCTTCCTCTTGCTGGGCTTCGGCATCGGCCTGCACTCGCTGCACTGGTGATGCCATGAGCCCGCAAGACACCATGACGTTCGCGACATCGCCGTTCGACTTCCGCGGCTATCGCATCGTGGTGGCGGGTGGCAGCAAAGGTATTGGCCGCAGCATCGCACTGGCCTTTGCCCGGTCGGGGGCAGCGGTGTCGGTTTGTGCGCGCGGCGAAGCGGCGCTGGATGAGGTGCGTCACGCCATCTCCGCATTCGGCGTGACGGCGCATACGCGGCGCTGCGACCTGGCCGATGCGCAAGCCATCGATGGCTACATCCGCGAAGCTTCGGAAGTGCTCGGCGGCATCGATGTGCTGGTGAACAACGCCAGCGGCTACGGCTTCACCAATGACGAGGCCAGCTGGCTGGCGGGTTTCAATGTCGACATCATGGCAGCGGTGCGTGCCTCGCATGCGGCCCTGCCGCATCTGAAGGCGTCGCCCCATGCGTGCATCCTGCACACCTCGTCGATCGCCGCCTACCACCCCAGCACGCGCAGTGCCCCGTATGCCGCGGCGAAGGCGGCACTGAACCAGTACACCACTTCGCAGGCGATGACGCTGGCCAAGCATCGGATCCGCGTGAACGCGATAGCGCCCGGCTCCATCGAGTTTCCCGAAGGCCTGTGGGATCGCCGCAAGGTCGAGGCAGCGGAGCTGTATCAGCAGACCCTGGCCAAGATTCCCTTCGGTCGCTACGGCAAGCCGGAAGAGATTGCCAACGTCGCCCTGTTCCTCGCTTCTCCATTCGCCAGCTGGATCACCGGCCAGACGCTTTGCGTGGATGGCGGGCAGCTGCTGTCGGGCTGACGACGATGACCGATCTCAACGCTACCGAGCGATTCAGCGACCGCGTCGCGGACTACGTGCGTTATCGCCCCGACTACCCCATGGCGATGCTGGAGTGGCTGCAACACACCTACGGCGTGAATCCGCATTGGCTGGTGGCCGACGTCGGCGCCGGCACGGGCATTTCCAGCAAACTGTTCCTGGACGGCGGCTACCGCGTGATTGCGGTAGAGCCGAACGAACCGATGCGGAAGGCGGCGGAGCAGTGGCTCGGCGACAACGAGCGCTTCCGCACCATCGGCGGCCATGCCACCGCCACGGGCTTGGACGATGCCAGCATCGATCTCGTCACCGTAGCCCAGGCCTTCCACTGGTTCGACCAGGCGGCGACGCGCAGCGAGTTCCAGCGCATCCTCAAGCCGTCCGGCTTGGCCGCCATCATCTGGAATTCGCGCCGGCTGGTGGGTACGCCGTTCCTCGAAGGCTACGAGGCCCTCTTGAAGGAATACGGCACCGACTACACCAGCGTCGCCGAACGCTATGGCGACGAGCCGCAGATGCGCGCCTGGTTCGGTACCGGTTACCTCGGCATGGGTCGTTTCGACCACGGCCAGCTGCTCGATTTCGATGGGTTGCGCGGACGCCTGATGTCGTCCTCCTACGCGCCTCGCGCGGGCCATCCGCAACATGAGCCGATGATGCACGCGCTGCGTGAGCTGTTCGACAGCTGTGCCGTCGACGGCCGCATCAGTTTCGATTACGACACCGTCATTTACGTGGGCACCCTGCCTTGAGCATGTACAACCTGATCCGCCCCCTGTTGTTCGCGCTCGACGCGGAAACGGCGCACGGCCTGACGCTGTATGGCCTGGACGTGGCCCAGCGCAGCAACTTCGCCCACCTCGTTGCCAGGCCGCCGGAAGACCTGCCGACCACGGCGTTCGGCATCCGCTTTCCCAACCCGGTGGGTCTCGCGGCCGGCCTGGACAAGAACGCCGACCATCTCGATGGACTCGGCGCACTGGGCTTTGGCTTCGTCGAAGTGGGCACCACCACCCCGCGCCCGCAGCCGGGCAACGACAAGCCGCGCATGTTCCGCCTGCCGCGGCACGAGGCGGTGATCAATCGCCTGGGCTTCAACAACGCCGGCGTGGACGCGCTGGTGCGCAACGTGCAGCAGTCGAGCTATCGCGGCGTGCTCGGCATCAATATCGGCAAGAACAAGGACACGCCCAACGAGAAGGCGGTGGACGACTACCTGTTCTGCCTGGAGCGCGTCTATGCGCTGGCCAGCTACATCACGGTCAATATCTCCTCGCCAAACACGCAGGGCCTGCGCGACCTGCAGGAAGAAGCCACGCTGCGCCGCTTCATCGACACGCTGCGCGAGGCGCAGGAACGCCTGGGCTCGCAGGCCGGCGCACGCAAGCCGATGTTGCTGAAGATCGCGCCCGACCTCAGCGAGACCGAACTCGATGCCATCGCCGACGTGCTACTGGCTGCCAAGGTGGATGGCGTGATCTGCACCAACACCACCATCGACCATTCGGCGGTCGCCAGCGATCCGCATGGCAACGAAACGGGCGGCCTGTCGGGCAAACCGCTGTTTGCTCGCTCCACCGCCGTGCTGCGCGGCATGCGCAAGCGCGTGGGCGACAAGCTCGACATCATCGGCGTGGGCGGCATCCTCGACGGCAGCGATGCGGCCGAGAAGATCGACGCCGGCGCTTCGCTGGTGCAGATCTATTCCGGCATGGTGTTCCGCGGTCCGGCGTTGATCGCCGAATGCGTGGATGAGATCCGTCGCCAGCGCGAGGGCAGCCATGGCGGTTGAACACATCGACATGGGCGGCTACACGCTGATCGAGAACGCGCCGCTGGGCACGCGCAACACGCTGCGCGTCAATGCGCGCGCGCGCCTGCTGGCGGAAATCCGCGATGCCTCCAAGCTGCCCGAGCTGCTGGCGTTTCCCACCGTGCGCAACGGCAAGCTGCTGGTGCTGGGCGAAGGCAGCAACATGCTGTTCACCGGCGATGTCGACGGCACCGTGCTGGCCATGGCGACGCGTGGCGTGCAGGTGGAACAGGATGGCGATGTCGCGCGCATCGCGGTGGCAGCCGGCGAGCGCTGGGACGATTTCGTGCGATGGACGCTGGGCCAGGGCTTCGCGGGGCTGGAAAACCTCATCCTGATTCCCGGCACCGTCGGTGCGGCGCCGATCCAGAACATCGGCGCGTACGGCACGGAAGTCGCCGAGTTCATCGAGAGCGTGGAAGCGTGGGACACGCAGGAACAGCGCGTGGCCACGCTCGACCGCGAGGCCTGCGCGTTCGCCTATCGCGATTCGGTGTTCAAGCACCAACCGGGCCGCTACATCGTCACCGCCGTACGCTTCGCCCTGCCCCGCTCGCGCGCGCTTCGGCTGGACTACGCCGGCATTCGCGAAGAACTGGCACGCATGGGCGTGGACAAGCCCGCGCCGTTCCACGTGGCCGAGGCCGTGGTTCACTTGCGCACGAAGAAGCTTCCCGATCCCGCCGTGATCGGCAACGCGGGCAGTTTCTTCAAGAATCCCATCGTGGATGCGTCGCTCGGCGAAGCGGTCAAGCGCGAACATCCCGAGCTGGTGTCATGGATCGGCGCCGATGGCCGCTGGAAGCTTTCCGCGGCATGGCTGATCGAGCAGAGCGGCTTCAAGGGCGAGCGCGATGGCGACGCGGGCATTTCCAACCGCCATGCGCTGGTGCTGGTGAACCATGGGCGTGCCAGCGGCGCGGAGTTGTGGACCTTCGCGCAGAAGGTGATCGAGGGCGTTCGCGAGAAATTCGGCGTGGCGCTGGAGCCGGAACCCGTCGTGGTTTGATGCTGGGGCGTGGTGATGGTGTCCATGCGGGAGGCTATTCAGCGGGCTACCGCAGACTATGAGTGTGCCGCTCCGTCAGGTGATCGCGCACTGGGTGTGCTCCTACATGAGCGGCGTGCGGGTGAGACCTCGGCGCGTCAGTCGTGCGGCGTGATGCGCCAGCCTTGCAGACGGAACCTGCGCCCCCTTCGCCGGGGTGCAGCCTACTGTAGGAGCGCACCCAGTGCGCGACCGCGGACCGGCAGTGCACCACTCCATGAGGCTGTCGCGCACAGGGTG
>NZ_BCPR01000095.1 GCF_016586165.1 Dyella sp. EPa41 | reverse complement strand
GACCAAGGCACAGCTTGCCACCGACGCTGGCGCCATGCCGTCCAACAGCCCGATGCGCAACATGACCCTCGTGCTCAAGCGCAGCGCCGAGAAGCAGGGACGTTTTGATGCTTACGTGAAGCAGCTGAACAATCCGTCGTCGCCATACTTCCACAAGTGGCTCAATGCCAAGCAGATCGGCGCCATGTTTGGCCCCGCGCAGTCGGACATCGACCAGGTGACGAACTGGCTGACCTCGCAGGGCCTGAAGGTGGACCGCGTGCTTCCCTCGGGCATGATGATCCGCTTCTCCGGCACGTCGGCGAACGTGGGGCGGGCATTCCACACGCAGATCCACAGCTACAAGCTCAACGGCGAGACGCATTTCGCCAACACCACCGAGCAGCAGATTCCGCAAGCGCTCGCCTCGGTGGTGCTCGGCGTCGCCTCGCTCGACAACTTCTTCCCTCATCCGCAGTACCGCAACGTCGGTGTCGTCAACAAGGACAAGCGCACGGGCCAGTGGAAGCGGGTGTCGACCAGCCCCGATTTCACCGTGCCACCGGGCACGATCGACACGAATGCCGCGTATGACGTGGTGCCGGCTGACTTCAATACCATCTACAACGTAACGCCGCTGTGGAACCAGGCCTCACCTGTCCGCGGTGCGGGCCAGACCGTGGCCGTGCTCGAGCGCACGGATGTACAGCCTTCGGATATCGCCACCTTCCGCCAGGCCTTCCTGCCAGCGAATGCCAAGGGTGTCGTCAGCTTCGTCAATCCAGTGACTGGCGCGGGTGACACCAGTTGTGCGGACCCTGGCATCAATGGCGACGAAGGCGAAGCCGCGCTGGACGCAGAGTGGGCCGGCGCAGCCGCGCCCGATGCGAACGTGATGTTCGCATCGTGCGATGACAGCAACAGCCCCAACTTTGGTCCTTTCACCGCTGCTGTCAACCTGCTCAACAACTTCGACTTGCCGCCGCCCTCGATCTTCAGCCTGAGCTATGGCGAATGCGAAGTGATGAGCATGACCAATGTGGTGAGCGAAGTCGGCGTGATCTGGGAGCAGGCTGCGGCCGAGGGTGTAACGGTGTTCGTGTCATCCGGCGACGCCGGCTCGGCCGGTTGTGACCAGAACCAAGCCGCGGCCGTGTTCGGAATGAACGTGAATGCCATGGCCTCGACGCCATTCAACGTTGCCGTCGGTGGCACGGACTTCGACGACCTGCACCAGAGCGGCAAGTACTGGACGTCGAGCAATCTTGCCTACGGACAGTCGGCGATCAGCTACATCCCGGAGCAGACCTGGAATACCTCCTGCGCCAGCAGCAAGCTCGATGCCGTGCTGAAGCTCAGCGACGGCGTCGCGGCCTGCAATGATCCGGTCAACGGGCAGAACTTCCTCAACACGGGTGGTGGCAGCGGTGGTCCGAGCACGCTGTGGTTGCAGCCGGCATGGCAGGCAGGCATCTACGGGTCACCTGGCACGCAGATGCGCATGTTGCCGGACGTTTCCTTGTTCGCGGCCAACGGCCTGTACGGCCACGCCCTGGTGTTCTGCATGTCAGATGCAAACGTGGGTGGCACCGCATGTGATTACACCAACCCGGACAATGTGTTTTTCAACAGCGCCGGTGGCACCTCGTTCGCGGCGCCGGCCATGGCGGGCGTGCAGGCGTTGGTCAACGAGGCCACCAACCAGGCTCACGGCAACGTGGCGCCGGCCCTGTACACCCTGGCGACCCACGAATATGGCACCAGCGCGTCGCCCAACACCGCCATGATCAATGCATGCAACTCCTCCAACGGCACGTCCATTGGCGCCAACTGCGTGTTCAATGACGTTACCCAGGGCGACATTGACGAGCCCTGCTACGCCGGTACCACCTCGTGCTATTCGGGCAACGGCAAGAACGCCTATGGCGTGTTGAGCCATGGTGGCGACGTTGTTCTTGCCCCGGCATGGAAGACCTCCGCGGGCTACGACTACGCCACGGGCCTGGGTTCGATCAATGTCACCAACCTGGTCAATGCCATGGCGGCGTATGATCGCCCGCACTTGCGTGGCTATGCCTCGCCGGGTGACTTCCTCAACCCGGTCGGCGCTGGCGTCGACGGCTACAGCGACATTGCCGCGGTGGACCCGGTGAGGGGCATCTTCACCGACATCGCCATGCAAGGCAGCACGACGATCCAGGTACAGACGCAGGCGATCAGTCCGGGCTATACCATCGGTGCCATCGGTGCGTTCTACCAGCACATCGATGATGCCGGGGGCACGTTGCTGCAGGCGCTGCTGCCGGGACTGAACTATGCAAGCCTGGCCTGGACTGGCCCGGACAACGAGCTCTACGTGTGGCTGTCCGACGGCTACGGCGGCAAGGGTAACTATCTTGCCAAGGCAATGAGCTCCATCGACCCGGGCTGGACGCTGGTGGGTACCGGCGATTTCGACGGCGTCGGCAAGGACGAATTGCTGTTCCGCAACAACGCTACCGGCCAGATCGCTTGGTGGCAGTTGGACCTCACCGCCACGTTCCGCCTGGGTGCCATCCAGCGTCATTTCGCGGTGTCCCCGCCGGTGTCGCTCGCGGCCGCAACGGGGTACGTGCCGACCATCGCCGATGTCGATGGTGACGGCTATGCCGACATCGTATGGACCAGCCCCAGCGACAACAGCGTGTACGTTTGGATCAACAACCATGCCGGCGACTTCGTACGCCGTCGCGTGGCCGACCATCCGGCTGGCTTCACACTGTTCGGTGCCGGCGACCTGGGTGGCGATGGCAAGACCGAGCTGATCTGGACCAATCCCACGGCCAGCCAGATGAGCTGGTGGGTGATGAATGGCTTCACCGTGGTGGACCAGGAGGTCCGCAGCGTGACCCCGGGCTACACCATGGCCAGCCTCGGTGACTACGACGGCGACGGCCTCGCCGACATCCTGTGGGTGGGCCAGGCGGGGGACGTGTACGAATGGCAGGGTCGCGGCAACGGCTTCCAGTCGCTGCGCGTCACCGATTCCAACGGCAATCCACTGGTCATCCCCGCGGGCTCAAAGGTGCAGGCCTTGCGCTTGCAAGGCGCGGCCACCGCTGGCTACGATCTGCCACAGTCGCCCTGATCAAACCTGGGTTGCGGCATCGGAGAGGCCGGATTATCTTCCGGCCTCTCTTTTTTTGCCCAAAACAGACGAATACTGGCGGCGCGAAGCCGAACCGCGCCAAGCTCCGAAGCGATACCGCCGGAGTGGCATCGGGCGTAGCCTGATCTGCGCGCTTCATGACAGCGAGGAGCCTGATGAGCCATAGTGACAACCTAGCGATCGTCGGACAGCTTGCGCCGTGCGAGCTCAGCATTGTTACGACTCTGTATCGCTCAGCGCCCTATCTCGAACGCTTTCTCGACGCTTGCACGCGCGCCGCCACGACGATGGGCGTCGCCGGTTACGAAATCGTTTGCGTCGATGACGGTTCGCCCGACGACTCGGTCGAACTCCTCAGGACGCTGCGTGCACGCCATCCGCAGGTGCGTATCATCGAGCTCAGTCGGAACTTCGGCCACCACCAGGCAATGATCGCCGGCATGCAACAGGCCGCGGGTGATTTCATCTATATCACCGATTGCGACCTGGAGGTTGACCCCAGCTTTCTTATCGAGCTGTGGGAAAAAAGGATTCAACAGCAGGCGGATGTGGTCTTCGGCTACCAGGAGATCCGCAAGGGTGGAACCGTCGAGCGTACGGGTGGCGGCCTGTTCTGGCGTGTATTCAATGCGCTCAGCGATACGCGGGTACAGGAAGACATGGTGACCGAACGGCTGATGTCTCGCTGTTACGTCGATGCGCTGCTCTCGCTGGGTGATCGCAATATCTTCCTGGGAGGCATGATGGCATGGGCCGGCTATAGTCAGATCGGTGTCCCCGTCCTCAAGTCTCAGCGCAAGGGCGTATCGACGTACACGTTTGCCAAGCGTCTTAGGCTGCTTGCGCATGCCGTCACATCGTTTTCGGCCAAGCCGCTCTACGCCAGCCTTTGGGTGGGTGCGGTGGCACTGGCCTGCTCAGCGGCGCACGCGATCTACATTGTCGCCAACAAGCTGCTGCACCCTGCCAGTACACTTGCCGGCTTTCCGTCGATCGTCGCCATACTGACGGCCATGTTTGGCGTAATCATGTTGAGCCTTGGCATCATCGGCATCTACGTTGCGCGTATCTTCGTGCAAACGCAGGGGCGCCCCATCTACATCATCAAGAATATCGAATGAGTCAGGGCACGCTATGACCATTGAGCAGGATCGTGACGCTTACGTCCCGGGCTTCGCCTACTACGACGACAACATCCTCCTGCTGAAGGCAACGCTCGAGCAGATCATACGTCGCACGCGGCGTATGGAAACCATAAGACTGCTCAGCCTTGGCGTTGGCCATCGCTACGTCGTCAGAGGCTTGCTCGATACGCTGGGCAATCGCCTGGCCAAGTACGTCATTGTCGAGGGTTCCCCTGAGATCATCGAGCTGTTCAACCAGGAACTGGCGCCGCCTCCCAATGTGGAGCTGGTTCACTCGTACTTCGAGAACTTCGATACTGACGAGCGTTTCGACGTCATTGAGATGGGTTTCGTCCTGGAACACGTCGATGACCCTGGCGCCATACTGAGTCGCTTCCGTCGGTTTCTTGCGCCGGGCGGCCGGATCATGATCGCCGTCCCCAATGCCTTTTCGATGCATCGCCTGATCGGCCACCAGGCCGGCCTGATGAAGGATCTCCATTCGCTCAGCGATGCCGACCTCGCCTTGGGCCACCGCCGATATTTCGATCCTGTGCAGTTGGAGGCACTGATTGCCAAGCATGGCCTGGAGGTCGTTGATCGCGCCGGTCTCATGTTCAAGCCATTCACCACGGGGCAGCTCGCGACGCTGAATCTCGATACGCGAATCAGGGACGCCATGAACGAGATAGGCTTCGGCCTTCCAGATATCTGCAACGGCATCTTTGTCGAAGCGCGCCCATGCCGTTGACGGTTCTCGCTGTCGCCGGCGGTGGCTTCCAGGGAGAATCCCTGGCGGAGACCATCCGTGCGGTGCCGCAAGCACGAGTGATAGTGTTGGACAGCATCGCCGACAATCCTGGTCGCCTTTTTGCCGATCGCTACCTCGTCGCGCCGCCAATAGCACAGAAGGAACGCTTTGCGGACTTCATGGAGGAGGTCATCCGCGAAGAATGCGTCGATCTGGTGCTGCCTTGCTCGAACATCGTTCTCAAGCCGCTGGCTTCGTTGCGCGACCGTATCGAAGCGACCGGTGCGCGGCTGGGTGTATGCGACGAAAACCTGCTGGATATCCTGCTGGACAAGCAGCGTTGCTATGAGGAAATGCTGGCGGTCGGCATACCGGTCCAACGTCCGACGACGCTGTCGTTGGCGTCAGTCCTTCCACTCTGTGGCAAGCCGCGTGACGGGTGGGGAGGGCGCGACATGGTCGTGGTCCGCTCACGCGAGGAGCTGTTGGCGCTCGACGTCGAGCGTTACGCACGCACGCATTGCTGGGTCCCGTACCTGGAAAATTTCAGTGAGTTTTCAGTCGACCTCGCCATTGATTTCAACGCAGAGGTATCCCCTCTCACGCTCCGCCAGCGCATAAGGACGTCAGGCGGATTTGCCGTCATCAGCGATTCGACAAGCGACGCGCACGTGGGTGTCATCGCAAACCAAGTCGCGCATTGGATAGCTCAACATGGCGGACGCGGACTGTTCAACCTGCAGGTTCTCCGCGTCGACGACGGCACGTTGTATGTTTCTGACATCAACCCGCGACATGGCACCTCGAGTTGCCATGCGCGGGCGGAGGGAAACAATCTCGTGGCATTTCTGGCGGGTCTGAAGGCAACCACTTCGCGTGTTCCTGTCCGCACCATTCGATCCCTGCAACAGAAGAGCATGCCCGTGCCCGGGAGAAGGCATTGGCAAGGCGTGGTGTTCGACCTTGATGACACGCTGATCGATCACAAGCGCTGGATGATGGACAAGATGCGGGCCGCCGCGCCCTCGCTTTCCCATCTGGTTTCGCCAGATGTCCTGCTGGGCGAGACTTATGCCATCGTCGAGGAAGGGCATCATGATCGGCTGATCGATATCCTCGCCGGTCGGTTGTCTCTGAACGAAGACCACGGCCAATTGCTCGAGGCCTATCGCTCGGGGGCGCCTGAAAAGGCGTGGATCTTCCCAGAGGTCGCCGACGTCCTGCGTACGCTTCGTGATGCAGGCCTACGCCTCGGCCTGCTAACCGACAATCCGCCTGCATCCCAGCGCGCAAAGTTGAAAACACTCGTGGAGTTGCATGGGATGTTCGACGCCGTCGTGTTCACCCGTGAATACGGGGCTGAGAAGCCGGACGCAATGGGCTTCCGCACGATTGCCAATGGCCTCCAGCTGGCGCCGGAGGCGCTGCTCATGGTTGGTGACAATGTCGCGCGCGATGCCGTCGGTGCCATCAACGCGGGTTTCAATGCATGTCTTCTGCTGTGCCGACCGGGTGGGCGACATCAGGTCAACGAGGGCCTGCTTCGCCAATATCACCCTGCTATATGGGAACGCGTCTGGACGGCAGCGGATTTGCGCGTCCTGTCCGCGGTCTGCGGTACTCCTCTCAATTCGTGACCCAGCAGCCCATGCGCGCAGCCATTGTCCAGTCCAGTTACATACCATGGAAAGGTTACTTCGACCTGATCCACGCGGTGGATACATTCATCTTTTTCGATGATGTGCAGTTCACGACGCGCGATTGGCGCACGCGCAACCGGATCAAGGCGGCCAACGGTCCGCAATGGCTCACCATCCCGGTGGGCAACCGCACGGACCAGCTGATCCATGAGGTGGAGATCAAGGAAGCCTCATGGCAGCGCAAGCACTGGGCGAGCATTCGCCACAACTATGGCAAGGCGCCTTTCTTCAAGGACTATGAAGCGTTCTTTGCGGGGGTCTATCTTGAACACAAGTGGCCCTCGTTGTCGGAGTTCAACCAGTACCTTGTTCGCCATATAGCGACGGAATTCCTTGGCATCACGACGGAATTTCGGGACTCGCGGGAGTTCCAGGCGACCGGCAAGCGGCAGGATCGGCTCATCAGCCTCCTTCAGCTCGCGGGCGCTTCGCACTACGTATCCGGGCCGTCAGCCCGAAGCTATATCGACCCCAAACAGTTCGAGGCGGCCGACATCGAGCTGAGTTATCACGACTATCCGGAATATCCGGCGTATCCGCAGCTGTACCCACCCTTCGAACCCGCCGTTTCCATCCTGGATCTCCTATTCAATACCGGCCCCCAGGCCAGGCATTTCATCTGGGGCTGGCGTGGGTAACGTCATGGCCTATCTCTGTATTGCGTTGACCATCCTCTTTACTGTCTACGGACAACTTGTCCTCAAATGGCAGGCTGGCCTGCTCATGGCCACGCATTCCCCTGGCGCAGGCCAGCTCCAGTACATTATGCGCATGCTGATGAATCCCTGGGTGCTCAGTGGGCTTGCAGCGGCTTTCCTCGCTTCATTGTGCTGGATGACAGCCGTCTCGCGACTCCAGTTGAGCAAGGCGTACCCGTTCATGGCTCTGAACTTCGTCCTCGTCGGGATCGCGGCGGTGCCGCTGTTCGGAGAGCTTTTCACTTGGCCGAAGGCGTTGGGTCTTGTCCTGATCGTCCTTGGCATCGTCATTTCCAGCCAGGGATAGCACGTGATTCCCTTCAACAAGCCTTACATGACGGGCGACGAGCTTCGATTTATCGCAGAAGCCCATGCCAACAAGCAGCTATCCGGCGACGGCCTGTTCACGAAGCGTTGCCACGAGTGGCTAGAGCAGCGCATTGGTTGCAAGAAGGCCTTGTTGACCCACTCGTGTACGGGCGCTCTGGAGATGGCTGCGCTGCTGCTTGACCTGCAGCCCGGCGATGAAGTGATCATGCCGTCTTTCACGTTCGTGTCCACATCCAATGCCTTCGTCCTTCGGGGTGCAGTTCCTGTTTTTGTGGACATTCGGACAGATACGCTGAACATCGATGAGGCGCTGATCGAGGCAGCCATCACGCCGCGCACCAAAGCCATCTGCGTAGTGCACTACGCGGGCGTTGGCTGCGAGATGGATGTCATCATGGACATCGCCGAACGACATGGCCTATGGGTCGTCGAAGATGCCGCCCAGGCGATCCTTTCAGAGTACAAGGGTCGGCCTCTGGGCAGCATCGGCCACCTCGCCGCGCTGAGCTTTCACGAGACGAAGAACATCATCTGCGGTGAAGGCGGCGCCCTTCTTATCAATGATCCCCGCTTCATCGAGCGGGCTGAGATCATTCGAGAAAAAGGCACAAACCGCAGCCGCTTCTTCCGGGGACAGGTGGACAAGTACACCTGGGTCGATGTCGGGTCGTCCTATCTTCCGAGCGAAATCCTTGCAGCGTTCCTTTACGCGCAACTACAGATGGCCGACTCCATCACGGAGAGGCGAATTGCACTTTGGGAGCGCTACCAGTCACGGTTTGAGGCCATGCCCATGGAAGATATGGTCCTACCGAGGGTCCCGAGTTCATGTACGCACAACGCACACATCTACTATTTCCTGCTTCCTGACCTTGAGCGCCGAACCCGGTTCATCGCCTCTATGAAGGAGCGTGGCATACAGGCTGTGTTTCATTATTTGTCACTGCATACGTCGCCCGCCGGGAAGCAGTATGGACGATCAAGCGGCGAGCTTCCGGTGACCGAGTCGATCAGTGACCGACTCGTGCGCATGCCTCTCTGGTTGGGCATAGAGGAGCATCTTGAATATGTCATGGAAAGCGCGGGACACATACTGAGGTCGGGCTACTGATCTTGCTCCAGGGCGCCAGCACGCGATCAAGGAGTGGCGGCTCGGTCGAATACCAACCACTGTCCAACTGCAGCGACCTGATGGTAGTGAGCCGACGCAAGATAAGGCGCGGCGGCGACACGAGCTGAGCTGGCGGTGATGACGGTATCCGGCTGTTCCCGCTGCAGTACGTCGGCAAAATCCTGGGCAAAGTCACCAGCTCCCGCGATGAATCTCGCCGCACGTTCGCGCCGGTTGAACTCATCTTGATCTTTGAAGAGGGCATTTCTCATGAAGTCGGCGCGTGTCACCACCTGCGTATGGTCTGCCGAAAGCAGGGCCATGTCCTGGGCCAACGATATAGGCGCCAACATCGCCCCGGGCCTTGCGAACCTCAGGCAAGCGCTAGCATCCGCCGCATAGGCATCAAGCGTCAGGCCGGGTGGCGCGATGCGGACACCGTTGCCGGTGCGCGTGACGGACGTTGGCATTACAGCCACCGCAGCGCCGAGGACCAGCAGCGCCAGCCAAGGCAGGAGCCGGCCAGCCTTTGAATCGGGCTCGACGCGGTCAACACCGTATCCAATGGCCATGCCCAACATGAGAGGTATCGGGAGCAGGTAGAACAGACGCCAGTAGACATTTTCCGTAGTGACAAACCTCATGATGCCTGGTGCCGACCACGGGTTTAGATACAGCGCTATGGTGATGGCTGTCCAGAGCAATAGAAATGCGTGTCGGCGGGTTCGCCACGTGTATAGGCAAACACCCACTGCCAATGCGAACGCTACGGATGTGGGCGGCAAACTCATTCCGCCGGTAACCAGCTCGATCTGTCCCATGAACGTATTGGGGAAGCCCGAGTTGAGTTCCGATCCGAAACCCGTGCGTTCCAATGCATAGCGGCGATAGTCGAGGGCGAACGCGACAACGGGCAGCAGAGCCAGACCATAGGCGATGCCCATGGCCTTGACGCGATGATGTGACTCCGTGCACCACCACGATACAAACAGTGGCACGGCGAGCAAGGGAAGCATCACCAGTGCAGTAGTCGTCACGCCGACAATGGCCAATACCACCACCAGCAAGGCGATCCAGCGGGGTGCACTAGGCGCCTTGAAGAAAAGCAGCGAGATCGCGACAAACGCCTGGATGCCGGTGAAGATAAATACGCACTTGGACTGATAGAGGCGTATCAGTGTGAAATTGCCAAGGCTGCGATGGCTTTCACCCGTGAGCAAGACCAGGGGAACCAGCAGCGCGGCACAGATGGCCGCTGTACGCGTCGGCTGGCCAAGCAACTTCAAGTTAAGAATGATGAACAAGACGCCGAGGACGGCAGCAGCACAGGGGGCAAGTACATAGTAGATCGTCAGGAAATCCGTTCCGGTCGCATGGGCGATTACGGCCTGGAGGAATTCGTACGAAGTTGGGTAATACGTCGCCGCGGCTTTGGGAAGGGACAATACCGGATTGTGCGTCAACTCGGGGATCAAGCCGTCCATCCGCGTTTGCGGGTGCGCCAGCAGGTAAAGCACTTTCGGAAGATAGATCACGTCGTCCGCATCGGGACGATGAAGACAAGTGGCGGCCAGTGCTCCGAGCATGCACGCCACCACTCCCCAGACCAGTACCTTTTTGTCCGCGACTCGCACCAACGAGTGAAGGCTATGTTGGCGGGTGACGGCGAACGCGAGTGTACCCATCGCGAGCACGAGCATCAGGCCGGTCTGCAGTAACGCTGCCGTATGAAAGGACAGGTCGCCATAGACGGCAACGCGAATTACCAGCGTGGCCGCAGCCAGCGGAGACAGCAGCAGCGTCAAAGCCAACGCAACAAGCTCAACATAATCGTTGGAATGCGGGACCTGCTCCTCGAGCGCGGCATCGCGCCTGGACAAACTGCCCGTAGGGTTCAGCCAATGCCGTTTGCGTGCTGAGCCATTGAAGCTGATGCGGGAGGCTATCGAGAAGCTCCTTGGTCGCATCTGACGCGTGGTGTTGACGGTTTCTTGCGATGTGATTCCTGCGTCATTGACCGCAACACCCTTAGTCGTGTGCTCCATTCTCTCTATCACTGATTGCCTACCTAGTGGGCCGTTACGGGCCCATTCTCCAACTCCCAACAAAATAGCCGGGGAGTGTCGTTGCATATCTTGGTACCCGTCCGCGTGGCGCCTCGGCCGGCAGCGGATGACGCGGTGGTGGTCACGTGCAATTGGCCGACTTGACTCGGGAGCGGTTTGAACCACAGCAGACTGGAGGTGCCATCGCCGTTGAAGTCACCGGGAACATCTACGCTTCCGGGAATCGGCGCAGCAACCTGCAGGGCCGGTAGGGTGCAGAAAGACACGACCGGCGAGCCGGTCGTCGGAGGGGAGCTCGTCAAAGCAGGCATCGGCTCCCGCCCGTCTACAGTCAGCGCAACCGATGGACCCAATAGGTACGACAAAACGATGCCGCTCGTGCGGCCGTATGGACCATGCATGTCTCCCCCTGTGGAGAACTTCGAAACAGTGTCCCTTCTGACGGGAAATAGGGAGCCACTGACAGTAATTGCTTCTCCCGGCAACACACAAGCGAGACTTCGCTGCTGCCCGGCCCGATGTTGCACCAACTCGACGCATTGTCCATGATGGTGCAATGAACGACAGGGCCGACCGTAGCTGGGCGGAGCCGCTGGCCACGGGGGTGGCGCTGGCGGATGCAGGGCTGCGCCTGTGCTGGATCAACCCCGCGTTGGCCGAATTGCTCGACATCGGGCCGCGCAGCGCGGTGGGGCAGTCGTTGGGGGTGTTGTTGCACCAGCCCGAATGGATGGCGCTGGCCAAGCGCGCACTGCGTGAACCCTCGCCCTTGCAGTTGCGCGGCATCGATGTGCCTTCGGTGCGCGGGGATGCCGGGCGCATGGATGTGTCGATGCAGGGCCTGCCCAGCGGCGAACTGCTGCTGGAAGTGCATCCGCTCGCGCCGCGGGCCAACACCGGTACGCCGCTGTCGGCCACCCTGCGCGGCTTTGCCCATGAAGTGAAGAACCCACTCGCCGGCCTGCGCGGCGCGGCGCAGCTGTTGCAGCGACGCGTCGAAGACGAGCAACTGCGTTCGCTGGCGGGCCTGGTGATCGCCGAGGCCGATCGCCTCGCCACGCTGGCCAATCGCCTGCTGCGCCATGACGGGGCGGCGGCGCGGCCGGAGCCGGTGAACATCCACGAGCAACTGGAGCGATTGGGTGAGCTGATGCGCGCCGAGCCTTCGGCGCCGGTGATACGCCACGACTACGATCCCAGCCTGCCCGACATCCAGGGGCAGGCGGACCGCATGCTGCAGTTGCTGCTGAATCTCGCGCGCAATGCGCTGGAAGCGGGAGCGCACACGCTGGTGCTGCGTACGCGCGCCGAGCCGGCCGCGCGCCTGGGCGATCGCGTGGCGCGCATGGCGCTGCGCGTCGACGTGATCGACGACGGTCCGGGCGTACCGGCTGCGCTGCGCGACACCTTGTTCGAGCCGTTGGTATCCGGCCGCAGCGACGGCAGCGGGCTGGGCCTGGCGCTGGCCCGCGAAATCGCCCGCGAGCATGGCGGCGAACTGCGTTACACGAGCCGTCCGGGGGAGACGGTGTTTTCCCTCTACCTGCCGATGGGGCATGCCCATGACTGAGCCACGTCCCGACATCTGGATCGCCGATGACGATCGCGGCGTCCGCTTCGTGCTTGCCGAAGCTTTGCGTGACGCCGGCCTGCCGGTGCGCGAGTTCGGCAGCGGCGAGGAAGTCCGCGAGGCCCTGCGCGATGCCCGCCCCTCGCTGGTGCTCACCGACGTGCGCATGCCGGGCGAAGGTGGGCTTGCCTTGCTGTCGGCGCTGAAGGCACAGGGCATCGGACCGGTGATCGTGATGAGCGCCTACACCGACGTGGCCACTACCGCCGCGGCTTATCGCGCCGGTGCGGTGGACTACCTCGCCAAGCCATTCGATCTGGACCAGGCAGTGGCCGCGGTGCAGCGCGCGCTGACCGATGCCCCGATCGCGCAGGCCCCCGCGCCGGCGTCCACCGCCACCCACGCGCTGCTCGGCGAAAGCCCGGCGATGCGCGAAGTGTTCCGCCTGATCGGACGCGTGGCCGCGAGCGACCTGAATGTGCTCATCACCGGTGAAACCGGTACCGGCAAGGAGCTGGTCGCGCGGGCATTGCATGATGAAAGCGCGCGCCGGGACAAGCCGTTCGTCGCGCTCAACACGGCAGCCATCCCCAGCGAACTGCTGGAGAGCGAGCTGTTCGGCCATGAAGCGGGTGCGTTCACCGGCGCCACGCGTCGCCATGCCGGACGCTTCGAACAGGCCGAGGGCGGCACCCTGTTCCTCGACGAGATCGGCGACATGCCGCTGGCGCTGCAGACGCGGCTACTGCGCGTGCTTGCTGGCGGCGAGTTCTATCGCGTGGGCGGACGGGAGCTGATCCGCTGCAACGTGCGCATCATCGCGGCCACGCACCAGGACCTGGACACGCGCGTGGCAAGCGGACACTTCCGCGCGGACCTCAAGCACCGCCTCGACGTCGTGCGCATCGAACTGCCGCCATTGCGCGAGCGCCGCACGGACGTGCCGCTGCTCGCCCAGCACTTCCTCGCCGCGGCCGCGCGGGAACTGAAGCTGCCGCCAAAGCGTTTTTCGCGCGCGGCGCTCAAGGCCATCGCCCAGCGCGATTTCCCTGGCAACGTGCGTGAATTGGAAAACCTGTGCCGGCGCCTCGCGGTGATCGCGCCGGGCGTGGAGATCCTGCCCGCCGATCTCGGCACCACCACGGCGGCGGCGACCGCCAACGGCTGGACCGAAGGGCTGCGGGAATGGGCCGTGCAGGCGCTTGCCGATGGCGAAGTGGACATCCATACCCGAGCGCGCGAAGCGCTGGACCACACGTTGCTGCAGGTGGCGCTGGAAACGCACGAAGGCCACCGCCAGCATGCGGCCGCCGCACTGGGCGTGGGCCGCAACACGCTTACCCGCAAGCTGGGCGCGTCGCGTACGCGGCGGCCCTCCAAACCCTGAGCCGAAACGACATGACCATCACCACCCGCCTCGCCGTTCGCACCGACGTTTCATCCATCGCCGAGTGGAACGTCGCCATGGCGTGGGAAACCGAACACAAGGCGCTGGACCCGGCCGTGCTCGAACGCGGCGTCACCGCGGTATTCGACGAACCGCGTCGCGGCTTCTACCTGATGGCCGAACGCGAAGGCGCGCCGGTGGGCTGCCTGCTCGTGACCTACGAGTGGAGCGACTGGCGCGCCGGCGACTTCTGGTGGATCCAGAGCGTCTACGTGGTGGAGTCGGCGCGCCGCGAAGGCGTGTTCCGCCGACTGTACGAAGCAGTGCAGCAGCGCGCCGTGGAGGCCGGTGCCGTGGGCATTCGCCTTTACGTGGAAACGGAGAACGAGCGCGCGCAGCGCACGTATGCGGGCCTGGGCATGGAGCGCTGCCATTACTTCATGTACGAGACCGAATTCGCCCATTGACGCCCCCTGTAGGAGCGCACCCAGTGCGCGACAGCCTTTCGCGGCGGTCTGCATGCTCATCGTTTCGATGGATGAAGATTGTTGATGTTTCGGTTGCATTCTTCCTTGTCGCGACCGGGCTCGCCTGCGGCGGGCTTCCGTCCTCCTGCCGGAGGCCGGGTTACTTTTCTTTGCTTGCTCAAAGAAAAGTAACCAAAAGAAAGAGCCCCCCGCGTGGCGCTGGCCGGGCCTGCGGCCCAGCCAGTGCGTGAGGGGCGGCCGGGCTTTTCGACCGGGCTCCTGCCCGGACGAAAAGTGCCCGACATCCGTGTCGGGCACCCCTGCGGGGCCTGCTCGTCCACCCCTCACCGCCCCACAGGGGTTAGTTGAAGGCTCGTGCCGCGGAGCGGCACATCGCGTCGCGATGCCATGGCTGCGGTTCGTTGTGGGAGCGCACCCTGTGCGCGACCGCGGACTGACAGGGTTGCCTCGATTCGCGGTGGTCGCGACTGGAAGGCAAAGGAACATCGCCACGCTGCGGTCGCGCACTGGGTGCGCTCCTACAGAGGTAGGAAGGAACTTCGCGAGCACCCACCCCTCACCCCAGCCCTCTCCCCAAAGGGGAGAGGGAGAAAGGGTGGGGCACCCCATGGGCTTCATCACGGCTCAGCGAAGTGGCTTTAAGTCCTCTTCGCTTCGACGCGTTGCGGTATAGCCGCTCCGTTCGAGCTAG
>NZ_BCPR01000094.1 GCF_016586165.1 Dyella sp. EPa41 | reverse complement strand
AAGGCGATGAAGCGCTAGCACGCGTGATCCGCTCGACCGATGGAGGGGGGTTCGTGCCGAGCCCCCTCGTCGGGCCGTGCGTCGATGGCCAAAACCGCCCGTCAGGTGCCTCCCCCGCGGGCGAAATGCCGCGATGCGCCGCAGCATGCGCTCACGTATGGGCATGCATTACCGTAACAACGGAATAACAAAGACCATCCCGGTCCCAGGAGCGTCATTCATGCCCCGTACTCGCCTTATTGCCGGCGCCATCACCGCCGCCCTGCTTTTCAGCTCATCCGCCATGGCGGCCAGTTCGCAGTTCAGCAACGTCATCGTTTTCGGCGACAGCCTCAGCGATGCGGGCAATATTTCGCTGGCCACGGCGCCCGGCATCCAGCCGCCGCTGAAGTTCACCACCAATCCGGGATCGGTCACCGTCCAGAACGTGGCCAGCCACTACGGCTACAACCTGGGCCCCTCGCTCGCGGGCGGCAGCGATTTCGCCTGGGGCGGCGCCGGCGTGCTCAACAATTCGCCGGGCACGCCTTCGGCCGTGCCGACCATTTCGACCCAGGTGAACTACTACCTGGCCACCGGCAAGGTCGACAGCAAGGCGCTCTATTCCATCTGGGGTGGCGCGAACGACATCTTCTATGCCGCGACTGCCGCAGGCGCGGGCGCCACCGCCCAGCAGCTGATCCAGCAGAACGTCGCCGCGCAGATCGCCCAGCTGCAGGCCGCCGGCGTGCCCCCGGCCCAGATTGCCGCCCTGACGCCGACCATCACGCAGGCCGTCACCAGCGCCGTCACCCAACAGGTGCTCGCCGCCGCCGGTGTCTCCGGCTTCATGACCGCCGACCAGGCGCAGGCATCGATCGCCGCGGCCGCGCAGCAGGAAGTGAAGCTGATCGGCCAGCTGCAGGCCGCCGGCGCCAAGAACATCCTGGTGTTCAACCTGCCCAACGTCGGCCTGACGCCATCGGGCCTGGAACAGGGTGCGTCCGCCGCCTCGTCGCTCACGGCGCTCAGCCTGGTGTTCAACGGCCAGCTCAATGCCGGCATCGCCACGCTGGGCAAGGGCATCATCCCGATCGATACCTACAGCCTGCTCAACGAAGTGGTGGCGAATCCGTCGCTGTACGGCTTCACCAACGTGACCAACGAAGCCTGCGGCGTGGGCTCCAGCTCGGTGCAGTGCGGACCGCAGGGTTCGGGCCTGCCGTACACCTATGCGGCCGGCACCAACCAGACCTACCTGTTTGCCGACGGCGTGCACCCGACGACCGGCGCCGACGTGATGCTGGGCCAGTACGTGGTGTCCATCCTCAGCGCGCCGGGCTATGCCTCGCTGCTTGCCGAAGCACCGCTGGCCTCGATCTCCGCGCAGAACCGCGCGATCCGCAACCAGATGCTGGCCGACGGCCAGGGCAGCGACACCCGCGTGTTCGCCAATGTGGATTACGGCGACCAGCGTTTCGACGCCAGCAGCGGCTCGCCGAAGACCACCAGCAACAACGTCAACCTCACCGTCGGCGCCGACGTCCGCTTCAACGAGAACCTGTCGGGCGGCGTGGCCATGAACATCGGCCAGCACAACGCCGATTACCAGGGCGGCGGCGGCTACAAGCTGCAGGACATCTCGGGCCTCGGCTACCTGACCTACCACCAGGGCGGCGGCTACATCGGCGGCTACCTCGACTTTGGCCAGGACAACTTCTCCGACATCGAGCGCCGCGTCCAGATCGGTGCCGCCCAGCGCACCGAAACGGCGAAGGCCGACGGCAACCATGTGGGCGGCGGCGTCACCGGCGGCTGGTGGTTCGACTTCTCCAGCCTGCGCACCGGTCCGTTCGCCACGGTCGAATGGCAGACGGTGAAGGTCAACGGCTACAACGAGAGCGGCAGCGACAGCACCGCGATGTGGTTCGGCAGCCAGCAGCGCGATGCGCTGATCTCCACGTTGGGCTGGCGCCTCGAAGGCCACTGGCAGACCGGCAACACGATGCTCACGCCCTATGCCGAGGTCGCCTTCAACCACGACAGCAAGGCGGATCCGCGCGAGGTCACCGCCGGCCTCAACGGTATGCCGGGCAGCTTCTCGCTGGTCGGCTTCACCCCCGACAAGACCTGGGGCACGGTGGACCTGGGCCTTGGCGCGCAGTTCACCCAGACGCTCAGTGGCTGGCTCGGCTACAGCGGCCGCTTCAGCGACAACAGCCAGAAGTACAACAGCGTGAACCTGGGCCTGAAGTACGCCTTCTAAGGCAACGGCATCGCCCCAGCGAAAAGGCCGCCCTCGCAAGGGGCGGCCTTTTCTTTGCGTGCAGGCGCCGAACAGGGCGCCCGGCGCGAAGGACAACCCCTGGCCGTCTGGACGGCCAAACGCCGGGCACAAAAAAGCCGCCTCGGCGGGCGGCTTTTTCGCCACGGCTGGGCGGTCTTACTTGCCCTTGCCGTTGGTCGCCAGCTTGAGGATCGCTTCGGCCTGCTTCTGCAGGTCCGCGGCAGCGTCATCGCCGAGCGGCGAGGTCTTGCCGCCGGCTTCGGTGGTCTTCAGCACCAGCTGACCGTCCTGGCCCCAGGCAGCGCGATCGGTTTCGCTCGGCTTGGCGTCCTTGCTGGACTTCTTCTGCTGCACGACCACCCACGGCTTGCCATCCTTGTAGGCAAAGTCGGTGCTGGTGAAGCCCTTGTCGCCGTAGTCGACCTGCTCGCGGATGAACTTCACTTCGCCGGCTTCGCGGAAAAGCTGCCAGCCGCGCGAGACCTTGTCTTCCAGCTTGGTGCCGTTGCTGATCTTCATGCCGCCGATCTGCTTCTGCACGGCGGTGAAGGCGGCCAGCTCCTTTTCGCCGGCGGTCTGCTCGGCCACCAGCTGGATGTTCACCTGCATCGGCGCGCCCTTGGTCAGCACTTGGGTCTGCAGCGGCGGGGTGTAGTGGCGGTCGCCGTCGACCAGGTCGGCCTTGAGCACGTACAGGCCGTTCGGGTTCACGTCGTTCGGGTTGAACTCCAGCTCGAACGAGAGCGGGAACGTGTTGGCGGGCTGCACCGTCTTGGTGGCCAGCGGCGCGGCTTCCTGGGTCGACACGTCGACCAGGGTCAGCTGCAGCTTGGCGTCGGCGGACACCTGGGCGGCGTCGCGCAGCGTCACCTGACCGGTGATGGCATTGGCCTTGGCGGGCGCGGCGGCCGGAGCGGCAGCCGAACCGGACGCGGCAGCGGTTTCGCCGCCCTGCGTGGCGTTCTGGGAAGAATCGGAAGAATTGCCGCAACCGGCGAGAGCCAGTGCCGCGACCGACATCAGCGACCAAACCAACCTGCGCATGGGAAACCTCTATCGACTGTCAGGACTTAACGCGAGAACCAACAGGCGCCCAACACGCCTCGACTCTACACGGGGGAAGCACACAGGATAGCCCAAAATCAAGGGCTTGTAAAAGTTGGCCCATGCGCGACCGTATGCCGCGGGTTTAGGCGTCTAAATGTCCGGCAAACGAAAGAGGGGCCCGTTTCCGGGCCCCTCCTGTAACACCTTCGATACAGCTTAGAAGCGCTGCGTGTACTTCAGGTAGTAGAAGCGACCGATGTCGAAGCCGCCGTAGTACACGAACGAGCTGTTCGGCTTGGAGTACATGATCGGGCCTTCCTTGTCGAACACGTTGTTCGCGCCGACCGACACGACACCCTTCCACGGCAACGTCCAGCGGAACTGCACGTCGTTGAACGTGGTGGAACCGGTGTGACGCTGGGCCTGCGCGCCGTTGAACGGATCGACGTGGCTTAGGTCGTTGCACTCCGCCGCCGTGGTGTACGAGCAACGCTCGGTCATGCCCGAGTAGTAGCGCACGGTCCACGTCGCACCGAAGATGCCGCGCGTCCAATCCAGCGTGAGGTTCGAGCGGACACGGAAGTTGCCGCCGTAGCCGGTGAGCGGCTGCACGATCGTGGTCGGGTTGTCGTCCGCCTTGACGTTGAGGTAATCCACGTAGGTGGTGTTCCAACGCGTGGCGAACTGGCCGATCGAATCGATGGTGAAGCGATAGTTCACGCCGAAGTCGTAGCCGGCCGTCTTCTCCCAGCCCTTGTTGGTCAGGCCGTAGTTCATGCCGGTGATGACGCCGTTCGCCGGATCGCGCTGGAAGCTGCTGCAACGCGAAGCGATGCCCGCCACATAGCAGTCATCCAGGATGTCCTGCACGGAGTCCTGCGAGATCAGGTGCTTGATGTCGATCTTGTACCAGTCCAGCGAGACGTCGAAGCCTTCCAGGTAATGCGGGCTGTAGATGAAGCCCAGCGTACGCGTGGTGGCCGTTTCCGGCTGCAGGTTCGGGTTGGAGCCGGTGATGAACTGGTAGTTGGTCTGGCACGGATAGGTCTTGCAAGGTACCAGTGCCTGGCCCAGCTGCACGTAGTTGCCCGCCACCGGCGCCTGGCCGCCGAAGCCCGAGGCGCAACGCGCGGCTACCGCCGAGTTGCCCTTGGCCGAACCGTGGCTGGTATCGCACGGGTCGGTGTACGACTCGAAGCTGCCGTTGGTGCCGCCGTAGAGGTCGGAGATGGTCGGCGCACGGAAGCCCTGCGCCCAGCTGCCGCGCACCAGCAGGTCGTCAATCGGCTTCCACTTGATGCCGACCTTGCTGTTGGTGGTGCTGCCGAAGTTGTCGTAGTCGGAGTAGCGGGTCGCCACGTCGAGCGACAGCTCGCGCGCCATCGTCATGTCGCGCAGCAGCGGCGCGTCAAGCTCCAGGTAGGCCTCGTTCACCCGGTACTTGCCCGAGGTGGTGGTGGCCGCCAGGCCGGTGCTCTGGCCGGTCTGGTTGAAGGCGTCCGGCACGAAGCGGCCCTTCTCTTCGCGATGCTCCACGCCCGCCGCGATGCCGAGATCACCCGCTGGCAGCGTGAACAACGTACCGGCGAGGTTGGCGGTGTAGTCGGTGGTGGTGGTCTTGCCGGTGTCGTGGAATTCCGGGAACAGGAACTGCTGCAGGTCCGCATCGGCCAGCGAGCCCGCGCCCGCCTGGCCGTACGGCAGCAGGGGGTTCCACGGCACGCAACCCAAGGTCGGGTTGGCCGCGGTACCGCAGTGGACCTTGCCATCGGAGCCAAGGAACGACGGACCCACCGCCTGGCGCGCATTGATCAGGTTGAAGTCACCGTGACCGTTCTTGAGCGCATCGTTGCGATTGGTCATCGCGCCGACGTCCCAGTTCCAGGTGCGGCCGCCCAGGTCGAAATAGCCTTCGAAACCCGCCGTCCAGCGATAGGTTTCCAGTTCGCTGTCGGTGGTGCGCGGCACTTCCCAGCCGCGGCGGCGGAAGTTGAGGTCCTTGCCGAGCGGATTGAAATAGCTCTGGCCGGACAGCGCCATGCCGGTGTAGTTGGCGGACTGGAACGGATAGCCCGCGATCTGCTGATCGGTCTTGCGCTTGTTGTAGAGGAAGTCGGTCTTGAACGCGACGTTCTCGAACAGGTTGTATTTGCCGGCGACGAACAGCGAGGTGCGCTCGGTGCCCGTCTGGACCGACATCTGCTGGTTCGAGTTGGCGTACTCGTCCGGCGTGATCGGGTGATAGCTCGCGATGTTGCGCGGATCAGCGCCGTGCGTGAGCGTGCAGGTCGCCGACTTGCCGCCCGGGCCGCAAGGACCGGTGAAAGAGCCGTTCTGGCTCACGGCACTCCAGCTATCCTTGGGGTGGAACGGACCGGCCGGATAGGCGCTGAAATCACGATCCTTGGCGAAGACCGGATCGTCCTTCTGGTACTGCGCGCTGGCCATGATGGAGCCGCGCTCGTTCGCCGTACCGATGGTGAAGTCGTAGCTCTGCTTCTTGCCGTCGCCCTGGTCGTACTCGCCCACGTAGGCGTTCGCTTCGGCGCCGGTGAAGTTGCTGCGGGTGATCACGTTCACCACGCCGGCAATGGCGTCCGAACCGTAGATCGACGAACCGCCGTCCTTCAGCACTTCGATGCGCTCGATGGTGGACACCGGGATCTGGCCGAGGTCCTGCAGACCCGTGGTGTTGACGCCCAGGCGCTTGCCGTTCACCAGGATCAACGTGCGGTTGGCGCCGATGTTGCGCAGGTCGACGTAGTAGCCGCCCACGTCTTCACCCGACGACAGCGCGTTGGCGCGGCTGATCGGCGGCGTGCCGACTTCGGTCAGGTTCTGCAGGATGTCGGCGACCGAGGTGAAGCCCTGGTTTTCGATCTGCTTGCGGTCGATGGTGACCACCGGCTGGGCGGTTTCGATATCGACGCGCGGGATGCGCGAACCGGTGACGGTCACCGTCTCGAGCTTCTTGGCGTTGTCCTGGCTGGCCGCGCCGGAGGCGTCCTGCGCCAGGGCGGGACCCACGATGGCGAAAGTACCTACGGACAGCGCGACGCGCACGGCGACCGTAAGTTTGTTGTCGAGCATCTTGCGGAACTGCATGTCTTCTCCCCAGATAAATGACCCCGGGCCCAACCGGAGTCGAAAAAACTCGCCTTTGGGCGAGATGCCGCGCCGGGAGGCTTGGCCCATCGGCGCTTGCTGTCTGCCGGCTGAACGGGCCGGCGTGTTCTTGATCACCAATCAACGACAATTGCGTTGTCTGGACTCGGCCAGAGTCTTCCCCCAGAGGAGCGCCAACCCATCAAGAATTTACGAACCTAGTAGAGAAATCTTGCGAGTGTCAACAAATTCCTAACACTTGCTTTACCCTTACGTCACGCTTGCTTCACGCTGACGTTTCTAACTCGGGTTCACGCTCCCCCCATTGGTCGCCATCCGTCAGGAAACTGCGATGAACATGCAAAAAATTTCGTCCAACGAGCCCTCAAATACCTTCGCGGACCGCATCAAGGTGCTGATCCAGCGCGTCGGTAGCGTCACGGAGATCGCGCGTATGTGCGGCTTCTCCGAGGGCGTCGTGCGCAGCTGGCGCGACGGCAATACGGACCCTTCGCGGGCGCGCTGCGTCACGCTGGCCAAGACCCTCGGTATTTCGCTGGTGTGGCTGGTGGCCGGCGAGGGCTCGATCCAGGCCGATGCGATCGCCTCGGGCGAGGAGCTGCCGAACGCCGAAGCCTCCGCCAATCGTCACCGCTCCAAGCTGCGTACGGCGGCCGATACGCTGCATGCCAGCGGCATGGCCATGGATCCCCAGCGCCTCAACACCGCCCTGCGCATCCTGCAGTCGGAGCTGGACCTGGCCGAGAGCCGCCTGACGCTGGCCGACAACGCCGACATGCTGGCCGATCTCTACGAGATCCTGGGCCCGGGTGGTTCGGATGTGGACGCCGGCGAGATGGTGGCGTTCAACCAGCGCCTCCACGAGCGCGTGAAGCGCGGCCGCCAGGCCATCGCCTGATTGCCCGCGGGCTGTACAGATAAAAAAACGGCAGCCGCGAGGCTGCCGTTTTTCGATCAGTGACCGCTTCGGACGTTACAGGCGGGCAATGTCGGCGATGGCGCCGAACTGCGCCTTGAGCTGGCCCAGCAGGGCCAGTCGGTTGGCCCGCACGGCCGGATTCTCCGCATTGACCAGCACGCTGTCGAAGAACGCGTCGACCGGTGCCTGCAATTGCGCCAGGCGCGTCAGCACGGCGGCGTAATCGCCCTCTTCCAACGGCCCGGCCGTATCGGCACGCGCGCTGTCCAGCGCGGTGGCCAGGCTCCGCTCGGCGTCCGCCTCGAAGTGCGCCGGATCGACGACCGTGCCCAGCGGCGGCGCGCCCGCTTCCTCCGCCTGCTTGCGCAGGATGTTGGCCACGCGCTTGTTGGCGGCGGCCAGGCTCAAGGCTTCGGGGCGACGGCCGAACTCGGCCACCGCACGCAGGCGGCGATCGAAATCGACCAGCGTCGCCGGTGCCACCGCGAGCACGGCTTCGAACTGCTCGCTGGTGAAACCCTGCTCGGCGTAGTAACCGCGCAAGCGCTCGAACACGAAATCGACCAGTTCGTCGGTAAGCGCGGCGCGGCGCTTGCCGGCATCGAGCGCCGGCGCCTTGCCGTCCTTGCCCGGCTTGAGCCCTGCCGCGAGCGCGGCTTCCGGCAACAATTCGAGCGCCTCGACGAAGGTCGCGCGCAGATCCAGGTCCAGGCCGCCTTCCACCAGGGTACGCGCCAGGCCCAGCGCCGCACGACGCAGGGCAAACGGATCCTTGTTGCCGCTGGGCTTGAGCCCGACCGCGAAGATACCGGCCAAGGTGTCGAGGCGATCGGCGACCGCGAGCACGCGACCCACGCGGCCCGCGGCGATCGCGTCGCCGGCAAAACGCGGCTGGTAATAGCTGTCGAGCGCGTCGGCGACGTCCTTGGCCTCGCCATGGTGCGCGGCGTAATAGCGCCCCATCACGCCCTGCAGCTCGGGGAACTCGCCGACCATGCGCGTCAGCAGATCGCACTTGCTCAATGCCGCGGCACGCGTGGCCTCGCCCGCATCCACGTCGACGCGGTTGGCGATGACGCGCGCCAGTTCGGCCACGCGCACGCTCTTGTCCCACAGGCTGCCCAGCGCCTGCTGGTAGGTGACGTTCTTCAGCTGGTCCTGGTAACCGGCCAGCGGCGTCTTCAGGTCTTCATCCCAGAAGAACTTCGCGTCGGCGAAGCGCGGGCGGATCACGCGCTCGTAGCCCTTGCGGATCTCCGACGGCTGCTTGCTTTCGATATTGGCCACGCCGATGAAATGCTCGGTGAGCTTCCCTTCGGCATCGAACACCGGCACGAACTTCTGGTTGGTCTCCATGGTGGTGACCAGCGCTTCGGGCGGCACGGCGAGGAATGCGCGATCGAACTGGCAGGCAATCGCCACCGGCCATTCGGTGAGGTTGGCGATCTCGTCCAGCAACGCATCGTCGAGCTGCGGCACGCCGCCGGTTTCCTTCGCGGCACGGGCGATCTCGTCGCGGATCTTCTGGCGACGCTCGGCGGGATCGGCCAACACCTTGGCCGCGCGCATCGCATCGGCCCAGCTGTCGGCATCGACCACATGCACCGGGTGCGCGTGCATGAAGCGGTGACCGCGCGACTTGCGGCCGCTCTTCAGGCCGAGCACCTCGCCGTCGATGATGTCCGCGCCATGCAGCATCACCAGCCAGTGCACCGGACGCACGAAGCTGTAGTCGTGATCGCCCCAACGCATCGGCTTGGGGATGGGCAGGCCCTTGAGCGCCTCGTCGACGATCTCCGGAAGCAAGGCCGCGACCGGCTGGCCCGGTTTCACGGCGCGGAACACGAACCAGGCGCCCTTGTCCGTTTCCAGCTTTTCCAGCTGCTCGACGGTGACGCCGCACGACTGCGCGAAGCCCTGCAGCGCCTTGCTCGGCTGGCCGTTCGCGTCGAGCGCGGCATTCACCGCCGGACCGCGGCGCTCGATGCTCTGCTCGGGCTGGTTGACCGCCACGGCAGGGATATGGACGGCCAAACGGCGCGGCGATGCGAACAGCTTCGCCGTATCCAGTGCCGCCTCCACGCCACGCTTGGACAGGCCATCGCACACGCCGCGCAGGAAGGCCGAGGCAAGTTCATCCAGCGCCTTGGGCGGCAGTTCCTCGGTGCCCAGTTCGATCAACAACGGCTTGGCGGCGCTCATGCGGCCTGCTCCTTGAGATTCTTCTTCAGGCCCGGAAAACCGAGCTTTTCGCGCTGGGCCACATAGGCTTCCGCGACGGCGCGCGCCAGCGTGCGCACGCGCAGGATGTAGCGCTGGCGCTCGGTGACGCTGATGGCGCGGCGCGCATCCAGCAGGTTGAAGGTATGGCTGGCCTTCATCACCTGCTCGTAGGCCGGCAACGGCAGGCCCGCGGCGATCAGCTTGTTCGCCTCGCCTTCGCAGACGTCAAACCAGCGCAGCAGCTCCGGCACGTTGGCGTGCTCGAAGTTGTAGGTGCTCTGCTCCACCTCGTTCTGGTGGAACACGTCGCCATAGGTGACGGTGCCATGCGGGCCTTCGGTCCACACCAGGTCGTAGACGTTGTCCACGTTCTGCAGGTACATCGCCAGGCGTTCGAGACCGTAGGTGATCTCACCGGTGACGGGACGGCATTCGAGGCCACCGGCCTGCTGGAAATAGGTGAACTGGGTCACTTCCATGCCGTTCAACCATACCTCCCAGCCGAGGCCCCAGGCGCCGAGCGTCGGCGATTCCCAGTTGTCCTCGACGAAACGCAGGTCGTGCACCAGCGGATCGAGTCCCAGCTCCTTCAGCGAGCCGATGTACAGGTCGAGGATGTTGTCCGGGTTGGGCTTCATCACCACCTGGTACTGGTAGTAATGCTGCAGGCGGTTCGGGTTCTCGCCATAGCGTCCGTCGGTGGGACGGCGCGAAGGCTGCACGTATGCCGCCGACCACGGCTCGGGGCCGAGCGAGCGCAGGAACGTCGCGGGGTGGAAGGTACCGGCGCCGACCTCGGTATCGAGGGGCTGCAGCAAGACACAACCCTGGGCCGCCCAGTAGCGGTTGAGGGTCTGGATCACATCCTGGAAGGTGCGCGCGGACATGGCTTTCCGTGGGCTTCGATAAAGCGGGTTAGTATAGCCGGGACCGCTTTCGCCGCTGGATTTTCAGGCGAAAACCCGACAGGGAGATCTCCGCATGGCAGCCTCACCGCAAACCGTGTCCTTGCTGGGCCGCCGCGCCCGCCTCGGCCTCGAAGAACTGCTCGCCGCTCTGGTGGTGGACGGTTACCTGCTGGCCGAAGACGCCAAGCAGGTGCGCATGGGCTCGCGCAGCGGCCGTGCGACGGTGGAGTTGCACCCGCTGGTGCTGGTGGCCAACGCGCGACTGGCCAACCAGCGCGATCCCGGTCGGCCGCTGGCCATGGAGACGCTGACCGAGTGGCTGGCGGGCCACGCGAAGCTGCCCTATCTCAAGATCGATCCGATGAAGATCAACGCGGCGGCGGTAACCCAGGTGGTCAGCCGCGCCTACGCCGAACGCCATCGCATCCTGCCCGTGGCCGTGGCGCCGGGCGAAGTCACCTTTGCCACCTGCGAGCCCTTCGACAATGCCTGGGCCGCCGATCTCTCGCACATGCTGCGGCGGGACGTGAAGCGCGTGGTGTCCAATCCGATCGACATCAATCGCTACCTGCTGGAGTTCTACGGCGTCCAGCGCTCGATCCAGCTCGCGCAGGACGCCAAGAACACCGGCTACGACTCTTCCGCCATCCTCAACTTCGAGCAGCTGGTGGAGCTGGGCAAGGGCGGCGAGGTAGGCGCCGATGACCGTCATGTCGTCCATATCGTGGACTGGCTGCTGCAGTACGCGTTCGAGCAGCGCGCATCGGATATCCACCTGGAGCCGCGCCGCGATGCCGGCCAGATGCGGTTCCGCATCGACGGCGTGATGCACAAGGTGTTCGAGCTGCCGCCGCCGGTGATGACCGCGGTGACGGCGCGCATCAAGATCCTCTCGCGCATGGACGTGGCCGAGAAGCGCCGCCCGCAGGACGGCCGCATCAAGACGCGCTCCGGCGGCGGACGCGAGGTGGAGCTGCGCATCTCCACCATGCCGACCGCCTTCGGTGAAAAGGTGGTGATGCGTATCTTCGACCCCGACATCGTCGCCAAGGATTTCGCGCAGCTGGGTTTCTCCCCCGAGGAGGACGCGATCTGGCGTTCGATGGTGGAGCGTCCCCACGGCATCGTGCTGGTTACCGGCCCCACCGGTTCGGGCAAGACCACCACGCTGTACTCCACGTTGAAACACCTCGCCACGCCCGATTTGAACGTGTGCACGGTGGAAGACCCGATCGAAATGGTCAGCCCCGAGTTCAACCAGATGCAGGTGCAGCCGGCGATCGATCTCGACTTCGCCGCCGGCGTCCGCACGCTGCTGCGCCAGGATCCGGACATCATCATGGTGGGCGAGATCCGCGACCTGAGCACCGCGCAGATGGCCGTGCAGGCCTCGCTCACCGGCCATCTCGTGCTGTCCACGCTGCATACCAACGACGCGCCCAGCGCCGTGACGCGCCTGCTCGACCTGGGCGTTCCGCACTATCTGATCCAGTCCACGCTGACCGGCGTGGTCGCGCAGCGACTGGTACGCACGCTGTGCCCGCATTGCAAGGCCGAAACATCGCAGGATCCGCACGAGTGGACGGCACTCACGCATGGCTGGACGGTGCCGTTGCCCGAGAGGGTGTACAAGCCGGTCGGTTGCCTGGAATGCCGCAACACCGGTTTCATGGGCCGCACCGGCATCTACGAGATGATGGTGGTTTCCTCGCGCCTGCGCGGCCTCATCTCGTCCCAGCTCGACCTGGGCCACTTCGCGAGCGCGACCCTCGCCGAGGGCATGCGCCCGCTGCGCATTTCCGCCGCATCGCAAGTCGCCCGTGGACTCACCACCGTGCAGGAAGTGCTGACGGTGATACCGCCCATCGAGCACGGTTCAGCGTGACTACGCATGATGTCTTCTTGAACGCACTCACTTGATGACACCGCATGAAGCCTGTCCTGATCATCCGCACCGGCCGCGCCCCCGCTCCCATTCGCGCACGCCATGGTGATTTCCCGCATTGGTTCCGCGTAGGTGCACAGCTGGAGCCACAGCGCATGCGCGTCGTCGATGTGGAGGCGGGCGAGCGCCTGCCGCCTCCCGGTGACGTCGCGGGAGCACTCATCACCGGCTCGGCGGCGATGGTGACCGAGCGCGCCGCGTGGAGCGAGCGCACGGCCGGCTGGATCCGCGACGCGATGGATGCCGAACTGCCGCTGTTCGGCGTCTGCTATGGCCACCAGTTGATGGCGCACGCGCTCGGCGGCCGCGTCGACTACCTGCCCGGTGGTCGCGAGATCGGCACCGTGACGATCCAGATGCTCGACGCCGCCAGGAACGATCCGCTGACCGGCAAGCTGCCGACCGAATTTCGCGCCCATGCCACGCACGAGCAGAGCGTGCTCGAACTGCCCCAAGGCGCGACGGTGTTGGCCAGTTCGTCGCGCGACCCGCACCACCTCGTGCGCTATGGCGCCCAGGCGATGAGCGCGCAGTTCCATCCGGAGTTCAATGCCGACGTGATGCGTGCCTATATCGATCGCAAGCATCACGACATGCGCCGCGAGGGCTTCGACCCGCACCACACCTTCCGCCAGGTCGCCCCCACACCCCTGGCGCGCCGGTTGTTCCGCCAGTTCTCCCGGCATCATGGGCTCGCCGCGGGCTGACATTCCCGTCATCGCAGGCGCCTAGAATCAGTCAGGGATGCGGCCGAATGTTCGGCATGGCATCCACGGACGAGGACAGGCTCCATGGGCAAAATGCAGCCGCACGTGCACCGCGCATCGGTCATCGCCATGCGACTGGTCGATATCGCGGACACGATCGACCTGGCCCAGGTGGAATCGCTATGGGCGCGGCATGCGCGCACCCTGCCGGCGCGCAGCCGGCTGATCACGACATCACCCAAGGCCATGACCTTTGGTGTGCCGCCCGTCGAGCTCGCCCTGGAATCCGTGAACGTCAGTATTGGCGGCAAGCCCATGCAGGCAGCGGTGATGGCGCGCTTCTACGAGTTCGGCGTCGTCGCGTTCTCCTTGCAGGTTGAAGCCAATGATCTGCCTTGGGTGGAATTCAGCGCCCGGGTAAACGCGGTGGATGCCGCCCTGGGCATCGCCTCCGGCACCGATCTGTGGACCACGTTGATGGCGCAGGTGAGCGAGGTGCTTCGGTCCGCCTTCATCCGCCCGAGCGGCGAACCGCTCTACGAAGACTACCTGCTGGGCCTGGTGCGCGCGCTGGAGGGTGTCGGCAATACGGCGACGCTGCATGAGGATCTTGACCTGGTGCCGCTGCTTTCGGGCGAATCGCGCGCGCTGTCCGAACAGGCCACGCAGGACCTGTTGCGGCAACGCTACTCGTATTACACCGACGATCTGGTCGTGCTCACCTGGGATCGCGCCTTCATTGTCGAACCGCGCGACGATTCCGACGTTCTTGACGTGCTCGAAGTGGCCAACGCGCAGCTACTGGAGTTGCGCTACTACGACGAGCTGCTCGACGCCGAGTTGCCGCGCATGTACGACCTGATCGAGGCGACGCGCAACGTCGCCAACCCCTTCGCGGCACGACGCTATGCCGATCTTGCCCGGCGCCTGCAGACGCTCGTGGCGGAGGTGACCGAGGTAACGGAAAAGGTCGACAACGCCCTGCAGGTCACCGAGGACGTCTATCTCGCCCGCGTCTATACCTCGGCACTGGAACTGTTCCGAGTGCCGCACGTCGGCAAGGCGGTCGATCGCAAGCTCGCGATCATCCGCGACAGCTATACGGCACTCTACGAAGAAGCGTCCAGCAAGCGGGGCGAGCTGATGGAACTGGCGATCATCGCGTTGATCGCCGTGGAGATCGTGATCGCCATGATCCGCCACGTCTAGCGGCGTCAACGGCCTCGGGGCGGCATCGGGAACGGCGTGATCTTCTGCCCGTCGGCCGCGTCGCGGATCACCAGGGCGCCCTTGCTCTCTACTTCTTCGACGCGCACGACCGACTGCATCGGCAGGTGCAGCACTCGCGTGTCCTTGAACTCCTCGCGCAGCCGCTCTTCCGTCGGATCGACGAGGATGCCTTCACCCGCCGGCTCGAACACCAGTTCGGCCACTTCGGTGAAACCCCAGAGATGGCTGGACGCCACATGGTGGGCATAGAGCTCGTAGCACTTGCCCAGGTGGAGAAAGGTGACTTTGTAGAGTTTCTTGCTGCGCATGGCGCCATTTTAGCCGCGCAGGCGTCGAGCGATGTCATCGCGCGAGAACAGCGCGAAGACCACGCCAAACAGGAACCCGGCAATGTGTGTCCACCACACCACCGCGCCGTAGCTTGGCCCGGCATAGCTGAAGAGCAACTGCAGCAGCACCCAGATGCCGATCAGGAGAAACGCCGGCATGCGCACGAATTCCAGATAGAGGCCCAAGGGAACGACCAGGCCCAGGCGTGCACGGGGAAAAAGCGCGATATACGTGCCTAGTACCGCGGACACCGCGCCACTGCAGCCGATGATCGGCGATCGCACGCCTGCCAGGGACAACGCGCCGACCAGGTTGGCCACGATGCCGCCGAGGACGAAAAGCAGCAGGAAACGCAGCG
>NZ_BCPR01000093.1 GCF_016586165.1 Dyella sp. EPa41 | reverse complement strand
TCAAGACTGAGGCGAAAGGCTGTCGCGCACTGGGTGCGCTCCTACAAGGGGGGGCGCTACGCGAAGAGAGAGTGACCCGGGCCGCGGCAGCGGCTCGGAAGCCCGCCGCAGGCGAGCCTCATCGCGATAACGCGACGATCAGGCACAACGACTGTGCCGGTGAGACCGGCAATCAAGGCCGAGGCGAAAGGCTGTCGCGCACTGGGTGCGCTCCTACAAAAAGGGTGGGAGGGATGTGCGGGCCACGCAAAAAAAACGGGCCGCTTTCGCGGCCCGTTTTCGTGTGAGGCAAGCGTGTTGCTTACTTCAGCTTGGCATCGGCGCGCAGCGCCTCGGCCTTGTCGGTCTTTTCCCACGAGAACGCGGTGTAGGTCTTGCCGTCCGGACCCTTCACTTCGTACGGGGTGCGGCCGAAGTGACCGTAGCTGGCGGTCTGCTGGTACATCGGGTGCACCAGGTCGAGCATCTTGATGATGCCGTACGGGCGCAGGTCGAAGTGCTTGCGGATCAGCTTCTCGATCTTCTCGTCGGCGATCTTGCCGGTGCCGAAAGTGGTGACCGAGATGGAGGTCGGCTCGGCCACGCCGATGGCGTAGCTCACCTGCACTTCGCAGCGGTCGGCAATGCCGGCGGCCACGATGTTCTTGGCCACGTAGCGCGCGGCATAGGCGGCCGAACGGTCCACCTTCGACGGATCCTTGCCCGAGAACGCGCCGCCACCGTGACGGGCCCAGCCGCCGTAGGTGTCGACGATGATCTTGCGGCCGGTGAGGCCGCAGTCGCCCACCGGGCCGCCGATCACGAACTTGCCGGTCGGGTTGATGTGGAACTTGGTGCCCTTGTGCAGCAGCTTGGCCGGCAGCACGGGCTTGAGGATGTGCTCGCGCACGGCCTCGATGAGGTCCTTCTGCTTCACGTTCGGGTCGTGCTGGGTCGACAGCACCACCGCGTCGATGGCGGTCGCCACGCCGTCTTCATAGCGCAGGGTGACCTGGCTCTTGGCGTCCGGGCGCAGCCACGGCAGCGGCGAGTTCTTCTTCTTGCGGACCTTGGCCTGCTGCTCCACCAGACGGTGCGAGTAGTAGATGGCGGCCGGCATGTAGTCCTTGGTCTCGTTGGTCGCGTAGCCGAACATCAGGCCCTGGTCGCCAGCGCCCTGTTCTTCCGGCTTCTTGCGGTCCACGCCCTGGTTGATGTCCGGGCTCTGCTTGCCGATCAGGTTCAGCACGCCGCAGGTCTCGCCGTCGAAGCCGACGTCGGAGGAGTCGTAGCCGATGTCGGTGATGACCTTGCGGGTCAGCGCTTCGAGGTCGATCCAGGCGCTGGTGGTGATTTCGCCGGCGACGATCGCCACGCCCGTCTTCACCATCGTTTCGCAGGCCACGCGCGCACGCGGATCCTGCGCGATGATCGCATCGAGGACGGCATCGGAGATCTGGTCGGCGACTTTGTCCGGATGGCCTTCGGAGACCGATTCGGAGGTGAAGAGGAAGTTGCTCATCGCGGGTTATATCCTTCCTTACGGATAAAGAGATAAAAGGGGGTGGCGCATGATACACGGCCCACCCCCGCTTTGCAGCCTCAGCATGGGGTCGGGACATGACGATTTCATGCCGATTCAGCCGTTTGGACGGCTTTGCGGCCCCTTGGAAAGGACTCGCCGCCGCGCGCACGGCCCGTCAAGCCACGGGAAAAGGCAGCATAACGCAGTCGGGTCGCAGCAGGCTGGAGCGTAGGGCTCAGCCGAGCTCAGCGTCGGGTGAAGCCATCCTCGCTCCAGCCTTCGCTGCCCACGCCGTGGCGCACGAAAAACAGCCCTTCGGGGTCGTAACGGTGCTTGGCCGCGGCCAGGCGAGGGTAGTGGGGGCCCCAGAAGGACGCCTGCCAGTCGCGCTCGAAATAGTTGCTTTCCGAGACGTAGGAGCCCGCGCCGGGCGCGACCCTGAGCAAGGCGTCCATCGAGGCGTCGATGCGCCCGGCCTCCGAACGTGCGTCCTCGAGATCGGGGCCCGCGCCGCCGGGCATCCCGGGAAACGCCGGGCCGCTTTCGCCACCCGTGATGGCCAGCGCGAAGGCCTCCAGCACCTGCGGGTTGGTGGCGGTATCGCGCGATCGTTCCAGCGCATCGGCAGGTGCGCCCGCGAGCCCCTTGTTGAAATGCAGGGAAAATCCCCAGTGTCGCGTGGCGGCAAATATCGCGTCGGCCAACGCGGGCTGCCGCTGCGGATCGAGCAGCGCCTGCGGCAGCCAGGCCGAACGGTAGCCATGGATGAACTGGCCGACCTGTCCTTCGTCGCCCGCCCACAGCACATGATCGCGTGGCGCGCCGGGGCGGCTGTCGGGCACGACCAGTTGCGGCGCGTGCTGGCGGAAAAATTCCGCGTCCCAGAAATGCCGCGCGGGCAGGGCGATCACGCGGGGTTCGTCCTTGAAGCGACAGTCCTTGCGCGCACGCACCCAGGCGAAGAACGGCGCCCAGGTCTGCTCCGCCGTCGCCTGGTCCAGCCCCTGGAACACCATGGAGAGGCGCAGCGCGTTGTCGCCGCGGAACACCATCTGCTCGCCCCAGTGCGGATTGAACAGCGCATCGCGATAGAAGCGGAGCGCCTCGGCGATGAGCGCGCGATAGGCCTCGTCCGAATCCGCCTGGATCGAGCCGAACACCGCACCAAACATCTGCGGAAGTTCGTGCGTGCGCAGCGTGAGCCGCGTGATCACGCCGAAGCTGCCGCCACCGCCACCCTTGATGGCCCAGAACAACTCCGGTTCCTGCCGCGCATTGACCACGCGCACCTTGCCGTCCGCCGTGACCACCTCCGCCTCCAGCAGGCTGCCGGAAGCGGTGCCGAACCGCTTGGAGAAGCTGCCGAAGCCGCCGCTCTGCACCAGGCCGGCCACGCCGACGGTCATGCAGCCGCCGCCCTGCACGTAGCGGCCTGCCTCGGTGGTGACCGCAGCATAGGCATCCACCCACATGGCACCCGCCTGCACCGTCACCGCCGGCAAGGGGGCCTGCAGGCCTTCACAACCCACCGGCACGAAGCCGTCGTGCAAGGTCACGGCGTTCATGTGGCGCGTCCAGATCAGCAGCGAATCGGGCGCATCGGAGGTGCCCTGGTAGCTGTGGCCGCCGCCTTTCACCACCAGTCGCAGACGGTGCTCGCGGGCGAAGTTCACGGCGGCGACGACATCGGCCGTCTGCGTGGCGGCAACGGCATACACGCTGGGACGTGAGGTCCAGGCATCGACCCAGCCGCTGGTCTGGGTGAGCGATGGCGTGTCGCCGAGGTAATAGGGATTCCTGATCTGCGCGAGCGCCTCTTGCCGGGCCGCCTCGCTGGCTTGCGCGTCGAAGGGCGACTGCACGCGTTGGAGGCGCCCACCCACGGCCTTGTTCAGCTGCTCCCATTGCATGTCGCTTGGCCAGCCCGGCTGGCCGGGGCGGACGCGGGCGCGCCACTGGCCTACCGCGGCCATCGCTTCGCGGGCGAAGGCGAGCGAAGGGGAGGCTGCCCAGGGAATCAGGGGCAGGGCGAGGGCAGCCTTCAGCAGGTCGCGACGGCGCATGGTGGACTCCGGATCGGTCGGGATGCCGCCACTTTCCGCTGCTTGCGGCGCGGGGCAAGCGCCAGGTGACGAGGCGAGGCGGCCGAGGGACGAATCGCGGGCGGGCTGGGACGGACCGGGACGAACGCTGGACGCCAGCCCCTGCGTGGCTCGTCGGCACGCGTTTGGCGATACCTGCCGCGGCCTACATAATCGACAGCCTGTCGCAAGCCACAAAGAGGATCACCAGGATGAAGTCACTGATCTGGCGCGTACTGGCCACGTTGCTTTTGCTCGGCCCGCTGTCGTCGGGCGCCATGGCCGACAGCGCGCCGCCCTCGCATTGGGCACCGGACATCCATGCCTTCGTCGCCGCCGATCGCGCGCACCCGCCGGCACCGCACGGCGTGCTGTTCATCGGCAGCTCGTCCATCCAGTTCTGGAAGTCACTGGCGCAGGATTTCCCGGGCATCCCGGTGATCAACCGCGGCTTCGGCGGTTCGGCGCTGCCCGACTCCACTTTTTATGCCGACCGCATCGTGTGGCCCTACCAGCCCAGCCTCATCGTGATGTATGCCGGCGACAACGACATCAACGACGGCGCCACGGCGGACCAGGTGCTGGCCTCGTTCCAGGCGTTCGTGGCGCGTGCGCGCGAAGGCGTGCCGGGCGTGCCCATCGTCTACATCTCGATCAAGCCGAGCATCGCGCGCCTCGCGCTGTGGCCGACCATGAAGGCGGCCAACGACAAGATCCGCGACTGGGCGGCCACGCAGAAGGGCGTGCGCTTCGTCGACATCGCGCCGCTCATGGTCGATGCGAACGGCAAGCCGCGGCCCGAGCTGTTCCGCCCCGACGGCCTGCACATGCTGCCGGCCGGCTATGCGCTGTGGATCGCTGCGCTCAAGCCCGTGCTGGCCCAGTACGGCTTCGTCACCAGGACCGCTCAGTAAACCAGGGCGCGCGCCTGCACGAAGGCGAAGAAGAACACCGCGTTCGGATCGTTGCGCACGGCCTGCAACTCCTGCCGCATGCCCTCGACCGTCGCGGTGTCCACCTTGCCGGTGGCCACCAGCTGGTCGGCGGCCGACAGCAGCAGCTCCTCCCAGAACTCGATCATCTGCTTGCGTTTGCCGGGCTGGCGGTTGTCGAGGTGGAAGCTCTTCACCTCGGTCTGCACGTCGCGATAGCCGCCGGCCAGCAGCAGGTTGCCGAGCTTGGCGCCGATGAAGGGATCGCCACCGCTGTCGTACTGGTGGTCGTTGAAGGCCATCCAGTAGCGCAGCAGGTTGGGTGAATACGGATCGAGGAAGAACGAGGAGTTCAGCACCTCGGTCACGTACACGACCGCACCCGGGCTCAGCACGCGGCGCAGTTCGCTCAGTACGCGCGCCGGACTGGGCATGTGTTCCAGCACCCAGCACAGGTAGGCCGCGTCGAAACTGCGATCGGGGAAAGGCAGGTCGGTGGCATCCGCCTGTTGCAACGTATAGCGCGAACTGCACCAGGCGGTCTGCGCGAGGTTCTGCTCGGCGGCGGCGAGCTGCGCCTCGGAGCGATCCACGCCGGTGACATCCAGGTTCGGAAAACGACGCAGCAGGATTTCCGTCTGCGCGCCCACGCCGGAACCTATCTCCAGCAAGCGCGTCGCTTCGCTGTAGTCGATGCGACTGAACAGGGTGGTCTCGAACATCCGCGCCTGCCGGATCAGCCGCGACTGCTCCTCGGCCGAGAAGCCGTGGATGTAGGGAAACTCGCCGGTCACGATGCTGTTCACGGTGGCGGTTCCAGCAGACGGGGAATAGCCACGCTACACCCGCCGATGTCGTGGCGGCGCTCACGCCGCTGCGACCTCCTGCCACCCTGTTGCGGGTTGATAAGAATTATTCTCATTCGTACATTCTTGCGGTGACGGTCGCTCGATCTGCCTGGCCAAGGCCGCCTCGAGCAGATCGCCCAGGGAACAGCCACCGCGGGCCATGCCCCGCGCACGCCAGGTCCGTCTTCACCGGGCTTCCCCCCACGTTCTCCCGCTGCCCGTCAGTCGACGGGCCGGGCGGCCTGTGCCTATCGCAAGGAGCACTCCAACATGCCTATCCGTTTCTTTTCCCATCCCCGTGTCGGGCGGCAGCGCCTGGCGGCCTGCCTGTGCGCCGCGCTCGCCGCGCCGGTCATGGCGCAGCAGCATGAAGCCTCCCGACACGACGCCAAGCCATTGGAAACCGTGGTGGTGACCGCGACCGGCTTCGAGCAGGTGATCGAGGATGCGCCCGCCAGCATTTCCGTGATCACCCGGCCGGAACTGGAGAAGCGCCCGTTCCACGACCTCACCGACGCCCTGCGCGACGTGGAGGGCGTCAGCATCACCGGTCCGGCCGGCGAGCGCGACATCTTCATGCGCGGCATGCCGGGGCAGTACACGCTGATCCTGGTGGACGGCAAGCGCCAGAGCACGCGCGACAGCCGCACCAACGGCAATGCCGGCTTCGAGCAGAGCTTCATCCCGCCGCTGGAGGCGATCGAGCGCATCGAGGTGGTGCGCGGGCCGATGTCCTCGCTGTACGGCTCGGACGCGATGGGCGGCGTCATCAACATCATCACGCGCAAGATCCCCCGCCGCTGGGGCGGCTCGCTGGGCGCGGACTACACCGTGCAACAGCACGATGACTCGGGCGAAGCCTGGCAGGGGCAGTTCTATCTCGGCGGCCCGCTGGCCGGCGAGCAGATCGGGTTGCAGCTGTGGGGACGCCGCTACGTGCGCCAGGAGGACGGCATCCTCAACGGCTACCCCGGCTCGCGCGAGGGCGACGTCACCGCGCGCCTGGCACTCGAACCCGCCAAGGGGCAGCAGGTGCTGCTGGAGGCCGGCCATGAAAGCGTGCGCCGCGAGAACCACGGCGGCGACACGTTGGCCGCCAACGCGGCCGATACCTACAACCGCAATCCGCGCAACCGCTGGTCGGCGTCGCACAGCGGGCGCTGGTCGTGGGGCCAGTCCGACCTGGCGCTGTACCAGGAAACGACACGGCGCCTGGGCTATACCCGCGCGGCCGGCGCGGCGGACTACCTGCGCAACGCGCGGGCCCCGGAGATCCGCAACCGCACCGCCGACGGCAAGCTGTCGCTGCCGCTGGAGGCGCACAACCTGGTGCTGGGCGCGCAATGGCAGAACGGCCATCTGGTGGACCAGAACCCCGGCCGGCGCAACGGCCGCGACGCGCGCTTCGACATCACCCAGAGCGCCGCCTTCGCCGAGGACGAATGGGCCGTGGCCGGACGCTTCGCGCTCACCGGCGGCGTGCGGCTGGACCACCACGAGATCTACGGCAACCACTGGAGCCCGCGCCTGTACGGCGTGTGGCACGCCACCGACGACTTCACCCTCAAGGGCGGCGTATCGCGCGGCTTCCGCGCGCCGGAGATCCGCCAGATCGCGCCTGGTTATGCCTACACCACCGGCGGCGCGGGCTGCAGCTACGGTCCCAACGGCAATTGCGCGGTGATCATTGGCGATCCCCACCTCAAGGCCGAGACCAGCACCAGCACCGAAGTGGCCGCGCTGTGGGACAACCGCGCCGGCTTCAGCACCGGCCTGACCCTGTTCCACACCGCCTTCCACGACAAGGTGACGGACGTGCAGCCGCTGGACGCCAACGGCAACTACCTGCGCTGGAGCGAGGACCCGAACTACCGCGTCTACTACTACCGCAACGTGGACAAGGCGCGCATCCGCGGCGCCGAACTCACCGCGCGCTGGTCGCCGCAGCGTGACTGGACCTTCAAGGGCAATGCCACCTACACCAGCTCCAGGCAGCAGAGCGGCGACTACAAGGGCTACGCGCTGGCGCGCACGCCCAAGTGGCTGGGCAACGCGCGCGTGGACTGGAACGCCGCGCGCAGGCTCAGCCTGTGGGCCGCCGCGAACTACCATGGCAAGGAGATCAACGCGCAGCTGCGCGCCGGCGGCGCGGGCCGGCCGATCAGCACGCCCGATGGGCGCACCGTGCGCGAGTACGGTTCCTATGCCACCGCTGACCTCGGCCTGTCGTGGCACTTGAGCCGCACCGCCACGTTGAACGCGGCGCTCTACAACCTCACCGATCGCCGCCTGGCCTATGACGACTACAACACCATCGACGATGGGCGCCGCCTGTGGGTGGGCGTGAACGTGCGGCTGTGAACGCCATCTGCCGATTCGGGGCACTCGTCGCCATGCTGTGCGTGCCCGCCGCCATGGCGCAGCGTTTCGACGCCATGCGTCCACCCGCTTCGCAACCGCCGGCCGAGGCGGTGGGCGTCGACGCCTCGCGCCTTGCCGTCATGACCATGGATGGCCCAGCGGGGCATCGCTATCGCATCCAGGTTGCCACTATCGGCCAGGCGCCGCCGGACGGCTATCCCGTGCTCTATCTGCTCGACGGCAATGCCTCGATGGCCGCATTGAAAGCGGCGGACCAGGCGCCACTCTTGCGCGGCGGCGTACTGCTGGTGGCGGTGGGCTACGACACCGACGCCTGTTTCGACACCACGGCGCGCGCGCTGGACTACACCCCGCCGCGTCGCGATGGGCAGCCCGCGCTCGATCCGCGCGTGCCGGGTCGGCATGGTGGTGGCGCCGATGCCTTCCTCGACTTCCTGCAGCAACGCGTGATGCCGCGCATGGCCGCCGAGTGGCCGGTGGATGCGCACCGCCAAGGCATCTGGGGCCATTCCTACGGCGGCCTGCTGGCGCTGCACGCGTTGTATACGCGGCCCGGCCTGTTCGCCTTCCACGCCGCGGCCAGCCCCGCGCTGGGCTGGCAGGCGCCGCTGATGGACGAGGAAGCCGGCGCCTTCATCGCCGGCGCTCACCGCGCAAACGCGCGGCTGTTGTTGATGGCCGGTGGCGCGGAGCGGCCCGCGGACGCGTCATCGATGATCCCCGCGCAATCCTTGGCCGGGCGGCTGCGCGGCGTGCCGGGCCTGCAGGTGGACTGGCGGCTGTTTCCCGGGCTAAGCCATGGCGAGGCGTTCAGCGCGTCGCTGGGGCCGGCGATCCGGTCGTTCCTGGATGGGCCCGGATGAAGGTGAGCACGTCGTCCAGCGTCGGCGCATCGCCACGCAGGGGACGCGACAGCGCGAACAACAGCGCTTCGTGTTCCACGTTCGGGTAGAGCTTCAAGGTCACGTCCTCGTGCCGGGCTTCCATGGCCCGCGCCAATGAGATCGCGTTGGAGGGCGTCACCTCGCGGTCGTCCGCGCCCTGCAGCAACAGCATGGGCGGCTCGTCGCCGCGAACGTAGGAGACCGGTTGTCCACGTTGCTGCGACTCGGCCGTCTCGCCGAACGCGGCGATCATGTCCGCGTCGTCCGCGGGCACCGGCACGAAGTCGTAGCAGCCGGCGAGGCCGATGAATCCGGCCAGATCGCGCGGCCGCATGTCGGACGCCGCCAGCCATTCGGGATCGGTGGCCAGCAGCGCCGCGATCTGCCCGCCGGCCGAATGGCCCATCACGAAGATATCGCCCGGCTCGCCGCCGAGTTCAGCAGCGTGGGCGTGCGTCCACGCAACCGCCTCCGCCGCGTCGCCCATGAATCCATCCAGCGCAACCCGCGGCACCTTGCGGTAATCGGGGATCACCGCCACCACGCCTTCGGCCGCGAGCGCCGTGCCCACGAAGCGATACCACGCGCGCTCGCCGCGCGCCCAGTCGCCGCCGTAGAAGAACACCACCACCGGGGCATGCGCGGCACCGCTGGGCGCATAGACGTCCAATGCCAGCCGGTGCGCGTGGTCGAACTCCACAGCGCGCTGCCGCACGACACCATGCCGCTGGTCGGTGGCGTTGAGCCCGGCGAACAGCGTGGCCTCGCAGCCGGCCAGCAGCAGGCAGGTGCAGGCGACCCACGCCATGGCCAATGCCCTTGGCCATGTCATCCGGTTGGGGCGAAACCGCGGCATAAGGTGGCTTCGGCGGACAAAACCGGATGATGACCCGAAGCCCGGCGCAAGGGTTTGCGGCCTCCTTCACCGCCAAGCGCGATACGCCACATCATCAAAGCGACTGCGCCGACACGACGATGGGCCGGATGGACATATCGGGTGGCCGCGGCCACCTGCGAACCTGCCGAGCTGATGGTTTGCATGCCCACATGCATGCAAGGAAGGGACATGACCCGCACCGCCATCGGCGTCCGGGGGCCTCGTCCGAGTCCGCCACCCCGGGCGCGACCTCGAAAGGACTCGATTCGACAAGCTCAGGGAGTGGGAATGAAAAGCAACGGGAAACTCGGTGCAGTGATGGCGGCCCTGTGCGGCTTCGCCGCCACGACGGCCGGCTGCAGCACCATGGACATGAAGGGCGCGACCCAGAACGTGGACGAGCAGCGCAAGGCACAGGAGGCGCAGATTCCGACCTGCACCCGCAAGCTGGGCACGGTGGCGGTCAACGAGCCCGAGGCCGCCAACAACTGGTGGACCGGCCAGCAACTGCCGGCGCCGTCCAAGCTCATCAAGGTATTCGTCAGCAAGTCCGGCTGCTTCACCCTGGTCGACCGCGGGGCGGGCATGGATGCCGCCCTGCGTGAACGCGCATTGGCCTCGGGCGGCGAGTTGCGCGCGCAGTCCAACCTCGGCAAGGGCCAGGTGAAGGCGGCCGACTACGTGCTGGTGCCGGACCTGGTGTCGAGCAACCGCGACGCGGGCGGCAGTTCGATCGGTGGCCTGCTCGGGGGCCTGGTGGGCGGAAGCGCCGGCGCCATCGCCAGCAACGTCAACTTCTCCACCAAGACCGCCGACGTCGTGCTGACCCTGACCGACGTGCGCTCCTCCGAACAGGTGGCCATGACCGAGGGCAGCGCGAAGAAAACCGACATCGGCTTTGGCGCGGGAGGCGCGCTGTTCGGCGGTTCCGCCCTCGGCGCCGCCGGCGTCGGCGGCTATGCCAACACCACCATCGGCCAGGTCATCACCATGGCCTACCTGCAGGCCTACACCGAGATGGTGACGCAGCTGGGCGGCCTTTCCGGCAATGCGGCCCAGGCCAACGCCCGGCAATCGGTGACGGTAACGGCGAAGGGGCGCCTGCTCGCCACGGCATCCGGGGGCAAGCCCGTACGCGACGTCACGCCCGGCTTGACGCTCTATCCCACCGGCAGCAAGCAGGGCGCGATGTGGGAAGTCGAGGACGAACTGGGCAACAAGGGCTGGATCAACTCCACCTTGCTCGAGCTTTCCAAGTAACCCTTCGCTTCACCGGGCCGCGCGTGCGGTCCGGTGAACAAGGCTTTGACCTGTAGGAGCGCACCCAGTGCGCGACCGCGGACTGACAGGGTTGCTCCGGTCTGCGGTGGTCGCGACGACCCAGGCCAAGGTGCGTTGCGACGCCGCGGTCGCGCACTGGGTGCGCTCCTACAGAGGTAGGAAGGAACTTCGCGAGCACCCACCCCTCCCCCAGCCCGCTCTCTCCTCGCTCCTCAAAGCCGCGGCCATCCATGGCCGCTCCCCGCGTGCCCCGGAGGGGAGAGGGGGAAAGTGCGTGGTGCCCCATAGGCTTCATCACGGCTCAGCGAAGCGGCTTTAAGTCCTCTTCGCGATGACGCGTTGCGGTGTAGCCACGCCGTTCGAGGTAGCAACGAGCCCATCACGGCTGGCCTCGCTCATCCGACGCTTCTATCCCACGTACTGCTATGAGCCTTGGCTCAAAGGCCATTTTCTTTGGGTTACTTTTCTTTTGGGCCAGCAAAAGAAAAGTGACTCGGCGGTCCCACGGGACTAGCTTCGCGTCGCCGGCAGGACGTCGAAACGCCCGCTGCGTAGGCGGCAATCTGGCGGTAGCGGAGCTACCGAGGGCAATAGCCCGCTCTTAAGAAAGAACGTGCAGCCCACCGCAAAAGGCTGTCGCGCACAGGGTGCGCTCCTACATTCGGGGGGCAAGTGTGGTGTTCAGGCCGCCAGGCGTTCGCCGGCTTCCAGCGCCCCGAAATACTCGTGCGTCAGCCGCAACTGATCCTGTGCGCTTTCGGCGCGGTTCACCACATGGCGAAAGGCGGCATTCTCCGGGCGATCCTTCGCATACCAGCCCAGATGCTTGCGCGCGATCCGCACGCCCTGCAGTTCGCCATAGAAGGCGTAAAGCTGTTCCAGGTGATGCACCAGGATGTCGCGCACTTCGGCCGGCGCGGGTTCCGGCAGCGTTTCGCCCGTGGCGAGGTAATGCGCGATCTCGCGGAAGATCCACGGTCGCCCCTGCGCGCCGCGACCCACCATCACCGCATCGGCGCCGGTCACGTCGAGCACATGCTTCGCCTGCCGCGGCGTGAGCACATCGCCATTGGCGAGCACGGGAATGCGAACAGCTGCCTTTACCGCCGCGATCGTCTCGTACTCGGCCTCGCCTTCGTACTTGTCGGCGCGCGTGCGACCGTGCACGGCGAGCGCGGCGATGCCGGCGTCCTCGGCGATCTTCGCGATGGTGAGCGCGTTCTTGTTCTGGCGGTCCCAGCCGGTGCGGATCTTCAAGGTGACCGGCACGTCCACCGCGTCCACCACCGCCTTCACGATGCGCGCGACCAGCGGCTCGTCCTGCAGCAGGGCGGAACCCGACCACACGTTGCACACTTTTTTCGCCGGGCAACCCATGTTGATGTCGACGATCTGCGCGCCGTTGTCGGCGTTGTAGCGCGCCGCCTCCGCCAGCATGGCTGGGTCGTAGCCGGCGATCTGCACGCTCACCGGCTCGGGCTCGCCCGCGTGGTCCATGCGTTGCCGCGACTTGCGCGTCTGCCACAGGCGCGGGTCGGCGTGGGTCATCTCGGACACGGCCAGGCCCGCGCCCAGCCGTTTGCACAGCAGGCGGAAAGGCTTGTCGGTGACCCCGGCCATGGGCGCGAGCACCACGGGCGGATCGATGCGGTAGGGGCCGATCTGCATGGGGGTAGTGTAGCGGGCCACGGTTTGGCCCGCTGAACGGGATCGGGCCTTCCTCTGTAGGAGCGCACCCAGTGCGCGACCGCGGCGCGTCGGCGTCATCGCTCCGTTGGCTTTTCGCGCACTGGGTGCGCTCCTACAAAAAAGAGGCGGTCAGTGCGAGGCTTTCGCCGCCAGCTGCCGCACACGCATCGGCTCATGCTTGTGCTTGAACAGCAGCATGAACAGCACCGCCACCACCAGCGAATACGTGGCGAAGGTGATCCAGATGCCGTGCCAGTCCTTGCTCTGGTCCGGCCGGGTGAAGCATGCCTCGATGATGAGGCCGCTGATCGAGCTGCCCAGCACGGCGCCGATGCCGTTGGTCATCAGCATGAACAGGCCCTGGGCGCTGGCGCGGATCGAGGGATCGCTCTGGCCTTCCACGAACAGCGAGCCGGAGATGTTGAAGAAGTCGAAGGCCATGCCGTAGACGATGCACGACAGCACGATCATCCACAGGCCCGAGCCCGGGTTGCCATAGGCGAACAGGCCGAAGCGCAGCGTCCACGCCAGCATGCTGATCAGCATCACCGTCTTGATGCCGAAGCGGCGCAGGAAGAACGGGATGGCCAGGATGAACAGCGTTTCGGAGATCTGCGAGATGGACATGATGATGGCCGGGTAACGCACCGCCACCAGTTCCTTGTATTCGCCCATCTGCGCGAAGTCGTGCAGGAAGGTATCGCCATAGGCGTTGGTGAGCTGCAGCGCCGCGCCCAGCAGCATCGCGAAGATGAAGAAGATCGCCATGCGCGCTTCGCGGAACAGCTTGAACGAGGTGAGGCCGAACGTGTCGAGCCACGACTGGTTCGCGCTGCGCTGGAAGCGCGGCGGGCAGGCCGGCAGCGTGAAGGCATACAGGCCCAGCAGCACCGCGGCACCGGATGCGACGTAGAACTGGCCCGAGGACGTTTCCAGGCGCAGCAGGCTCACCGTCCACAGCGCGGCGATGAAGCCCACGGTGCCCCACACGCGGATCGGCGGATAATCCTTGATGATGTCCTTGCCGTCGCTCTTGAGCGCGTTGTACGCCACCGCGATGGAGAGCGAGATGGTCGGCATGTAGAACATCATGTTGAGCAGCATCACCCAGAACATCAGGCTGGGCGACTGCACCATCGGCACGCAGAACAGGATGGCGGCGCCGCACAGGTGGAAGATGCCGTAGAGCTTCTCCGCATTGATGTACTTGTCCGCGATCACGCCCGCGATGGACGGCATGAACAGCGAGGCGATGCCCATGGTCGAGAAGATCGCGCCGAACTGCGCGCCCGACCAATGCTTGTCCTGGAACCAGTAGGCACCGATGGTGAGCAGCCACGACCCCCATACAAAGAATTGCAGGAAGTTCATTGCAATCAGGCGGAGTCGAAGGCTCATCAGCGTCGTCGTGGGTTCAAAAGAGCGGTGGAAATCGGTCCGGGAGGCACGCACCCAACAGCAGGCCGAGCCTAGGCCGGGCCTGTCCAAGCGAGGCGGAGATCCCCCTGCACGGCCAAGGGCGTCCCGAGGACGTGTAAAAATAAGAGCCTAGAGGAACCACCGCCACGGCGACAAGCTGCGTCGCCGCGAGAAAGTGCGGGTTCCGCCATCGTGGAGAGCGCCGTGAACCTGTTCCTGACCATCGCCGTCGTGCACTTGGTGGCCCTGCTGAGCCCCGGCCCGGACTTCTTCTTCGTGTCGCAGACAGCGGTGAGCCGCACGCGCCGCCAGGCCATGTTCGGCGTCATCGGCATCACCCTGGGCGTGGTGGTGTGGTCGGCGCTGGCGCTGGCGGGCCTGCAACTGGTGCTGCAGCGGCTGGCCTGGCTGGAACGCCTGATCAGCATTGCCGGCGGCCTCTACCTCGCCTGGATGGGCGTGAAGATGCTGCGCGGCGCCCTGCGCGCTCCCGCCACGCCGGCCGGCGAGCCGCAGCAGGTGCTGCAGCAGAGCGACTGGGCCACGTTGCGCGCGGGCCTGCTCACCAATCTCTCCAATCCGAAGGTGGTGATCTATTTCGGCAGCGTGTTTTCCGCCTTTCTCGGTGACGGCGTCAGCGCGGGCGCCCGCTGGGGGCTCTGGAGCATGGTGGTGATCGAGACCCTGCTTTGGTTCAGCGTGGTGGCCGGTGTATTCGCCTTGCCCGCCATGCGCCGCGGCTACCTGCGGCTTTCACGCTGGATCGATGGCATGGCCGGCGCCGTGTTCGTGGCGTTCGGCCTGCACCTGATCTTTTCCAGGCGCACGGTCTGAGTTTTGCCTTGCGGATTTTGCCTTGTAGGAGCGCACCCAGTGCGCGACCGCGGGGCTTGGGATTACCTCTCCGTAGGCTTTTCGCGCACTGGGTGCGCTCCTACAGGGAAGGCGTGGACATGCCGGACCCGCCCGCAATGTGCTCGCGATATGCCAGCAACGCCGCCTGCCTCGACGGAAAATAGAGTATGCCCGTGCGCTCCGGCGGCAGGCCCGCGCGCGTCATCAACTTGATCAACTGCGGTGTGCGACCGGCGATCACCAGCTGCGTGCCCTGGTGCTCCAGCGTGCGACGGAGCTCGTCGATGGCGAGGAATCCGGTGATGTCGGTCTTGGTCATCGAGATCGCGTCGATGATGACCCAGCGCGGACGCTGGCTCTGCGCAAGATGCACGACGCGCTGGCGGAAATAGTCGGCGTTGAAGAAGGTCAGCGGCGATTCGAAACGGTAGATCAGCAGGCCCGGGATGGCGTGCGCCTCGGGGTAGTGCGCCAGTTCGTAGAAGCCGTCGCGGCCGTCGATACGTCCGAATTGTTGCTCGGCAGGGCGACGCACCTGTGAAAGGAAATGCAGCAGGGCGATCGCCACGGCAAGCAGGATGCCGGACATCACGCCGAACAGCACCACGCCTGCCACGGTCGACCATGCAATCGCATGTTCGCCGCGGCTGAAGCGACGCAGCTCGCGCAGGCCCCCGAAGTCGATCAGGCTGATGGCCGCCGCCACCAGGATCGTGCTCAGCGCGGCGATCGGCAGCATTGCCAGCACCTGGCCGAAGAACAGCATCACCAGCAGGATCACCAGCGCGCCGATGATCGATACCAGCGGGCTTTTGCCGCCGTTGGCATCGTTCACCGCCGTGCGCGAGCTGGAGCCGCTGACGGCGAAGCCCTGGCAGGCCGCGCTGGCCAGGTGCGACAGGCCCAGCGCGAGGAATTCCTGGTCGCCATCGACGTGGTAATTGTTCTTCGCCGCGAAACTGCGGCTGGTGAGCATGCCGCTGCTGAAGGTGATCAACGCCAGCGCGCCCGCCGCGGGAATCAGCGTGCCGAGCAGTTCATGCGGAAGGGCAGGTGCAACCCAGGTGGGCAGGCCCGTCGGCAACGCACCCACCACCACGACGCCACGATTGGCCAGGCGCAGCATCCAGGTGGCGAACACGGCGCCGCCCACCGCGACCAGTGCCGCCGGTGCGCGCGGCCATAGCAGTTTCACCAGGAAAAACGCGGCAAAGGTGCCGGCCGAGAGCAGCGCAGTCGGCCAATGCACGCGGTGCAGCTGCATGAACAGCGACCACGCCTGCCCGATGGTGTCCTTGC
>NZ_BCPR01000092.1 GCF_016586165.1 Dyella sp. EPa41 | reverse complement strand
TGCCTTTTCTTCCGGCGCCGCGTCGATCGCGTCATACGCCTTGAACTCGCCACCGAAGCGCTCTGCACCCACCTTGGTCAGCGCAGCCGTCAGCGTCGTCTTGCCGTGGTCCACGTGACCAATCGTGCCGACGTTGACGTGCGGCTTGGTGCGTTCGAATTTACCCTTTGCCATGACTTAAACCTCTAAAAGAACGGTATGTAGTGGAGGAAGAAGGCCTTATCAGGCCTTCTTCATGACCTGCTCAGCGATGTTGTTCGGCGCTTCAGCGTAGTGGTCGAACTCCATCGTGAAGGTGGCGCGACCCTGGGTCAGCGAGCGAATGGTCGTCGCGTAACCGAACATCTCGCCCAGCGGAACCATCGCGTTGATGGTCTTGCCCGACGGCGTGTCGTCCTGGCCCTGGAGCAGGCCGCGACGGCGGCTCAGGTCGCCCATGACGTCACCGACGTAGTCTTCCGGCGTCACCACCTCGACCTTCATGATCGGCTCGAGCAGCACCGGCGACGCCTTGGCGAAGCCCTGCTTGAACGCCATCGAAGCGGCGAGCTTGAACGCCATTTCGGACGAGTCGACGTCGTGGTACGAACCGAACACCAGCTTCACCTTCACGCCGACGACCGGGAAGCCAGCCAGCGGACCGCTGGTGATGGTTTCGCGCAGGCCCTTTTCGACGGACGGAATGAATTCCTTCGGAATCACGCCACCGGTGATGTCGTTGATGAACAGGAAATCGTCCTTGACGGCATCGCTCTTGCGCTCTTCTTCGGTCATCGGGGACAGCTCGATCACCACGTGACCGTACTGACCCTTACCACCCGACTGCTTGGCGTGCTTGTAGTCCGACTTGACGTCCGAGGTGCGGATCGTTTCGCGGTAGGCCACCTGCGGCTTGCCGACATTGGCCTCCACGTTGAACTCGCGCTTCATGCGGTCCACGAGGATGTCCAGGTGCAGCTCGCCCATGCCCGAGATGATGGTCTGGCCGGATTCCTCGTCCGTACGCACACGGAAGGACGGATCTTCGGCAGCCAGGCGACCCAGCGCGATACCCATCTTTTCCTGGTCGGACTTGGTCTTCGGCTCGACCGCCATCGAGATCACCGGCTCCGGGAACGTCATGCGCTCCAGGGTGATGATGTGATCCTGCGAGCACAGCGTGTCACCGGTCGTCACGTCCTTCAGGCCGACCGCTGCGGCGATATCGCCAGCGCGGACTTCCTTGATTTCCTGACGCTCGTTCGCGTGCATCTGCAGGATGCGGCCGATGCGCTCCTTCTTGGACTTGACCGGGTTGTACACCTGGTCACCGGCGTTCAGCGTGCCCGAGTAGACGCGGAAGAACGTGAGCGAGCCGACGAACGGATCGGTCATGATCTTGAACGCCAACGCGGAGAACGGCGCCGAGTCGTCAGCCGAACGGGTCGCTTCCTTCTCGTCGTCGTCCACGCCCTGCACGGGCGGACGATCGATCGGCGACGGCAGCAGGTTCACCACGGCATCGAGCATGGCCTGCACGCCCTTGTTCTTGAACGCCGTGCCGCAGAAGACCGGGATGATCTCGCTGGACAGGGTGCGCGAACGCAGGCCGCCGATGATCTCTTCCTCGGAGAGGTCGCCCTCTTCCAGGTACTTGTTCATCAGCTCTTCGGAGGCTTCGGCAGCCGACTCGACCATGTACGAACGGGCTTCGGCAGCCTTGTCCTTCAGGTTGGCCGGGATGTCCTGGTACTCGAACTTCATGCCCTGGGATTCCATGTCCCAGATGATGGACTTCATCTTGAGCAGGTCGACCACGCCCTCGAAGTTGTCCTCGGCGCCGATCGGCACCTGCATCGGAACCGGGTTGGCGCCCAGGCGAGCCTTCAGCTGGTCCACGACCTTGTAGAAGTTCGCGCCAGTGCGGTCCATCTTGTTGACGAACGCAAGGCGCGGCACCTTGTACTTGTTGGCCTGGCGCCACACGGTTTCAGACTGCGGCTGCACGCCACCCACGGCGCAGAGCACGAACACCGCGCCGTCAAGCACGCGCAGCGAACGCTCCACCTCGATGGTGAAGTCCACGTGGCCTGGGGTGTCGATGATGTTGAAGCGGTGCTCGGGCAAGGAACGATCCATGCCCTTCCAGAACGCCGTCGTTGCCGCCGACGTAATGGTGATGCCGCGCTCCTGCTCCTGCTCCATCCAGTCCATCGTTGCGGCACCGTCATGCACCTCGCCAATCTTGTGACTGACGCCGGTGTAGAACAGGATGCGCTCCGTGGTGGTGGTCTTGCCGGCATCGATGTGAGCCATGATGCCGAAGTTGCGGTAGCGCTCGATGGGAGTGGTGCGTGCCACGGTCTTAACCTCTGAAAGTTCTAGCTGTACTGCTTACCAGCGGTAATGCGAGAAGGCCTTGTTGGCCTCCGCCATGCGGTGCGTCTCTTCGCGCTTCTTGATCGCGCCACCGCGATTCTCCGAAGCCTCGAGCAGCTCGGCGGCCAGCTTGCGCGGCATCGAGGTCTCGCCACGCTTGCGGGCGGAGTCGATGGCCCAGCGCATGGCCAGCGCCATACGGCGACCCGGACGCACTTCGACCGGCACCTGGTAGGTGGCGCCGCCGACACGACGGGACTTCACCTCGACCGCCGGGGCGATGTTGTTCAGCGCCTTTTCGACGAGCTGGACCGGCTCGGCGTTCTTTTCGCCCAGATGGGCCAGGGCACCGTAGACGATGCTCTCGGCGACCGACTTCTTGCCGCTCTTCATCACCATGTTGATGAAACGAGCGATCAGCTGGCTGCCGTGCTTGGGATCCGGCAGGATCAGACGGGCGGGATGTGAACCTTTACGCGACATAGTTAATTCCTAAAGATCAGGACTTCGGGCGCTTGGCGCCGTACTTGGAGCGCGACTGACGGCGCTTGGTGACGCCGGCGCAGTCGAGACTGCCGCGCACCGTGTGGTAACGCACACCCGGCAGATCCTTGACGCGACCGCCGCGGATCAGGACCACGGAGTGCTCCTGCAGGTTGTGACCTTCGCCACCGATGTAGCTGATCACTTCGTAACCGTTCGTCAGGCGCACCTTGGCGACCTTACGGAGGGCCGAGTTCGGCTTCTTCGGGGTGGTGGTGTAGACGCGCGTGCAAACGCCGCGACGCTGCGGGCTGTTCTGCAAAGCCGGCGAAGCACTCTTGTAGGTCTTCGGGCTGCGGGATTTGCGAACCAACTGGTTGACTGTCGTCATTGAAGCTGTTCCTGAGAAACATAAAGGCAGACCGAACCGGCTCGGTCTGCCAAGAAGCGGGAATTTAACATGGGCAGCCTGTCACAGACAAGCTGACGCCCTGCCGTCCATAGCCCGAACACGAGGCGCCATCCATGCGCCTCATTTCGTATGTCAGCGAGTAGAACCCGTGAGGGGCTTACTCCACACCAATGTCGCTACCGGTGGTGGCTTCCGCGAAAGAAGCCGACGAAGCGGAGCCGGAGAGGGTTTCAAGCTCCGAGGCGGTCAGACCGCCCTGGCGATGACGCGACGCGTGATACGCCAGACCCGTACCTGCCGGAATGAGACGGCCGACAATAACATTTTCCTTCAGGCCACGCAAGGTGTCGCGCGTTCCGCGGACCGCGGCTTCCGTCAGCACTCGGGTGGTTTCCTGGAAGGAAGCCGCCGAGATGAAGGATTCCGTGGCCAGCGAGGCCTTGGTGATACCCAGCAGCACCGACTGGAATTCCGCCGGACGCTCGCCACGCTTGACGGCACGCTCGTTCTCCGCGTTGATGCGGACACGCTCGACCTGCTCACCGCGCAGGTAGTGGCTGTCGCCCGGTTCGGTGATCTCAACCTTGCGCAGCATCTGGCGGATGATCGCCTCGATGTGCTTGTCGTTGATCTTCACGCCCTGCAGGCGGTAGACGTCCTGGATTTCCTTGACCAGGTACGAAGCCAGCGGCTCGACACCCAGCAGGCGCAGGATGTCGTGCGGACTGGGCTCGCCGTCCACGATGGTTTCGCCCTTCTCCACGTGCTCGCCTTCGAACACGATGACCTGACGCCACTTGGGAATCAGCTCCTCGTGCTCGTTGCCGTCCACGTCCTTGATGATCAGGCGCTGCTTGCCCTTGGTGTCCTTGCCGAAGCTGACCACACCCGAACGCTCGGCGAGGATCGCCGGTTCCTTCGGCTTGCGTGCCTCGAACAGGTCGGCCACGCGCGGCAGACCACCGGTGATGTCGCGGGTCTTCGACGTTTCCTGCGGGATACGGGCAACCACGTCACCCACGCCCACCTGCACGCCGTTCTGGATCGACACGATGGCGCCGGCCGGGAGCATGTACTGCGCCGGCACGTCGGTGCCCGGCAGCTTCAGCTCGCGACCCTTGGCATCTTCCAGGCGCACGATCGGGCGCAGATCCTTGGCGGCCGTGCCACGGCGCTTCGGATCGGTCACCACCGCCGACTCCAGGCCGGTGAGCTCGTCGGTCTGGCTCTGCACGGTGACGCCATCGATGAAGTCGATGAAGCGCACGGTACCGGCCACTTCCGACACGATCGGATGGGTATGCGGATCCCAGTTGGCCACGGCCTGGCCGGCCTTGACCGGATCGCCGTCCTTGACCGCGATGGTGGCGCCGTAAGGCACCTTGTAGCGCTCGCGCTCACGGCCGTTGGCGTCGATGACGCTCACTTCGCCCGAACGCGACACCGCCACCAGGTGGCCCTGCGAGTGCTGCACGGTCTTGAGGTTGTTGAACTTCAGCGTACCGGTGGTCTTCACCGTCACGTTGTCCACCGCAGCCGCACGAGACGCCGCACCACCGATGTGGAACGTACGCATGGTCAGCTGGGTGCCCGGCTCACCGATCGACTGCGCAGCCACCACACCCACGGCTTCACCCATGTTCACCAGGTGGCCACGGGCCAGGTCACGGCCGTAGCACAGCGCGCACACGCCATGATCGGCGGCGCAGGTGATGGGCGAACGCACCTTGATCGACTGCACGCCGGCCTTGTCGAGCTTCTCGACCAGGGCTTCGTCCAGCAGGGTGTCGCGCGTGACGATCGGCTCGTTGTCTTCGCCCGGGCCATAGACGTCTTCCAGCGCCACGCGGCCCAGCACGCGATCGCGCAAGGGCTCGACCACGTCGCCGCCTTCCACGATCGGCTGCATGGTCACGCCTTCGTCCGTACCGCAATCGGACAGGGTGATCACCACGTCCTGCGCCACGTCGACGAGACGACGGGTCAGGTAACCGGAGTTCGCGGTCTTCAGCGCCGTATCCGCCAGGCCCTTACGGGCACCGTGGGTGGAGTTGAAGTACTGCAGAACGTTCAGGCCTTCGCGGAAGTTCGCCTTGATGGGCGTCTCGATGATCGAGCCGTCCGGACGGGCCATCAGGCCGCGCATACCGGCCAGCTGGCGGATCTGGGCGACCGAACCACGAGCACCCGAGTCGGCCATGATGTACAGCGAGTTCATGGACTTCTGGTTGACCGTCTTGCCCTCGGCATCGGTCACCTTCTCGGTGCCGATACCATCGATCATGGCCTTGGCGACCAGTTCGTTGGTGCGCGACCAGATGTCGACGACCTTGTTGTAGCGCTCGCCGGCGGTCACGAGACCCGACTGGTACTGCTCCTGGATCTCGACGACTTCCTTCTCGGCTTCTTCCAGGATCGGCTTCTTCTCGGCCGGGATGATCATGTCATCGATGCCGATGGAGATACCCGCACGCGTGGCGAAGCGGAAACCGGTGTACATCAGCTGGTCGCCGAAGATCACGGTTTCCTTCAGGCCCAGGCGGCGGTAGCACTGGTTGATCAGGCGCGAGATGTTCTTCTTGGTCAGCTCGGTGTTGGCCAGCGCGAACGGCAGGCCCTCCGGCATGATCTCGAGCAGCAGCGCGCGGCCCACGGTGGTTTCCACCAGCTGGGTCTGCTCGGTGCGGTTGCCCTCTTCGTCGATCTGCACCTGGTTGATGCGGACCTTGACCTTGGCGTGCAGCTGCACGGCACGGTTGTCGTAGGCGCGGCGCACTTCGCCGATGCCCGAGAACACCATGCCATTGCCCTTGGCGTTCACCAGCTCGCGGGTCATGTAGTACAGGCCCAGCACCACGTCCTGGGTCGGCACGATGATCGGCTCGCCGTTGGCGGGCGACAGGATGTTGTTGGTCGCCATCATCAGGGCGCGCGCTTCGAGCTGCGCCTCGATCGACAGCGGCACGTGCACGGCCATCTGGTCACCGTCGAAGTCCGCGTTGAACGCGGTGCACACGAGCGGATGCAGCTGGATGGCCTTGCCTTCGATCAGCTTCGGCTCGAACGCCTGGATGCCCAGACGGTGCAGCGTCGGCGCGCGGTTGAGCATCACGGGATGCTCGCGGATCACCTCTTCGAGGATGTCCCACACCTGGCCTTCCTCGCGCTCGACGAGCTTCTTGGCGGCCTTGATGGTGGTGGCTTCGCCGCGGGCCTGCAGCTTGGCGAAGATGAAGGGCTTGAACAGCTCGAGCGCCATCTTCTTCGGCAGGCCGCACTGGTGCAGGCGCAGGGTCGGCCCCACCACGATCACCGAACGACCGGAGTAGTCCACGCGCTTGCCGAGCAGGTTCTGGCGGAAGCGGCCCTGCTTGCCCTTGATCATGTCGGCCAGCGACTTCAGCGCGCGCTTGTTCGTGCCGGTGATGGCACGGCCGCGGCGGCCGTTGTCGAGCAGCGCGTCGACCGATTCCTGCAGCATGCGCTTCTCGTTGCGCACGATGATATCGGGCGCATTGAGTTCGAGCAGGCGACGCAGGCGGTTGTTGCGGTTGATGACGCGGCGGTACAGGTCGTTGAGGTCGGACGTGGCGAAGCGGCCGCCGTCCAGCGGCACCAGCGGACGCAGGTCCGGCGGCAGCACCGGCAGCACGGTCAGCACCATCCATTCCGGACGGTTGCCCGACTCCAGGAACGCCTCGATCAGCTTCACGCGCTTGGTGAGGCGCTTGAGCTTGGTCTCGGAGTTGGTGGAGGCGATTTCTTCCTTCAGGCGCACGACCTCGCCCGGGAGATCCAGGGACTTGAGCAACTCGTAGACGGCCTCGGCGCCCATGCGGGCGTCGAACTCGTCACCGTGCTCTTCCACGGCTTCCAGGTACTGGTCTTCGCTGAGCAGCTGGCCGCGCTCGAGCGCGGTCAGGCCCGGATCGATCACGACGAAGGCTTCGAAGTACAGGATGCGCTCGATGTCGCGCAGGGTCATGTCCAGCATCAGGCCGATGCGCGAGGGCAGCGACTTGAGGAACCAGATGTGCGCGGTGGGGCTGGCGAGCTCGATGTGGCCCATGCGCTCGCGGCGCACCTTGGCCAGCGTCACTTCCGTGCCGCACTTCTCGCACACCACGCCGCGGTGCTTCATGCGCTTGTACTTGCCGCACAGGCACTCGTAGTCCTTCACGGGACCGAAGATGGCGGCGCAGAACAGGCCGTCACGCTCGGGCTTGAAGGTGCGGTAGTTGATCGTCTCCGGCTTCTTCACCTCGCCGTATGACCACGAGCGGATCAGCTCCGGCGAAGCCAGAGCGATCTTGATCGCATCGAAGTCAGGCGCGGTGCGCTGCTGGTTGAACAGATTGAGCAAGTCTTTCATGGATGTCTCCGAAGATCGGGAATAGGGAATGGAGAATCGGTAGCCGGGAGAACGAGGAACGGAGGTTCGCTCCTCGTCTCCGCCTCAACTCACTTCACTTCTTCCAGATCAATATCGATACCGAGCGAGCGGATTTCCTTCACCAACACGTTGAAGGATTCCGGCATGCCCGCCGCCATCTCGTGGTTGCCGTCGACAATGTTCTTGTACATCTGGTTGCGGCCCTGCACGTCGTCGGACTTCACCGTCAGCATTTCCTGCAGGGTGTAAGCCGCGCCGTAGGCTTCCAGCGCCCAGACTTCCATTTCACCGAAGCGCTGGCCGCCGAACTGCGCCTTGCCGCCCAGCGGCTGCTGGGTGACGAGCGAGTACGGACCGGTCGAACGCGCGTGCATCTTGTCGTCGACCAGGTGGTTGAGCTTCAGGTAGTGCATGTAGCCCACGGTGACCGGGCGATCGAACGCCTCGCCGGTGCGGCCGTCGTACAGCGTGGTCTGGCCCGACTCCGGCAGATCGGCAAGCTTGAGCATCGCCTTGATCTCGGTTTCCTCGGCGCCGTCGAACACCGGGGTGGCCATCGGCACGCCTTCCTGCAGGTTGTTGGCCAGCGCGAGGATTTCCTCGTCGGTCAACGACTTCAGGTCGACATGCTGCACGGCGCCCGCGACGTGGTGGTTGTACACCTGGTCGAGGAACTCGCGGATCTGCGCCACCTTGGCCTGCGCCTCGAGCATCTTCTGGATCTTCTTGCCCAGGCCCTTCGCGGCCCAGCCAAGATGCACTTCCAGAATCTGGCCGATGTTCATACGCGACGGCACGCCCAGCGGGTTCAGCACGATGTCGACCGAGGTACCGTCTTCGGAGAACGGCATGTCCTCCACCGGCACCACGTTGGACACCACACCCTTGTTACCGTGGCGGCCGGCCATCTTGTCGCCCGGCTGGATGCGGCGCTTCACGGCCAGGAACACCTTGACCATCTTGAGCACGCCCGGAGCGAGGTCGTCACCCTGGGTGATCTTGCCCTGCTTCTCCTTGAAGCGCTTGTCGAACTCTTCCTTGTGGCGCTTGATCTGATCGGCGGCGCGCTCGAGGAACTCGGTGACGTCCTCTTCCTTGACGTTGATCTTGAACCAGTCGTCCTTCTTCAGGCCGTCGAGGTAGGCATCGGTGATTTCCGCACCGCGCTTCAATCCGCCCGGGCCGCTCATCGCGGTCTTGCCGACGAGTTGCAGGCGCATACGGTTGTAGATCGCGCCCTCGAGGATGCGGAACTGGTCATCAAGGTCCTTGCGGATCCGCTTGATTTCCATTTCCTCGATCTGGCGCGCGCGCTTGTCCTTCTCGATGCCGTCGCGGGTGAAGACCTGCACGTCGATGACGGTACCGTCCATGCCCGGCGGCACGCGCAGCGAGCTGTCCTTCACGTCCGAGGCCTTTTCGCCGAAGATCGCGCGCAGCAGCTTCTCTTCCGGCGTCAGCTGGCTCTCGCCCTTGGGCGTGACCTTGCCGACCATGATGTCGCCGGCCTTCACTTCCGCACCGATGTACACGATGCCGGACTCGTCGAGGCGGGCCAGCGCCTGCTCACCCACGTTCGGGATGTCGGCGGTGATCTCCTCGGCGCCCAGCTTGGTATCGCGCGCGATGCAGGACAGCTCCTCGATGTGGATCGAGGTGTAGCGGTCTTCCTGCACGACGCGCTCGGAGAGCAGGATCGAGTCTTCGAAGTTGTAGCCGTTCCACGGCATGAAGGCGATCAGCATGTTCTGGCCGAGCGCGAGCTCGCCCAGGTCGGTCGACGAACCGTCGGCCAGCGTGTCGCCCTTTGCCACCACGTCACCCACGTTCACCAGCGGGCGCTGGTTGAGGTTGGTGTTCTGGTTGGAACGGGTGTACTTGGTCAGCGTGTAGATATCGACGCCGGCGTCGTTGTCGCCGACCTCTTCCTCGTTCACGCGCACCACGATACGGCCGGCGTCGACCTGGTCGATCACGCCGCCGCGCTTGGCGGTGACGATGACGCCCGAGTCACGCGCCACGGCGCGCTCGATGCCAGTACCCACCAGCGGGGTCTGCGAACGCAGGGTCGGCACGGCCTGGCGCTGCATGTTCGCGCCCATCAGTGCGCGGTTCGCGTCGTCGTGCTCCAGGAACGGCACGAGCGCCGCGGCGACCGACACGGTCTGCATCGGCGAGACGTCCATGTAGTCGACTTCAGCCGCCGGACGCAGCTCGGACTCGCCACGGAAACGGCAGGACACGAAGTCTTCGATGAAGGCGCCATCCTTCAGCGGCGAGTTCGCCTGCGCGATGACGTGGTCGCCTTCCTCGATCGCCGAAAGGTAATCCACCTGGTCGGTGACCTTGCCGCCCACGACCTTGCGGTACGGCGTCTCGAGGAAGCCATACGTGTTGGTGCGGGCGTACACGGCCAGCGAGTTGATCAGGCCGATGTTCGGACCTTCCGGCGTTTCGATGGTGCAGACGCGGCCGTAATGGGTCGGATGCACGTCGCGCACTTCGAAGCCGGCGCGCTCGCGGGTCAGGCCGCCCGGGCCCAGGGCCGAGACGCGACGCTTGTGCGTCACTTCCGACAGCGGGTTGTTCTGGTCCATGAACTGCGAGAGCTGCGACGAACCGAAGAACTCCTTCACGGCCGCCGCGACCGGCTTGGCGTTGATGAGTTCCTGCGGGGTGAGACCCTCGGACTCGGCCAGCGACAGGCGCTCGCGCACGGCGCGCTCGACGCGCACCAGGCCGATGCGGAAGGTGTTCTCCGCCATTTCACCGACCGAGCGCACGCGGCGGTTGCCCAGGTGGTCGATATCGTCGACGGTGCCATGACCGTTCTTGATGTCGATGAGCACCTTGAGCACGTCGAGGATGTCGGAGCGGTCGCCCTGCGAGGCGACGAGCGCCTGGGCTTCCTCTTCCTTGCGGTCGGCGAAGTACTTCTTGTCGTACAGCACGCCCGGACCGACGATCTCCTGACGGCCCACGCGGCGGTTGAACTTCATGCGACCCACGGCCGACAGGTCGTAGCGGTCGAAGGTGAAGAACAGGTTGTAGAACAGGTTCTGCGCGGCGTCCTTCGTCGGCGGCTCGCCCGGGCGCATCATGCGGTAGATTTCCACCAGCGCCTCGAGCTGCGTCTTGGTGTTGTCGATGCGCAGGGTGTGCGAGATGTACGCGCCACGATCGAGATCGTTCACGTACAGGGTCGGCACGACCTCGATGCCCGCCTTGCGGAAGTTCTCGAGCTGCTCGGCCGAGATCTCGTCGTTGGCCTGGGCCAGCAGTTCGCCGGTCTTGGGATCGACCACGTCGATGGCGAGGATGCGGCCGACCGGGTAGTCGTCCGGCACTTCCAGCGCGGTGATGTTCTCGGCGGCGAGCTGGCGCACGTGACGCGCGGTGATGCGCTTGCCGGCTTCCACCAGCACCTTGTCACCGATGGTCAGGTCGAAGGTCAGCGTTTCGCCGCGCAGGCGCTCGGCGACGAGCTCCAGCGTGGTGCCGCCCTTCTTGCCCAGGTGGAACACGTTGTGCTCGAAGAACGTATCGAGCATCTCGACGTTGTTGTAGCCGAGCGCGCGCAGCAGCACGGTCACCGGCAGCTTGCGGCGACGGTCGATACGGGTGAACAGCGCGTCCTTCGGGTCGAACTCGAAGTCGAGCCACGAACCACGGTAAGGAATCACGCGGGCGGAGAACAGCAGCTTGCCCGAGCTGTGCGTCTTGCCGCGGTCGTGGTCGAAGAACACGCCCGGCGAACGATGCAGCTGCGAGACGATGACGCGCTCGGTGCCGTTGATGATGAAGGTGCCGGTCTCGGTCATGAGCGGAATTTCGCCCATGTAGACTTCCTGCTCCTTCACGTACTTCACGGCCTTCTTGGATGCCGGGCTGTCCTTGTCGTAGATGACAAGGCGCACGGTGACGCGCAGCGGCGCGCCGAAGGTCATGCCGCGGTTGCGGCACTCGCGTTCGTCGAAGGGCGGCTCGCCCAGGCGATAGTCGACATACTCAAGCGCGGCATTGCCCGAATAGCTCACGATCGGGAACACCGACTTCAGCGCGGCGTGGAGACCCTTGTCGTCGCGGGCCTTGGGAGCGACATGCTCCTGCAGGAACTCGCGATAGGAATCGGTCTGGATGGTCAGCAGGTTCGGCACGCCCAATACGGGTGGACGCTTGCCGAAATCCTTGCGGATGCGCTTCTTCTCGGTAAACGAGTAGGTCATGGTGGGTACCGCCTCGGTTCGCAGTGACGCCGGTGGTGCACACACCGGCTGAATTGTGAAAGCTGTGTCTGCGGTCGACCGGCAGGTTGTGCTGCCCTGCCCGTCGATGCGTCAAAAAGACAAGAGTCAAAGGTCGGCGATGGTCTGCGGACCCTTCAGTGCTGTCTTCCCGACGCGTAAAACACGAACCAAACATGATGACGCTTTGTCGTTACAGGCCGCACCGCGCGATGCAACCCCTTGCAACAGGCAAAGCCCGGGGGCTTCCGCCCCCAGGCTTGGCTTGACGCTAGATCAAACTGACGGCGCGCAAGAGCGCCAATTACTTCAGTTCGACCGTGGCGCCGGCAGCTTCGAGGTCCTTCTTGAACTTCGCAGCGTCTTCCTTCGAAGCGGCTTCCTTCACGACGCCACCGGCCTCGGTCAGGTCCTTCGCTTCCTTCAGGCCCAGGCCCGTGATGGCGCGGACGGCCTTGATCACGTCGACCTTCTTGTCGCCGGCGCTCTTCAGGATGACGTCGAATTCGGTCTGCTCTTCAGCAGCCGGGCCGGCAGCGGCCGGGCCAGCGGCAACCATCACCGGGGCGGCGGCGGTCACGCCAAACTTCTCTTCGATGGCCTTCACCAGCTCCATCACTTCCATGAGCGACTTGGCGGCAACGGCTTCAACGATCTGTTCGTTGGTCAGGGACATTTTCATTTACCTCTGGAAATTGATTCGATGTAAGTAGACGGCGAACTTAGGCGGGTTCGACTTCAGCCGGGGCCTCGGCGGCGACTTCGCCACCACCCTGCTTGTCGGCCACGGCCTTGACGACGCGGGCGAACATGGTGGCCGGCTCGGCCAGCACACGTGCCAGCATGGCCAGGGCCTGTTCGCGGGTCGGCAGCGAGGCCAGCACTTCCACGTGCGCGGCAGGCAGCAACTTGCCTTCCACCGACACGAGACGCGCCTTCAGCTTGTCGTTGCCCTTGGCGAATTCCTTGATCAGGCGACCGGCAGCGCCGGGCTCCTCCATCGAGAACGCGTACAGCAGCGGACCGGTCAGGGCGTCCTTGACGACCTCGAACTCGGTACCTGCCACGGCGCGCGAAGCCAGCGTGTTCTTGACAACCTTCAGGAACACGGCCGACTCACGGGCCTTCTTGCGCATCGCGGTCATCTGTTCGACCGTGATGCCCGCATACTCGACTGCGACCAAGGAGTGTGCCTTCGCAGCGACTTCTGCCAGCTCGGCGACTACTTCTTGCTTCTGCGAGAGATTCAGAGCCATTTTTCACTCCTCTTATGAACTCCGCTTACGGCTCCTGCCGCTTGCGGTCCTGAGCGACGCCATCCGTGACGTCGGGGACACGGAATGTCCCGGGTGGTGGCCTTTCCAGAACGGGTGAAACAATTCCAGAAGGGGCAGCACCATCTACGCAGGCCAGATTCGCGGGGAATCCGATTAAGCGAACCCGCTAGCCACGACGGCGGTTCCTTGCCAACACGAGCTCCCTGCTCGTCGTCGTGACGCGCTGATCGCGCCTGCGGTCTTTGACGGCGACTCCGGCTTCCGCCGGGGCCTGCCTTCAAAAACGTGCCCGCACCGGCTTGAGCCGATGCGGGACTTCAACACTTACTTGGTCGATACCGACAGCGTCGATGCGTCGACCGGAACGCCAACGCCCATGGTGGACGACAGCGCGATCTTCTGCAGGTACTGACCCTTGGCCGTGGCCGGCTTGGCCTTCAGCAGGTCGTTGACCAGTGCATTGAGGTTGTCAGCCAGCTGCGAGGCCTCGAACGTGGCCTTGCCGATGGTGGCGTGGATGATGCCCGCCTTGTCGTTGCGGAACTTCACCTGGCCGGCCTTGGCGTTCTTCACGGCCGTGGCGACGTCGGCGGTAACCGAGCCGTCCTTCGGGTTCGGCATCAGGCCACGGGGGCCGAGCAGCTGACCGAGCTTGCCGACCACGCGCATCGCGTCCGGCGTGGCGATCACGCGACCGAAGTCGAGTTCGCCAGCCTGCATGCGCTCGGCCAGGTCGTCCATGCCGACGGCGTCGGCGCCGGCGGCCTTGGCGGCCTCGGCCTTCTCACCAGCCGGCACGAACACGGCGACCTTGACGGTCTTGCCGGTGCCATGCGGCAGCAGCGACGAACCACGCACGCCCTGGTCGGACTTCTTGGCGTCGATGCCGAGACGGACGGCGACGTCCACGGACTCGGAGAACTTGGCCTTGGCGTTGTTCTTGACGATGTTCAGGGCTTCTTCCAGGCCATAGAGCTTGCCCGGCTGCACAGCGGCCTGGGCCGCCTTCATACGCTTCGTGATCTTTGCCATGTCTTAGCCCTCCACCACCAGGCCCATGCTGCGCGCGCTACCGGCAATGGTGCGCACCGCGGCGTCCAGATCAGCAGCCGTGAGATCCGGCTCCTTCTGCTTCGCAACGTCTTCCAGCTGCTTGCGGGTGATCTTGCCGACCTTGTCGGTGTTCGGCTTGGACGAACCCTTGGCGACGCCCGTGACCTTCTTGATCAGGACGGTGGCCGGCGGGGTCTTCGTGATGAAGGTGAAGCTACGGTCGGAGTACGCCGTGATGATCACGGGGATCGGGAGACCCGGCTCCATCTTCTGCGTGGCGGCATTGAACGCCTTGCAGAATTCCATGATGTTCAGGCCGCGCTGACCGAGGGCGGGGCCCACCGGCGGCGACGGGTTGGCCTGACCGGCCTTGACCTGCAGCTTGATGTAACCAACTACTTTCTTTGCCATTGGATTTTCCTCGCGAGTTCAAGCGCCTTGCGGCTCCTCGCAGTGTTGTCGTTCCCTGAGGGAGGAAGGCCCGCCGTCCCGCGAACCCTGAAAACACGGACACGCCGGGCCAAAAGGCCCCAGCGTGAACCGCGCAGTATAGAGACTGATCAAATTTTAAGCAAGCCCCGTGCCGGGGCCGCCGTCAGGCCTTCTCGACCTGGCCAAACTCCAGCTCGACCGGGGTCGAGCGGCCGAAGATCAGCACCGCGACGCGCAGGCGACTCTTCTCGTAGTTGACTTCCTCGACCACGCCGTTGAAGTCGTTGAACGGGCCATCGATGACGCGGACCATCTCGCCCGGCTCGAACAGCACCTTGGGCTTGGGCTTCTCGACGCCTTCACGGACGCGGCTCAGGATGGCATCGGCCTCGGAATCGCGGATCGGCAGCGGGCGGTCGGCGGTACCGCCGATGAAACCCATGACCTTCGGGGTTTCCTTGACCAGATGCCAGCATTCGTCGTCGATGCGCGGCGCCTTGCCCTCGGTATCCGTCTCGATCTGCACGAGAACGTAACCCGGGAAGAACTTGCGCTCGCTGCGGCGCTTCTGGCCGCTGCGCATCTCGATGACCTCTTCGGTCGGCACCAGCACTTCGCCGAACTTTTCTTCCATGCCGGCGCGGCGAATCCGCTCGTCCAGCGAGCGCTTCACCTGGTTCTCGAAGCCCGAATAGGCGTGCACCACATACCAACGCTTGCTCATGCCATCACCTCACGTACCGAGCTTGAGCAGCCAGTCGAGCACGACCGACTTCAGGATCAGATCGATCAGGCCCAGCAGCAGCGACAGAACGATGACCACGACCATGATGATGCCGGTGGTCTTGAGGGTTTCGTCGCGAGTGGGCCAGACCACCTTGCGCATTTCGAACTGCGACTCGCCGAGGAAGCTGCGCACGCGGCGACCCGGGGCCGTGAAGGCTCCGATGGCCAGCGCGGCCACCAGCGCAACGAGCACGCCGAGCAGGCGCACCGACTGCGGGATGGAGCCGTCGGCGCCGAACCACGAATACGCAAAAATGCCGGCAGCCAGCACCAGCACGGCCAGCACCAGCTTGGCGATATCGGCGCCGCTGGCGCCCTTGGTCGGTTCGGCCTTCGTATTCATGCGACAGGATCGGATGACAGAGGCATCGACCGGGTTACGGTCCGTATGCCATCCACCATCCGTCGTGGGTCCTCGGGAAGATGGCACGCCAGGAGGGACTCGAACCCCCAACCTGCGGTTTTGGAGACCGCTGCTCTGCCAATTGAGCTACTGGCGTATGGAAACAGGAAAGCCGCTCGCTTCGCTTCGCTGTAAAGTCGCGCCCTTGGCGCCGTAAACAGTGACAAAGACAGGGTCATGCCCTCGCTCCTCACTATTTACCATTTACAGCCCGCGCAGCGGGCGACTCCCCACTTT
>NZ_BCPR01000091.1 GCF_016586165.1 Dyella sp. EPa41 | reverse complement strand
ATTCGACCACTCTGCCACCTCTCCGAAGCGGTGCGTGTGGTCCACGCGAGCCGGCAATTGTACGCATCGGATGACGGCGTGGCAATGGGGCGGGTCGATTCATTGCAGCGTCACGCCCCATCGATCGCTCCGGGGCAGGTAGCGGTCGCCAGGATCCAGCGAGACGACAACCCGGGTCGCGCGCCCGGTGATCTCCGTGCGCGGAAAGAAGCCGAAATAGCGGGAGTCGGCGCTGTTGTCGCGATTGTCGCCGAGCAGCAGGTATTGGCCGGCGGGTACGGTCACCGGGCCGAAGTCGCTGCTGTGACCTTGCGCGGCTACCGACCAGCGGACGGCATGGTGCAGGGTGCCTACGTCCTCGACGGCATAGAGCGCAGGATCTTCGCGGTCGTCGCGAATGCCCGCCACCTTGATGGGCCGATAGCTTGCGTGGTGGCCGTTCACGTAGAGCTGGTTTTGGCGCAACGCGACCGTGTCGCCCGGCACGCCGATGACGCGCTTGACCAGGCGCTCTCCGGCCGCGGAGGAATCAAGCACGACGATGTCGCCGCGCTGCGGATCGGCCAGGTGCGCCAGGGAAACATGAGTGAAGGGCAGGCGCACGTCGTAGGCGGCCTTGTCGACCAGGATGCGGTCGCCGATGCGGATGGTCGGCTGCATGGAGCCCGTCGGTACGACGTTCCAGTCGGCGATGGCGCTGCGGAACACCAGCATGCCGAGCATGAAGACGATGAAGCCCTTGTTTCGCGCGAGAAGCCTGACCAGCCGCTGCATGGGTGTTCTCCGTTCGCCCCGTCAGCCTGGGTGGACCCCGGGGAAGGCCGAAGGTTCCGGTCGCCAACCCGGCAAGCGGCGAACCGCGGCGATGACGTCGCCGTGGAACGCTGTGGTTACTTCATCGCGCCGAGGAGATCCCCGTGGCCCCAACGAATCTGCTTCTGCTGGCCGCCATCGCCGCATCGCCCGTGGCCAATACCGCACCGGGCTCGGTGGTGCAGGCGATGTTCGACGCCTTCAACCGACATGACGCGAGGGGGCTTGGATCGCTGTACGCCGGTGATGCCATCTTGGCCTCGTCGGATTTCTGTGGGACTCGTGTCGGTCGCGCAGAGGTCGTACGTACCTATCGCGCCTTGTTTCAGCGGTTTCCGGACATCCACGACGAGGTGCGGGACATGCTTGTCGACGGCGATCGCGTGGCCGTGCGTTTCGTGGCGAAGAGCGGGCAGGGCGCGGGTGCGGTGTCCTTGCCCATCGCAACGTTCCTCCACGTGAAAGAGGGGCTCATCCGAAGCGACGAGAGCGTGTTCGATACCGAAGGGCGTCCCTGCGAGCCCTGACGCCAGGCAAAAAGAGGGCGGCGCTTTCGCGCCGCCCTCTTTTTGCCGGCTGCGCAGGAACTCAGGCAGCCTTTTTCTTCTTGGCGAGGCGCAGCCAGGTGTCGACTACGGTGTCGGGGTTGAGCGAAACCGATTCGATGCCCTGGTCCATGAGCCATTCGGCGAGATCCGGGTGGTCGGACGGACCCTGGCCGCAGATACCCACGTACTTGCCCTTTTCGCGCGCCGTCTTGATGGCCAGCGCCAACAGCTTTTTCACCGCCGGGTCGCGCTCGTCGAACAGGTTGGCCACGATGCTGGAATCGCGATCCAGGCCCAGGGTGAGCTGGGTGAGGTCGTTGGAGCCAATGGAGAAACCGTCGAAGATGTCCAGGAACTCATCGGCGAGCAGCGCATTGGACGGCACCTCGCACATCATGATCACCTTGAGGCCGTGCTCGCCCTGCTTGAGGCCGTTCTTGCCCAGCACCTCGATGACCTTGCGGCCTTCGCCCAGGGTACGCACGAACGGGATCATCACCCACACGTTGTCCAGCCCCATCACCTCGCGCACGCGCTTGACGGCCTTGCACTCCAGGCCGAACGATTCGGCGAAGCCCGGGTCGACGTAGCGGCTGGCGCCGCGATAGCCGATCATCGGGTTTTCTTCGTGCGGCTCGTAACGCGAGCCGCCCACCAGGCCGGCGTACTCGTTCGACTTGAAGTCGGACAGGCGCACGATGACCGGCTTCGGATACACCGAGGCGGCGATGGTGGCGATGCCTTCGGCGAGGCGATCGATGTAGAACGACACGGGGTCGGCGTAGCCGGCCATGCGCTCGTCGATCTTCTTCCTGGTCTCGGCATCCTGCTTGCCGTATTCCAGCAGGGCCTTCGGATGCACGCCGATGTGGCTGGCGATGATCATCTCGAGGCGGGCCAGGCCGATGCCGGCGTTCGGCAGCATGCCGAAGTCGAAGGCGCGCTCGGGGTTGGCCACGTTCATCATGATCTTGAGCGGGGCGTCGGGCATGTCGCCCAGGTCGGCGGTCACGCGATCGAACTTCAGGTGACCTTCGTAGATCATGCCGGTGTCGCCTTCGGCGCAGGACACGGTGACTTCGGTGCCGTCCGGGATGGTGTCCAGGGCGTTGCCCGTGCCGACCACGGCGGGTACGCCCAGCTCGCGCGCGATGATGGCGGCGTGGCAGGTGCGGCCACCGCGGTTGGTGACGATGGCGGCGGCACGCTTCATCACCGGCTCCCAGTCGGGGTCGGTCATGTCGGCGATCAGCACATCGCCCTGCTGCACCTTGTTCATGTCGGCCAGCGAGCGGATCACGCGGGCCTTGCCGGCGCCGATCTTCTGGCCGATGGCACGGCCCTCGGCCAGTACCTTGCCCTTCTCGCCAAGATGGAAGCGCTCGAGCTGGGTGGCATGCGAGCGTGACTTCACCGTCTCCGGGCGGGCCTGCACGATATACAGCTTGCCGGTGTTGCCGTCCTTCGCCCATTCGATGTCCATCGGGCGGCCGTAATGCTGCTCGATCACCAGGGCCTGCTTGGCCAGTTCCTGCACGTCCTCGTCGTTGATGCAGAACTTGTTGCGCAGTTCGGCCGGGGTTTCCTCGATGCGCACGCGCTCGCCGGGCTGGTTCGAATAGACCATGCGCTGCTGCTTGGCGCCGAGGCTGCGGCGCAGCACCGCCGGCTTGCCCTGCTTGAGCGTGGGCTTGAACACGTAGAACTCATCCGGGTTCACCGCGCCCTGCACGACCATTTCGCCCAGGCCGTACGAGCCGGTGACGAAGACCACGTCGCGGAAGCCCGACTCGGTGTCCAGCGTGAACAGCACGCCGGAGGCGCCCACGTCCGAACGCACCATCAGCTGCACGCCGGCGGAGAGGAACACATCTTCGTGCTTGAAGCCCTGGTGCACGCGATAGGCAATGGCGCGGTCGTTGTAGAGGGAGGCGAAGACCTCCTTCACCTTGTGCAACACATCTTCGATGCCGACCACGTTGAGGAAGGTCTCCTGCTGGCCGGCGAACGAGGCGTCGGGCAGGTCTTCGGCGGTCGCGGAAGAGCGCACGGCCACGGCGATGTTCTCCGCGCCGGCATCCTTGCAGAGCTTGGCATAGGCATCGCGTATGGCCTGGTCGAGATCGGCCGGCAGCGGCGTCTCGGTGACCCACTCGCGGATTTCCTTGCCCGCGGTGGTCAGCGCTTCGACATCGTCCACGTCCAGCGAAGCCAGGCGTGCCTGGATGCGCTTGGCCACGCCGCTCTTGTCGAGGTACTGCTGGAACGCATCCGCGGTGGTGGCGAAGCCACCGGGCACGGACACGCCGAGTTTGGCGAGATTGCCGATCATCTCGCCCAGCGACGCATTCTTGCCACCCACCTTGCCCAGGTCGGTCATGCGCAGCGTGTCGAGCCAAAGCACCAGGTCGTTCAAGGGAGTCTCCTCAAGAGCTCTTAGTTTCGAAGTGGCTTGGCCGGTTCGAACCAAAAACCGGCCACAAAGAACTGGTATTGTCCGCTGTCGATGGTGCGAAGCACAAGAAGACCATTCCGCGCAAAACCCACGCCAGCTGCATACCAGTCAGGCGAGAGTCAAGCAAAGACAGGCTTTATGCGTTGCGCTAAGGTGATGGCCAGGAACAGTCAGGGACTTCGGGTTACCCATGCAGCGAACCGTTTTTTTCATCTCCGATTCCACTGGTATTACCGCCGAGACGATCGGCAACAGCATCCTGGCCCAGTTCGAGGGGGTCCAGTTCGACAAGCATCGCCTGCCGTTCGTCGACGACGCGCATAAGGCGGAGGCTGCCGCGCTGCGCATCAAGACCCGTTACGCCCAGACCGGCGAGCGTCCGATCGTGGTCAACACCATGGCCTCGCGGGATCTTTGCGAGATCGTGGCGGAAAGCGGCGCCCTGATGCTGGACGTGTTTGCCCCCTTCATCGGCCCGCTGGAGGACGAGCTGGGCGCCAAGCGCTCAGGCGCGGTGAACCGTTCGCACGGCCTGGTCGATTTCGACAAATACGAGGCGCGCATCAACGCCACCAACTACGCCTTGTCACACGACGACGGTATTGATGTGGACTACGCCCAGGCGGACCTGATCCTGGTCGGGGTGTCCCGCTCGGGCAAGACGCCCACCTGCCTGTACATGGCCTTGCATTACGGGGTGAGTGCCGCCAACTACCCTCTCACCGACGACGACCTGGACAAGCTGGAGCTGCCGTCGAGGCTGCGTCCCTACAAGGATCGCCTGTTCGGTCTCACCATCGATCCCATGAGATTGGCGCAGATCCGCGAGCAGCGACGTGCCGGCAGCCGGTATGCCAAATTGGAGCAGTGCAAGTGGGAGCTGGCACAGGCCGAAAAGCTGATGCGCCGGGAGGGCATTCCCAGCCTCAACACCACCCACGTCTCCATCGAGGAGATCGCCAGCAAGATCTTCGACCGCTTCGGTATCGAGCGGACCATGTTCTAAGAGGAGTAGCCACCATCCATGAGTGTCGTACTGGACAGCCGCAACGCTCTACTGCCGGGACGCTTCGGCTTCCTGATGGGGCTGTACGCGGAAAACTACCACCGGCTGGCGAAGCTGTTCGCGCCGCAGCAGCTGTCGCCGGGGTTCTATGTGTCCAGCGTGGATGATGGGCTCGATGTGCGCCTGCAAGTGCAGGAAAAGCACCCGTACACGCTGGAACTGGAGTTGACCTACAACTTCGTCGATGCGCACACCGGGCAACCGTCGCCGTCGGCGCAGTTGCGCATGTATACCGATGCGCATGTGGCCGAGGCCTTGCATTGCCATCCGGGCCGGCATCTGTGGCAGGTGCTGGGCCCGTTCCCGCCGGCACACACCGTGCTGCAGCACCGGCTGCGCATGAACGGGTTCCTGTCGCGCTGGCTGGAATACCTGGCGGAGCAGGGCCATTCGATGGGGACCCTGGAGCCGCTGGAAGATCACCGCTCGCCGGACGAGGCCGCTTTGCTGTAGGAGCGCACCCGGTACGCGACCGCAGGGCTGGGTCCTGCCGCTCCGTAGGCTTTTCGCGCACTGGGTGCGCTCCTGCACATAGAGGGAGGCGAGGGTACTTTTCTCCAGGCAACAAAAAACCCGCCAATGGCGGGCTCTTCGTAAAAGTGGCGGAGCGGACGGGACTCGAACCCGCGACCTCCGGCGTGACAGGCCAGCATTCTAACCGACTGAACTACCGCTCCACGTTTTTTACTGCTTCCAGCGCTGAACCAACTTCGACTTCATCCATGACCACTCTGACTGCTTCGCCGTTGACCGGCTTGGCGTTAGAGTGGCGTCCCCACGGGGATTCGAACCCCGGTCGCCACCGTGAAAGGGTGATGTCCTAGGCCTCTAGACGATGGGGACGTGTCTAAATTTGGTGGAGCCAGGCGGGATCGAACCGCCGACCTCCTGCATGCCATGCAGGCGCTCTCCCAGCTGAGCTATGGCCCCGTGTGCCTCTGGAAGCCCGAAAGAATAGGTTGGGTTTGCGATTTCGTCAAGCGCCCGCGACCAAATTTTTTCAAATATTTTTCACGTTCGAATCACAACAGGCAGTTACATCGATTCGCCGATCGCCAGCATCGATGGATGCATGGCGAGTTCGTCGAGCACGCGTTCTACATCGTCGCGCGGGGCTGTGCATCCAGGGCTTGATTGCTAGTCTTGCGTGACGTCCCCACGGATTTCGTCGATGCACGATTTGCACTTCATCCAGGATCTCGCGACCGTCATGTTGATCGCGGGCCTGACCACGGTGATCTTCCAGCGGCTGCGTCAGCCGGTCGTGCTCGGATACATCATCGCGGGCGTGCTCGTCGGGCCTTATACGTTCCCCGTGGTTTTCATCCACGACGAGCAGACCATCCGCACGTTGTCCGAACTGGGCATGATCCTGCTGCTGTTCGCGCTGGGCCTGGAATTCAGCCTTAAAAAGCTGCGCGAGGTCGGTGGCGCGGCGCTGGTGGCCGCGGTTTGCGAAATCGTGCTGATGCTGTGGCTCGGCTACGAAATCGGTCGCTTCTTCGGCTGGACGTCGATGGATGCGTTGTTCCTCGGCGCCATGCTGTCGATGTCCTCGACCACCATCATCATGAAGGCGCTCGACGATCTGAATCTCAAGCGCGAGCGTTTCGCGCAGCTGATGTTCGGCATCCTGATCGTGGAAGACGTGCTCGCCATCGTCTTGATGGCTTTGCTCACCGGCATCGCCAGCACGGGCGGCCTGGAGGCGGGCGAGGCGATGGGGGCCGTGGGACGGCTCACGCTGTTCATGGCGGTATCGCTGGTGGTTGGCCTGCTGCTGGTGCCACGCGTGGTCGACTACATCGCGGCGGTCAGTCGTGACGACGTGTTGCTGGTGGCGGTGCTGGGCCTGTGTTTCGGCTTCTGCCTGCTGGTTACGGAGATGGGCTACAGCGTCGCGCTGGGTGCCTTCATGATCGGTGCGATCGTCGGCGAATCGCAGAGCGTGGAGCGGGTGGAGCGTATCGTCGGTCCGGTGCGCGACATGTTCAGCGCGATTTTCTTCGTGGCGATCGGCATGCTGATCGACCCCGCCATGCTGAAGCAGTACTGGCTGCCCATCCTGGTCGTTACGGCGGTCGTGATCGTCGGCAAGGTGCTGACGTGCAGTTTCGGAACGTTCGTTGCGGGCAATGGCGGGCGCACCTCGCTACGGGTTGGCATGGGCTTGGCGCAGATCGGCGAATTCTCCTTCGTGATCGCCTCGCTGGGCTTGACCCTCAAGGTCACCAGCGGCTTCCTTTATCCGGTGGCGGTCGCGGTGTCGGCGATCACGACGTTTCTTACGCCTTATCTCATCCGCTCCTCCGATCCGCTGGCGGGCGCGTTGAGCCGTCACCTGCCCAGGACCTTCATGGGGGCGCTGGCCACTTATACCGACTGGATGGGCAATCTGAGCCTGAGCGGGCAGGGCGCCGTCGTGGCGAAGATGATCCGTCGCCTGGTATGGCACGTGATCATCAACATGATGCTGGTGGTGGCGGCGTTCCTGATCATGTCCTACCTGTACCGCCGCGGCTTCTTCCACTGGGATTTCCTGGCCGACAGTCCGCAGGTGAAACGCAGCCTGGCCTGGTCGATCGCGGCGTTGATATCGCTGCCGATGATCGTCGCGGCGTACCGGAAGGCATCGGCGCTGGGCATGTTGCTGGCGGAGCTGAGCATCCCCGAACGGATCGGCGGCGCCTACAACATGCGCATTCGCGCCGTGCTCGCGCGGTTCATCCCGCTGATGGCGATGTGGGTGCTCGGATTGCTGGTGGCCGCGCTGGCGTCGACCATCCTGCCGCCGCGCGAAGTGGCCGTGGTGCTGGTGCTGGTATTGCTGCTGCTGGCATGGCTGCTGTGGCGTGGACTGGTACAGGTACACGCGCGCCTGCAGGCCGCGTTGCGCGATACGCTGGAGAAGCCTGGCCGTTCCGGCGACGGGCATGCCTGAGTGTCGTGGCAAGCGGCGCTCAGGCGGCCCTCGGAATGTGCACAAATCGTAAAAAACCGCGGCGAAACGGCCGAATCGTGAACTTTTAATCACGACTGACGGTCGTAGCCCCCACAGCGTTGCCAAGACTCGACAGGGGCCGCACAATGCGGGGCCTGCCTCCATCGGGGGGGCTTAGTCCGGTAGCGCCGGCACATCTCAAATACGAGGGAGTTCCAAATGAAGCAATTTCTGCGTCCCACGCTGACGGCGGCCGCGCTCGCTGTTGCCCTGGGCATGACCGCTGGCGTGCACGCACAGGCTGCGAAGGGCGCTGCCCCCGCCACCACCACCCCGCCGGCCGTCGACAAGACCAAGGCCAGCTACGTGGTGGGTTGGGATCTGGCGAGCTCGCTGCCCCCGCTGGTTCGCAATGAAGTGGATCCGGCCACCGTCGCACGCGCGCTGCAGTCCGCCCTCTCCGGCCAGAAGCCGACGATGAGCGAGGCCGAGGCCAAGCAGGTGCGTGACGCGTTCGTGGCGAACCTCCAGGCCAAGGCCAAGGCCGAGTACACCCAGGTCGCCGCCAAGAACAAGACCGAAGGCGATGCCTTCCTCGCCAAGAACAAGACCGCTGCGGGCGTGAAGACCACCGCTTCGGGCCTGCAGTACCAGGTGATCAGCCAGGGTACGGGCGCCCGCCCGGGTCCGAATGACACCGTGCAGGTGAACTACGTGGGCACCTTCGTCAATGGCGAAACCTTTGACGACTCGTCCAAGCACGAGGGCGGCGGCGCCGCTTCGATCCCGCTCGCCGGCGTGATCCCGGGCTTCCGCGAAGGCATGCAGCTGATGCAGGTCGGCGGCCACTACAAGTTCTTCATTCCGTCGAACATCGCCTACGGCGCCCAGCCGCAGAACGGCTTCCCGCCGAATGCGACGATCATCTTCGACGTCACCCTGGTCAAGACCGGCCCGACGCCGGCTGGCGAGCAGGCCGGCGGCGCGAAGTAATCGCCGACGCGTCTCATTGAGACCGGCACGGGGCGCGAAGCGATTCGCGCCCCGTGCTTTTTGGGGTGCTTGCGAGCCCTGCTGCAGGCTCGGCGCGGTCCGCCTTGATGCCCGTGGGCGTGCTGTAACGCGTGGTGCTGTTAGAATCCCGAGCCTTGCATTCGGGAGTTGTTGCGACAATGAAGGTCACCATCTTTGGCACCGGTTACGTAGGTCTGGTTACCGGCGCCTGCCTGGCTGAAATGGGAAATCACGTCGTCTGCGTCGACATCGACGCGGGCAAGGTCGAGCGCCTGAAAAAGGGCGAGATTCCCATCTACGAGCCGGGCCTGGAACCGATCGTCAAGCGCAACCACGCCAGCGGGCAACTCGATTTCACCACTGACCCGGCGCCCGGTATCGAGCACGGGCAGGTCGTCTTCATTGCGGTAGGGACGCCGCCCGACGAGGACGGCAGTGCCGATCTCAAATACGTGCTTGGCGTCGCCCGCACGATTGGCCAGCACATGGACAAGTACACGGTCGTCGTCAACAAGTCGACCGTTCCGGTGGGTACCGCCGATCGCGTGCGCAAGGCCATCGCCGACGAGCTGGCAAAGCGTGGCGTGTCGGTCGAGTTCGACGTCGTCTCCAACCCCGAATTCCTCAAGGAAGGCGACGCGGTGGAAGACTGCCTGCGTCCCGATCGCATCATCATCGGTAGCTCGAGCGAGCGTGCGGTGAACGTGCTACGCAAGCTGTATGCGCCGTTCAACCGCAATCATGATCGTACCGTGGTGATGGACGAGCGCTCGGCCGAGCTCACCAAGTACGCGGCCAACGCGATGCTGGCCACCAAGATCAGCTTCATGAACGAAATCGCCAATATCGCCGAGCGCGTTGGCGCCGACGTGGAACTGGTGCGCCAGGGTATTGGTTCTGACCCGCGCATTGGCTATCACTTCATCTACCCCGGCGCCGGTTATGGCGGTTCCTGCTTCCCGAAGGACGTGCAGGCACTGGAACGCACCGCGCGGGGTGTGGGTTATGACGCACGCCTGCTTGGCGCCGTCGAGGCCGTGAACCACGAGCAGAAGGGCAAGCTGTTCGAGTTGATCGCGCGCCATCTGGATGGCCAATTGAAGGGCAAGACCATCGCGCTGTGGGGCTTGGCGTTCAAGCCGAACACCGACGACATGCGCGAGGCATCCAGCCGTGACCTGATGGAGGCCCTGTGGGCGGCTGGCGCCAAGGTCCGGGCGTTCGATCCCGAGGCTCGCGAGGAGACCCACCGCATCTACGGCGATCGCGCGGACCTTGTGCTTTGCGACAACGCCTACCAGGCGCTTGAGGGCGCGGATGTGCTGGCCATCGTTACGGAATGGAAGGCGTTCCGCAGCCCTGATTTCGCGCGCATCCGCGGCATGCTTGGAAGCCCCGCCATCTTCGATGGCCGCAACCTGTACGATCCGACCGCCGTGGAAGAAGCCGGCCTGGCCTATTACGGCATCGGACGCGGACGTAGCCTGAGGCGCTGAGCATGTCGGACGATTCGCTGCAGCAACGGCTCACCGAGTTGGAAGTGAGGCTTACCTTCATCGATGACACGGTGAGCGCGCTGGCCTCGGCGGATGCGGAGCTGTCGATGCGCATCGCCGCGCTGGAAGAGGTGATCCGCGGCTTGCGCAGCGAATTGTCATCGCTGCGCTCTTCGCAGGGACACGATCCGCACAGCGAACCGCCGCCGCCGCACTACTGAAAACATCCTTACCGTACCCGTACCAAGTCAGCGAGTTCCGAACATGGCCGAATCCCTGCGCGATCAGCTGCTCAAGAGCGGCATCGTCAAACAGGTCCGCGACGAGAAGCGCCCGAGCCCGCCGAAGGGTGCGCCTCCCTTCAAGGGTGGCAAGCCAGCGCATCCGAAGCCGCATGCATCGAGCAAGCCCCAGGGCAAGGGACAGGGCGAAATCGACCTCGCCAAGGCCTATGCCATTCGCGCCCACACGGAGGCGAATGAGCGAAAGCGGGCCGAACAGGCTGCCGCCGAGGAAGCGCGCCTGCGTCGCGAACGCAAGCAGAAGATCCAGCAATTGCTCGCAGGCAAGACGCTCAACAAACCCGAAGTCGATCATGTCCGCCATTTTGAGTACGGCGGCAAGATCCGCCGCGTGCATGTGGATGGGGAGCAGCTGGCGGCGCTCAACGCCGGCGAACTCGGCGTGGTGCAGCAGCAGGGGCGCTACCTGCTGGTGACTCGCGAGCTTGCCGAGCAGGTTCGAGAGATCGATCCACAGCAAGTGGCCCTGCTGGCCGACCCCGGCGGGGCGGGCGGCGTGGGCGAGGACGGCGTGCCTGACGACCTGATGTGGTGACGTCCCTGGTGGCATGCGCCGTCATGCATAAGGAAACGCCCGGCGCGAGCCGGGCGTTTCTGTTTGGCGATGCTGGCCGCGATCAGGCCTCGATATCTTCCGTTTGCCCGGCCGTTGCCGGCACCTCGAAGCCGGTCTGGGCCAGGGCGGGCAGATCCCAGCCTTGCTTGGGCGAGAAACGCTCGCCATGGCGCTGGGCGAGCCTTTCAAGCTTGCCCTTGACCACGGTGGCGCCTTCGCTGCGCACGTATTGGATCGGGCCGCCCCGGAACGGCGCAAACCCGGTGCCGAAGATCACGCCGGCGTCGAGCAGGTCGGCGTCATCGACCACGCCGTCAGCCAGGCAGGCCACGGCTTCGTTCACCATGGGCAGGATCATGCGGTCCTGCAGGTCGGCGGGAACGCTGTAGTCGGGGTCCACCTCGGGTTTTTGCGGCTTGCCGTCCTGCCAGACATAGATGCCCTGGCCGTCCTTCTTGCCGCGCTTGCCGGCCGCCAGCTTGTCTTCCAGCCCAGGCGGGAGTTCGAGGCCAAGGAAGGGGGCGAGCTCCTTGCCTACGGAGGCGCATACATCCAGGCCCACGGTGTCCGCCAGTTCAATGGGGCCCATGGGCATGCCGAATTTCTTGGCCTCCTTGTCCAGCACCGGACCAGGCACGCCCTCGCTGTAGAGGCGCATGGCCTCCAGCAGGTACGGCATCAGGATGCGATTGACCAGGAAGCCCGGCGTGCCCTTTACCGCCACGGGCAGCTTGCCGATGGCCTTGCAGAACGCCAGCGCGCGCTTTTCGGCGGTGGCGTTGAGCTGGTCGTGGCGCACCACTTCGACCAGCGGCATCTGGGCCACGGGGTTGAAGAAGTGCAGGCCCAGGAAGCGCTGCGGTGCCTTCAGGTCGACACGCAGTTCGTCCAGCGGAATGCTCGACGTGTTGGTCGCCAGCAGCTCGTCGGACTGGAACTGGGGCTCGATGCCGGCATAGAGCGCCTTCTTGGCTTCGGCGTTCTCGAAGATCGCCTCGATGGCCAGGTCGGCCGTTGCCACGCCCTTGCCCTCGACGTCGGCCCGCAGCCTGCGCGCCGCCGCCTCGATCTTCTCGGCCGTCTTGAGCTTCTTCTCGTAGAGCTGGCGGGCGCGATCCAGGGCGGGCTGGATGTACTTCATCTCGCGGTCCTGCAGGGTGACTTCAAACCCCTTGAAGGCAGCCCAGGCGGCGATGTCGCCACCCATCACGCCGGCGCCGACGACGTGCACGTGCTTGATCTGGGGGTCGACGCCGCTGCCCTGCGCCTTGAGTCTTTCCTGCAGGAAGAAGATGCGAATGAGGTTCTGTGCGGTGGGTGTCTCGGCCAGCTTGGCCACCGAGCGTGCCTCGAGCTTCAGTCGCTGCTGGATGCCGGGGCCGCCGCGCTTCCATACGTCGATCAGCGCAAACGGGGCCGGGTAGTGCTCCTTGCGGACCTTCGCGGCTGTCTGCTTGATCACCATGGGCGCAAGGATCTGGCGCGCCACCCAGGTATTGGTGGCCCAAGCCTTGGCACGCAGGGCGAACGGCCGGGCGTGCGGGCGGCGCAGCAGGGCACGCGCCTCGGCCAGCAGTTCCGTCGGCGGCGCCAGGCGATCGATCACGCCCAGGGCAAGGGCGCGCCTGGCCGATAAGGCCTTGCCGGTAAGCATGACCGGCAGCGCATCGGTGGCGCCGATCAGGCGCGGGAGGCGGGCCGTCCCTCCCCAGCCCGGATGGATGCCGAGCATGACCTCGGGCAGGCCGATGCGGGTCTTTTCGTCGTCCGCGGCAATACGCTGGCGGCAGGCCAGGATCAGCTCGGTGCCGCCGCCCATGCAGGCGCCATGCACGGCAGCCACGGTCGGGCAGGGCAGGCGGGCCAGCGATTCGAAGACGCGCTGGCCGTTCTCGATGTTTTCCAGCACGGTGCCGTGCTGGGCGTAGGTAACGAATTCCTTGATGTCGGCGCCGACGGCGAAACCGAACGGCTTGGCCGAGTGGATCAGCACGCCCGCCGGCTTCTCGATGGCCAGGCGTTCCACGATCTGGCCGAGTTCGTCCAGCACTTCGCGCGAAAAGGCGTTGACGTTGCTGCCGGCGCGGTCGAGGGACAGGGTGACGATGCCGCTGTCGTCCAGGCTCGTCTTCCAGTGATTGAAGCGCAATCCTTCGAACATAAAGGGTACTGGGGTGACCGGGAAGCCTCGCACCATACCTTCCCGTAGCGAGGAATGCGAGACGGCCCAGCCCGGCCCTCGAAGCAAGCATGAATATCCTGTAAAACCGCGTCTTGTGCGCTAACGCATGAAATGCGGCACGGAATCCGACAAGGCTTACAAGCCACCTAGGCGAACACCTTCAGACCACGTAATTTAGGGCCGGATGAGTACTGCGATCGCTCCCCCTCCCAGCCAGACCGGCGCCGAGATTTTCGAGCGCATTCTGAGTGCGCGCGGCAACCTGATTGCGCTCGAGGGAGGCGAGGATCTCGGCCTGATCGGGCAGATGCGTTCTCTTGTGCGGCGCAGCGGGCAGACGGTCTACCTGTGGACGCCCGAAGTCGGCCTCGGCAACTTGCGCGAAGAGCACGTCGGCTTGCCCGGTTCCCAACGCCTGAATATCGCCCTGCGCTACATGCAGCAGAGCAACCATTTCGGTGTCTACCTGCTGCAGCGGTTGCCGCTGCCCCTGGCCATGGCCGATGCCACGCTGTTGCGGCAGCTGGCGCGTGCGAATACGGGGCACGTCCGCCGGGTCGTGTTGCTCGACCCGCCGGAGACCGTGATTTCCAGTTTCAACGACGTGCTGGTGCGGCTGAGTTGCCAGCCCAAGCCTGCGCAGCGTCCACGCCTGCGCGACGGCCGGTGGATGCTGGCATGACGGGGTCCGCCGGCATCCTGGTGGTTGCGGCGCAGCGCGAGCTGCGTCGGGCACTGTTCGACACATTCGATCGCGACGGGCATTACGTCGTGCACTCCGCCCGCGACGCCACCCACGCCGGCATCCTGCTGGAAGGGCGGGGCGCACTGGCGCTGATCGTGCTGGCATTCGATGGCGATGGGCGCGAGGCCTCGGCCGGCCTCGATGCGCTGCGCCAGTTGCCTGCCTGCGCCGATGCCCCGCTCATCGCGGTGCTGGATGACGCGGCGATGCTCAAGCCCACCGTGCTGCCTGCCAGTGTCGCGGACTGGATCCATGCCTCGCAGATCGAACGCGAGCTGCTCGCGCGCTGGCAGCGGGTGCAGAAGGCGTTGCGCGCCGGATCGACCACCGGCGCGTCGTTGGCGGCCAGTGATGGTGATTACCGCTTCGCCTTCGACGAAGTCGAAAGCGAATGGTTGATCGTCGACCCCGCGCGCGGTCGCATCCTCGATTGCAGCGCCGCGGTGGCTCGCCATAGCGGTCTCGGCGATCACGAATTGCGGGGGCGCCCGCTGCAGGATGTATTGGCCTTCGTGGATGTCAGGGCCGAGCAGGTGCTCGCCGAGGGATCCCGGCGGTGGCATCCCTGCCGTCGGCGTTCGTCGCGCGGCGCGGATTCGGGCGAAGCCAGCGCGCGTCCCATCCGGCATGCCGGCCGTGACGTGGTGGCCTTGCTGTTCCGCAGTGACCGGGCCGGTGTGCGGGCCGAGGTAGCCCTGGGCTTGCTGGCGCGCATGTTCGGTTCCGGCAGCGGCGATGAAGGCATTGCCGAAGCGGCGCGCCTGCTCTACGAGGAAATGGGGTTCGACTACGTCGCCGTTTGGTCGGCGCGCCAGGACGAAGGCGGCGCTCCCGTGCAACTGGTGCAGTACTGGCGCGGGGACGAGCAGCTGTGGCCGGGCCCGCATCTGCAAAGCTCGTTGCGGCTGGTGTTGTCGGGCCAGGCGATGCTGCATCAGGCCGATGCCGCGCGCCTTGCGCCCATGGATCCCTTGCTCGAGCAGCTGGGACTGGCCGGCTTTGCCGGCTGGCCGCTGCAGGACGAGCGCCGTACCGTGCTGGGCGCCTTGCTCGTCGGCACGCGCCAGCCCCTGCCGTCGCTCGCCATCGTGCAGCCGGTGTTGCGTTGCGCAGCATCGCGTTTCGCGCATGCCCTCGAACTTCGCCACACGCGCGAGCAGGGCCGTGCCGAAGGCCTGCTCGATGCCCTGACGGGCCTGCCCAACCGTTTGCTGTTCAACGATCGTCTCGATACGGTCATCCGCGAGGCCAACCGCACCGGCGAATCCTTCGCCTTGCTGTTCGTCGACCTCGATCGCTTCAAGACCATCAACGACACGCTTGGCCACGCGGTGGGCGACCAGGTATTGCTCACCACCACGCAGCGACTGCGCGGTTCGGTGCGCGCGTCGGATACGGTGGCGCGTTACGCGGGCGACGAGTTCGTGGTGATCCTGCGCCACATCGTCAAGAACGAAGACGTGCTGCGCATCGCCGAGAAGATCGTGCAGGTGATGGGCGCGCCGTTGCGCATCGATGATGGCACGGAGTTGCAGGTCACCGCATCGATCGGCGTGAGCTTCTTCCCGGATGATGCGCCTGACGCGGAAACGCTGCTCAAGCACGCCGACGAGGCGATGTATGCGGCCAAGAGCCTGGGCCGCAACAACTACCAGATCTTCGAAGGCAGTGCGCAGCAGTCGCAGCAGCAGAACCTGGCGTTGAAGTCGGGCTTGCGTCACGCGGAACACAAGGGCGAACTGCGCGTGTTCTACCAGCCCCAGGTCGACGCGAAGAGCGAAGACATCGTGGGCATGGAAGCGCTGGTGCGCTGGGAGCATCCGGAGCTGGGGTTCATCGGTCCCGGCTTCTTCATTCCCCTGGCCGAGGAAACCGGCCTGATCGTCTCCATCGGCGAATGGGTGCTGCGCACGGCCTGTCGCCACGCGCAGGAGTGGGAGCGCCGCTACGGCCTGGGGTTGCGCCTTGGCGTGAA
>NZ_BCPR01000090.1 GCF_016586165.1 Dyella sp. EPa41 | reverse complement strand
TGCCGGTGAGACCGGCAATCAAGACCGAGGCGAAAGGCTGTCGCGCACTGGGTGCGCTCCTACAAAAAGGGCGAGGGGATTTCAGTGGTGAGGAGGAGCGAAAGAACCCCCCGTCCTCATGCCGGCCCTCACCATTGCGTCCGATTCGGCAGCAACCCCTTCAGCTCCGCCTCGGTCAGGTTCCGCCACTGACCTGGCTTCAGATGGCCGAGCTTCACATTGATGACGCGCACGCGCCGAAGCTGCGTGACGCGATAGCCGAACGCCGCCGCCATCAAGCGGATCTGCCGGTTCAAGCCTTGCGTGAGGATGATCGCGAAGCCGAACTTGGCGATCTTGCGCACCTTGCATGGCTTGGTCATCTGCCCGTGGATGCGCACGCCCCGCGCCATGCCGGCGAGGAATTCGTCGGTGACGGCCTTGTTCACCGCCACGAGGTATTCCTTCTCGTGGTTGTTCTCCGAGCGCAGGATCTCGTTGACGATGTCGCCGTTGCTGGTGAGCAGGATCAGGCCTTCGGAATCCTTGTCCAGGCGGCCGATGGGGAAGATGCGTTCCTGATGGTCGACGAAGTCGACGATGTTGTCCTTCACCGTCTGGTCGGTGGTGCAGGTCACGCCCACCGGCTTGTTCAGCGCGATGTACACGCCGCGCTTGGCCGAGGGCGTGGCGGCAAGGATGCGTGCCTTGACGATTTCGCCGTCCACGCGCACCTCGTCGCCCTCCAGCGCCTTGGCACCGGTGGTGACGACCTCGCCGTTGATGGTGACGCGGCCGGCCAGCAGCAGTTCGTCCGCTTCGCGGCGGGAGCAGATGCCGGCTTCGCTGATGTATTTGTTGACGCGCATGTTGCAATGGTTTCTTTTGTGGGAGCGCACCCTGTGCGCGACAATCCGACGGAGCGGTGCCCTGCGATGCCGCGGTCGCGCGCTGGGTGCGCTCCCAAGGGCATGGCCGCTTACGAACGCAGCCCCACGCCGCGTTTCAGCAGATGCAGCGCCACGGCGCTCAGGCCAATGACGAACACCAGCATCACCGCGAATGCCACGCCGATCTGCACGTCGCTCACGCCCAGCACGCCGAAGCGGAACGCGTTGACCATGTACAGGATCGGGTTGACCATCGAGATGCTGCGCCACGGTTCGCCCAGCAGGTCCACCGAATAGAACACGCCGCCGAGGTAGGTGAGCGGGGTGAGCACGAAGGTGGGCACCAGGGCGATGTCGTCGAACTTCTTGGCGAATACCGCATTGACGAAGCCCGCCAGCGAGAACACCGTCGCGCCCAGCAGCACCGACAGGAAGGTGATGACCGGGTGCGCCACATGCAGGTCGGTGAAGAACAGCGCGATGATCAGCACGAGTCCGCCGACCACCAGACCGCGCGTGACCGCGCCGGTGACATAGCCGAGCAGGATCACCCAGTTGGGCATCGGCGACACCAGCATTTCTTCCACCGCGCGGCTGAATTTGGCGCCGAAGAACGAGCTGGAGATGTTGCCGTAGCTGTTGGTGATGATGCTCATCATCACCAGGCCCGGCACGATGTACTGCATGTAGGTGAAGCCGTGCATCTGGCCGATGCGGCTGCCGATCAGCTTGCCGAAGATCACGAAGTAAAGCGTCATCGTGATCGCGGGGGGAATCAGCGTCTGCGTCCAGATGCGCATGATGCGCACGATTTCGCGCCGGACGATGGTGTTGAGCGCGACGAGGTTGGCGGCGCCGTTCATGCGACTTTCTCCACGTTGTCCTTCGTGGTTCGGCCGTTCTCGACCAGTCGCACGAACAGTTCTTCCAGACGGTTGGTCTTGTTGCGCATCGAGGTCACCGTCATGCCCTGGGCGGACAAGGTGGCGAACAACGAATTGAGGTCGTGCGAGCGGGACATCTCCGCTTCCAGCGTGTGCTCGTCGAGGCGGCGCAGCGTGATGCCGGGAATGACGGGCAGCTCGATGGGCACGTGGTTGACGTCGAGCACGAAGGTTTCCACGTCCAGCGATGCCAGCAGGCGCTTCATCGAGGTGTTCTCCACGATGGTGCCGTGGTCGATGATGGCGATGTTGCGGCACAGCTGCTCGGCTTCCTCGAGGTAATGCGTGGTGAGGATCACCGTGGTGCCGGCGGCATTGATGCCGCTGACGAACTGCCACATCGAACGACGGATCTCGATGTCCACGCCCGCGGTCGGCTCGTCGAGGATGAGCAGCTTGGGCTCGTTCATCATCGCCCGGGCGATCATGAGGCGGCGCTTCATGCCGCCGGAGAGCATGCGCGCCTGGTGCTGTGCCTTGTCCCACAGGCGCAGTTCCTTGAGGTACTTCTCCGCGCGTTCGGCGGCGATCTTCCGCGGAATGCCGTAGAAGCCCGCCTCGTTCACGCAGATGTCGAACGGCTTCTCGAACTGGTTGAAGTTGATTTCCTGCGGCACCAGGCCGATCAGCTGCATGGCCTTGCCACGCTGCTTGTTCACCGACACGCCGAACACCTCGGCGTCGCCACCGGAGGCGTTCACCAGCGAGGAGAGGATGCCGATCAGGGTGGATTTGCCGGCGCCGTTGGGGCCGAGCAGGGCGAAGAAATCGCCGGGCTGGACCGTGAGACTGATGCCTTTGAGGGCTTCGACGCCGTTGCTGTAGGTCTTGCGCAGGTTGTTGACGACCAGCGCGGGTGTGGCAGGAGAGGACATGAGCTGCACCGAAGGGGCTAGCCTTTTATTATACGAGGCTTGCCCGGGCCGTCCGGCACGGCGTCGGACCACACTTTTCTCCGGGTAGACCCCATGGCAGACCATTTCCAGCTCCGTCTCGTCGACAGCACCATGCTGGCGCCCACCGTGCGCCACATGGCTTTCGAGCGCGCGGACGGGCAGCCGCTGGCCTTTGTGCCCGGGCAATTCCTGCAGATCCATTTCCACTACGACGACGGCGTGGCCACCAAGCGCAGCTACTCGGTGGGCACCGTGGGTGACGGCTCATCGCCCGTGCAGCGCATCGAGATCGCGGTGAGCTACGTGGATGGCGGCGCCGCCACCAAGCTGCTGGGCGAGCTGCCGATCGGTGGCGTGATCGACGCCAGCGGCCCGTACGGCCGCTTCTGCCTGCAGGCCGGCGACACCAACGGCCGCTATCTGCTGCTGGCCACGGGCACGGGCGTCACCCCGTACCGCGCGATGCTTCCGCAGATCGCCGAGCTGGTGAAACAGGGGCGCGAAGTGGTGCTGCTGTACGGCGCCCGCAACGAGGTCGAGCTGCTGTACGGCGAGGAGTTCGAAGCCTTCGCCCAGGCCAACCCGGGCTTTACCTTCCATGGTTGCCTGAGCCGCCAGCCGCGCGCCGTGCCGCGCCCCAGCGACCGCCCGGGCCACGTGCAGAACGTCCTGGCCGAGCTGGCGCCGTCCGCCGGTCGTGACATCGCCTATCTCTGCGGCAACCCCAACATGGTCGATGCCGCCTTCGCCGCCTTCAAGGACTTCGGCCTGCCGGTGGCGCAGATTCGACGCGAGAAGTACGTTTCCTCACGTTGAACCGCAGAAGCGTTTCCTAAACCCTTGCCGAACAAAGTACTCAAGTTCGGCTGAGGGCGGCCGCTAACGGGTCAGCCCCGGCGACGCCCCTCGCCATCTCCCCGCCTTGGATCGACGGGTCGTTTTCTCGACACCCGCCAAAAGCGTGACGTAGTTCACGCTGCGAACACCTGTCCGGGATTCCGATATCAAGCCCCGGAAACCCACGCCGATAGATCCCATCAGTACCCCCTCTTTCCGAAGGCGGTACGGGAAGGGGCATTTATGAAGGGCTGGATTCGCAGTACCTGGATCGGATGCGTGGTCGCCTTGGCGATAGGCGTGCCAGTGGCCCATGCACAGGGTGGCACGATCACCTTTGTCGGCGCGATTGCGGCGCCCACGTGTGGTGCGGCTGCGGTATCGGAAGCGTCGCCCAACGCGTTGCGAGGCGGGTGCGGTGCGCCGTTGGCCAGCGTTGCATCGCGCTCTTCTGTTTATCGGCAGTCCACGGTGTCACTTGAGGATGCCATGCAAGCGCGCGATCGCCTGCTGATGTATTTCGCGACTTATGCCGACGCGGGCGATGCCCAACTGGTGACGCGTACCTACGAGTGACAGTGCGGCAACTCCGCTGACGTCACTTGTAGGTCATGGTGAACGTTGCCGTCGCGCATACCGGCCCGGGTGTTACCGGGGAACCGGTCTGGTAATACTGCGCGTAGTAAGGAATGGTCAGCGTGCCGTTGGGGGAGTTGCCCAGCGATTGGCCGGTGCTGGTAAGTGGCATCGGAGACATCGACGATTGCAGCACCTGCACGCCGACATTGCCGGCAGGCGTGGTTCCGCTGCACGATGCGCTGGAGGAAATCACACCGAGGTTCGCACTCCATGTCGTGGCGGAAGCCATCGTCATGGTGAGCTTGGCGCCCGACGAGCATTGATAGCTGATGTTGAAGGGAGTGAGCCCCGCCACCCGGCCGATGCCGCCCAGGGCGCTCGCCGAAATCGTCGGGAGCGTCACCGTAAGGGTATTGTCGTCGCCGCCATTGAGCGCGCAGCTCGCATTCGAAAGTACGGCCGAGTTGGTCGAGAGTGTCGAGATCGCCGATGAACTCGCGGTGATGCCGTAGATGTAATAGTAAAACTGCATCAACGTGGAGATGGCATTCACCGTGCCCGCGCTGATGTTGCCCGTCTTGATCAACTGGCCAGTGATCGTGAACGAGGTGCTGTTCGCGGGATACGTGATGGCCGCAGGCTCCCAGCCCGGCGTCTGGCCGGGGCCGCAGCGCAGGCACGAATTGTCGGATGCCTGGATCGGGCTGGCGGTCACCTTCAGCGAAACGCCGGCCCTGCTCGTCTTGAACATGATGCCGCCGCCGGCGGGCGGGTCGTTTGCCGCGTCGCGCGCGGCAAGGTTGCCGGCCTGGACGGTCACCGTCTGCCCGAAGGTGCTGTTGTCATAGGGTAGGCCGGTGCAGGTTACGGTGATCGTCGCCTGCACCGGAGGGCCCAAGGGTGCGCCCACCGCAGTGTTTGCGGAAATTGTTGCGTCAGGCAGATCAAGCACGGCATTCGACGACGTGCATTTCACCGCAGCCAAGGCGCCGGGAGCCCACGTGGCGCACAACACCACCAGCGCAAGCAACGCCAGTCGACGCATGAAGCAGGTGATTCCGAAACGGTGCTTCACGGGTGATTCCTCGCGATCTGCGCCATCGTGCCAGGCACTGCACACACGGCATCGATGGTTTCGTACTTCATGATCTTGCCCTTGCCCTTGGCCTTCGCGTCCAGTTGGTAGGTGAAGGAACAAGCCTGGCTCACGCCACCATCATCCTGCCAACGTGCCGTCAGTTCACCGGCGTCCGCGATGCCGCGAACCAGCGCCTGCCCACCCTGGCCAACCAGGCCGAGCGCCGTGCCCTTTTCGTCGAGCAGTTCCGCGCCGAACGGCAGCGCATCGCCATTGGGCTGATGAATGTGAAGCACCACCGTGCGACCGCTCTGTGTCTTGAACTTCAGCAGCACCACCGAGCCCGCATGCGGTGCCACCTGTGTGCTGGTCGCGTCCATCTGCACGTCGAGCGGCAGCCCCTTCGGGTCGATCGCGACCGAGTTGAGCTGGTACGGGGTGAGGTAGGGAACGATGGCGTAACCGGACGAATCGATATGCGCGCCGACTGCGTTGATCACGCGCGCACCGCCGGCACCAGGCGCATAAACCAGGCCGACGGTATCGCCCAGCGGCTGGCCGAACGTCACGCCGCCCGCATGGACCACGATGCCGCCGCTCATGCCGGCCGATTGCTGCGAATAACCGTTGCCGCCGCCCGCGCTGGCGTTGAATACCGCGAACGGGCTGCGATAGCTGCCGCTTACGCTGCCCGCGGCGCCACCGGTTTCGGCGTGCGACGCCGTGGCGCTGTAGTTGAACTCGTTGTTGCTGCCGGCCGAAGCGTTGAGCATGGCCTGCTCCTGGTTACCGCCGGTCGCCGTATGGTTAAACATCAGGTTCAACGACGGTGAATGCCGGCCCGAACCCAGCGGGATATCGAGCGTCAGGTTGTATTCGTTGTCGTAGCGGCCGAACGGATCGCGCGTGCGCGTGGCCGACACGCTGAAACCCACGGCCTTGATCGTGTTGCTGTAGCCGACCTGGAACTGCGTATCCGAGCCACTGCGGTTCCAGTAGTCGCTGATGGAACCGTTGGCGTAGAGCTGCCCGCCGCGCTCGCCCAGCTGCTGGTTCAGCGTGAGACTGAAGCGGTTGCGCTGGCGATCGAGTCCGGTGACGTGCAACAGGGGGTTGTAGGTGGTGCCGGCCAAGGCCGCCTGCTGTGCAGGAGTAAGCAGTGTCTGCAGAGCGACGCCATTGACCAGCGTCGCATTGGAAGGGGTGTAGTCCTTGAAGGCATCCAATCCACGCAACGCGTAGTCGCGCACGATGGCCGCGTCGCTCAGGCTCAGGAAGCCGCTGGTCGAATAGCGATATGCCGCCACCGACAGCGACGTGCCCGATTGCGGCAGGATCTTGCTGTAGCTCAGCCGCACGCTCTGGCCCGACTGCGAATCGTAGCCGGGTATCTGGGTGCGCGCATGCGTGACGTCGGCGGCGAAGGCGCCGAAAGTCGTATTGATCGCGGCGCCGACGAGCACGGAGGCGTAATCCTGCGCACCCTGGATGCCGCCGTAGCCGGTGACCAGATTGTTGAAGCCGTACTGCAGCGTGCCTTGCAGCACGTTCGGGTTGTGCTCGAGCGCGAGGTTGCGCATCTGACCCGCTGCCACGTCGAAGCGCAGCGTGCCCGGGCGCAACAGCTGCGGCACCGAGGCATAGGGCACGCTGAAGCTGCGCACGCGGCCGTCGGCTTCGGTCACCGTGACGTCGAGGTTGCCGCCGTAACCGGTCGGGTAGAGATCGTTGATGGTGAACGGGCCGGGCGACACCGTGGTCTGGTAGATCTGCAGGCCGTTCTGGCGGATGGTCACCAACGCATTGGTGTCCGCCGTACCGCGGATCACCGGGGCATAGCCGCGCACCGAATCCGGCAGCATGCGGTCGTCCGTGCCCAGCCGCACGCCGCGCAAGCCGAAGCTGTCGTACACGGAACCGTCGGTGAAGCTGTCGCCGATCGTCAACTGTGCCCGCAGCGACGGCACGTCGCGCTGCACATAGGTATCGATGTTCTGCCAGCGGCGGCGCGCCGGGGTCTTGGACGTGCCCGACTGCCAGCTCAGCGTCGAGTCGTGGCGGAAGTGCCAGGCGCCGACATTCACGCCCGCGTTGAGGCCCAGGTACGAGGAGGTCTGGCTCTGGCCCTGGGCGCTGCTGCGGTAGCTGTTGAAGTTGTAGTTGAGCATGCCGGCCGCCACGCCTTCGTCCCAGTACTCTGGGCTTACGTAACCACGCGGCGCGCGACCGAGATAGGCCTGCGGCACGCTGACGTCCAGGCGCAGCTCGGTCATGTCGAAGTTGGCGGTGGCGCCGGGAATCAGCTCGCCGATGGTCACGCAGGCTGCCGCGTTCTTCAGCTTCTCCGACGCCTCGGCCGACTGGGCGGGCGCGCGCAGGCCCATCTGGCGAAACAGCTCCGGCGTAATGCACGGCACGGCATTGGCATCCGCTGACGGCGCCACGAAACGCAGGTCGGTGCGGGCCGCCCAGGTACCGTTGAGAAACACGTCGGCGTTGTAATTGCCCGGCATCACCGGATTGCCGTGCTCGAAACGCGACAGGTCGTTGCTGGTGTTCTGTCCTGCGCCGGAAAGCAGGTTGCGGTCAAAGTCGGCGTAGCTGCTGCCGGCCGATGCGTCGGCGCCCGTGGAAGGCGATGCGCCGCTGGCCGCCGACGCGACGGGGGCCCAGTGCGCGAGCGCCGCGGCGATCATCATGCACAGAACTGCGCGCCGGTTCGTCATCGGCTGCGCGAATCCATTCGCGGCGGCGCGCTCCACCGTCACGGCGTGAGCGTGCTCTTGAACGGCGACGGTGCGCCGTAGTCATTGATGCAATCGAACTGCACGGCGCTGCCCGGAGCCGGCGCGTGCGTCAGGCCCGGCACGGCGAGGCGAAGGTCGGACATCGGCGCAACCATGTCGCCGTCGACCTTGAGCGATTGCCCGTGGCTGTCCAGCGTGAGCTGGCTGACGGTGACGTAGTACGGGGTTGGGTTATGCACGACGAGCGCATAGCCCTTGTCCGCGGCCATTGCCTTGAAGCTGAGCTCGGCACCGGCCTTGTTCGCGTCGCCAGCGAGGCCGGCGGGCCGATAGAACAACTTGAGGCGCGAGCGGATGGCCAACTGCAGGTAGTTCTTGCCGGCGAATTCCTGGCCGTTGGGCTTGGGCGGAATTTCCAGCACGTTGAGCCAGAACAACGACTCGCGATCCGTCGGCAGCGGCTGCTTGCCGGCAGAAAAAATGATGCGCAGGCTCTGATCCTTGTGCGCCTCCATGCGGAACAGCGGCGGCGTGATCAGGAACGGCGTGTTGACCTTGTCGGGCGTGGAATGTTCATCGCCGGCGTCGATCCACGCTTCGATCAGCGCGGGCGACGTGTTCTCGTTCGTCAGACGCAGCGTGACCTCACCCTCGCTGGCCGGAAAGACCACGCGGGTGCCTGCAATGATCACGTTGGCATGGGCGCAGGTCAGGGCAAGGCAATAAGCCAGCAGCCCCGTACCTACGGCGCGGAAGAAGCGGTTCATCGTTGGGGTCCGAGCAGAGGGGTGGAAATCCCGTGGCCGGTCGTGCCGGCCACGGGATTGCAGTACGACTTACTGGTACTGGATGGTGTAGTTCACCGTGCTGGTCACGGTGCCGGCGCCGACGGCGGCGGCAGTGGTGTTGTAGTACTGCACGTAGTAGTTCAGCGTGGCGGCGTTCGAGGCGATCGTGGCCGTGGTGGTGTTGGCCTGGGTGTTGAGGTTGATCGCCGTCTGCGAGCCGTTAAGCACCTGCAGGTCCACGCCCGTGGCGGCGCCGGTGGTCGCGGTGTTGCTCAGGCGGCCGTTGGCGTTGATGGTCGAGCCCGGCTCGAAGTAAGCCTTCACCACACCGGTGGCCGAGCAGGCGCTCAGCGCGATGTTGAACGGGGTGGTACCGGCGACGGTGCCGGCGGTCGTGCCGAGCGCGCTGGCGCCCACAGTCGGCAGGGTGACGGCGAACGAAGCGCCCGTGCCAGCGTTAATGGTGCACGTGTTGCTGTTGACCTTGCCGTTGAACGTGATGGTGCCGTCGACGGCGGCAGCCGAGAAGGCGGCGGTGCCGAGGATCGCGGCCAGGGTGGCGGAAACCAGAATCTTCTTCATACGATGTCCTTTGACTGAATATAAGTAGTTGAAACTAAAACGAGTCAGGCGCTTCCGGACAACTTGGGACATCGCCCCCCGATTGCGCTTTGCGGCCGCAGGTTCCTGCCTCTGCGAGTGATGACTGGAGCCGCTAACCCGCCCAAAGCAACCCTCGTGCCAATGTGAGCTTCATCACAGAAATGGCTGACTGGCCGAAAGTGAGACCTAATTGTTAAGAAGAGGTGACATTTAAGTGAGCCGTAATGGGTCACTTCCCGCGCTCGAAACGGGGCCGAATGTGCAAATTGGGTCACATTTTCAGAAAAGCCTGATGGAAAACGTCCTCAAGTTCTTCCGGTAGCCTGCCGATACACGGCGCCGCGTGTAAAGCTTGCTTGACATCGTCGGCCTGGCATCCGTAGCCTTGCTGTCAAGTCAACTTGACAGCCATGGCGACCGGCCTACGCCGGTTGGGGGGGAGAGGACATGGGAAATACGCAGGCCAGGCGGCTGGCACCGATGCATGCCTGGCCGGCATGGGGACGCTGGCTGGTCGTGGCGGTGACCGGCGCGTTGCTGATCGGCGGCTTCGGGCTGATCGTGCTTGGCGGCGTGTTCCGCCTGCTTGGGCTGGTGGCGCTCGCCACCGGCATCCCGCTGTCGATCCATGTCGGGCGCGCCATACGCCAGGAACGCAGCCGCGCGGTGGAGCGCCGCTACGCCCGCGAGTTCATGCCGGCCATGCTCATCTACATGGTGGCCATGCTCTATGTGTGGCCCCTGCAAAAGGCGATGGAGCCGGGTTTGCTGAAGGCGGCCGCAGCACTGCTGCCGGTGTTGCCGATCGCCTGGCTGATCGTCGCTTCGATCCGCTACGTGCTGGGTCACGACGAACTGGAACGGCGACAGCACCTGGAAGCACTCGCCATTGGCGTGGCCGTCGTCAGCGTGGCCAGCATGGTGCTCGGCTTCCTGGCGGCGGCGAAGCTCATCGTCGTCGATGCCGCGCTGGCGCTGCTGCTGGTCTATCCGGCGCTGAGCATGGCGTACGGCGTGACGCATTGCGTGCTGGTCTGGCGTAGCCGCGCGGAATGAACAACCGGGTGCGCGAGCTTCGCAGTGACCGCGGCTGGTCGCAGGCCGACCTGGCCGAGCGGCTGGACGTGTCGCGGCAGACCGTGAACGCGATCGAGACCGGCAAGTACGATCCGAGCCTGCCGCTGGCGTTCAAGATCGCGCGGCTGTTCGGCCTTTCCATCGAATCGATCTTCGAGCCCTCGCCGTGACACGCGGTGGGCACATGCAACCCGAATGGACCGAGGGGTAAGCAGATATGGCAATCCAAGGGCGAACCGCCCTGCGCATAGGCATCGTGGCCGTGGGGCTCGCCGCGCTGGGATGGAACCACTTCCATGCGCGCATGGCGAAGGCACCGGACACCGATGACGCGACCGCCGCGCCGACGGCGCCGGCCCAGCCCAGCCAGCCGCAGGCCTGGCGGCTGGGTTCGCTCACGCTGAGGCCGTGCGAGCTCGGCCAGCCCAACAGCGGGCTCTCCACCGCCGCATGGTGCGCACCGTTCGAGGTGCCGGAGAATCGCGACGATCCGCACAGCCGCAGGATCACGCTCAAGCTCGCGGTGATCCGCAGCAGCGCGCAGGTGGTTGCCGCTGACATGCTGGTGATGCTCGCCGGCGGCCCCGGGCAGGCGGCCACCGAATCGTGGCCCGGCGTGTCCACCGCGCTGCAGCCGCTCACCGCGCACCGTCATGTGCTGCTGCTCGACCAGCGCGGCACCGGCGGGTCCAACCCGCTCACGTGCAAGGAAGAGGGCGCGGGCCCGGAAGGCGGCGCCGATGATCTCGATGTGCATCCCGAGAAGGAGCGCGAAGAAGTCCAGCGCTGCCTCAAGGTGCTCGCCGGCAAGGCCGACCCGCGCTACTACACCACCACCGTTGCCGCGGAGGATCTGGAAGAGGTGCGCCGGGCGCTGGGCTCGCCGGCCTTCGACCTGGTCGGCGTGTCCTACGGCACGCGCATGGCGCAGCAGTACGCCATGCGCTACCCGCAGGCGGTGCGCAGCCTGGTGCTCGACGGCGTGGTGCCGAACGAGCTGGTGCTGGGCGAAGACTTCGCGCAGAACCTCGATGCCGCGTTGAAGGCCCAGTTCGCGCGCTGTGAAACCGACGAGGCCTGCCGCAAGCGCTTCAACGACCCGTACCAGACGCTCTACCAGCTGCGCGATGCACTGCGCGCCAATCCGCACACCGTGAGCTTCCGCGATCCGCAGAACTACCAGACCGTGCAGCGCGTGCTCAGCGAGGCCTCGCTGGCCAGCGTGGTGCGCATGTTCGCCTATACGCCGCTCACGGCGGCGCTGCTGCCGTTGTCCATCGACGCGGCGGCGCACGGTGACGTGGGTCCGCTGCTGGGCCAGGCCAAGCTGCTCTCGGGCGACCTCTCCGACACCATGAACGGCGGCATGCAGCTTTCCGTGATCTGCAGCGAAGACGCCGATCTGCTCACGCCGCGCCCGCAGGACGCGCACACCATCCTCGGCACCCGCATGATCGACACGCTGCAGAACGTCTGCTCGGTGTGGCCCAAGGGCACGCGCCCGGACGATTTCCACCAGCCGCTGAAGACCGACAAGCCGGTGCTGCTGCTCTCCGGTGAATTCGATCCGGTGACGCCGCCGCGCTACGGCGACGAGGTGGCGAAGAACCTCCCGCAGTCGCGCCATCTCGTGCTCACCGGCCAGGGCCACAACGTGATGAACGCGGGTTGCGCGCCGCAGGTCATCAAGCACTTCATCGAAGACCAGAAGCCCGGGGCGCTGGAGGTGAAATGCCTGGATCGCCTGCGCGCCACGCCGATGTTCATCGACTTCAACGGAGCCACGCCATGATCGAAGTGAAGGATTTGCACAAGGCGTTCGGCACCGTGAAGGCGGTGGACGGCGTGAGCTTCAAGGCGCGCGACGGCGAGATCACCGGCCTGCTTGGCCCCAACGGCGCCGGCAAGACCACCACGCTGCGCATGCTGTACACCTTGATGAAACCGGATCGCGGCCAGGTGCTGGTGGATGGCATCGACGCCGCGCGCGATGCGCTGGCCGTCCGTCGCCAGCTCGGCGTGCTGCCCGATGCGCGCGGCCTCTACAAGCGCCTCACCGCGCGCGAGAACATCGACTACTTCGCGCGCCTGCATGGCCTGCCGGAGGATCTTCTGGCCACGCGGCGCGAGGCACTGGTGCACGCGCTGGACATGGAAGACATCGGCGATCGCCGCACGGAGGGCTTTTCGCAAGGTCAGCGCGTGAAGACGGCGATCGCTCGCGCACTGATCCACGACCCGCGCAACGTGATCCTCGATGAGCCCACCAACGGCCTCGACGTGATGGCCACACGCGCGTTGCGCCAGTTCATGCAGCGGCTGAAGGCGGAGGGACGTTGCGTGCTGTTCTCCAGCCACATCATGCAGGAGGTGGCCGCCCTGTGCGATCGCATCGTGGTGATCGCCAACGGGCGCGTGGTGGCGGATGAATCGCCCGAGGCGCTGCGCGCGCAGACCGGGGAGGCGAACCTGGAAGACGCCTTCGTGAAGATCATCGGCAGCGAAGAGGGACTGGCCGCATGAACATGGACACCCGAGTGTCACTCGGCCGCACCCGCGCCTTCCTCACCGTTTTCCTCAAGGAAGTGAAGGAGAACCTGCGCGACCGCCGCACGCTGACCAGTGCGTTTCTCACCGGCCCGTTGCTCGGTCCGCTGATCCTGGTGATGCTGCTCAACATCACGCTCAACCGTGAGTTCGACAAGGCGGAAAAGCCATTGCCGGTGCCCGTGATCGGCGCGGCCTATGCACCCAACCTGATCGCCGCGCTGAAGGTCGACGGCATCGTGCCGAAGCCGCCCATCGCCGATCCGGAAGTGGCCGTGCGCAGGCAGGATGCCGATGTGGTGCTGCGCATTTCGCCCGACTACGGCAACGCGTGGCGCAAGGGCGAGCCGGTCCAGGTGGAGTTGATCTACGACTCCTCGCAGCGCGACGCGAACACGGCGGTCGCCCGCGTCAGCCAGCTGGTGGAGACCTACGCGCGCCAGCAAGGCGCGATGCGCCTGGTCGCCCGTGGCCTGTCGCCGGGCACGGCCTGGCCGGTGATCGCGGCCAAGCGCGACCAGGCCACCGCGCAGGCGCGCGCGGCGCTGATGTTCTCCATCCTGCCGTACTTCTTCGTGCTCACCGTTTTCATGGGCGGCATGTACCTGGCCATCGACCTCACCGCGGGCGAGCGCGAGCGCCAGTCGTTGGAGCCGCTGTTCGCCAACCCGGTCCCGCGCTGGAAGATCCTCGCCGGCAAGCTGGCGGCCATCTGCGTGTTCTCGGCGGCAAGCCTGCTCATCTCGCTGGCCGCGTTCGCCGTGGTGGGGCGCTTCCTGCCCACGGAGAAGCTAGGCATGGAGCTGGACCTGGGCCTGAACTTCGCCAGTCGCGTGCTGCTGATGATGCTGCCGCTGATCGTGCTGCTGGCCGCGCTGCAATCGCTGGTGGCGGCCTTCGCCAAGAGCTACCGCGAGGCGCAGACGTACGTGTCGCTGCTGATGTTCGTGCCGGTGATCCCGAGCATCCTGCTATCCACCATGCCGATCAAGGCGCAGGCGTGGATGTATGCGGTGCCGCTGCTTGGCCAGCACCTGGGCATCATGCAGCTGCTGCGCGGCGACGGCGTCGATCCGCAACAACTGGGCCTGTGCCTGGTCGGCAGCCTGGTGGCCGCGGCGCTCGGCGTGCTGGTGACGGCAAGGTTGTACCAGTCGGAACGGCTGGCGATTTCAGGCTGACGTCCTCGGTTCCTTCTTCCCTCCGGGGAGAAGGCTGGGATGAGGGGTGGGTGCTCGCGGTAGTGCATCCGCAAGGTCGGCATAGATCCGGGTTCTCGCAAGATCGCCCCCCTCACCACCTTGAAGGTGGCAATGCCCCAACCCTCTCCTCGCTCCTCAACGCCGCGGCCATCCATGGCCGCTTCCCGCCTGCCCCGGAGGGGAGGAAGCCGGGTCGCGGTACCATGACGTTTTCTTCCTTCCGGGACTTCGCCATGCGTCGCCACCTGCTCGCCCTGAGCCTCGTCGCCACCCTCGCCGGGTGCAGCTCGCACGACAACGACACTACGGCGCAGTCGCCCGCACCGGCCCCGGCAGCCACCGTCCCGGCGGTGCCGCCACCGTCCACCGATGCCGACAATGCCGCGCAGCGCATGGCCAACTACGCCACGGTGAAGCTCACCGCCGACCTGTCCGGCTTCGACGACAGGCAGAAGCAGATGATCGCGCTGCTGGTGGAGGCGGCTGATGTCACCAACGACCTCTACTGGAAGCAGTCGTGGGGCGACAAGGCGGCGCTGATGGCGCGCATTCCCGACGACGTCACGCGCCGCTTCGCCGAGATCAACTACGGTCCCTGGGACCGTCTCGACAACGACCAGCCGTTCGTCGCCGGCGTCGGCGCGCGTCCGCCCGGCGTGCAGTTCTATCCGGCCGACATGAGCAAGGACGAGTTCGACAAGGCCGACCTCAAGGACAAGACCGGCCTGTACACGCTGCTGCGCCGCGACGCGCAGGGCAAGCTGGTCACCGTGCCCTACCACGAGGCGTACAGGGCCGACCTCGATCGTGCCGCCGGCCTGTTGCGCCAGGCCGCCGAGCTCTCCGATAAGGATTTTGCCGGCTACCTGAAGAAGCGCGCCGACGCGCTGCAGAGCGACGACTATCGTCCCAGTGACTTCGCCTGGATGTCGATGAAGAGCAATCCGGTCGACATCGTGATCGGCCCGATCGAAACCTACGAAGACCAGCTCTACGGTTACAAGGCCAGCTACGAAAGCTACGTGCTTGTGAAGGACCAGGCCTGGAGCGCCAGGCTCGCACGCTTCGCCAAGTACCTCCCCGAGCTGCAGCGCGAGCTGCCGGTGGACGGCAAGTACAAGGCCGAGAAGCCGGGCTCCGACGCCGACCTCAATGCCTACTTCGCCGTGTATTACGCGGGCGACGCCAACGTCGGCGCCAAGACCATCGCCATCAACCTGCCCAACGACGAGGAAGTGCAGCTGAAGAAGGGCACGCGTCGCCTGCAGCTGGAAAACGTCATGCAGGCGAAGTTCGACAAGATCATGCTGCCCATCGCCAAGGCGCTGATCGCGGACGACCAGCAGTCGCACCTCACCTTCGACGCGTTCTTCGAGAACACCATGTTCCACGAGGTGGCGCATGGCCTGGGCATCAAGCAGACCCTCACCGACAAGGGCCTCGTGCGCACCGCGCTGAAGGACCAGGCTTCCAGCTTCGAGGAAGGCAAGGCCGACATCCTCGGCCTCTACATGGTCACCAAGCTTGCCGACAAGGGCGAACTGGACAAGACCAGGCTGATGGACAACTACGTCACCTTCCTTGCCGGCATCCTGCGCTCGGTGCGCTTCGGCGCCAGCGACGCGCACGCCAAGGCCAACATGGTGCGCTTCAACTTCTTCCAGCAGCAGGGCGCCTTCACCCGCGACGCCGCCACGGGTCGCTATCGCGTCGACTTCGACAAGATGACCGCCGCGATGAACGCACTGTCGGCCAAGCTGCTCACCATCCAGGGCGACGGCGACTACGAGGCCGCCAGGAAGCTCACCGACACCATGGGCCACGTGGATGCCACGCTGGCCGGCGACCTCAAGCGCCTGGACCAGGCGAAGATCCCGGTGGATGTGACGTTCGAGCAGGGACTGGAAGTGCTGGGCCTCTCCAAGCCCTAAAACGCCGGGTCTTCGTTGTGGGAGCGCACCCTGTGCGCGACCGCGGCGCATCCGATGGCACGCGGTTCGCATCATCGCCGGCTTCCTACAGAACTTTTCGTGTTGTTCCGATAGGCCTATGCGTCGAACGGTGCGACGTTCGGGCCATGAATCCTCGCCTCGGCTACCGTGCGCTGCGCCACGGCCGCGTGTCACTTCCCGGTCAGCTCTATCTACTCACGACCGTTGCTGCCTATCGGCGCCCGCTCTTCCTGAACGTGGACACGGCAAGAGCCTTGTCCCGATGCATGTGCGAAGGTTCCTGCTGGGGCGACGCCTCACTCCTGTGCTGGGTATTGATGCCTGATCATTGGCATGGCCTAGTGAAGCTAGGGGAGCGCGATAGCCTGGCGACCGTGATGAATCGCTTCAAATCCGTTACTGCGAAGCGGCTCCATTGCACGCAGGTTGGCCTTGTATGGGATCACGGTTACCACGACCGTGCCGTGCGTGCCGAGGAGGACGTGCGCGCCGTGGCTCGCTACATCGTTGCCAACCCGCTTCGTGCGGGGCTTGTCAGCCATGTTCTCGACTACCCCTACTGGAACTGTGTCTGGCTTTGAACGCCCTTGTGGGAGCGCACGCAGTGCGCGACAAGCCAACGGAGCGGTAGATTGATGGCG
>NZ_BCPR01000089.1 GCF_016586165.1 Dyella sp. EPa41 | reverse complement strand
TTCGCGAGCCCCGCCCCTCACCCCAGCCCTCTCCTCGCTCCTCAAAGCCGCGGCCATCCATGGCCGCTCCCCGCGTGCCCCAAAGGGGAGAGGGGGAAAGTGCGTGGTGCCCCATAGACTGCATCACGGCTCAGCGAAGTGGCTTTAAGTCCTCTTCGCGTCGGCGCGTGGCGGTATAGCGGCTCCGTTCGAGGTAGTAACAAGCGCATCACGGCTGGCCTCGGTCGTCCGACGCTCCTATCCCTCGTACTGCAATGAGCCTTGGCTCTGAAGGCCATTTTCTTTGGGTTACTTTTCTTTTGGGCCAGCAAAAGAAAAGTGACTCGAGCGCCGGCAGGGGATCGAAACGCCCGCCGCGTAGGCGGCATGCTCGCGGCAGCGGGGCTACCGAAGGCATAGCCCGCTTTCACAAGAGCAATAGACGTGCAGACCGGCGCGAAAGGCTGTCGCGCACAGGGTGCGCTCCTACAGGGGGGGCGGGGCGGGTTAACCCGCCGCCGTTTGCGTCTTCAGCGCGCGCTTGGCCGCGCGCTTCGCGCGACGCGCTTCCTTGCGGATCTTGCGATCATGATTCCACAGATAAATCGCCGGCGTGCTCAGCAACGTCAGCAACTGCGACACCAGCAGGCCGCCCACGATGGCCACGCCCAGCGGCTGGCGCATCTCCGAGCCGACGCCGAAGCCGATGGCCAGCGGCAGCGCCGCGCCCATCGCCACCAGGGTGGTCATGGTGATCGGGCGAAAGCGCACCAGCGCCGCTTCGCGAATCGCATCCGGCGGTGACAATCCTCGCTCGCGCTGCGCCACCAGCGCAAAGTCCACCATCAGGATCGCATTCTTCTTCACGATGCCGATCAGCATCAGGATCGCGATGATCGCCATCAGCGTGAGCTGCGTCTGCGTCACCAGCATGGCGAGGAACGCGCCCATGCCGGCGGCAGGCAGCGTGGAGAGGATGGTCAGCGGGTGGCCAAGACTCTCGTAGAGAATGCCAAGCACGATGTACATCGCCACGATCGCGCCGATCAGCAGCACCATGCCGTTGGACTTGGCCTGTTGCAGGCGCTGGTTCTGGCCGGTGAATTCGATGCGCACGCCTTCCGGCAAGCCGACCGCGATGCCCGCGTTCTCCACCAGCTTCACGCCGATGTCCTGGGTGATGTCCTTGGCCAGGTTGTAGCTGATGGTGGAGGCTTCCAGCTGGTTGTGATGGCGTATGCGCATCGGGCTCATGTTCGGCTCGATGTGCGCCAGCGCGGACAGCGGGATCATCTCGCCCTTCGCGTTGCGCACGCGGATGTTGAGCAGCGCATCCGGGCTCAGCGACGTGGCCGAACTGGAGGTGAGCACCACCCAGTACTGGTTGATGTCCGAATAGATCACCGACACCTGGCGTTGGCCGAAGGAGTTGAGCAGCGCGGTATCGACATCGCCCATGCTCACCAGCAGGCGGCTGGCCGATTCGCGATCCACCTTCAGCATCTGCTGCTTGCCGACGAGGTCGAAGTTGCTGCCGACGTCGCGCATTTCCTTCATCTTGCGCAACTGCTGCACCATCTTCAGCGTCCACGGCTGCAGGTCTTCGCCGTTGGTGCCGATCAGCTGGAATTCGTACTGCGCGCCCTTGTCGCCGCTGCCACCGCCGCCGAGGAACTGCATCGGGCTCAGCGAGACGCGCACGCCGGGCATGGCGTTGTATTGCTTGGACAGGCGATCGACCACCACCTTCACCGGATCATGGCGATCATTCGGGCCGCTGCCACGCGGCTTCAGGTCGACGAACATGGTGCCCATGTTGCCCACGGCGCCGTTGCCGTCGTTGCCGCCGAGAATGGTAAGCACGTCCAGCACGGCCGGGTCGTGTTCCATGATCTTGGCGACGTTCTGCACCTGCGTGGCCATCATGGTGGGCGAAATGTTGGCATCCGCGCGGATGTCGCCCTCGATCATGCCGATGTCTTCCTCCGGCATGAAATTGCCGCCGGCCGTGGCCACCACGCCCCAGCCGAGCGCGAACGTGAGGATCAGCAACAGCAGCGGCTGCCAACGCATCAGGCGGCGATGGTGCATGGCCCAGTCGAGCGCACGCTCATAGGCGCGGTGGAACTTGCGGTCGAAGCGCTCCATCGCCGCTTCCAAGCGCCCAGGCACGTGCTCGCCCGGTTCCTCATGCTTGAGAAGCCGGCCGCACAGCGCGGGCGTGAGCGTGAGCGAGACGATCGCCGAGATCACCACGGCTACCGCGAGCGTCACCGAGAACTCGCGCAGCAGCATGATCAGCATGTTGTTGCCGAACAGCAGCGGCGCGAACACCGCCACCAGCGACAGCGTGATCGATACCACGGTAAAGCCGATCTCGCGCACGCCGATCAGTGCGGCCTGCAACGGCGGCTCGCCCTTTTCCATGTGGCGCACGATGTTCTCGATCACCACGATGGCGTCGTCGACCACGAAGCCGATGCACAGCACCAGCGCCACCAGCGACAGCGTGTTGAGCGTATAACCCAGCGCGAGCATCACCACGAAGGCGCCGGCCAGCGACAGCGGCACGCTGAGCGACGCGATCAGGGTGGGGCGCAGGCGGCGCAGGAACACCAGCATCACCATCACCACCATCACGATACTGATCAGCAGCGCGACCTGGACTTCATGCAGCGCCGACTTGGTGGTCTGCGTGAGGTCGAAGATCGGCGTGATCTGCACGTCGGCCGGCATCCATGCGCGCAGCTCCGGCAGGCGCCTGCGGATCTCGTCCACCGTTTCGACCGCATTCGCCTCGGGGCGCTTGCTGATCTGCATCGCCACCGTGCTCTGGCTGTTGAACCAGGCGCCCTGGTAGATGTCCTGCTGGCCGCTGACCACCTTGGCCACATCGGACAGGCGCACCGGCGCGCCGTTCTTGGTGGCGACCAGCAGGTTGGCGAAGTCGGAGGCTTCGGTGAGCCCGTCATTGGCCGTGACGGTCATCTGCGTCTGGCCGTCGGTGAGAATGCCCTGCGGGGAGGTGACGTTGGCCGCGATCAGCGCATTGCGCACGTCGTTTGCCGTGAGGCCCTTCGCGGCGAGTGCGTTGATATCCAGCTCCACGCGCACGGCATGCGGTGTGCCACCGAACACCTGCACCTGCGCGACGCCCGGAATCTGCGCCACGGCGGGCTTCAGCAGCGTGTCGGTGAGGTCGTAGAGCTTGTCCTGCGGCAGGCCGGTCGAAGTCAGCGATACCAGCAGGATGGGGAACTGCGAGGTATCGAACTTGAAATACTGCGGCGGGCTCGGCATCACCGGAAGGTCGGCCTGCGCCGCATTGATGGCCGCCTGCACGTCGCGTGCGGCCTTGTCGGCGGTGCGGTCGAAGGTGAAACGCACCTGGATCGCCGCGCTGCCTTCGGTGGCGTTGCCGTACATGTCGTCGATGCCGGGAATGCGGCCGATGTGGCGCTCCAGCGGCGCCAGCACGGTGGACGCCATGGTCTGCGCACTCGCGCCCGGCATCTGCGCCACGATGTACACGCCCGGGAATTCCAGCGATGGCAACGCCGCCACACCCAGCAGCCGGTAGGCAAAGACGCCAGCCAGCAGCAATCCCAGCGCCAGCAGCGAGGTGCCCACAGGGCGTTTGATCAATGGAGCGAAGATGTTCACTGAGGTTTCCGTACCGGTAAGGGGCCGCGCTCACCCGCCACCCTGGCAGACCAGTAGCCAAGGCATACGTTCCGCGCAAGGCGGGCGTAAGGGGCCGTCATGCTTCCATATTGGACTGCGGGGGCGGGTCGAAAGAATGTGCCTGAAGTCGGTCCATGCCGAAAGGCATGGGGTGCCGATTTGCTTGTTTTTGGGCTCCGCAGAGGGCCTCCTGCCCAGCCCGCTCCCCTGTAGGAGCGCACCCTGTGCGCGACAGCCTTTTGCGGTGGGCTGCATGGCTGTGGCTTTTGTTTGAGCCCGGGTGTTGCCTTCGGTAGCTCCGCTTCTGCAAGAGTGCCGCCTACGCGGCGGGCGTTTCGATCCCCTGCCGGCGACGCGAAGCTAGTCCCGTGGGACGCTCGAGTCACTTTTCTTTTGCTGGCCCAAAAGAAAAGTAACCCAAAGAAAATGGCCTTGAGAGCCAAGGCTCATGGCAGTGCGTGGGATAGGAGCGTCGGACGACCGAGGCCAGCCGGGATGGGCTCGTTACTACCTCGAACGGAGCCGCTACACCGCCACGCGCCGAGGCGAAGAGGACTCAAGGCAACGTCGTTGAGCCGTGAGGGGATCTATTCGCGCCGCACCGCCGCCCTTTCTCCCTCTCCCCTCCGGGGAGAGGGCTGGGGTGAGGGGTGGGTGCTCGCGAAGTTCCTTCCTACCTCTGTAGGAGCGCACCCTGTGCGCGACCGTAACGTTGCAACGCACCTTGGCCTTGCGTCGTCGCGACCATCGCGAATCGAGGCAACCCTGCCAGTCCGCGGTCGCGCACAAGGTGCGCTCCCACAACGAACCGCAGCCACTGGTATCGCGATGCGATGTGCCGCGCAGCGGCACGAGCCTTCAACCAACCCCTGTGGGGCGGTGAGGGGTGGTCGATCAGGCCCCGCAGGGGTGCCCGACACGGATGTCGGGCACTTTTCGTCCGGGCAGGAGCCCGGTCGAAAAGCCCGGCCGCCCCTCACGGACTGGCTGGGCCGCAGGCCCGGCCAGCGCCACGCGGGGTGCCGTTCTCTTTGGTTACTTTCTCTTGGGCAAGCAAGAGAAAGTGACCCGGCCTCCGGCAGGAGGCCGGAAGCACGCCGCAGGCGAGCCCGGTCGCAGAAGCCCGGCAACGACAGCATCGGAAATCTTCATGCATCGAAACGACGAACATGCAGACCGGCGCGAAAGGCGGTCGCGCACTGGGTGCGCTCCTACAAGGGAACGAACGTCACGTGGGGAGGAAGTGACCCGGAAGCCCGCGGCCTCATGGGGACTCGCTTCGGTCGCAGGCGAGCCAGGTCGCGGAAGACGGCAACCAAGGCATCGCCAGCTGCGTGCCTGAAGAACGAATGCGCAGACCGGCGCGAAAGCGCTGTCGCGCACGGGGTGCGCTCCCACAAAGGGCTGGCGATGTTGGCTACGCCCTCGACAGCCACCGCATCAGTGAGCCCCACCCCCCAATCGGCTACCATTGCCAGATGAACGAACAGCCCCAAACCACCCACTTCGGCTTTCGCGACGTCCCCGTCGCCGAAAAGCAAAAGCTCGTCGGCCAGGTATTCACCTCCGTCGCCAGCAACTACGACCTGATGAACGACCTCATGTCGTTCGGCATCCATCGCCTGTGGAAGCGCCACTTCGTGGCGGTCAGCGGCGTGCGTCGTGGTGACCGGGTACTGGACCTGGCGGGCGGCACCGGCGACATCGCCGCGCTGTTGAAGCCGGTGGTGGGTGCCGAGGGCGAGATCGTGGTGGGCGACATCAATGCCGCGATGCTCGGCGTGGGGCGCGACCGGCTCACCGACCGCGGCCTGGTCTCGGGGCTGCGCTGGGCGCAGCTCAACGCGGAATGCCTGCCGTTCCCGGACAACAGCTTTGATGCCGTGACGATGGCCTTTGGCCTGCGCAACGTCACCGACAAGGACAAGGCGCTGGCGGACATCTGCCGCGTGCTCAAACCGGGCGGCCGCGCCCTGGTGCTGGAGTTCTCGCGCGTGCAGAGCGATCTGTTCAGCAAGCTCTACGACTTCCACTCGTTCAAGGTGCTGCCCAAGCTCGGCCAGCTGTTCGCCGGTGACGCCGACAGCTACCAGTACCTGGCCGAATCGATCCGCAAGCATCCGGACCAGGAAACGCTCAAGGGCATGATGGAACGCGCCGGCTTCGGTCGCGTGGACGTGCGCAACCTGAGCAACGGCATCGTCGCGATCCACCGCGGCTACAAGTTCTGATCATCCCTGCGGGCGGTTGGCGGCCGACTGGACAGCCTTCGCTGCTTTCCGGAGCATGACCGGGTCACCGCACCCAGGGAAGGCCATGAGCACGAACGCTTCGCAACTCGAACGACTGACGTTTTTCTCCGACGCCGTGTTCGCCATCGCGATCACGCTGCTGATCATCGAGGTCCATGTGCCACACCTCGATACATGGGACGACCAGGCGTACTGGCAGGCGCTGCTGGCGCTGCAGCCGAGCTTCATGGGCTTCATGCTGAGCTTCCTGGTGATCGGCGCGCTGTGGGTGGCGCATCACCGCGTGTTCGGCATGCTGGCCGATTACAGCCCGGGCATCATGTGGCCGAACATGCTGCTGCTGATGGTGGTGGCCTTCATGCCTTTCGCCACGGCGCTGATGAGTTCCAATGCGCTGGCTCGCGTGCCCGAGCTGTTCTACGCGAGCACCTTGCTGGCAGCCGGCCTGCTGCAGCGGATGTTGTTCGCGCGGGCTTTGCAGCCGCCCTTCGTCAGGCCAGGGATTTCACCGGAAGACATCGCCGCCACGCGCTGGCGATCGCTGGGCCTGCCGACCGCCGCGGCGATGTCTCTGGTGGCCGCTTGGTTCGTGCCGGGGTGGAACAATTTCCTGCTGCTGGGCATTCCCGTGCTGGTACGCGCGTATGCTGGCCTCGGTCGTCGGCGCGCGCTGCGCTTGCAGGTCGTGCCGGCGCAATCCTGAAGCCACGTTGGAAGCGCCCATGCCACGCTGCCGCCCGCTTGCCGCCTTCGGCTCCCTGCTGGGGTGGTTCGGGCTGGTGCTGCAGTTGTGGTACTCCATACGCATCATGCAGGCCAAGGGCGAGGATGCGCTCGCGGGCGTGTGGCTGTATCTGGGCTTCTACACCATCCTGACCAACATGCTGGTGGCGAAAGCGCTGGCGGCCGCCGCGCTCGGGCCGGGTCATGGGCCCGTGGTGCGCTTCTTCCTGCGCCCGGGTGTGCAGACGGCCATCGCGATGAGCATCGCCATCGTGAGCCTGATCTACAACCTGATGCTGCGCCAGCTGTGGCACCCGACCGGCGGTTTGCTGCTCGCCGACATGATCGTGCATGACATCATGCCGCCGCTGTACCTGCTTTACTGGTGGCTCGCCGTGCCCAAGCAGGCCCTGCGGTGGTCGCACGTGCTCGTGTGGCAGAGCTATCCTGCGGGTTATTTCTTGTACGTCATGCTGCGCGGCGCAGCGGACGGCTGGTATCCCTATCCGTTCCTTGACGTGAAGGCGCTCGGCTACGGGTACGTGCTGCTCAACGCCATCGTGGTGCTGATGGCTTTCATCGCCATCGCGCTCGTGCTGGTGGCGCTGGGTCGCTGGCAGGCTCGCCGCCAGCTCGCCGCGGCACTTCCCACGGCTTGATCAGGCGGTGCGGAAATCATCGATGAGCTCGCCGTAGCACAGGGTTTCCCGCTCGTACTTGTCTTCACGCCAGCTCTCCGCCAGCGATGCGTCGTACCAGCGGCGCATGGACGGCAGCGCCAGCAAACGCTCGACATAGGCGGCGGCCGGATCAGGCAATGCCAATCCGTAGGTCTGCACACGGAACGCCACCGGGGCGAAGAAGGCATCCACGGCCGTGAACGTGTTGCCGGCCAGGAACGGGCCGCCGAAGCGATCCAGGCCTTCGCACCAGAGCTCGCCGATGCGATCGATGTCGGCCTTCAATGCCGCGCCGATCTCGTGGAGGCGGATCCGGAGGCCGCAGATCATGCCGCACTGGCTGCGAAGCGCGGCAAAGCCCGAGTGCATTTCCGCCGACGCACTGCGTGCCCAGGCTCGCGCCACCCGGTCGGACGGCCAGACGGCTGGATGATCATCGGCGAGGTATTCGGCGATGGCCAGCGAATCCCACACCACGGCGTTGCCGTCGTGCAGGCACGGCACGCGGCCACTGGGTGAAAAGGTGCGGAACGTGTTTCCCGCGGGTCCTGCGCCAAACGGCACCAGGGCTTCCTCGAACGGAATGCCCAGCTCACTCATCAGTACCCAGGGGCGCAACGACCACGACGAGTAGCTCTTGTTGGCGATGTAGAGCGTGGGCACGGCCAGGCAGCCTCAGGTCAGGTGTCGAGGATCAGCAGCGTACCCCGACTGCCCTCCTCCACACTGTGCGGCACGCCCGGCGGCACGATGCACAGTTCGCCGGTGCCGACGCGCAAGGCCTGCCCGTCCAGCCGCAGGCGCAGCTCGCCCTCGATCACCAGCAGGCCTTCGGCATAGTCATGGCTTTCCTCCGGATAGGCGGCATCGTCCATGCGCAACACCTTCAGGCGGGCATCGCCGAACTGGGCAAGTACGCGCGATGACCATGCGTCGGGCAACTGGCTGGCGAGCCCGGCCAAATGATGGGGTTTCACGGCGTCAGCTCTGCTTGGCCGGCGTACCGACCCGTACCGGGGCCCCGCGACGGCGCGCATTGGCCAGCACCACGCCGCCCACGGTAATCGCGCCGCCCAGCAGGGTCAGCAAGGTCGGACGCTCGCCCAGCCACACCCAACCGATCAGCACCGCAATCGGCGGCGAAAAGTAGATGAAGCTGCTCACCTGCGAAGCCGATGCGCGGTGCAGGGCGGCATTCCAGGCGATGTAACCGACGAAAGTGGGCGCCATGCCCAGCCACAGCAGCGCGCCGATATGCGACGGGGGCGCGTTGGCCAGCGCATGCGGCAGGCCCAGCCCGAACGGCAGCGTACCCAGCGTGCCGGCGAAGAAGGTAAAGGCGGTGACGCCCAGCATGCCGCTGCGGGCAAAGTAGGGCTTCTGCCCCACGAAAAAGATGGCGCACGCCACCACGCTCACCAGCACCAGCGCGGCCATGGGCTCGATCTTCACGTCCTTGCCGCTGGTGAGGACCACCAGAATCACGCCGACGAGGGCAACCGCCAGGCCGGTGAGCGTGCGCGGCGACAGCCGTTCGCGCAGCCAGATCGCCGACAGCGCCGCCGTGGTCGCCGGCACCAGGGAAATCAGGATGGCGGCCGTACCGCTGGCTACCCGGGTTTCGGCCGTATTGAGGCACAAGTGGTACACGCTGAGGCCGATCACGCCCAGCATGGTCAGCGGCAGCCAGTCACGCCTGGCCGGCAGGGGTACCCGCTTTACCGCCAGCAGCACGGCAAAACAGAGCGAGCCGATGGCGAGGCGTGCCAGCGCCACCTCGCCGGGCGTGAAGGAGGCCAGCGCGTAGGCAATCGCGGCGTAGGCCGACGACCAGGTGACGAGGGCGACGCCGATATAGGCAAGGGCACGCCCGTCCAGGCGTTCCTGGATCTGCATGGGGAGGATTCCGGTGGAGGGAAACGTGCGCATCGTAAGGCGGACCATGCTGCGCATGAATGATGAATCAGCGTACGATGACGTTGTTTCGCCAACGATCAAAATGTCCATGAACGCAGCGACCTTTGAATCGAAACCTATTTGGGACGCCACCGATTGGTTGTTGTTGGAGGCCCTGCAACAGGACGCGCGGCTCGGCTACGCGGAGCTCGGGCGCAAGGTGAAGCTGTCGGCGCCAGCCGTGGCCGAGCGGGTGAAGCGGATGGAGGAAGCAGGCGTCATCGCCGGTTATCGGGCCGCGGTGAATCCGCGCAAGCTGGGTTACGAGATCGATGCGATGATCCGGCTGCGGTGCGACGGCGGTATCTGCGCACGCGTGGGCGTGCTGGTCGCTGATATTCCCGAGGTGCTCGACTGCCGCCGCCTGGCCGGCGAGGACTCCGCCCTGCTCCGCGTGGTGGCGATGTCCATCCCCCACCTGGAAGCGGTGCTCGACCGCCTGCTGAAGATCCACTCGAGCATCAGCACCACCACCCTGGTGGTCCTGCAGACGCCGCACGAGAACCGTCCGCTCACGCGAGCGATGTGGAACGCGGCGAGGACCTTTCTGGACGAGTGAGCGAGCTCCGCCGGCGGAACGCGGAGCCGACCACGCAACTTATGTGAATCTCATCACATATCCAAAAGCTGACCTCGTCGAGAGGCACAGTTATTGCCTTGCTTGTCGATGCAGGACATCGCCAGCCCGAGGTCGATCGGCGCGGCAAACTCAGGCCGCGCAACCTCTTGCGCAGGTAGCTGCGCTTCAATTGGGTTAGGATGTTGTGTGCTTTGGGGGGCAGGCCGACGACTCGGGGGGCCCCATTCTGTTCGGTCGGCAGGAGCGGCGATCGTGAAGGGACGCTCCATCCAGCGGGGGTTGGATATGCAAAAGGGAACAGGGATGGCGTTATGGCTGCGCCAGGCTGCGGTGGCTGCTGCCTACGCCGTGCTCGTCTCGCTCGCCCGAGAACTATCGTTCTCTCACTGGGTATTGCTGGCCGGATTGCACATGGCCGCGCTGCTGCTCGTGCCCTATCGCTACTGGGCAGCGCTTGTCGTGGGCGACATGGTGTCTCTGGGATACATCAGCGTCACCTGCCTCGACCAGCTCGGTCTGACCTGGTCGATCTGTAACGTGCTGCTGTCCAGCGCATGGATCACGCCCGTCGTATATGCGTGCCGCGAGTATTGGCGCGTGTTCCCCACGCGCACGACCATCAACATGGGCGTCCTTCTGTTCGGCGCCTTGCTCGTCGCCCTGGTCAAGACCGGCGGCAGTCTCCTGCTGGTATCAACCGCCAAGCTCCCTCCCGATTACCCCCCTTTGCACTACGGCTTTCTGGCTGGCCAGTGGCTGCTGGGCAGCTACGTGGGCATCCTGACAGTATTGCCTTTCGTGCTGGTCATCCGCGAGGTTCTGCAGGAGAGCAGTTGGCGACAACTGGGCACCCGCTTCATCAAGAGCCACCTCGCCCTTGAGTGCGTCTTCGTCTTGATCCCGACGCTTGCCTTCCTGATCGCGCTGGGACTCAACGCGTCATCTACCGCCAATACGCGTCAGCTCGCTCAAATGATGATGTTCCTGCCGGTGCTGTGGCTGACGCTGCGCTACGGCTGGCAGGGCGCGGCCGTGGGCGGGACGCTGGCAAGCCTGGCAGTCGTGGCCCTGATGCCGCGCCTGTTCGACCACGATACGTTGAACGCACAGGTGTTCATCGCCTTCATCATCTCCACCATGCTGATTGTCGGTGCACGCATTGGCGCGCTGAATCAGCAGGCCCAGCAGGAACGCACCGATTTGCGCTTGGCACTGGCCCTGGCCCAACGCAACGTACACATGGGCGAAGTGCAGTTGCATATGACCTCGCAGGCATTGGAGCAGGTCCGCGAGTCCGTACACTCGGTCTACAACATGATGCTGGGCCGGCTGCGAAACGTTGCGCCAGTCATCGACGACCGTAGCTATCGTCGCCAAGCCCTGGTGGCCCAGGACCAGCTCTACCGCCTTGCCGACAGCTTGTGCCCAGTAACCCGCGAGCGTGGCCTTCCGGCCGTCCTGCGTGAAGGTCCCATCGCGCGCGTGCTCGAGGAATCAGGCATGTCGTACTGGTGCGACCTGCGCGGTCCGGTGAGCCTGCTGTCCGGAACCATCCAACTGGCCATCTATCGGTTGGTTTGCGAAGCCGTCGCGGATGGTTGCGCGCGCCGCGACATCAGCGACATCCGCGTTCAAGTGCGTTGCGGGCATCGGAATGAGCGCCGCTGGACCGTGGTGAGGGTGAACCTCAGCGCGCACGCAGGTCGTTTGAGCGACGTGCGCTGGGACGAATTGCTGCCTCGCGTACTGCGTACGGCCACTGGCTTGGGCTGGCCGGCCATCGAAGATCGCGCGGCGACCTTCGAAGGACGGGCCCGCGAACACCTGATCACCAACGGGCGTTGCATCAGCGTATTGCTGTACGACCCCGAGCAACCCTAGCAGCTTCAACGCTGCCAGGGTTCCATCAGCCGAGCAATTACTGAGCGCGGGTGCTGCACTGAATCGGGTCGCACGTCGACGTCGCCATCAGCTGCACGGTGCCGTCGGTCTGCGGGGTAGCGGTGACCTGGACGGAGGTGTCGTTGTACACCGTGGTCGGCGCGGTCGCCGGCTGGGCGGTCGGGGCAACGGCAGAGGGCTGCTGCGGGGTCGACACCAGCTGCGAGAAGGCGCCGATCGGCAGAGTGATGAACTGGCCGTTCGAGGTGCCCACGGCGCCGATCACATTGCCGTTGGCGTCATTCACCTGGATGTACTTCACCCCGCCCATCGTGAAGACGTAGGCGTGCCAGTTCGGGCTCGGGCTTACATCCGTGGTGTTCGGCCACGCCTGGCCAAGGCCGGAAGCCGCCGGCTGTGCAGCCAGGGCCGGGCCCGCGGCGCCGGCAAAGAGCAACGCCGCAAGCGCGACACTACGCAGACGTGTGTTTGACATGGTCATTCCCCTTTCTCGATTTTTGGCGGTAACGCCCTCGTGGCGCCTCGGGACTGTAGCACCAGGCCGCGTCCCGTTATGGAATATGGCCCTGAATCTGGCCACTTAATGCGCACGGCCGCACGGATGCCGCGCGGCGCCCGCGGCCCGACCAGTACTTTTGTCACGGTCGCCCCGCGACGGCGTTACGCATACTCCCAGGCCAGTTATATCGATTCAGCCGCCATCCGGGGAGCACCATGCGTCGCCTCATGTCCCTGCTGCTTGCCAGCAGCGTTGCCTTTTCGCCCTGTTATCCGTTGCTGGCCAAGGACGCGCCGACCGACAAGAAGGAGGCCGGCAAAGATGAGGACGTCAAGGCTCCCACCACCGAAAACGCGGTACGCACGAAGCACAGCGTGACCGTCGGCGGCCGCTCGGTGGCTTACACCGCCACGGCAGGCAACCTGATCATCCGCGACGAGAAGGGCGAGCCGCAGGCCAGCGTGTTCTACGTGGCCTACACCGTGGACACCGGCAAGCCGGAAAAGCGCCCCGTCACCTTCCTCTACAACGGCGGCCCGGGCTCCTCCAGCATGTGGCTGCACATGGGCTCGTTCGGCCCGGTGCGCATCGAGACCGCCAGCCCCGCGGCCACCGACCCCGCCCCGTACAAGCTGGTGCCCAACAGCGACAGCCTGCTGGACAAGACCGACCTGGTCTTCATCGATGCGGTGGGCGCCGGCTACTCGCGGCCGGTGGGCAAGGCCGAAGGCAAGGATTTCTGGGGCGTTGACCAGGACGTGTCGGCCTTCAGCCGCGCCATCCAGCGCTACGTGACGATCAACAACCGCTGGAACTCGCCCAAATTCCTTTATGGCGAGAGCTACGGCACCACGCGCTCGGGCGCGCTGGTGGACGCGCTGCAGGACAAGGGCATGGCCTTCAACGGCGTGATCCTGATGTCCTCGATCCTCAACTACGGCGTGCGCATGCCGGGTTACGACGAGATGTACATCGGCTACGTGCCCAGCTACGCCGCTGCCGCGTGGTACCACAACAAGCTCGCCAACAAGCCGGCCGATCTCAAGACCTACCTCGACCAGGTGCGCGCGTTTGCGCGTGGCCCCTATGCGACGGCGCTGGCCAAGGGCCAGGATCTCCCGGCCGGGGAAGCCGATGCCCTGGCGCGCCAGCTCGCCGCGTTCACCGGCCTTTCGCCGCAGTACGTGAAGGAAGCGAACCTGCGCATCGAACCGGCGCGCTTCCGCAAGGAGCTGCTGCGCAACGAACGCCGCACCATCGGCCGCTTCGACGCGCGCTTCGAAGGCGTGGACGAGGATGCCGCCGGCGAGGTGCCAGGCTACGACGCCTCCGATACCGGCATCAGCGGCGCCTTCATCACCGCGTTCCACGACTACATCAGCGCCCAGCTCAACTACCACTCCGACCTGGACTATCGCCCCACCTTCGGCGACATCGGCAAGGACTGGGACTGGAAACACCAGGCCGCCGGCATCAAGCGCCCGCTGCAGACCGCGTACGTGGCCGGCGACCTCGCGCATGCCATCCGTACCAATCCGCACCTGCAGGTGCTGTCGGTGAACGGCTACTACGATTTCGCCACGCCGTTCTTCATCACCGAGTACGACCTCTCGCACATGAACCTGGAGCCGTCGCTGCGCGGCAATGTGCACTTCCTGTACTACCCCTCGGGTCACATGGTCTATCTCAATACCGAGGCGTTGCGGCAGCTCAAGGGTGACCTGGCCCGCTACTACGACGACACCAACCACTCCTGATTCCACGCCGTACCGGAGATGCCTTCCATGCGCCACATGCCACTCGCCTCGCTCGCCCTCGCCACGCTGCTGGCCCTGGGCAGCCTGCCGCTGCACGCCGCCGATGAGACCAAGGACGCGCCCAAGGCGCAGTCGGACAAGGGTGACAAAGACAAGGACAAGAGCGACAAGTCCGACGAACAGCCCACGCCGGCCGATCGCACCGTGGTGACCAGGCACAGCGTGCGAGTGGGCAACCGCAGCATCAGTTACCAGGCTACCGCCGGCCGCATGCTGATCCGCGACGACAAGGGCAAGCCGACGGTGAGCTTCTTCTACGTCGCCTACACCGCCGACGGCGGCAAGGGTGGCAAGCGCCCGGTGACTTTCTTCTACAACGGCGGGCCGGGTTCGTCGTCGATGTGGCTGCACATGGGCTCGTACGGCCCGGTACGCGTGGCGAACGACGGCGACAAGCCGATCCCGCCGGCACCGTATCGCTTCGTGCCCAACGAATACAGCCTGCTCGACAAGAGTGACCTGGTCTTCATCGACGCGCCGGGCACGGGCTACTCGCAGCTGGTCGGCAAGACCGAAGGCAAGGACGTGTGGGGCGTGGACCAGGATGCCGATGCGTTCACCCGCTTCATCTCCCGCTGGGTGAGCACCAACAACCGCTGGAACTCGCCCAAGTTCCTGTTCGGCGAAAGCTACGGCACCACGCGCTCGGCGGTGCTGGTGAAGTCGCTGCAGGAAAAGGGCATGGAGTTCAACGGCGTGGTGCTGATGTCGTCCATCCTCGACTTCACCGTGGCCGCGCCCGGCATCGATCACGGTTACATCGTGAACCTGCCCACCGAGGCGGCGATCGCGTGGTACCACAACAAGGTGCCGAACAAGCCGGCCGACATCGGCGCGTTCCTCGCCGAGGTGCGTCGCTTTGCTTCGGGCGAGTACACGCTGGCGTTGTCCAAGGGCGATGGCATCGACCCTGCCGAAGCCGATCGCGTCGCCAACCAGATGAGCCGTTATCTCGGCCTTTCCCCGCAATACATCAAGGAAGCGAACCTGCGCGTCGGCCCCAGCCGCTTCCGCAAGGAGCTGCTGCGTGACCAGCGAGTGACCGTCGGACGTCTGGATGGCCGTTTCCAGGGCATCGATCCGGATGCCGCCGGCGAAACGCCCGACGGGGATACCGCCAGCGACGCCATCACCGGCGCGTTCGTGGCGACGTTCAACCAGTACGTGGCCACCGAGCTGAAGTTCACCGAGGATCGCCCCTACCTGCCCAACAACTATGCCGCCATCGGCAAGAACTGGGACTGGAAGCGCAAGAAGAACGGCGGCTGGCTGCAGGCCACCTACGTGGGTGACGACCTGGGCGACGCGATGCGCCGCAACCCGCACCTGAAAGTGTTCTCGGCCAACGGTTACTACGACCTCGCCACGCCGTTCTATGCCACCGAGTTCGATCTCTCGCACCTGGGCCTGGAACCGGCGGAGCGCAAGAACATCACCTACGGCTTCTATCCGTCGGGCCACATGATCTACATCGACCAGCAGTCGCTGCAGCAGAGCAAGGCGGACCTGTCGCGCTTCTACGACGACGCGGCGCCGTGAGCCGGCAACCGCCCTTCGACGACGCGGACGAACAACCGCAGGACCCGTCGCGACGCCGCCTATTGGGCGGCCTCGCGGCGGCAGGCGCCGCGCTCGCCGTCGGCGGTGCGCCGACCGTGGCCGGCGCCGCAAACAAGGCCGCCATCGGCAGTACCCCGCTGGATGCCGCGCTGCGCCAACACATCCAGCGCGTGGTGGTGATCTACGCCGAGAACCGCAGCTTCAACAACCTGTTCGCCAATTTTCCGGGCGTCGAGAAGCCGCTGGGCGCGCTGAAGCCGGCCGACTACCAGCAGCGCGATCGCGACGGCGCGCTGCTGAAGACGCTGCCACCGGTATGGCACGGCCTGGCGCCGCACAAGCAGGTGGTGAACCACCGCAGCTACCAGGTGATGGAAAACGACCTGAAGGGCCTGCCGAACGCACCGTGGGCATTGCGCACCGGCGATGGCGAGCCGCTGCCGCACGGCGTGGTGACGCGCGACCTGGTGCATCGCTTCTACGAGAACCAGCGGCAGATCAATAGCGGTCGCAACGACGGATTCGTCGCCTGGGGCGACACCGGCGCGATGGTCATGGGCTATTACGACGACAGCGCGGCGAACCTGCGCCTGTGGCAGCTCGCGCGCCAGTACACGTTGTGCGACAACTTCTTCATGGGCGCGTTCGGCGGCTCGTTCCTCAACCACCAATACCTCGTGGCGGCACAACCGCCGTATTACCCGGGCGCGGACCAGAGCCCCGCGCGTTTCAACATCGCCGTGACCGAGAGCGGCGAAACCACCGACATCCGCCTCAAGCTCGCCGAGGATTCCCCGCGCAGCGCGATGGACGGCAAGCCGAAGTTCGCTTCGCACAGCTCGCTCACGCCGGACTTCTACGCGGTGAACACGATGTCGCCGCCGTACGCGCCAAGCGCGACGCAATCGGGTCGCGATGCGCTGCTGGCCGACGAGGACAGCCCCAATACCTTGCCGGCCCAGGAGCACAAGACGATCGGCGACGTGCTTTCCGCCGCGGGCGTCGAGTGGGCCTGGTACGCCGGTGCGTGGCAGCTGGCGCTCGAGGGCAAGGGTGACGGCGACGAGAAGCAGTTTCCGCAGCGGCCGAATTTCCAGTACCACCACCAGCCGCTCAACTACTTCAAGAGTTTCGCTCCGGGCACCGAGGCACGCGCGAAGCACCTGCGCGATGCGGGCGTGGGCGAGACGGCGCAGACCAACCATTTCCTCGCGGACATCGCGGCGGACAAGCTGCCGGCGGTGAGCTTCTACAAACCGCAGGGCGATCTCAACATGCACGCGGGCTACTCCGACGTGGACGCGGGCGACCGGCACATCATGGCCATCGTCGACGCGCTGCAGAAATCGCCGGCGTGGCCGCACACGCTGGTGATCATCACGGTGGACGAGAACGGCGGCTGGTGGGACCACGTGGCGCCACCCAAGGGCGATCGCTGGGGGCCGGGCTCGCGCATTCCGGCGATCATCGTGTCGCCCTTCGCAAAGAAAGGGCACGTGGACCACACGATCTACGACACCGGCTCCATCGCGCGTTTCCTCACGCGGCGCTTCGGGCTGGAGAAGCTGCCGGGCCTGGCGCTGCGCGAGCAGGCGATGGTGGCGGCGGGCGGGCCGGCGCCGGGGGATTTGACCAACGCCTTGGTGTTTGAGGCCTGAGGCGGGATTGATAGCGCACTGGGTGCGCTATCACT
>NZ_BCPR01000088.1 GCF_016586165.1 Dyella sp. EPa41 | reverse complement strand
AGTGGGCCGATGCTCCTATCCCGCATATCGCTATGAGCCCTGGCTCTGAAGGCCATTTTCTTTGGGTTACTTTCGACGCGAAGCTAGTCCCCGTGGGATCTTTGACTCCGGGCATCCTGCCCTCCGCCCTTCGGGCCGGCTTCGCCGTTCGCACGCGCTCCTGCGCGTGCGTGGGCCAGCAAAAGAAAAGTGACTCGAGCGTCCCACGGGACTAGCTTCGCGTCGCCGGCAGGGGATCGAAACACCCGCTGCGTCCCACAGGGACTTCCTACGGTCGTAAGCGGCAACCTGGCGGAAGCGTGGCTACCGAAGGCAATAGCCCGATCTCAAAAGAACAATAACCATCCAGACTGGCGCGAAAGGCTGTCGCGCACAGGGTGCGCTCCTACAGGAAGGGGCTCGGGCGCGATGGGGGATACAAAAAAGGCCGGATGTCCTCCGGCCTTTTCGTTCAATCGATGCCCAGTTTCTTGAGCTTGTACCGCAACGCCCGGAACGTTATCCCGAGTTTCTTCGCCGCCGCGGTCTTGTTGTAGCGCGACTCCTCCAGCGCCTTGATGATCGCGGTGCGCTCCAGGTTGCTGATGTAGTCGTCGAGGCCGCCGCTGGCGGTGGGTGCGGCAGCCGGTGCCGGTGTGGCCGGCGCGGGCATGCCGCCCGCCACCGCCGCCACCGGCTCCTGCGAGCGCGGCATGCGCTGCGGCAACATCAGGTCGGTGACGTCGATCTGGTCGCCGTCGCACATCGCCATCGCGCGCTCGAGGATGTTTTCCAGCTCGCGCACGTTGCCGGGGAAGTCATAGCCTTCCAGCGCCTGCTGCGCGGCAGGCAGCAGGCGGCCCGGTGCGCCGCCGCTCTTGGCGGCGAGCTGGCGCAGCACGAAGTTGGCCAGCAGGGGCACGTCGCCACGGCGCTCGCGCAGGGGTGGCACGCGCAGCTCGATCACGTTGATGCGGTAGAACAGGTCCTGGCGGAACTGGCCCTGCTCGACCAGCGCGGCGAGGTTCTTGTGGGTGGCCGAAAGGATGCGCACGTCCACCGGCACTTCCTCGCGGGCGCCGATCGGGCGCACGGCCTTTTCCTGGATCGCGCGCAGCAGCTTCACCTGCATGTGCAGGGGCAGCTCGGCCACCTCGTCGAGGAACAACGTGCCGCCGTGGGCGGCCTGGAACAGGCCCTCCTTGTCGCCCACCGCACCGGTGAAGCTGCCCTTGCGATGGCCGAAGAACTCGCTCTCCATCAGCTCGGACGGGATCGCGCCGCAGTTCACCGGCACGAACGGACCGGCCGCGCGGGGGCCCTGCTCGTGGATGAGGCGGGCGACCAGTTCCTTGCCCACGCCCGACTCGCCGGCGATGTACACCGGGGCCTGGTTGCGCGCGAGCTTGGCGATGGTGCCGCGTACCTGCTGCATGGCCGTCGAGTCGCCGATCAGGCGCTCGTTGCCGTCCGGCTTGGCGGCGGCCTGGCCGCTGCGCTTTTCCTCGGCGAGGCGCAGCGCGGTGCGCACCAGGCGGCGCAGCATCTGGATGTCGACGGGCTTGGAGACGAAATCGAAGGCGCCGGCCTTCAGCGCGCTGACCGCGGCATCGACGTTGCCGTAGGCGGTGATCATGGCGACCGGCGTGTCCGGATGCTCCGCGGCGATCACCTCGACCACTTCGTGGCCGGTGCCGTCGGGCAGGCGCATGTCGGTGAAGCACAGATCGTAGTGCCTCTCGGCGAGGGCGCGTCGCGCCTCCGTGACCGTGCCGACGGCATCGACCAGCAGGTCCATGCGCCCGAGCGTGATGGTGAGGAGTTCGCGGATGTCGCGTTCGTCGTCGACGACCAGTACGGTCTGTTGGCTCATGTCGTCTCGAAGGGTTGAGGCCGTGCGTAGGATACCCGCCCGAGCCTGCGGCGGGCAAAGGTTGGCGTGTCGCACCGGCTTACTTTCTGCCCAGGTGGCGGTCGAAGAATGTCACGATGACCCGGTAGGCATCCCGGGACTCGGGGATCTCCGGGTCGGAGAAGAACGAGTGCCACATGCCGTCCCAGACGTGCAGCTCCGTTTCCACGCCCGCCCGGCGGAGCAGGGTCTGGCTCTGGATCACCGAGCTCATGGCCATGTCGCGGGTGCCAGTGATCAGGAGCGTGGGCGGGAACTTGGCCAGCAAGGCCGGTGACTGGCCTGGAAACACCATCGGGTCGGACGTGCTGGCGCCCTTGAAGTAGGGCAGGTCGTTGAGCCGCAGCGGGTGCTCGGGCACCGGCTGGCCGTTCAGCAGCGGGGCCACGTATACCGAGTCGCCCTCCAGGTTCACCAGCGAGGCGCAGAAGGTGCCGATGGCGCCGGGCACCGGCAGCTTGCGGTCGATCAGCCGGGCCACCGCCTCGCCGGTCAGCACGCCGCCGGCCGAGCAGCCGTAGATGCCGATGTTGCTCGGCTTGTACTGCTTGAGCAGGGCCCGGTACACCGCCTCGACGTCTTCGCTGGCGGCAGGAAACACGTGCTCGGGCCCCTGGCGGTAATCCACGCTGACCACCTTGATGCGGCCCAGGCTGGCGATCGGGATCGCCTCGACCAGGGCGCCGCTGTGCGCGCCCCACAGGAACGCGCCGCCATGCAGGTTGATCAGTACGCGGTCGCGGTTCCGCGGGGCGATGCCGTCGGCCGGTTCGACCACGTCGGCGCCCACCCCTCCAATGGTCTCCTGGTGCGTCTTCACCGCGTAGAGCTTTTCCATGCGGGCAGCGCGGTCGCTGTTCATGTGGTCGTAGAACGCGCGGCTTTGCTCGATCGGGCCGCTGATGGGCGGTGCCTTGCCGCCGGCCGCCAGCATCTTCGGGAAGAAGGCGCGCGCCTCCGGGGAGGCGAAGCCGGAATAGGGCACGGCGATGCTGCCCACGCGCAGGCCGGCGTCGGCGCCGATCGTCGGCTGGTCGGACTGCTGCGCCAGGACGCCCAGCGGAAGCGCGAGGCCCAGCGCCAACAGGGGCGTCAGGAAGCAATGGCGCGTCACGGCAGCGTCTCCGGCGCTGCCGCCTCGGCGGGCTTGGGTTTCTTGCCCGTGCCGCTGACCACCTGCCGCATCATCAGGTACACGCCGTTGGTCCAGCCGAAACCGACCACGTTCTCGCTGTAGCCGGCGCTCACTTTCACGTCGGCGTTGCCCAGCACCATGTTGTACTTCTCGCGGATGGTGCCGTCGTCGGCGAGGCCCTGGTCCACCGTTGCCATGAACTTGCCGGCGATGCGCTTGGCATCGTCATGGAAGCCATAGGCGTCAAGGCCCGCCACCGCCAGCCAGTTGGTCGGCGCCCAGCCGAACGGGGCGCCCCACTGCACGCCGGCCGGGCGGTCATCCATGCTCAGGCCGCCCTTGCGTTCGAAGATCGACAGCTTGCCGCGCACCGACGAGGCCTGCTGCGCCGTGGCCGTGCCGGCCCACAACGGATAGAACGTGGTGACGTAGGGATAGGGCGAAGGCTTGCCGGCGACGAAGTCGTAGTCGCGATACATGCCCGCGTCCGGGCGCCACAGGTAGCGGTCCATGGCCTGCCGACGCGCTTGGGCGGCATGCGCCCAGCGCTCGGCGTCACCGGCCTTGCCCAGCTGCATGGCGAGGTCGTGCAGGTCGAGTTCGTAGCGATAGAGCAGGCTGTTGAGGCTGACGTCGGCGTAGTGATGGGTCGAGCCGCCGAAGGGGCCGAAGTGCGCGTTGGTGTCGAAGCCCGATTCGCGCATGGCGCGATCGCCGTGGAAGTAGTCGGCGGTGAGGCGATAGCCATCGACCCACGCGCCTTCGCAGACCTTCGATGCGCGCACGTCGCAACTGCTGTCCTTGAGTCTGGCGGCCTCGGCATCGTCGGGATGTTCGGAAGCCTTGAGCAGGTAGCCCGGGTCCTGCGAGGGGTGCGCGCGCAACCAGCGGATCACGCCCTTGTAGTACTCGCTGTCCTTCGCTTCCAGCACCGGGCCGTTGCCGAGGTCGTAGTAGCGCGCCAGGCCGGTATCGCCGGCGCGATGCTCGGGGCGCGTCCATATCTCGTAGTTGCGCACCGCCAGCGGATAGGCCTGCGCCAGCCATTGCAGGCGCGCGTCCGCGCTGGCGAACGCTTTGGGATCGTCGAGCACCGCGACCATCATCGCGGTGAGGAAAGGCGGTTGCGAGCGGCTCAAGTAGTAGGTCCGGTTGGCGTTGAGCACGCCGCCGTAGTGCTCCACTTCGAACAAGGCGTTGTCCACCATGTTCTTCGCCATCTCGATGCGATGGTCGGCCACCAGTCCCAGCAGGATGAAGTAGCTGTCCCAGCCGTACATCTCGTTGAAGAAGCCGCCTGGCACCACGTACGGATGCGGCAGGTAGAGCAGGCCCTGCTGGGGCAGCGCGTTGGCGTCGATGTCACCCAACTGCTGGACCTTGTGCGGCAGCGGGCGAACGTCCACGCCACAGCGCTTGCCGATGTCCGTCACCTGCGGCGGCACCGCCATGTCGGCGGGCATGTACAGCACCGGGTGGCTGTCGACCTTGGTGTCCACGAGCGCGGCGCAGTCTTCCTGCGACCGCGTCAGCGTGGTCCAGGCGTGGTCGATGTAGGCGCGCGTCCTGGCCGGATCCGGCGTGGCCGCCATCGACGTCGCGGCAAACCCGAGGGCCAGGGCGGCCGCGGCGAAACGAAGCACGGTACGGCAAGGACGCTGTGGCGCCGACGTGTCTGGGCGAGGGGACGAGCGGTATGGGCTGGTCATGTCTGCTCCCTGGTCGTGGCGTGATGATCGGAAATCGGTGTATCGGCGGCGCGACGGGTCAGGCGCGGCTGCCCCTGGGCGTCCCGCTCCACCGTGATGTCGAGTCGCTGCCCGCGGAACCGGATGTTCTTGAGTGTCACCGAGCGCCAATGATCGGGCAGCATCGGTGCATAGGCCGTCACCAGGCCGTCGTCGCGGATGCGCAGGCCGGTGAAGCCGTAAAGGATGTTCTGCAGGAGGCCGCCGCTGGCGGTCATGAAATAGCCGGTGTTGTTGGTCGCCGTTTCTGTGCGCACGTTGAACGGCGGCTTCAGCACGTTGGCGGTGATGTTGCGCGTGTACCAGTCGCTGGCGGCCGCGGCGTCGCCGGCGGTGGCGGCGGCGATCGACAGCGGCATCAGGCCCATGCTGTTGGGATCACGGCTGGAGCGGGTGATCGGCGCGATCGAATAGTCGTAGTTGCGTCGTCGCGTCTGCACGTCCATCGCCAGGTCCAGCGACGGATTGCTCAGCATCGGCAGCGAACTGCCGCCCCACGAGTCGATGTCGTGCGGCACCGAGGCGTCGAAGTCCAGGTGATGGCCTTCCTTCGCATCGAACGGCAGCAACAGCCCATCGGCCACCCTGGTCCACTGCGGATCGGGCGTCTCGCCCGCCAGCGCGGCGGCCTGCACGGCTATGCGCAGTGCCTTCTGCGCGGAGGCGTTGGTGAAGGTGTCGTTCGGCACATCGGCGTAGTCCTCGTCCACCGAGGTGACGTGGTGGATCTCGTAACGCCGTGTGTCCGGCACGTAGGTGGCGCGGCTGGCCCAGAAATCGGCGACGGCGCGGATCACCGGCCAGCCATGCTGCTTCAGCCAGTCGCGGTCCTGCGTGGCCAGGTAGTACTGCCACTGCGCGATGGCGACGTCGGCGTTGACGTGGATTTCGCGCTCGTCGAGCACCCAGGCGAAATGCGGCGTCTGCGAGCTGCCGTTGTCGGGGTCGGCCTCCCAGGGATACATCGCGCCGCGCAGTCCGCGTTCTCTGGCGCGCTGCTGCGCCGCCGGCAGCGTCGCGCTGCGGAACATCACCAGCGATTTCGCGCGATCGGGATGAAGCAGGAGCAGCGCGGGGAATACCCAGGTGTCGCTGTCCCAGAACACATGGGCGGTATAGCCAGGCGTCATGCCGCAGGCGCCGACGGGCCACGTCGTGTCCGGCGCCGCGTTGGAGAGCAGGTAGTACAGGTCGGAGTGAACGATCTGCTGAGACTTGGGATCGCCGTCGATCACGATGTCCGACTTCCACAACGCATGCCATGCGTCGCGATGTTGCCTGAGCAGCGCGTCGAAGCCGGCCTTGCGTGCACCCGTCGCCAGCACGAGGTCCTGCTTCGCGTCGCCGCCCCAGCGTTCGCGCGAGGCGGCGACGAACTTGGTGAAGGCATAGGTCCTGCCTTTGTGCACCGCCACGCGCAGTTCCAGCGAGAGCTTGTAGTCGGTGTGATGCAGCTTCGCTTCACGCGGCTGCATGCCGGCCGGCAGCGCGATAGCCACGGCCTCGGCCATGGCATGGCCCTGTTCCGCCTTGCCATCCAGCCACAGTGTCAGTGCCTTGGTGTCGCCATCGGCGACGAGCACGCGCGTGTCGCCGTGGTACCACAGCGGCGCGCGATCGGGCACGTCCGGCGGCACCGCCTTCAGTTTCAGGTTGTGCGCGGCCACCGCTTCCTGCATCTGGGGACCGTCGATTTCGCCCAGCGCAAACCGGGGCTGGTGCGGCGCCCACAGGTCGAGCGCGAAGGAGAGCTGCACCTCGCCATCGAAGTCAGGCGTGATGGTGAATTGGCTGGCGGCCAGGTGCGGCGACGCCTGGCTGACCAGCGACACCACCTGGATATCCGTGGCCTTGCGCCCGTCGAGGTAGCGATAGCGCGTGGTGAGCGTGCCGTCATGCATGTCCAGCACCTGGCGATAGTCGCGAAAACGCGCACCGTCCATGTCCACCTGGTTGAGCCAGAACTGGCCGGCATGCGAAGGGCCGGTGCTGTAGTCGATGCCGGTCCAGCCTGGAATGGCGGCGGGGCGCGACACGTCGCCCTTGGCGTAGTCCATGAAGCTGATCATGTAGGACAGGCTGCCCTCGGTGCCGCGCGGCGAGGTGAGCGTGGAAAAAAAGCCGTTGCCGAGCTGGCCGGGAAAATAGTTGGCGAGATCCTTCTCCGTCGCGGTGAGCAGGAAGCTCGCGTCGGTGGCCCGGCATCCGCAGGCCATCAGCAGCAAGCCGATGAAGGCGATCGCGAGGGCGGACGGCTTGCGCATGGTTCGGTCCATGGAGTGGTTGTCCGGAAGGCCCTCAGCGGGTCGGGCCGAAGGGGTTGGTCACGCCGGCCATCCACGGATCGCGCGTGGCGGTGCGCCAACGCGCGAGTTGCTGGCGCAGGTCGTCAAGTACCTTGGCGTGCGCGGCATCGCCGGCCAGGTTCACGACTTCATCGGGGTCGGCATCGAGGTCATAGAGCTCTTCGGCAGGGCGATGCTCGAAGGCGTCGAGCGTGCGCTTGCCCAATCGTGCGCCCGGCGTCGAGGTGATCGCCTTCCAGGACGGCGACAGCGCCACATCGCTGGCGATCGGCACGCGCAGGCTGGGCTGCAGGTTCAGGAAATAGCTGAAGCGCCGCGTACGCAGCGAACGCGTGGGGTAGTACTGGTCGATCTCATGGAAGGAGTGCGTGGCGAATACTTCGTCCCAGCCGTTCGGCTTCTCCTGTTCCAGGATCGGCAGCAGCGAGCGGCCGGGCAAGGGCAGGTAGCGGTAGCCTGAAGGTGGCGTCACGCCGGCCCAGTCGAGAATGGTCGGCGTGATGTCGATCCAGCTGGCCATCGCGTGATTGCGAAGACCGCGACGCCTGGTGCCGGGGGCGCGCACGATCAATGGCAGATGGATGCCTTCGCGATAGAGGTTGTCCTTGGCGCCGGGAAAGGGACGGCCATTGTCGGAGAGATAGACCACCAGCGTGTCGTCCGCGTGTCCGCTCGCCGCGAGTTCGCGCAGCAGGATGCCCACCCCGCTGTCCATGCGGCTTACCGCTTCGTAGTACTGCGCGAGATCTTCGCGCACGCCGGGCAGGTCGGGGAGATGCGAAGGAATCGTCACCTCGTCGGGACGATAGCGCGCGCGCGGCACCTCCGGCCAGTCGCGCGTGTTGCCGAACTGCGATGCATCGCCGGCGCGATGCGGATCGCTGTAGGCCATGGTGAGGAAGAACGGCTTGCCGCCCTGGGAACGCATCCATTGGCCCGCCGCGTGCCCCATCGCGGCGACATCGCGGTTGCCGGCCTGCTCGGGCAGCAGCCACGCGTCGTAGGCCAGCTGCGCCTCGGGCTTCACATGCAGCTTGCCTGCCAGTGCGGTGGCGTAGCCATGCTGCTTGAGCATCCACGGCAAGGTCTTCACGTCTTCGAGCAGCGAGAAGTTGTGCACGTCGTGCGCAAGGCCGTACATGCCGTTGGTGTGCGAATACAGGCCGGTGTACAGCGTGGCGCGGCTGGAGCTGCAGGAAGACACCGAGGCGTAGGCGTCGGTGAACAGCGTGCCTTCGCTGGCGAGGCGATCCAGCGCGGGAGTGCGCACGGCGGCGCCGACGCAGGAAAGATCGTAGCCGTGGTCGTCGGCGACGATCAGGAGCACGTTGCGCTGGCTGCCGTCGCGGCCCGTGCGCAACGGCGCAGCGAAGGCGCCTCCCGCCAGCATGGCGCCCGCCGCCGCCACGCCCGAGGCGAGGAACCGGCGGCGCGTGAAGTTCACGCAGCGCCCTCCGGCGCCAACGGCGCCGATACGCCGGCGCGGTCGGTTTCGCGCTTGAAGAAGAACAACGTCACCAGGATCAGCGTCATCGGCAGCAGCGAGAAATAGAACGCGTGGATGCCACCGAAACTGGAGAACACCAGCGCCGTGATGCGCGAACCCAGGGTGCCGCCGAGCGCGGAGAAGATCACGATGAGGCCGGTCATCGCCGCATGCGCCGGCTTGGGCAGCGAGCTGAGCGCCACCGAATTGATCACCGGGTAGATCGGCGCCATCAGCAGGCCGATCAGCGGGATGAGATAGGCGGCGAGGGGCGCGTTGAACCAGCCGGTATCGGCCGTTACGGTGGCTTCGCGGGCGAGCGGCAGCACCAGTACGATCAGCGTCGCCATGCCGAGTACGCACAGGTTGAGCAACACGTGCCAGGGCATGCGGCGCAGCAGCTGCCCGGCGACGATGCGTCCCAGCGCGGTAGCGCCGGCGAGGATGCTCGCCATCTGGATGCTCATCGCATTGGGCAACTTGAGGATCTCGTTGTTGAACGTGGGCAGCCACGTGCTGAAGCTCTGCTCGATCAGCACGTAGAGGAAGGCCGACAGCAGGAACACATAGACCAGCGTGCGCATCAGCAGGCGGTACATCTGCCGCAGTGCCTGGCCCATCGAGGATGCCATGCCGCCGTGCGCGGCCGATTCGTCGAGCGTGGCGCCCCAGAGCAGGCCCACGGTGCCGAAGCACATGGCCGACAGCACCCAATACACGTTGAACCACGAGGGGTTCTCCGGGTGGGCATGGTCGATGAACGCGCTGAACAGCCAGCCGCTGGCCAGCACGCCCAGCATGAACAGGCCTTCGATGGTGTTGGTGAGCCGGCCGTGTTCCGCCTTGTCGCGCGTGAGCAGGCCGATCGAGGAATACACGGAAACCTTCGCCAGCGCGAACGACACGCCGACACAGGTGAACAGCAATTCGGTGGTGTGGAAGCCCGGGTACACCGGCATCAGCGCGCACGCGCCACCCACGATCACCAGTGCCAGCATCATGGCCCGGCGATAGCCCAGCTTGGGCAGGAACGACGCCACCAGGAACGAGGTGACGGCGATCGGAAGATCCTTGAACAGCTCGAGCAGGCTGGCCTGCGGCTTGTCGATGCCGAAGGTATGGATGGATTGCAGGATGACGGTGCCTACGCTGTTCAGCAGGATCGCGAACACCATGTAAATCGTCGCCAGCGCGGCGATCATGCGGTACCGGTTCATCCCCACCTCGTTTCACCAGGCCCAAAAAAGGTTCCGGGCCGCCGCGGTGCTGGCGGCCCGGAACAGTCGAGGGAAGTGCTCTCTTAGAACTTGTACTTCACGGAGAAATTCACCTCGCGACCTTCCAGCGGTCGGGCCAGGATCACGCCATTGGACCCAGCCGCCGAACCGAAGATGCGCGAGTTGCTCTCGGTGAGGCCCAGCTGGTTGGTCATGTTGGTGCCCTGCAGGCGAAGCTCCCAGTTCTTCTCGACGTTGGCCACGATACCGAAGTCGAGCGTGTAGTAGGTGCCCAGCTGCTGCAGGCCGGACTGGTCTTGCGTGTGCGGGCCCACGTAGGTGTACGTGACGAAGGCCAGCACGTCGCCCCACGAGAACGGCAAGTCGTAGCTCGGGGTGAACATGTAGCGATGCTTCGGCTGGCGCTGCAGCTGCACGCCGTCGATATACGCGCAGCCGTTGCCGGACACCTGGTTCACGTACGGGATACAGGCCGAGTAGTGCGAGTAATGGCCGTCGAGGTAGTTGGCCACCAACTGCAGCTTCAGGTGCTCGATCGGCGTGACTGCACCGACCAGGTTCACGCCCTTCGAATCCGAGCCGTACAGCAGCGGCTGGCCGACCGGCACGCCTTCGCCGTTGGTGGGCTGGTAGGGCAGGCCGTTGAACTGGCGGTGGTAGGCGCTGATGTCCGCGTAGAAGTACTGGTCCTGGTACTTGAAGCCGCCTTCGAAGTTCTGGATCTTCTGCAGCGGCGGCGTGTTGCCCGTGGTGTTGCCACGCAGCGCGTTGTCGAAGTCACCGAAGTGCGCACCCTTGTTGGCGCGGACGTACACCGACATGTGGTCGGTGATCTCGTAGTTCACGCCGAACGTCCACGAGGTGTGGGTCTTGTCGTACTTGGTGGTGGCGAAGGTGCCGTTGCAGACCGGTACCGCGTTGTCGTAATCGGTCAGCTTGTTGCCGTCCAGGTTCTGATTGGTGAGGTTGCACACGTGCAGGGTGGAGTCCTGGTTCTCCACGCGTGCGCCCACGTCGAAGAGCCATTTGTCGATGCGCCAGGAATCGGTGAGGTAGAACGCCTTGTTGGTCGACTGGCCGTTCTCGGTGATGTTGTAGGCGCCGTAGTCGAGCAGCCCCTGGTAGTCGGTGAGCTGGTGGCGCTGGCCATCGGTGCCGATGTAGCTGACCTGGATCGGTCGCGCGTTCGGCGTGTTGGTCATCAGCATCTGGTTGCCGAGGTTCCACTCATCGTTGTCGGTGTAATGCGCGAGGTAAAGGCCGGCGGTGAGCGTGTTGCCCTCGAAGATTTCCTTGCTGATGTGGAAATCGTTGTTGATGTTCTTCAGGTGCTTGTGGATGAACCACCAGCCCTGGTGGATCACGCTCTGGTTCGGGTCGACCGCGCCGCCGCCGTTGACGTAGGTGGCCGTGGCCGAGCCCGCGGGCAAGGCAAAGCCGCCGAAGTCGGTGCCGAGGTTGTACAGCTCGTCATTGAGGCTGGCCGGGTTGGTGCCGGAGAACAGCGCATTGGTGTCGACGTTGCCGCCATCGATCAGGAACTTGTCCGAGATGTTCCAGCCGTCGCCCAGGTCGTAGTCGAAGTTCATGCCGAAGAAGCTGAACTTCGCGCCGCGGCCGTTGGCGAGGTTGGCGCTGGTGCCGCCGCCGGGATAGCCGGGCAGGTTCACGTGCTGGATGTACTTGCTGTAGTACGTGTCGGTGAGCGGATCGAAGCCCGGATAGGCGCTGAAGTTGTCCGTGCCGCTCTGGATCAGCGGGATCGGCGTGATGAACTGGTTGCGGTCGTTGAGCTGGCGCGCGTAGAACACCAGCGAGCCGTTGTCCATGTCGTGCGAAATGGTGGCAGTGAACTGCCCGCCCTTGTCGGCCGCAAAGCCCGGGCTGCGCACGCCATCGGAATCGCGGTAGAAGCCGCCGATGCTGCCGTACCACTTGTTGCCCAGCGGGAAGCCCAAGAAGGCATCGGTGCGCCAGAGGCCTTCGTTGCCGTAGGTAACGCCGACGCTGCCGCTGGGCACGTCGGTGCCCTGCTTGAGGATGAAGTTGGCGGTGGCGCCCATCTGGCCGTCGCCGTACATCACGGACGGGCCGCCCTGCAGGATTTCCGCGCGCTCCACGGTGTCGTCGAGGCGGAAGATCGAGGTGGTTTCGAAGAACGACAGCGTGGGCATGCCGTACAGCGGCGAACCCATCATCTGCGTGGTGAAGAACGGTGCGTCGCCGCCGCCCGGGAAGCCAGCGATCTCGATGTTCGCGCCGGTCTGGCCGCCGGTGGATTCCGGCCACATGCCCGGCGAGACCTTCAGCAGGTCGGCCGTGCTCTTGGGGTTGGCCTGCTTGATTTCCTCGGCGTTGACGCTGACCACCGAGTAGCTGGCGTCGATCTTCTTCAAGCCGCCAACCGCGGAGGTACCGGTAACCACCACCTGGTCGAGTGTCTTGGCGCCTTTCTGGTCGGCGGGAGCGGCCGGAGCCGGGCCCTGGTTCTGCGGCGTTGCGTCTTGTGCGTGCGTTGCGCCTACCGCCAGTGCGGTAACGATCGCGGCTGCGAGTAACTGTCGGGTGATGCCTTGCGTGTACATGGTCGTGCCTCCCCGCCCAAATCGGGCCACTTTACGTGTTGATATGCGACGCTTCGGCTCTTTCCGCCGTTGCGCGGTTCTTGTCTTCAACAAACTCCACGATGCGGAACGCGGTCAGGCCCGGCAGCACGACATCTGCCTCCCCCAGAGCCTCGCGTTGGCCTACACCTACGGCGACCATGCCCGCAGCACGGATACTGGCGATGCCTGCGGCGGCGTCTTCCACGCCCAGGCAAGCGGCCGGCGCCACGCCCAATCCGGCGGCGGCGGCCAAGAAGATTTCAGGGTCCGGCTTGGAGCGCTCGATCGTCGAGGCATCCACGATGTAGTCGAACAGGTCGGCGATGCCGAGCCGTTCGAGCAACAACGGCGCATTGCGGCTCGCCGAAGCGAGCGCCACGCGCAACCCGGCGTTGCGCGTCGCCTCGACGGCGTGGCGCGCTCCCGGCAGCAGATTCTCGGGGCCGAAGCTGCCGATCTGCTCGCGGTAATAACGGTTCTTGCGTTCGCCGAGCTCGTCCTTCTCCGCTTCGGAATAAGCGCGAGGCGCGCGTTCGAGCAGAATCTCCAGTGAGCCGCGGCGATCCACGCCCTTCATGCGTTCGGCCAGTACTTCATCGAACGGTGCGTCGATTTCCTGCGCAAGCTTTTCCCACGCCGCGCGATGCACGACGGCGGTATCGGCGATCACGCCGTCGAGATCGAAGATCACCGCGCGCAAGGGCTGGCGAGCTTCGGCGAAGCGATGCGGCAGCGACAACGATTCGCCCTTGCGCAGCTGCAACAGCTCGCCCTCGTGATGGAAGCTGACCTCGTCGCCGCGGGTCAGCGAGTAATGCACGCCGGTCTGGCTGACTTCCACGCGCAGGTGCGAGCCGCGCCACTGCAGGCCAAAACGATAGCCATGCCATGCATCCGGCAGGCGCGGAGCCAGCGACAGCTGCCCGTGGTTGATCCGCACGCCGCCATAGCCCCAGCACAGCGCAAGCCAGCTGCCGGCCATCGCGGCCATGTGCACGCCGTGCGCGGCGTTGCCGTGCAGGTCGTCCAGGTCCACCCGCAGGGTTTCCTGGAAATAACGCCAGGCCTTGTCTGTTTCGCCCACTTCCGCGGCGATCACGCTGAACGTCGACGCGGACAGCGTCGAATCGTGCACCGTGACGCCTTCGTAGTAGTCGAAGTTGCGGCGTTTCGCTTCACGCGACACGCCATCGCCGGCCAGCATCAGCGAAAGCAGCGTGTCCGCCTGCTTGCACACCTGGTGGCGGTAGATGCTCAGCGGATGCAGCTCCAGCAACAGGGGGCGCTTGGCGTCGCCATGCGCACGCGTGGGCATGCGCGGCTTGTCGAGGAAGGTGTCGTCCTGCGGGAAGATGCCGAGCTCGGCATCCTCGGGCAGGTACATGGCGTCGGCGGCGCGCAGCCACTGCATCACCTCGAACGATTCCAGGTCGATGCGGTGCGAGAGTTCGGCAAAGAAGCGCGGATCGTATTCCGCCAGCCAGTGCGCGACCTGCGCGGCATCGCGCAGGTGGCGCTGCGCCATGCGGTTGGTGTAGTGGTTGTTGTCGACCAGGGCGGTGTATTCGTCCGGGCCGGTCACGCCGTGGATGCAGAAGGCGCCATTGCGCCGCGCGTTGAAGTGGCCGATGTCCAGCCAGATGCGCGCCGTTTCGAACAGGATCTCCGCGCCGTGATCGCGCAGGAAGCCCAGGTCGCCGCTGACGTCCACGTACTGGCGGATCGCCCAGGCCACGGCCGCGTTGATGTGGTACTGCGCCGAGCCGCTGGGGAAATACGCCGAGCACTCATCGCCGCTGATGGTGCGCCAGGCATACAGCGCGCCGCGCGCGTGGTTGAGTTCGCGCGCATGGTGGCGTGCGCGCTCGAGCGTGCGATGGCGATAGGTGAGCATGCCGCGCGCGAGTTCGGGCGCGAGCGTCACCATCGCCGGCAGCATGAACGCTTCGGCATCCCAGAAATAGTGGCCTTCGTAGCCTTCGCCGGTCAGTCCCTTGGCGGCGGTGCTGCTGTGTCCGTCGCGGCTGCTGGACTGGAAGACATGGAAGAGATTGAAGCGCAGCGCCTGTTCGGTGCGCGGGTCGCCATCGACGGCGAGGTCGGCGTTGCGCCATAGCGCATCGAACATCGCGGCCTGGCGTGCCAGCAGTGCGTCATAGCCGGTTGCGCGCGCCTGCCGGAGGCTGGCGTCGGCGCGATCGAGCAGGGCGTCGTCGCCGTCCTCGCCATGCGGCGCGGTCCAGGCGTAGGAGACGATTTTTCGAGCAGCACCGAGCCGCCCGGCACCAGCTCGCCTTCATAGACATGCATCACGCCATGCGGCGCGAGATTGGCGAGGCGGAAACCGAGCTGGCCGGCGTCGAAGGCGTGGCGCTGCATGCAGGCCACGCGAATGCCGCTGTGCGCGGTCTGTTGCAGCACGTAGGCGTGATCTTCCTCGGCGCGCGCGTCGTAGGTGGAAAAGCCGCCATCGAGGCGGGTGCCGATGCGCGGGTCGTCACCCTGTTCCACGGCATCACGTGCGGTACTCAGCGACGATTCGAGGGTGATCGGTCCGCGGTAGTCGACCGAGCTCACGCGGTAGCGGATGGCGAGCAGGGCGGGAGCGTCCAGGCTCACGATGCGCTCGGCTTCGATATCCAGCGTGGCGCCCTCCGGCGACCGCCAACGCAGCCGGCGTCGGTAGCAGCCGGAGCGCAGGTCGAGGGCGCGCTCGAAATCGAGCCATTCGCCTTCGCCCAGTCGCACCGGCGTATCGCCCAGACGCAGGTGGATGCGTGTGCCGTCGGTCACCGGCACCCGGGTATCGGTATGTGCCGCAAAGCCGGGAAAGCGCTCGTGGTATTCGATCGGCGCACGTTCCCAGGCCCCGGCGAGGAAGCAGCCCTGGCTCGGGCTGTCGTCCTCTTCGAGGCCACCGCGTACGCCCAGGTTGCCGTTCGAGAGGGCAAACAGGCTTTCGTCCTGGGCGAACGCGGCGCGATGGGATTGGCGGCGGATCAGCAGCCAGGGGTCGCAGGGCCTGCTGCGCGCAGGCGGCATGACCGACGCCGTTTCATGGTGATCCACACACTCTCCCCGGGCACGTTGTCGGCTTTTATGGGCTCACCGCGATGTCGCGGTTGCCCGGCTCTTGAAGTGGGCGGCAGCTTACAGCAAATGTTATCGATATCAAGATATCGATAACATTTGCTGTGGCGCAGCATGCTTCCATTTGTTATCGATATCATCCGCAATACACGAGGGCACGCCAACGGCGTGGCAAGACAGGCGCTCGGTTGCGTGAAAGCGGCGTCGCGGGAAGGGTTGGACGCGTCGCCCGCAAACCGGGACACTTGCCGCTGCCACGGTCGGCGGCAGCGCGGATGCAGCGTTGTCACTCACAAGACAGTTGGGGTCGGGTCTTGAGTCGTAACCAGAAGAAACACGAGGGTGCCGCAACGCTTCCTGCCAGCCTGACCATGGCCGACCTGGCCAGGGTCGCCGGCGTATCGAAGATCACCATTTCGCGCGCCCTTAGCGACAGCCCGCTGGTCAACCGCGAAACCCGGGAGCGCCTCCAGGCGCTGGCGCAGAAGCTCGGCTACAAACTGAACGTCAGTGCCCGCAACCTGCGATTGCGGCGCAGCCACACGGTGGCCGTGATCGTGGAAATGAAGCCCTCGCACGACCGCACGATGCTCGACCCGTACCCGTTGATCCTGCTCGGCGGCATTTCCCAGGAACTGACCGCCCACGGCTACAGCGTGCTGCTGACCACGCGCCAGGGCGCGACGGCTGCCGCCGTGCAGGCGGCGGACGGCCTGATCCTGCTCGGCCAGGGCTCGCGACAGGATGCCGTGCGCCGCTTCGACAAGCTGGGCCTGCCGATGGTGGTATGGGGCGCGCCGGGCGAGGGCGATGAGCACGTGGTGGTGGGCAGCGACAACCGCCAGGGCGGCAGCGTGGTCGCGGACCATTTCATTGCGCTGGGGCGCCGCAACCCGGTGTTCGTGGGCAACCCCAACCATCCCGAGATCTTCGATCGCCTTAACGGCTTCGTCGATGCGCTCGCCGCGCATGGGGTGAAGCCACTGCTGATCCGGCGCGATGAGTTCACCCTCGCCTCCGGCATGGACGCGATGTATTCGCTGACCGAACGCAAGGTGCCGTTCGACGCGGTGTTCGCGTGCAGCGACCTGTTGGCGATGGGGGCGATCCGCGCCCTCAACAAGTTGGGTCGCGGCGTGCCAGGCGACGTGTCGGTGGTGGGCTACGACGATATGCCGCTCGCCGCCACGGCCCTGCCTCCCCTGAGTTCCGTGCGGCAGGACTGGCAGGAGGGCGGCACGCTGCTGGCGCGCAAGGTGCTCGCCATGATCGGCGACAAGACCGTGAACTCCGAGGTGTTGCCGGTGGAGCTGATCGTCCGCGAGACCTGAAGCCCACCACCGTAGGAGCGCACCCTGTGCGCGACAGCCTTTCGCGACAGTCTCCATGGTCGTCATCCCGGCGCAGGCCGGGATCCAGTAGTGTCCAGTCTTCGGCTGTCGCGATACGGCCAGGTTGCCGCCTGCGCAGCGGGCGTTTCGACGTCCTGCCGGCGACGCGAAGCTAGTCCCGTGGGACCGCCGAGTCACTTTTCTTTTGCTGGCCCAAAAGAAAAGTAACCCAAAGAAAATGGCCTTGAGAGCCAAGGCTCATAGCAGTACGTGGGATAGGGGCATCGGCCGACCGAGGCCAGCCGCGGTGCGCTCGTTACTACCTCAAGCGAAGCGGCTACACCGCAACGCGTCGTCGCGAAGAGGACTTAAAGCAACCTCGCTGAGCCGTGATGAACCCTATGAGGCGCCGCATCCGTTCTCCCTCTCCCCTCCGGGGCACGCGGGGAGCGGCCATGGATGGCCGCGGCTTTGAGGAGCGAGGAGAGGGCTGGGGTGAGGGGCGGGGCTCGCCAAAACCTCTCCTATCTCTGTAGGAGCGCACCCAGTGCGCGACCGCCACGTTGCAACGCACCTTGGCCTTGCGTCGTCGCGAC
>NZ_BCPR01000087.1 GCF_016586165.1 Dyella sp. EPa41 | reverse complement strand
ATGACGCTGCAGCGCGAACAGCAGGAACAGGATGACCGCGGTGATGGGCACCACCCAGTGGCCCAGGTTTGGCGCGGCCACCTTCACGCCTTCCACGGCCGAAAGCACCGAAATGGCCGGCGTGATCACGCCGTCGCCATAGAACAACGAAGCGCCGAAGATGCCGATGATGGCGAGCAACCAGCGCTGTCTCGGCTGGCCACCCACGCTGCGCAGGGCCAAGGCGAGCAGGGCCATGATGCCGCCCTCGCCCTTGTTGTCGGCGCGCATGATGAAGACGACGTACTTCAGCGACACCACGATGATCTGCGCCCAGAAGATGAGCGACAGCACGCCGTAGATGCTTTCGGGTGTCGGCTTCATGCCGTCGTGGCTGAGCGTGGTCTGCAGCGTATACAACGGGCTGGTACCGATGTCGCCGTAGACCACGCCGATGGCGCCGAGCGCCAGCGCGGCGAGGCGTCGCTTGGCGTCAGCGTCAGTCAGGCCGTGGGTGGAATCCGGGGTCACGTGTCAGTTCCCTAGTGCGGCGCGCAGCGCCTTGCGGATGATCGATTCGGCGGTGTCGCCTTCGGCAGCCACCTTCTGCACCAGGCGGGTGACTTCCGCCGGCTTGTAACCCAACTGCTGCAACGCAACCGTCGCTTCACCGGCGGGATCGAGCGGCGCGCCGTTGGTGGCGGCGCTCGTGCCGGGCAGCGCGACGGCCAGGCCATCCACGCGATCGCGCAGTTCGACCACCATGCGTTCGGCCGTCTTCTTGCCGATGCCCGGGATCTTGGTCAGCGCGACCACGTCGCCGGCCTGTACGAGGCGGGCGAAATCGTTGGTGGACACTCCCGACAGCACGGCCAGCGCGATCTTCGCGCCGATGCCGCTCACTTTCTGCAGGTTGCGGAACAGCGCGCGCTCGGCCTCATGCATGAAGCCATACAGCGCGACGCTGTCTTCCTTCACCGCGTAATGCGTCAGGAGGGTGACTTCCTTGCCGGTCTGGGGCAGGTCGTAGATCGTCGACATCGGCGCCTCGAGCTCATAGCCCACGCCGCCCACCTCGACCAGCAGCCACGGCGGCTGCTTGGACACCAGGATGCCGCGAAGGCGACCGATCATCGACGCCTCCACGCGGTGCGAGGGATACCGACGCGCTGCAGGCTGGCGCGCGTATGCGCGTGCGTCACGGCGATGGCGAGCGCATCCGCCGCGTCGGCCTGCAACGGCCCCTTGAGTCCGAGCAGGACACCGATCATGTGCTGTACCTGGGTCTTGTCGCCTCGGCCACTGCCGACCACGGCCTGTTTGACTTCTGTCGCTGCGTACTCGTGCACCGCGATCCCCTGACTGACGACCGCGCAGATCGCGGCTCCCCTCGCCTGCCCCAGTTTCAGTGCCGAATCGGCATTGCGCGCCATGAATACGCGTTCCACGCCGCACTCGTCCGGTCGATGGGCGGCGATGATGGCACACAGCTCGTCAAATATGCGTTTCAGGCGCAGGGGAAACGAAGCCTCGCCAGCCACCGCCAGCGCGCCATGGAAAACATGGGACAGCTTGCCGCTGGCGTCGACATCGATGATGCCGACACCGGTGCGCTGGCTGCCCGGGTCGATGCCGATGATGCGTGTCATATGCGTGGCGTCGCCGGGCATGGCGAACGGCAGGACGGCTTAGCTCGCCGCCTCGGCGGGCAGCAGCGCGTTATGCGAAACATCGCTGACGTCGTCGAGGCCATCGAGTTTCTCGAGCAGGTCGAGCAGCGGTTCCAGCGCGTCCTCGGGCACCGGCACGCGATTGTTCGGGCGCATGCCGACGCCGGCGTGCTGCGCGTTGAGGCCGGCAGCGGTCAGCGCCTGCTGCACGGCTTCGAAGTTTTCCGGCGCGCACAGCACGGTGCTTTCGCCGTTCTCGTTGACCACGTCGTCGGCGCCGGCTTCGAGCGCGGCTTCCAGCACCTTCTCCTCGGCGGCCTCATCGCCGCCGGTGGCGAACACGAGCTCACCCAGGCGCGAGAACTGGAACGCCACCGAACCGGAGGTGCCCAGGTTGCCGCCGTGCTTGGTCAGCGCGTGCCGCACATCGGCCACGGTACGGGTCGGGTTGTCGGTGAAGCAGTCGATGATCAACGCGACGCCACCCGGGCCGTAGCCTTCGTAGCGCAACTCTTCCATCGACGCGCCGCCGTCGGCGCCGGAGCCGCGCTTGATCGCCCGCTCGATGGTGTCCTTGGGCATGTTGGCCGACAGTGCCTTGTCCACCGCCGAGCGCAGGCGCGGGTTGAGCGAAGGGTCGGGCACACCGGCACGCGTGGCGACGGTGATTTCGCGGATCAGCTTGGTGAACACCTTGGCGCGCTTGGCGTCTTCGGCGTTCTTGCGACCTTCGATGGACGGGCCTCTACCCATGGCACTTCCTGCAGTCTGGCTTAACGGACAAGACGCGAATTGTATCGCCTTGGGGCGGGAGGCTAGCAAGCCGCCGGATCAACCGCCGGCACCGGCCCCTGTGGCGGGGTGGGCGAAATGGCCGGTATGCAGGAACTGCGTGACCTGCCGCGCGGCTTCGGGCACGAACAGCAAGCCGGTGTGGTTGGACTCCACCACGCAATGGTCGGCAATGCCCGGCAGGCGCGTCTCAGCCACCGTCACACAGCCATCGTTGTCGCCGTCGAACTGGCCGATCATGGCGCCCAGGCCGAGCGAGACCCGGCCGGCGACCACGCCGACGTCGCGCGGGCCCGTCCACCGCTCGAAGCCGTGTTCGAGCAGTTCGCGATTGTGGCCCAGCAGCACTTCGCCGCCCTTGCCCATGCCGGCGAAACGGCGGGCCGCGGCGCTGCCTTTCAGGGGGGAACCCAGGCAGACGATACGACCCGGCGGCAATGGCGCGCCTTCGGCGCAGGTTCGCAGCGCGAGCAGGCCGCCCAGGCTATGGCCGACCAGATGCACGGTATGGCCGTCCTCGGCCAGCTCGCGCATGCGCGCCTGCAGGCGACCCAGGATGCGCTCCTGCGTGGTCGCGACGCTCATGTAGTCGAACCGATGCACGCGAAAGCCCGCCTCCATCATCCGACGGTGCAGCATGAGCAGCGCGAAACCGCGCATCCACAGGCCATGCAGGAGAATGACGTGATCGGTCATGGTGCGGGACGACGGCCTTCAATGACGGGACGGGCGACCGGTCCCAAAGGCCCAGTCGTATCGACGGAGTCCATTGTGCATAAAAAGTTGCAGCGGACCGCGCCGCAGTACCCGATCCCGACGGTTCCCGTCATTCCGGCGCGGGCCGGAATCCAGTGCCGGCTGCGCCGGGTTTTGCGCGAGCCGCAAAAGCGCCTGCATCGACGCGAAAACCAGGCCCACGACCACTGGATTCCGGCCTGCGCCGGAATGACGGGCAGGAAAGCGGTCAGGCCGGCTTAGCTTCCGCCGCCACGCGCACGTGCAGTTCCTTCAGCTGCGCATCGGCCACCGGCGACGGTGCGTCGGTCATCAGGTCCTGCGCGCTGGTGGTCTTGGGGAAAGCGATCACGTCGCGGATCGATTCGGTGCCCGCCATCAGCGCCGCGATGCGATCGATGCCGAACGCCAGGCCACCATGCGGCGGCGCGCCGAACTTCAGCGCCTTGAGCAGGAAGCCGAACTTCGCCTCGGCCTCTTCCGGGCCGATGCCAAGCAGGTCGAACACCGTGCTCTGCATCTCCGGGCGATGGATACGGATGGAACCGCCGCCGATCTCGTTGCCGTTGAGCACCATGTCGTAGCCGCGGCTTACCGCGATGGCCGCATTCGCGCGCAGGTCGGCGACGTCGTCGACTTTGGGCGCGGTGAACGGGTGATGCAGGGCAACGAAGCGCTTTTCCTCGTCGTCGTACTCGAACATCGGGAAGTCGGTGACCCACAGCGGCTTCCAGCTGTTTTCCACCAGGCCGCGGTCCTTGCCGACCTTCAGGCGCAGCGCCCCCATGAAGTCGGTGACGGCCTTCCAGCTGCCCGCGCCGAAGAACACCATGTCGCCGCTCTGCGCCCCGGTGAGCTTGAGCACGCCCTGGAGAGCCGCGTCATCGAGGAACTTCGCGACCGGCGAGTTGATGCCCTCGCGGCCCTTGGCAAGATCATCCACGCGCAGCCAGGCCAGGCCCTTGGCGCCGTACTTGGCGACGTATTCGGTGAGCTGGTCGATTTCCTTGCGGGTGAAGGTGGCGCCGCCCGGCACGCGCAGCGCGGCCACGCGGCCGTTCGCGTCGTTGGCCGGCTCGGCGAACACCTTGAATTCCACGTGCTTCACCGCATCGGCGATGTCGACGAGCTCCAGCGCGATGCGCAGGTCCGGCTTGTCCGAGCCGAAGCGACGCATCGCCTCGGCCCAGGTCATGCGCGGGAACGTGGCGTCGAGCTCCACGTTCTGCACTTCCTTGAACACGTGGCGGATCAGTTCCTCCACGAAATCCTGCACGTCCTTCTCTTCGACGAAGGCGAACTCAAGGTCGAGCTGGGTGAATTCCGGCTGGCGATCGGCGCGCAGGTCTTCGTCGCGGAAGCAGCGGGCGATCTGATAGTAGCGGTCGAAACCGGCCATCATCAGGATCTGCTTGAACAGCTGCGGTGACTGCGGCAGCGCGTAGAACTGGCCCGGATGCACGCGGCTGGGCACCAGGTAGTCGCGCGCGCCTTCCGGCGTGGCCTTGGTGAGGATCGGCGTTTCGATGTCCTGGAAGCCGCGCGCATCGAGGTAACGGCGCAGCGCCTGCACCAGCTTGATGCGCGTGCGCATCATCTTCTGCATTTCCGGGCGACGCAGGTCGAGGTAGCGGTAGGTCATCCGCATGTCCTCGTTGGGATTCTCGTGCAGCGCGAACGGCAGGTCCTTCGCGGCGTTGAGGATCTCCACGTTGTCGGCCAGCAGTTCCACCGTGCCGGTGCGCAGCTTGTCGTTCACCGACAGGCGCTTGCGGATGGTGCCGGTGACGCGCAGGCAGTACTCGTTGCCGATCTCGCCGGCCACGGCGAAGGCGGCGGCGTTCTCGCGTTCGATCACCACCTGGGCGATGCCCTCGTGGTCGCGCAGGTCGACGAAAGCCACGTGGCTCTGCAGGCGCAGGGTGTTGACCCAGCCACAAAGGGTGACGGTCTGGCCGACCAGTGCCTCATCGATGAGGCCGCAGTAATGCGTGCGCATGCGCTTGGAACTCCGGGCCGCGAGGCGGCGTGATGCGTGGACAAGAGGACCCGGAATGTTAACACCGGCGCGTCCGATGGCGGACGCGTGCGTGGCGTTTCAAGCCACGCACGGCGCCCGAAAGGCCGGTTTACCAGCGGCGATCGACCGAAAACAGGCCGCGGCAGCCCCGGTTGACCCAGACGCCGGCACGGTTCCAGCCCCAGCTGTAACCCTCCTCGCAGGGCGTGCCCGACATCTGGCGCAGCAGCCGCACGCGCCCATGGCCGCCCACGTCCACCTGGCAGAACTGGTAGCGCTTGTCGTTGCTCTCGCAGGAGAAACGGATCTCGCGGTCCCAATCGGGACCCGGTCGCCAGCCACCATTGTCCGGCGGCGGGTAGTAGCCGCCACCCGGGGGTCGATAACCGCCGCCCCGGCCCATTTCGACGAACTGGCCACGGCAGCCGCGATCGACCCACAGGCCGCCGCGATCGACGCCCCAGGTCTGGCCGCGGGTGCAGGGGCTGTTGGATTCCTGCCGGATCAGTTCCGCGTCACGCCAGGGCACCTGGCAGCGATTGAACCGGCCGTCGTCGCTGCCGCAGCGGACGACATCGCGTCCCTGCGCATGCGCGGCCGGCGCAGCCGTTCCCAAGAGGCCGATGGCGAGGCCGGCGATGATGCCCATCAAGCCCGTACGTATGCGAAACATGGATTCCCACTCCTGCGGTGACGTGGCGTCACGCTAGCGGGCGGATCATCAACCAAGATTGAACATCTTGCGATGGTTTCGCAGGAATCTGCACGCCGGCTACGCGGCGTTCAGACAAGGGCCTCAGTCGCTGGACGAGCTGGACGAACTGGGCGCGGGAGCCGGCGCCGGTGCCGATGCGGGCGCGCCGCTGTCACCGGCGAGGTTGCGCTTCTTGTCGCCGTCCTTCTTGAAGTCGGTCTCGTACCAGCCGCTGCCGGCGAGGCGAAAACCAGGCGCGCTGACGCGGCGCTTCACTTCGGCGACATCGCAGGCCGGGCAGACCGCCGGATCGGGGTCGGACATTTTCTGCAGGCGGTCAAAACGATGGCCACAGCTGCTGCATTCGAATTCGTAGATAGGCATGGAAACTCCGCAATCCGGCCAGCGTGTCTGCGCAACCCGTCGGGTTGCGCGCCGGCAGTCCACCATTATCGAGCCACGGGGCCCAAATTCAATGCGGCCAGCTCAGGCCGGCAGCGCGACCGCCACCAGCACGGCCGCCTCGACCAGCTCGGTCAGCGCCCCGCAGGTGTCACCGGTCATGCCACCCAACCGGCGCATGCAGGCCACCCGCCAGAGGGTGAAGATGGCCATGGCCGCCAGCAACGCCCGCATCCCCGGCCACCCGGCAAAGAGGCAGAGCACCAGGGCGAAGCCAAGGCCCGCAAGGCATCCCGGGCGCGATGCATCCACCAGGCCGCTGCCCAGCCCCCCGCGGCGCACATAAGGGGTGGACAGGAACGCCGCGGCAAGCACGGCACGTCCGAGCAGCGGCGCCAGCCACAGCGCGCTGCCGGGATGCGGCAGGCTCGCCAGCCCGGCGAATTTCAGCAACAGCACGAGCACCACCGCCGTCACGCCCATGGGCCCACTGCGCGGATCCTTCATGATGGCCAGCGTGCGCTCGCGGTCACCCATGCCGCCCACCCAGGCATCTGCGCTGTCGGCAAGCCCATCCAGGTGAAGACCGCCGGTAAGCACCACCCACGCCAACAACAGCAACGCGGATGCCAGCAAGGGCGGTGCAGCGGCCAACACCCAGCCAAGGCCCCACAGCAATACGCCGATCAGCCCGCCCACCACCGGATACCAGGCGAGCTGCGTCGCTGGCGTATTCGCGCCATCGAAGACGCGCGCCGGCACCGGCAGGCGGGTGAGAAAACCGATCGCGGCGAGCAAGGCGCGCATGGGGAGATCCCTAGGTTGCCGACAAAGACGCCCATTCGAGCGTATGCAGCGACGCATGCGGCACGTCGATACCGGCCATGTCGGCGAAGTCCCGCCCTTCCACTTCGCAGCGCAGCAGGCGGATCGCACCGCCATGGGTCACCACCAGCACGCGCTGCGATACCGCCTCGACCGCGACATCGTCCAACGCGGCGCACAGTCGTTGCCGGAAAGCGGCGAACGGCTCGGCCCCCGGCGGCGGGTTCGAGACGGGATCAGCCCAGAAGCGGGCAAGCGCATCGCCCTGGTCCTTCGCCAAGGCCTCGATGGGAACACCCTGCCAATCGCCAAAGTGATATTCGGCCAGGCGCGGATCCACCCGCACCGGTACATGGCGCGCCGAGGCGAGATCGCTGGCGAACGCGGAGCAGCGCCGCAGCGGCGACGTCACGATGGCATCCCATACGCGTCCGAAGATCGCCGCGCGCAACTGCGTCCAGCCGAGCGGGCTCAGCGCGTCATCCAGTTGGCCACGATAACTGCGCTCGCCGGTGTCCCCGTGGCGCAACAGATCGATACCCGGTTGCTTGACGATCATGCGGCGCTCACTCCCGCCTGGGCGAACGTCGCCATGCGCGCATGCAGTTCGCAGGCGAGCCGCATCAACGGCACGGCCGCCGCCGCGCCGCTGGCCTCGCCCAGGCGCAGGCCGAGATCAAGCAGCGGATCGGCTTCCAGGGCGGCGAGCAGGCGCGCATGTCCGCGCTCGCGCGAACGGTGCGCGAAGAACATCCACTCGCGGCAGCCCGGATTGATGCGCACGGCAGCCAACGCCGCCACCGTGGTGATGAAGCCGTCGACCAGCACGGGCATGCCCTGCTGCGCGGCCGCGAGGTATGCGCCGCACAAGGCGGCGATCTCGAAGCCACCCACGCGCGCCAGCCAGGCGAGCGCGTCGTCATCGACCGGGTATTGCGCGAGCGCGCGTTCAATCACCATGGCCTTGTGCTGCACGCCTGCCGCATCGAGGCCGGTGCCGGCACCGGCCAATGCCGAAGGCGACTCGTCCAGCAGCGCGCACGCCAATGCCGCGGCCGACGTGGTGTTGGCAATGCCCATTTCGCCGCCGATGAAAAGCTTGGCGCCCGCTGCCTGCGCGGCCGCCACGCTCTCGGCGCCGGCCAGCAGCGCACGCTCCAGCTGCACGGCACTCATCGCCGGCCGCTCGCAGAAGTTGTTCGTCTGCGGGGCAATGATGACGCGCCGTACCCCGGGCAGTTCGCCGGGGTCGTTCACCGTGCCCAGGTTCACCACTTCAAGCATCGCGCCGAGCGAGCGCGCCAGCACACTGATGGCTGCGCCGCCGTTGGCGAAGTTGCGCACCATCTCGCCCGTGACGACCTGCGGGAATGCCGACACGCCCTCCGCCGCCACGCCGTGGTCGCCGGCGAAAACGGTAATCCATACCTGCTGCATCGACGGCAGCGTCGCGTGCTGCAGGCCGGCCAGGCGAATGGCCAATGTTTCCAAGGTACCGAGCGAACCCGGTGGCTTGGTCAGTTGCGATTGGTGCTCGCGAGCGCGTGCCCTGCTCTCTTCGTCGATGGCAAAACACGGTTCAACCAGCCAGTCATGGCTCATGCAAGGCTTCCTTTGAGAGCGAGCGGCAACCCCGCCGCGACGAACAACACGGTTTCACACTGGCCGGCGAGCGCCTGGTGCAAACGGCCCGCCTCGTCCACGAAGCGACGCGTCAGCTCACCGAGCGGCACCACGCCCAGGCCCACTTCATTGCTGACCAGCAGCACCTGGCCTGTCAGCGATGGCATCACCTCGAGCAGCGCCTTGCGCTCGCGATCGAATCGCGACGCATCCTCGTCGCCGAGCAGGTTGCTCAACCATAGCGTGAGGCAATCCACCAGCACGCAACGCCCGGGTCGCGCGTGCGCCCTGAGCGCGGCCGCCAAGGCCAGCGGCTCCTCGACGCTCTGCCATGTCGCGGGGCGACGCGAGCGATGGTGCGCGATCCGCGCGGCCATCTCGGCATCGCGGGCCTGCCCGGTGGCGATGTAGACGACATCGTGGCCAGACGCCATCGCGAGTCGTTCGGCCAGCGCGCTCTTGCCCGAGCGGGCGCCACCAAGGATCAGCGTTCGCATGCGTGCACTCCAGGCATGGCGAGAAGATGCGACAGCATCGCCGTATCAAGATGCGCTTCCACGGCATCGGCGAGGCGATCGATGGCCGCTTCGCGCTGCGCGCGCACGTCGAGCGGAACGGCCTCGTGCAGGCCTGCCCATGCAAGCAACGCCGCGAGCGCCGCGGGATGATCGAACAGCCCGTGCACATAACTGCCGAGCAATTGGCCATCCGCGGACAGGGCGCCGTCGAGGCGTCCACCATCAAGCAGGCTCGATGCATGCTTCAACGCGGGTCCCTCGCTCACGCCGCAGTGGATCTCGTAGCCCGTCACCTGCGCACCTCCCACAAGCAGCATCCCTTCCACGCGGCGCAACGCTTTGTGCGCGTCGAGCGTGGTCTCCATGTCCAGCCAGCCCAGTCCTTCGTTCGACCCTGGTTCGCCCTCGATGCCATGGGGATCATGCACGAATCGCCCCAGCATCTGAAAACCCCCGCAGATGCCGATCACCTTGCCGCCGTAGCGCAGATGGCGGGTAATGCCGTCGGCCCATCCCTGCGCCCGCAGCCATGCCAAGTCGGCACGCGTGGATTTGGAGCCGGGCAGCACGATCAGATCGCACGCAGGCAGCGCATCGCCGGGGCCGACGAAGCGGCAGTCCACGTCAGGATGCGCTCGCAGCGCATCGAAGTCGTTGTGGTTGCTGATGCGCGGCAGGGCCGGCACGGCGACGCGCAAACGGGCCTGCGCCTTGTGCGGCACATCGCGCGGCAGGGCATCTTCCGCTTCCAGTTGCAAGCCGTGCAGGTAAGGCAGCACGCCCAGCACGGGCTTGCCGGTCTCGCGTTCCAGCCAGTCCAGCCCCGGCTGCAGCAACGCCATGTCGCCGCGGAACCGGTTGATGACGAAGCCCGCCACGCGCGCCCGTTCGCTTCCCGACAGCAGCGCGAGCGTGCCGACCAGGTGGGCGAACACGCCGCCGCGGTCGATGTCGGCAACCAGCAACACGGGACAATCCACGGCCTCGGCGTAACCCATGTTGGCGATGTCGCGATCACGCAGGTTGATCTCGGCCGGACTGCCCGCGCCTTCCACGATGATCGCCTCGTACTGCGCGGCGAGGCGGCGGTGCGAGGCGAGCACGGCATCCATCGCGACACGCTTGTAGTCGTGATAGTGCCGCGCATCCATGTTGCCGATGGCGCGACCGTGCACGATGACCTGTGCACCCACGTCGCTGTTGGGCTTGAGCAGCACGGGGTTGAAATCGGTGTGCGGCGGCAACCCCGCCGCCTGCGCCTGCACCGCCTGCGCGCGCCCGATCTCGCCGCCATCGACGGTGACGGCCGCATTGAGCGCCATGTTCTGTGGCTTGAACGGCGCCACCGGTACGCCACGACGGCGCAACCAGCGACACAACGCCGTGACCAGCGTGCTCTTGCCTGCATCGGAAGTGCAGCCCTGCACCATCAACACGCGTGCGCTCATGGCAGCTTCGCCTCCAACGCAAGCGCGCCCAGGGCGGCGTCGAGCCGGGCGAACGCGGCCTCCCCGCCGGGCAGGCCAAAACGCAGGCTGGCTGGCGTATCGAAGAGACGCGTCAGGATGCCCTGCCGCGCCAGTGCTTCATGCACGACCCCTGCGCGTTGGTCGCGCCACCACTGGAAGAACGCGCAGCCCGCCGTGGGCGCGAGGCCATGGCTTGCCAGCAACGAGGCAAGACGTTCGCTGCAGGCGTGCAGGCGCTCACGCGCCTGCACGTGCCAGGCCTGGTCGGCCAGCGCATGCCGCAGCACATGGCGGCTCGGGCCACTCACCGTCCACGGCCCCAGGCGCTCGCGCAGTGCTTCGAGCAGCACGGGTGCCGCGGCGACAAAGCCGGCGCGGGCACCGGCCAGGCCGAAGAATTTGCCGGCGGAACGCAACACCACCAGGCCTTCCACCGACGTTGCGGCGCACAGGCTTTCCGATGGCGTGGCGTCCATGAAGGCCTCGTCCACCACCAGCCATCCGCCGCGTGCCGCAAGCTGCTCATGGCAGGCAAGGAGGTCGGCGCGATCGAAGCGCTCGCCGCCGGGGTTGTTCGGATGGATCAGCACGACGACATCGAAATGATTCGCCTCCGCCAGCAGCGCATGCGCCGGCAGTTCTTCCACCTGGTGGCCCGCCTGGCGCCACGCATGCGCGTGCTCGTTGTAACCCGGCGCAATCACGCCGACGCGCGATGCGCGACGCAGGAACGGCAGCGCCTGTATGGCTGCCTGTGAACCGGCGACAGGCAACACGCGCGGCGCACCGTAGTAGGTACAGGCTATTTCGACGAGACCATCGTCGTCCTCGGGCAGGCGCATCCATGCCGAAGGAGGGATCGCCGGCACCGGCCACGCGAACGGGCTGACGCCGGTCGACAGATCGAGCCAGGCTTCGGCCGGAACGCCATAACGGTATGCGGCACGCAACAGGCGACCACCGTGCTCAAGCATGCAGGCCTCCCGGCCACAGCCAGCCGAGTGCAAGAACGCCCAGCAGCCAGAGCACCACGGCACGCCGCACCAGGCGCAGGGCACGCACGATGGTGTCGGCACCCGGCGGATTGCCCTCGCCCAGGTCAGGACGAGACTCCCACACGCCGTCATAAGGCGCTGCGCCGCCCAGTTGCACACCCAACGCGCCCGCGCCGGCGGCCATGACCACACCGGCATTGGGGCTGTCCCAGGCGGCGGCCTGGGTGCGCCAGCAGCGCCAGGCGCGTTGCGCATCGCCAAGCAAACCATAACTCAGCGCCGTGAGCCGCGCCGGCAGGAAGTTGAGCACGTCGTCCGCGCGCGCGGCCATCCAGCCGAAACGCCCGTATCGCGGCGTGCGGTAACCCCACATCGCATCGAGGGTGTTGGCCAGGCGATACAACACCGCGCCCGGCGCACCCAGCAGGACAAACCAGAACAACGCACCGAACACCGCGTCGTTGCCATTCTCCAGCACCGATTCGCTCGCCGCGGCAGCCACCTGCGATGCGTCCAGCACATCGGTATCCCGACTCACCATGCGGCCGACGGTGGCACGCGCCTCGGCCAGGTGTCCATCGCGCAGCGCCTGCGCCACCGGCATGGCGTGCTCGCCAAGGCTGCGAAGGCCGATCGCGAGATAGAGCAAGACCACATCGAGCACGAAGCGTAGCCACGGCGCGGCAACAACGGCTACGAAAAGAACGGCCACGACCGGCCATACCACCGCCAGGCACCAGGCAAGCACGCCCGCGGAACGGCGATCGCCGTATGCGCACGATTCGATCCGGTGGGCCAGACGTCCAAACGCAACCAGCGGATGAAACCGCCGCGGCTCACCAAGCCATGCATCGAGCAACACGGCCGCAAGCATGGCAAGTACCAGGCTCATGGCTGGAACAAGCCGATCGCCGCGGCGGGATGCGACGGAAAGTAAGCATGCATGAAGCTGGCCGTCATGCGCTGGCGCCGATAGACGCCCTCGCGACTGGGACCGCCATCCGGGTTTGTCGCCATCACCAGCGGCGCCTGGGATATCTCCGCATGGGCGTAGTGGAAGGTGTGCCCGCGCAATGGGCCTTCTGGCAGCGCCGCGGCCTGCATGCCGAGGCCACCGAGCCTCTCCTGCATCGTGGCGTGGCCCGGCAGCAGACCGGCCATAGCGAATGTCCCGCCATTCGTGTCGCTGAGCGAGTCCAGCGCGTAGAGCATGCCGCCGCACTCGGCGAGCAACGGATGGCCGGCGTCCACATGGGCACGCAGCCCGCGCCGCAGGACGTCGTTGCGCGACAGCGCAGGCAGGTGCAATTCGGGATAGCCACCGGGCAGCCAGACGGCATCGCACTCGGGCAGGCCATCGCCCGCCAGCGGTGAAAAGAAGCGCAACTCGGCGCCGGCCTGGCGCAGGAGATCCAGGTTGGCCGGATACAGGAAACAGAACGCCGCATCGCGCGCGACCGCGATACGCCGCCCGCGCAGGTCGCCGGTTACGGAGACGGGCGATGCCGGTGGAAAGGCCACCGGCGGCGGCAACGCATCGGAAGCATGAAGCGCCCACGCATCGGCGAGCGCATCGAGCCGCGCATCGATGTCACCCAGTTCAGTGGCGGCCACCAGCCCGAGGTGTCGCTCAGGCAAGGCCATCGCCGCATCGCGCGGCAACGCGCCGAGCCAGCGCAGCTCGGCGGGCACGCTGCCGGCCAGCAGTTGCGCGTGATAGCCGCTGCCCACGCGGTTGGCCGCCACGCCGAATACTTGCAACCCCTCGCGATAACGGGACAACCCCAGCGCCAGTGCGCCAAACGTCTGTGCCATGGCGGAGCCGTCGATCACCGCCAGCACGGGCAGCCCAAGGCGCTGGGCAAGGTCGGCACTGGAAAGGCCGCCGTCGAACAGGCCCATCACCCCTTCGACCAGGATCAGGTCGGCTTCGCCGGATGCTTCGTACAAGCGCGCGCGCACGTCCTCCTCGCCGTTCATCCACAGGTCGAGCTGGTAGACCGGCGCCCTGCTCGCGCGCTCAAGCACCATCGGGTCGAGGAAATCGGGACCGGTCTTGAACACCCGCACGCGTTTGCCGTTGCGCGCATGCCAACGCGCGAGCGCGGCGGTCACCGAGGTCTTGCCCTGCCCCGAGGCCGGCGCGGACACCATGAGGGCGGAACAGTGGCGAATGGGCTGGGTCATGTCGCTAAAGCTCTATCCCCTGTGTGCCTTGATGCCCGCCTGGAACGCGTGCTTGACCACGCGCATCTCGGTGACCGTATCGGCCAGCTCGACCAATGCGTCGGGGGCACCGCGCCCCGTGATCACCACGTGCTGCCGCGCGGGACGGGCCTTGAGCGCCTCGCAGACCTGCGCGGTATCGATATAGCCCTTCACCAGCGCGATGTTGAGTTCGTCCAGCAGCACGAAATCGTAGCGTGCATCCGCCAGCATGGCGGCAGCGACCTGCCAGGCCTTGCCGGCGGTGGCGATGTCCCGTGATTTGTCCTGCGTTTCCCAGGTGTAACCCTCGCCCATCACGTGATAGTCCAACTCGTCCGGAAAGCGTCGGAAAAACGCCTCCTCGCCGGTGGAGAAACTACCCTTGATGAACTGCACGACGCCACAGTGGAAACCATGCCCAAGCGATCGCGCCAGCATGCCGAAACCCGATGAGCTCTTGCCCTTGCCGTTGCCGGTGTTGACCACCAGCACCCCGCGCTCGATGGTGGCGCGGGCGATCTTGCGATCGACCAGCGCCTTCTTGCGCTGCATGCGCTCGCGATGGCGCGCTTCGGCGGCCCGGTCGTCGCTGGGTTCCAAGGTATCGCTCATGCTCAGGCTTCCTGGTGGCGCGGCACACGGGAGTCTGCCGCAAGGCGCGCGCACACCGCGTGCACGACCAAGGCCACGGTGATGTAGCTCATCGTGGTACGCACGAACAGCGGGCCCCACTGCCACAGGCGCGAGACGTACTGCGTAACGTTCGGATCCGGATATCGTCCGCCCAGCCAATAGAACGAGCCGTTGGAGATCGCAAACGACACCGAGGCCGCCAGCAGCGCCATGCCGAATGCGCCGGCCAGCGAAAGAAACTGGCCGGTGAGCCTCGGCGCATACCAGCGCCCCGCGTACCACAGCACGCCATAGGCGAGCGGCAGGAACGCATACGCCGCCGTGACGCAGAAATCGCTCACGCCCGCATAGGTGATCGATACCCAGTCGAGCGCCACCGCCAGCAGCAGCATCGCGGCAAATGCCCAGTGGCGGCGCAGGTAGGTGCCTCCCAGGAAAAACACCGCCATCGACGCATCCGGCAAATGCACCATGTCGCCGAAATGCTTGAAGCGCGTCGCCACCATCACGAGCGCGAGCAGTCCCGCGAGCGCGGCGAAACGTGGACCGGCAGGCATTTTCATCTCTTCACTCCTCGTCAGGGAAAGGGCGGAACCGGCCATGCCAGTCCCGCGCATGGATCACGGCGCCGGCTGGTAGCGCAACGTCAGCATGGTGTTGCGTCCGGGCTGGTTGTAGTACCAGGCTGTTTCGTAGTCCTTGCCAAAGGCGTTGTTGAGGGCCAACTGCACCTTCAGGTCGCGCGTGATCGCGTAGGCCACGCGCAGGTCGGTGATGGCATAGCCGCCCAGCGGATGGCGGTTGGCAAGATCGTCATAACGGCGGCCCGCCACGTACCAGCTGCCACCCACGCTGAAATCGCCGAAGCTGCGGTCGAGATCGACGCGCGCCAACTGGCGGGCACGGCGCGGCAACAGGTTGCCGTCGTAGTCGGCCGACTTGTCGCGCGGATCCAGCCACGTGGCCGTACCTGTCACCAGCCAGCCGAGCACGTGCCCGCTGACCACGCCCTCGGCGCCACGGATGCGAGCCCTCTCCACATTGCCGGGCAGGCCGATCGACGCGTCATAGGTGATCAGGTCGCTGATATGGTTGCGGAACGCATTGAGCGACCAGTAACCCCAGCCGTAGTTGCCGCGCAGGCCCAGCTCAATGTTCTGCGACTTCTCCGGGCGAAGGTTCGCGTTGCCGTAGCCCGGGTAGTACAGCTCGTTGAACGTGGGCGCCTTGAACGCCGTGCCGTAGCTGGCGGTGAGCCGCAAGGTGTTGGTGAAATCCCAGCCCCACAGCAGGCTGCCGGTGTTCCTGCCGCCGAACTGGCTGTTGTCGTCGCGACGCACGCTCGCCTGCACCGACTGGCGGCCGAAGGTCTGCTGCCACTGCGCGAACAGGCCGCGGTTGATGCGGCTGTCCAAGGCGTACGCCGTCGTGCTGTCCACCTCGTCGCGCTGCCAATCGAAACCGCCCGTCAGCAGGCCGCCCCACGCGCCGATGTCCGCCTGCAGTGAGCCGACGTCTCGATGCGTGTCGAAGCGGTCGCTGTATACGCCATGCAGGAAATCCTTGCTGAAATCGCCACTGGTGCCGCCACTCAAGGTGATCGTCACGTCGCTGGCGGGGCGATAGTGCACGCGCCCCCCGACCACCTGCGTCGCGCTCTCGTCGGAATCGCTATAGGTGCCGTCGTACCAGTTGTGGCCTTCACTGCGAAACAGGCGCGCATCGGCGTCCCACTGCTCGCTGAAGCGATAGCCGGCCTGCAGCGTCACCGCGGTATTGCGGTAGCCGTCCTTGTCGGGCTGATCCGCAAAGCACGCGGCGCCCGCTTCGGCCGCGCCGACGCGGCATGCATTGATGCCATGCGTCTGGTCATGCGACGCCTCCAGCGAATACCAGCCATCGCCCGCGTTGCCGGCAAGACCCGCCGAAGCGGCGAGATGGCCATAGCTGCCGACGCCAAGGCTGAAGCCCGGCACGAAGGCGCCCTCCGGGCGACGGGTGAAGATCTGGATCACGCCGCCGATGGCCTCCGAGCCGTACAGGCTGGAGAACGGACCACGCACGATCTCGATGCGCTCGATCTGTTCGACGGGAATGTCCTGCAGCGCGGCGTTGCCCAGCGTGGCCGAGCCGATCTTGATGCCGTCGACCAGCACCAGCACGTGGTCGGACTCGGTGCCGCGCAGGAACACACTGGTGGCCTTGCCCGGACCGCCGTTGTTGGACAACGCCATGCCCGGCGTGCCGCGCAACAGATCGGCCAGCGACGCAGGCTGCAACCGCTCGATGTCCGTGCGATCGATCACCGTCACGGCGGAAAGCGTCTGGTCCTGTGTCTGTGACGTGCGCGTGGCCGTCACGACGACGCCACCGAGGTCCGTCGCCTCGTCGGCGAATGCCGGGGAAAGAACAGCCAGAAGCGTCGCCGCCAGGATGGGACGACGGACCAATGGAAGATGGATGGCCAAAACAATGCTCCTCAACCGCGCCTGCCCGCGCGGAACGCAAGGGAAAAAAGGCAGGCGGAGGAGTCCGTGGCCGCCGTGCAGTTGCACGACATCCATGACATGGCCCACCGCCTGTCTGGTCGTACCTTGAGGCCGGTCTCCGGGCTCACGAACCAGGACGTCATGTCCTTGGGAACGACGCCTTCCCATGCACTTGGCACAGTGGCTTTCAGTCGTTCCTGCGATCGAAGGGATCGCGGCTCGCCTACCGTTGCGGGGGCAGCTCCGGACTAGGCGCTCACGCGCCGCACCGGATTCCCGTTTCAACCACCGGCATTACGGCCGGCGGTCACCTCAGGCGGGAGGGATGGTAGCAGACGGATGGAGGACGGGCGTGATCTGCAGCAAGGCGGTGATTCGGCCGCTGGGTTTCGGCCTTTGCCTGGCGGGCGCGGTGAGGTGTGGCTGATTCTTTGCGCTGCAACCCGGTGGCTTTTGCGGCCCCGCGCATCTGCCAGTCCCCTTGTAGGAGCGCACCCTGTGCGCGACAGCCTTTCGCCTCAGTCTTGATTGCCGGTCTCACCGGCACAGTCGTTGTGCCTGGTGCCTGATCGTCTCGTTATCACGACTTGGCTCGCCTGCGGCGGGCTTCCGAGCCGCTGCCGCGGCCCGGGTTACTTTCTCTTGCTTGCCCAAGAGAAAGTAACCAAA
>NZ_BCPR01000086.1 GCF_016586165.1 Dyella sp. EPa41 | reverse complement strand
GTCGGGCTTGCGGTTGATGTTGAATGAGCGAGCTTTGGCCACAGAAAGTAGTCAAAGCCGGACCGAGGCTAGATTGGCCCCTCACCCCAACCCTCTCCACGGAGGGGAGAGGGCGAAAAGCGTTCGAGGTTGAGTTGATATGAACTGGCTCCAGAAAATCATGACTCCGCGCGCCCGCACGGAAGCCACCGGCACCGGCGGCAAGGGCAAGGTGCCGGAAGGCGTGTGGGAGAAGTGCGGTGGTTGCGGCACGGTGCTGTACCGGCCAGAGCTGGAACGCAACCTGATGGTCTGCCCCAAGTGCGGTCATCACCACACCATCGATGCGCGTGCGCGCCTCGATTCGTTCCTCGATCCGGGTTCGGCGCAGGAGCTGTGGGCCAGCATGGAGCCGAGCGACCCGCTCAAGTTCCGTGACTCCAAGAAGTACCGCGACCGCATCATCGCGGCGCAGAAGTCCACCGGCGAGAAGGACGCGCTGCTGGCGATGAGCGGCCGCCTCAAGGGCCGTCCGCTGATGGCCGTGGCGTTCGAGTTCTCCTACATGGGTGGCTCGATGGGCTCGGTGGTGGGCGAGAAGTTCACCCGCGCCGCCGAGCGCGCGCTGGCCGATCGCAGCGCGCTCGTGTGTTTCTCCGCCACGGGCGGCGCGCGCATGCAGGAATCGCTGTTCTCGCTGATGCAGATGGCGAAGACCTCTGCCGCCCTCGCGCGCATGCGCGACGCCGGCGTGCCGTACATCAGCGTGCTCACGCACCCCACCACCGGTGGCGTGTCGGCGAGCCTGGGCATGCTGGGCGACATCAATGTCGGCGAACCCAAGGCGCTGATCGGCTTCGCCGGTCCGCGCGTGATCGAGCAGACCGTGCGCGAAACCTTGCCGGAAGGCTTCCAGCGTTCGGAGTTCCTGGTCGAGCACGGTGCGATCGACCTGATCATCGATCGCCGCGAAATGCGCGACAAGCTGGCCGACCTGCTCGGCATCCTGCAAAAGGCCCCGCGCGTGGCGTGATGCACGCCATTGCATGCCGCACGAAAGACAGCGCCCTCGCGGCGCTGTTTTTTTGATGTTTTCCACAGGCCGTGTGGATGCGCGCGGTGACAGCCTGTGGATAGACGGGCTATCTGCTTGATGCACAAGCGGTGGTGACGCGGTGATGCCTGATTGACCAGCCATCGGGCCGGTCGCCATCGCGCACCGGGTACGCTTCCACGACGAACGGCGCCATCGAACATGGCAAGGCCTCGAATGTTTTCCACAACGCATGTGGATACGCACTGCACCAGCCTGTGGATAGTTGCGCTATCCCGTTGACGTTGAACGCATCGCGACGCATTGATGCACGTTTGAGCAGGCGAATCACATGTTGCCCCTGCGGGAGCACACCCTGCGCGCGATGGCGATACGCGATGGTTTTCCACAGCGAATGTGGATACGCCTTGAGAAAGCCTGTGGATAGGTGATCTATCCCGTTGATGCCAAACGTGTCGCGACGTGATGGCGCGCGATTGCGCAACGATCGTTGATGCCTTCGGCAACGAACGTATGCGTGCCGACGAATGCGTTTTCCACAGCTTGTGTGGATGCGTGCGGGCAAAGCCTGTGGATAGGTGTGCTATCTATCTGAGCGCAAAGCGCGTGTGACGCGGTGATGGGGAAATGCGCAGCGGTGAGGTGGGCCGGGATCGCGCACTGGGTGCGCTCCTGCACAAGCCTCGCGCTCTTGTAGGAGCGCACCCAGTGCGCGATGCCTGCCTCAACCCATCAACGCCCGCAACGGCAGCAACCACAGCGACAACGCGCCCAGCGCGCCGCCAATGGCCGTTGCGGCAATCACGTCGCTCGGATAGTGCAGGCCCAGGATCACGCGCGACGCACCCACCAGCGTGGTGAAGGTGAGCAGCAGCGGCGCCAGCAGCGGATACCAGGCCAAGGCGACGACGGTGAAACTCACCGCCTGCAGCGTATGTCCCGAGGGGAAACTGAATTCGTCGAGCGGCGGCACATGCGCGATCACGCCGGGGCAGGCGCGGAACGGACGCGGGCGGCGCGTCCAGCGCTTGAGCAGGCGATACAGGAACAATGCGGTCAGGCCGGTCACTGCCATCTGCGCGGCGGCAAGCAGGCCGCGGCGCCCGTCGATCAAGGCGAGGGCCGCCATCAGCGAATACCAGAACACGCCATCGCCGAGCCGGCTGATGATGCCGAAGAAGACGCCTACGGCGCGACGTGTACCCCAGCGATTGGCCGCCACGCACATGCGGCGGTCGATGGCCAGGCGAGGGCCTGGGAGTGTGTTCATGGCTTCTCCGTCACTCGCGTTGAGTTGCAATGGACACACTCGCGGTCAGGCGTGTGCAGCGGTGGCATGATGCTCATGCACGTTCTCCTGGGCCAGTTCACGCAAGAGGGTTTCGAACTCGCGAATCACGGCGTCGGGCGAAAGATTGGCGATGCTGGCGTGCGCCGCCCGGCCCATATGGCGGATCAGGCTGGCGTTGCCGGCCAGCGTCACGGCCGATTCGATGAAGGCCTTCTCATCGCCGGCATCGATGCGATAGCCGTTGTGGCCGTGCAGCAAATGCTCGCGCGCGGCGCCTTCCTCATAGGCGATCACGGGCAGGCCGGCGGCCAACGCCTCGAGGATCACGTTGCCGAACGTCTCGCTGAGGCTTGGAAAGGGGAACAGGTCGGCGCTTGCGTAGTGCCGCGCCAGTGCTTCGCCGCGTTGCATGCCCACGAAGATGAAGTCCGGATTGGCGGCCTGCAGCGCCGCGCGGGCCGGTCCGTCGCCCACCCATACATAGCGGGACTTGGGTACCTGCTGCTGGATGGCGCGAAACGTGCGCACCGCGAGATCGAGATTCTTCTCGGGCGCGATGCGTCCGACGTAGAGCACCACCGGCGTATTGCCGTCGACTCCCCAGGCTTCGCGCAGCTCCGCGCTGCGATGGCGCGGATGGAACGACTGCGTGTCCACCGCGCGACGCAACAGGCGCGCGGTATCAACACCCAGCGCGGTGAGTTCGGCAGCCAGCGCATCGGTGGGCACCAGCGTGGCCGCCGCGCGTCGATGGAAGCGGCGCAGGTAGCCGCGTACGACCGGTGTGAGAAAACCCACGCCGTAGTGATCGGCATAGGTATCGAAGCGGGTGTGAAAGCCCGTGGCCGCCGGTATGCCCAGGCGCTTGGCCGTGCGGATGGCCGACCAGCCCAGCGGTCCTTCGGTGGCGACGTAGATCGCGTCGGGGCGCAATCGCGTCCATCGTTCACGCAGCTTGCCGCTGGCCGGCCAGCCGAAACGAAGGCCGGGGTAGCGGGGCAGCGATGCGCCGGGAACCTCCAGCGCGACGATGCCGGGCTCGTCCTGGAACGACTGTTGCTGCTGGGGACGAATGAGATCGACCGTGTGCCCCTGTGCCGCCAGTCCGGCGGCGAGGCTGTGCACGGTCAGTGCCACGCCGTTGATTTCGGGTGGATAGGTCTCGCTGACAATGCCGATGCGCACTGTGATCTACCGTTGGCTGGCCCGGTGCAGGTTCCTCCCTGGGCGTTGCGACGGCATGGCGCGTGTATGACGCATGCATGACGAAGGTCATGCGTGCGATCGCCATGGACGCCGTCAACACTGTTTCGTGGTTACACTCCGGAGACTTGTCACCGTGGAGACACGCCGATGAAACGCATGCTGCTCGCACTCGCACTCACCGTTGCCGCCGGCGGCGCCTTCGCTGCCGATGCGCCAGGGGTGCCGGTCACGAAGGCCCCCGCGGGTGCCGAGGTCTACATCATTTCGCCCAAGGACGGCGCCGTCGTCGGCACCGAAGTCACCGTGCAATTCGGCCTCAAGGGCATGGGCGTCGCGCCGGCGGGGGTGAAGAAGGAAGGCACCGGTCACCATCACCTGCTGGTGGACGTGAAGGACATGCCGGCCGCGGGCCAGCCGATCCCGAAGGACGAACAGCACGTGCACTTCGGCAACGGCCAGACCGAAACCACCCTGAAGCTGGCGCCGGGCAAGCACACGCTGCAGCTGGAGCTGGCCGACGAGAACCATGTTCCGTTCGACCCGCCGATCGTTTCCAAGCAGGTCACCATCACGGTCAAGTAGGGCGGTGCGCCGCTTTTCCGGCTCAGTGGCCGAAGTACACCGATACGCCCAGGCTGGCCATCCATGCCTGGGCGTGACCGCCGAGGCGACGGCGCACGCCGCCATCCAGCTGCACGCGCTGGCCGACCATCCACGCCAGGCCGGCGCCGGCCTCGGTGCCGCTGCGCTCGCCCGAATCGTGCACGAGGGCGGCTTCGACATAGCCCGTCAGCGAGCGGGTCAGTGCGTGGTTTTCACTGAGGGCCAGCGTGGTCTCGTCCTGGCCGCCGGATCTCACGTCCTCGACATAGCCGCCCACGGCGTCTGACGCCGTCAGCTGCCAGTTGAGGTCCGCGCCGAGCAGGTACTGTTTCCGGTCGTTGCGGACGCCTTGCGCGCCGTCGGTGAACTCCACGCTGCCAAGCACGCCCCAGGTGAAGTTGCCCGGTTGCCGGGGCGCCCACTTGAGCCCGAGGACGGTATCGCCGCGCCCGTGTTCCCACGCGTTCCCGCCGGGACCTGTCTGATGCACCGCGTTGAAGAACGACGTGCCCAGTTGCGCTTCGAACGGGCCGCCGAGGCCGACGCGCAACAGCGTATCGGCGGTGTACTGGGATTGGGTCATGCCGGCCTCGCGGTCCTGCGTCCAGGTAGGCAGTCCCTGCTCGATCGTGACATCACCGGCGTCCAGCACCGCGGGCTGGAATCCGAGCCCCGGACGGTCATAGCCGGGGTTGTCCGCATGCGCGGGCAGGGCCGGCGCCAGCATGGCCAGCGCCATGCTGGCCAGGAGCATGCGTGGACCCATCCCGGGTGCGGTTCGGCGCGGCGCGCGGTATCGGCTAAAATCGCTCACTTTCCTTGAGTCCCATCGAAGTCTCCCCATGACCGTCCGCACCCGCTTTGCCCCCAGTCCCACCGGTTTCCTGCATATCGGCGGCGCCCGCACGGCGCTGTACTGCTGGCTGGAAGCGCGTCGCCGCGGCGGCCAGTTCGTGCTGCGCATCGAGGATACCGATCGCGAGCGTTCTACCGAAGAGGCCGTGCAGGCGATTCTCGATGGCATGAACTGGCTCGGACTTCACCACGACGAAGGCCCGGTCTACCAGACCGCGCGCCTCGAACGTTACAAGCAGGTCGCCGACGAACTGCTGAAGGCCGGCAAGGCGTACTACGCCTACGAGAGCAAGGACGAGATCGAGGCCATGCGCAACGGGGCGATGGCCAAGGGCGAGAAGCCCCGCTACAACGGCTATTACCGCGACCGCAACGAGCCGTACCGCGACGACCCGAACCGCGTGATCCGATTCAAGAACCCGCTGGAAGGCTCGGTGGTGTTCGACGACAAGGTGAAGGGCCGCGTGGAGTGGAGCAATGCCGAGCTCGACGACCTGGTGATCTTCCGTTCCGACGGCTGGCCCACCTACAACTTCGCCGTGGTGGTGGACGACATCGACATGGGCATCACCGAGGTGATCCGCGGCGACGACCACGTCAACAACACGCCACGCCAGATCAACATCTACAAGGCGCTGGGGGCGCCGGTGCCGGAATTCGCGCACCTGCCGATGATCCTCGGCCCCGATGGCCAGAAGCTCAGCAAGCGCCACGGCGCGGTGAGCGTGATGCAGTACCGCGACGACGGCTTCCTGCCGCACGCGCTGCTCAACTACCTCGTGCGCCTCGGCTGGTCGCATGGCGACCAGGAAATCTTCTCCGAGGAGGAGATGATCCGCCTGTTCGATATCGGCGACGTCAACAAGGCCGCCTCGCGCTTCGACGTGACCAAGCTGTCGTGGCTCAATCAGCATTACCTGAAGACCGAAGAGCCGGGCGCGATCGTGCCGGAATTCGAGTGGCACCTGGCGCAGGCCGGCATCGACTTCAGCACGTGGCCGAAACCCGCCGACGTCATCGTCGCGCTGCGCGATCGCGTGCAGACGCTGAAGGAAATGGCCGAGCGCGCGAAGATCTGGTACGGCCCCATCGTCGAGTGGGACGAGAAGGCCGTGGCCAAGCACCTGCAGAACGACAGCGCGGTGGCCGTGCTGGAAGCGGCAAAGGCTTTGCTGGCCGACGTCGAATGGAAGCCCGAGCCGATCCATGGCGTGATCGAGCAGGTGGCCGCCAAGCTGGAGCTGGGCATGGGCAAGATCGCCCAGCCGCTGCGCGTGGCGATGACCGGCACGCAGGTGTCGCCGTCGATCGATCACACGATCTATCTCGCCGGGCGCGAGGTGGCGCTACAGCGCATCGACGACGCCATCGCGAAAGCCCGGGGCTGAGTCGCCTGGCCATGCACGGGACGGAGTGAACGCGCATGGATGAGTGGTTGGCCAGGGCCACGCAGGGCGTCGATGTGGACGCCCCCGATGCCTTCCTGCGCATCTTCATGAACCTGATGGGCATGGTGCCCTGGGCCAAGCTGTTCTGGTGGAACCTCGCGTTCGTCGCGGTGGGCGCGCTGATCGGCTGGTGGCGGGGGCGTACCGTGGAGGGCATCGTCTGGTCGGCCGTGCTCGGTCCGATCGGCTGGATCGTCGTCCTTGCGCGCCCGCGCGCCCGCAAGGGAGCTGCAACGCCTCCGCCGTTGCCCCGGCGCCGTTGACCCATATATACGGTCAGCCCCGTCGGTTTGGCGCAAGCTGCCCGAAGGCAGCGGTGTATGATGAGCGCGAGGTGAACCCATTGAGTCAGACCGCCCCCGGCAAGCCGCATGCGCACCACCACCATCACGACGATGCGCAAAGCTTCGTGCGTGCGGTGGAGCATGCGAGCGAGGAGCGCGGCCTGCGCCTCACGCCGCTGCGCAAGGAAGTGCTGGAGCTGGTCGCCGCCGCCGGCAAGCCGGTGAAGGCCTATGACCTGCTCGACCAGCTGCGCGAGCGGCACGGCAACGCGGCGCCCCCCACGGTGTACCGCGCGCTCGACTTCCTGCTCGAGCACGGTTTCATCCACAAGCTGGAGTCCATCAACGCCTTCGTGTCCTGCCATCACCCGGCGGAAGCGCACCAGGTGCCGTTCCTCATCTGCGACAACTGCTCCAGCGCCCAGGAAGTGTGCGACGAGCGGGTCGCCGAGCTGATCGAGGCCCAGGCCAAGGCGTTTGGCTTCCGCCCGCAGGCGCAAACCCTGGAAGTGCACGGGCTCTGCAAGAACTGCCGCAAGGCCTGAGCGGTTTTGCATGCCCGGCGCCGCCGCTTGCGTTTGCGACGTTATAATGTAACATACGCTGACCGGGCCGACCCGACCCCTGCGTTGCGATCCGATCCAAACCGATGGCAGCCCTCGAACAACAAAAAAATCGCTGGTGGTCGCTGGCTGACCGGATCGGTGCGCTGGCGTCGTTTCTGTGCGCCATCCACTGCGCGGCATTGCCGTTCGTGCTGGCGCTGCTACCGCTGCTGGGGCTGGGTTTTCTTGCCGATCACCGTTTCGAGCGCGGCTTCGTGATGTTCGCCAGCGCACTCGCCTTGATCACGCTGGTCAGTGCCTATCGCCACCATCGGCAGCCATTGCCGTTGCTGCTTGCACTGCCGGGGCTCGCGTTGCTGGTCACCGGCGTGACTTTCGCCGAGAACTATTCCATCGCATTGCACAGCGTGCTGGTGACCTGCGGTGGGCTGCTGGTGGCCACGGCGCATTTCATCAATCTGCGCAAGCATCGGGCCGTTCATGCGCATTGACGGCAGTGGCTGCCGTGATTGTGTAACGGACACCACGGTTCCTAGCATTCACGCATGACTTCGGCTCACGCGCGCACACACGACGATCACGACCATGACCATCGCGGCCATGCGCATGGTCATTCCCACGACCATGACCACGGCGGCATCGGCGGGCGCGAACGCAAGCTGATCTTCGCGTTCGTGCTCACCACGCTGATGATGCTGGTGGAGATGATCGGCGGTTTCTGGTCGGGCTCGTTGGCCCTGGTTGCCGATGCCGGCCACATGCTGATCGATGCGCTGGCGTTGTTGCTGGCCATTGCCGGCGCATGGTTCGCCAAGCGGCCGGCGGATGCGCGGCGCAGCTATGGCTATGGCCGGCTGGAAGTGCTGGCCGGTTTCGTCAACGCGCTGACGCAGTTCGTGCTGGTGGCCTTCATTGCCTACGAGGCGGTGACGCGCCTGTTCAATCCCGCGCACATCCTGTCGGGCATGATGCTGGTGGTGGCGATCGTCGGCCTGTTCGTGAACCTGCTCGTGTTGCGCACCTTGCATGGCCATGCGCACGACGACGTGAACCTGGCTGGCGCGACGCTGCACGTGCTCGGCGACCTGCTGGGTTCGGTCGCCGCGGTCGTGGCCGCGCTGCTGGTGCGCTGGCTGGACTGGAACTGGGCCGACCCGGTGCTTTCGCTGCTGGTGTCGCTGCTCATCCTCAACAGCGCATGGCGCCTGCTGCGGCGTTCCTCGCACATCCTGCTCGAAGGCGTGCCGGATGGCCTGAGCATGGGCGACGTCGCCGACGCGCTGCGTGCTGCCGATCCGTCGATTCGCGACATCCACCACGTGCACGTGTGGCAGCTCGCCTCCGGCTCGCGCATGGCGACGCTGCATGCAGAAGTGCACGACGGGCACCGCAGCGCGGTGGCGATCGCGGCGATCAACCGGGTGCTGTCGGAGCGTTTCGGCGTCCAGCACGTGACCGTGCAGGTGGATACGGAGGCGTGTCCCGACCATGCCCGCGACTGCGCCGGGCACGGCCACCGTTGACTATTGCGCTTTGGACGACCGCTGATACGATGGTCGGCCGTTCACCCTAACGAATCAGGAGTTCCCTCATGGGCAAGGGCGACCGCAAGACCCGTCGTGGCAAGACCTACCGTGGCAGCTATGGCAACAGCCGCGCGCATTCGCTGCAGCCGGCCGTGGCCGGTGCCAAGGCGACTGTGACCAAGCCGGCCGCCGCCAAGAAGGCCGCTCCGAAGAAGAAGTCGGCCTGAGCCTGACCGGCTCCCGACCAGCCCCCGCCCAGGCGGGGGCTTTTTTTTGCCCATCGGCATGACGGTCGGCACGTCCTGCCCCGTCGAGGCGCATGCTCCAATCGATCCGGCTCAATGAGGGAGAGACGGGCATGACAGGGCAGTGGGGGCAGCGTTTTCTGGTGATCTATTCGGGCGTGCTGACGACCGCGGTGGTCGCGGCATTGCTTTCCGGTTTCGTGGTGAAGCCGAAGAAGATGCAGATCGACGAGCTCGACGTGCAACGGATCAACCTGGTGGAACCGGATGGCACCTTGCGCATGGTGATTTCGGACAAGGCCAACTTCCCCGGTGCGATCTTCAAGGGCAAGGAATACCCGCACGCACGACCCAATGCCGGCATGCTGTTCTACAACGACGAGGGCACGGAAAACGGCGGCCTCATCTTCAGCGGCCACAAGGACAAGGACGGCAAGATCGTCGACAGCGGCGGCAGCCTCACCTTCGACAAGTATGAGCAGGACCAGCTGGTCCAGCTGGTGGGCGCCCACGACAGCAGCGGTCACCTGGCCGGCCTGATCGTGAGCGATCGCGCGGACCGGCCCATCGAGCAGGATTTCATCAACGCCGACAAGCTCAAGGCCATGCCGGAAGCGCAGCGCGACGCCTTGATGCAGCAGCGCGAGAAGGATGGCTACTACGGCGCCACGCGCATCGCGGTGACGCGCAGCGACGATGGCGTGGCCAAGGTTTCGCTGCGCGACGCGCAGGGACACCCACGCATCGTCATGGGCGTGGCGGCGGATGGAACGTCCAGCCTCAGGTTCCTCGACGCGGACGGAAAGGTACTGAACGAGCTGACGCCGGCTGCCAAAAAATAGCCAGCCGCCTGGTCGCTCGCTCAGGATTCCGGCGACAGCAGTTCGCCGCCGAGGAAGATATCGCGCAGCACGTGGCTGCCGCCGATCCAGTAGCAAAGCTCGGCGGGCTCGCGCACGTTCCATACGGCGAGATCGGCTCGCTGGCCGGCCGCGAGCGTGCCGCGATCGGCGAAACCGAGTGCCTTGGCGGCATTCACCGTTACGCCGCGCAAGGCTTCTTCCGGCGTAAGGCGGAACAGCGTGCAAGCCATGCCGGCGGCCAGGCGCAAGGAGAGCAGCGGCGAGGTGCCCGGATTGCAATCCGTCGCGACCGCCATGGCGACGCCCTGCTCGCGCAGGCCGGCGATCGGCGGCAGCCTGGTTTCGCGCAATGCGTAGAACGCGCCGGGCAGCAGCACGGCCACCGTGCCTGCCGCCGCCATGGCGCGAATGCCGCTGTCGCTGAGGTGCTCCAGGTGATCGGCGGAGAGGCCGCGATAACTCGCCACCAGGGCCGCGCCGTCGAGATCGGAAAGCTGCTCCGCGTGCAATTTCACCGGCAGGCCGAGTTGCGTGGCGCGATCGAATACGCGGCGCGTTTCGGCCGGCGTGAAACCGATGTTCTCGCAGAAGGCGTCGACGGCATCGACGAGCCCTTCGCTGGCCAGCGAAGGCAGCATCTGGTCGCAGACCAGGGCGACGTAAGCCTCGCGATCGTCCCGGTATTCCGGGGGCAACGCGTGCAGGCCGAGGAACGTTGTGCGCACGGTGATGCCCAGCGCCTTGCCGATGCGACGGGCGACGCGCAGCATGCGCCGTTCCGTTTCCAGGTCCAGGCCGTACCCCGACTTGATTTCCACGGTGGTGACGCCGTCGGCGAGAAGGGCATGCGCGCGCGGCAAGGTCTGTGCGAACAGCGCATCCTCGCTGGCTTCGCGCGTGGCCTTGACGGTGGAAACGATGCCGCCGCCCGCGCGCGCGATCTCTTCGTAACTGGCGCCGTTGAGGCGCAGGTCGAACTCATGCGCGCGGTCGCCGCCAAAGACCAGATGCGTATGGCAATCGATCAAGCCCGGAGTCACCAATGCACCACCGAGATGGTCGACGCGCGCCGCGCGGTGCTCGGCGTCGGCGGGCAGGGCGCTTCGTGGCCCGACCCAGCCGATGCGTCCGCCGTGCAAGGCGATGGCACCATGCCGGATCAATCCATAAGGCGCGTCGCCGGCGAAGGTCGCGAGCGTGGCGTCCAGCAGCAAGTGATCCCAGGAATGGCTCATTCGATCAGTGTCCAGGCGAGGGCGAAGGCCGGTGGTCGTCGGGCCCGGCGGAAGGCGGAATCGGCGTCGCGGGATCCTCGGCGGCCGAGCTCTTCGCCGCGGTGCTTGCCGGCTCGTCATCCCGCTCCTCGGCGGCACGCCTCGCGAGTTCGCGCTCGTAGCCTTCGATGAGCTTGTCGGCCAGGGCGCGATACACCGGTTTGCGCGAGAAGATGGACGACGCGGCGCGCGCGAGCAGGCAGGTCGCCATGATCGGCAGCACCATCTGCTGGTTGGCGGTGAGTTCCATCGAGATCACCGTCGCGGTCAGTGGCGCCTGCGTCACGCCCGACAGATAGCCCGCCATCGCCAGCAGCGCCACCGCCGACGGATCGACGCCCGGCAGGATGGCCGTGAGGTTGTTGCCCAGACCGGCCCCCACCGCCAGCGCCGGCGAGAAGATGCCGCCGGGGATGCCCGCCCAATAGGACGCGATATTGCCCAGGAATTTCAGCACGCCGAACGAGGAGACGGTGTCGGCATGCCCCCCGATGATCTCCCTGGCCTGCGCGTATCCCGTGCCGTACAGGCCGGTATGCGTGAGCTGGCTGAGCAGCACCAGCGCGAGGCCGCATGAGGCGGCGAACACGATCGGCTGGCGCGCACGAAGGCGCCCGACCAAACCACGGAGCCCGTGCTCGCTGGGCAGGATCAGTCGCGCGAACAAACCGCCGGCAAGGCCGCAGACGAGGCCCGTGGCGAGCACCGCCCACCAGGCCTTGCCCAGCGGCAGGCCGATGTCGAACTGGCCGAAATAGGCGTAGTTGCCCAGGATGCCCAGCGACACCATGCCCGCCACGAACACCGCGGTGAGCAGGATGCCGCTCAACCGGTGCTCGAACGATCCGCTCATTTCCTCGATGGCGAACACGATGCCGGCGAGCGGCGTATTGAAGGCCGCTGCGAGACCCGCTGCGGCGCCGGCCAGGATGAAGCGGCCGGCAGCGGCGGGTTCGGCGAAACCGAAGCGTCGGCCCAGCGAGTAGAGCAGGCCCGCGCCCACGTGCACGGTCGGGCCTTCGCGCCCGACCGATGCGCCGCCGAGCAGGGCGGCGAGCGTCAGCGCCATCTTGCCCAGCGCCACGCGCAGCGACAGCAGGCTCTGCCGGAAACCCTCGTCTTCGACCTTGAGCGCGGCGATCGCCTGGGGGATGCCCGAGCCGCGGGTGGCCTTGAGCGCGCCCTGGGTCAGCCATGCGAGCAGCGCGAATGTCAGCGGCGTGATCAGGAACGCCCAGTACCGGTTGCTTTCCACCACGCCGTGGAAAACCCGGTAGGCCCAATCCGCCGCCTGCGCGAAGCCCACGGCGGCCAGGCCCACCAGCACCGCGCCGGTCCAGAACAGGACGCGCCGCCGCCACTGGGGCAAGGAGAAGAGTTCGGACTCGGTCAACCGGCGCAGCCGCGCCTGCGGACTGGAGGGATCGGGGGCTTCTTCGCTCACGGCTTGGCCTCCGACTTGCGGGTCCAGCGCGTCTCGTAGAGGTCGAAGCGGCGGTCCTTGAGGTTCTGCACGGCGCCGGCGTTGCGCGCGCGGGCCAGGCTTTCCAGGCGCAGGTCGGCGAACAGCACGGTTTCGATGTTCGGCGTGGAGTCCGCGGCAATGCCGTCGCGCGCGAACGGGAAATCGCTGGGCGTGAGGATGCAGCTCTGTCCGTACTGGATGTCGAAATTGTTCACGCCGGGCAGGTTGCCCACGTTGCCCGAAAGCACCACGTAGCATTGGTTCTCGATCGCGCGCGCCTGCGAGCAATAACGCACGCGCAGATAACCTTCGCGCACGTCGGTGCAGAACGGCACGAACAGGATCAGCGCACCCTGGTCGGTGAGATGCCGCGCGACTTCGGGGAACTCGGAGTCGTAGCAGATCATCACGCCGATGGGGCCGCAATCGGTCTGGATGGTCGCCGCGGTATCGCCGCCGGTGATGTTCCACACCGTGCGTTCGCTGGGCGTCGGGTGGATCTTCTCCTGCTCGTGGATGGAGCCATCGCGCAGGCACACGTAGCAGACGTTGTGGATATCGCCGTTCGGCTGCTCGGTGGGATGCGAGCCGGCGATGATGTTGATGTTGTAGTGCACCGCCAGGCGGCTGAAGAGCTCCTTCACCTGCGGCGTGTACTGGCTGAGCTTGCGGATGGACTCGACCGGCGAGAGTTCCTCGTTCTCGATCGACAGCAGCTGCAGCGTGATCAGCTCGGGAAACGTGACGAAGTCCGCGCTGTAGTCGGCCGCGATGTCGGTGAAGTATTCCACCTGCGTGGCGAATTCGTCGAAGGAGCGGATGCGTCGCTGCTGGTATTGCACCGACGCCACGCGCACGAGATCGGGCAGCGGCTGCGTCGAGGGAATCGAGGGGATGTCCGGCTGGTTGAGCAGCTGCGGATTGCGCCACACCAGATGCGCGGCATAGCCGAGCGAGTCATAGTCGGACGGTACGTAGCCGCGCAACAGCCCGATCACCTCGAACTCGTTGCTCAGCTGGAAACTCAGCGTGGGGTCGCGGCGTTTGCCCTCCACCACCGCCTGCACATAGGCCTTGGCGGTGCCGTAGCGCTGCAGGTTGCGCGCAAGGCCCGGGATGCGGCCGCCGAACACGATGCCGCGCAGCTTGAGGTCGGTACACAGGCGCTTGCGTGCCTGGTACAGGCGCTGGCCGATGCGGATGTTGCGGTAGTCGGGATGCACCACCACTTCCATGCCGTACAGCCAGTTGCCGTCGCTGCGATGGCGCGAACCCATGCCGCCGCCGGTGATCTGCATCCAGGTATGCGGCGCGAGGGCGGTCGCCTCGTCGATGCGGAACGTGGCGCAATAGCCGACGAGCTTGCCCTCGTACTCGACCACGAACTGGCCCTGCGGAAAATGTGTCTGCTGGGAGCGCAGCATTTCCGCGGAATGTCCCCATTCGGGCGTGTAGACGCGGCCGGTGAGCTCGACCAGTGCGGGCACGTCGGCGGGCTTCGCCTGGCGGACCAGCAGCTTCGGGGCGTTTTCCTGATTCTTCTTGGCCATCGCCGCATTATGCCGCAGCTCGCTGAACGAGGCGGCGGGCCGTAAACTCGCGTGTATTGCCTCCTGGAGTGAGCACCATGGCCGCCGTCATCCCCACTCGCTACGCCGCCGATCGATTGTGGACGCCGCAAGGCTGGATACGTGACGCCGGTGTGCAGGTGAACGATCGCGGCGCGATCGTGGGCGTGGCCGCTGGCGAAGGCGACCGCCTGGGCCGTTGGGTGCTGCCAGGCATGCCCAACCTGCATTCGCATGCGTTCCAGCGCGCCATGGCCGGCCTGGCCGAGCGCAAGGGCAAGACGGACGACAGCTTCTGGACGTGGCGCGAAACCATGTACGCGTTCGCGGCGACGATCGGGCCGGATGAGTTGCAGGCGATTGCCGCGCAGCTGTATGTCGAAATGCTCAAGAGCGGCTACACGCAGGTCTGCGAGTTCCATTACCTGCACCACCAGCCCGATGGCACGCCGTACGCGCAACCGGAGGCGATGTCGCTGGCGCTGATCGAGGCTGCCCGTGAAGCGGGCATCGCCTTGACGCTGCTGCCCGTGCTGTACATGAGCGGTGGTTTCGACGGTCGTCCCTTGGCGCCGCGCCAGCGCCGCTTCGGCCACGACGTGCCCTCCTACCTGCGGTTGCTGCAGGCCTTGCGTGCCCATGAAAGCGATCGCGTGCGCGTGGGCATCGCGCTGCATTCGCTGCGCGCGGTGCCCGAAGAGGCGATGCGGGAGGTGCTGGCCGATGACCTCGCAAAAAATTGTCCCATCCATATCCATATCGCCGAACAGATCGGCGAAGTGCAGGATTGCCTCGCCACGCGCGGCGCACGCCCGGTCGAATGGCTGTTTGCCCATGCCGACATCGATTCGCGCTGGACGCTGGTGCACGCGACGCACCTGAGCGCGCAGGAAACCAGGCAGCTTGCCGGCAGCGGCGCCGTGGCCGGCCTTTGTCCTACCACCGAGGCGAACCTGGGCGACGGGCTGTTTCCGTTGGCCGACTATCTCGATGCGCGCGGCACGCTGGGCATCGGTTCGGACTCGCATATCTCGGTGTCGCCCGTCGAGGAGCTGCGTTGGCTGGAATATGGACAGCGGCTCTCCACGCGTCACCGCAACATCGCCGCGCGCCACCAGGGCGAAAGCGTCGGCGAAACGCTATGGCCGGCGGCATTGCGCGGTGGCGCGCTGGCGTCGGGTCTGCCGATCGGCGAACTACGCGAAGCGGCACGCGCCGACCTTGTCGTGCTGGACGATCGCGCGCCGTTGCTCGCGGCGCGTGACGAAGCTTCGGTGATCGACAGCTTCCTGTTCGCCGGCAACGCCCCCCTGGTGCGCGATGTGATGGTGGGCGGTGAATGGATGGTGCGTGATGGCGCGCACCGCGACGAGGACCGCATCGCCGCGCGTTACCGCACGGTAATGGAGCGCTTGGCGCGGCGTTGAGCCGCCAGCATCGCGACAGCGTGAACGCTTGCCGCGGCACGGATGAACCGCAGCCATCCATCGCCCGGTGCACGGTCAGCGGCCTCCCATGAGCAGCGTTCTCCGACGCAAGTCCATCACTCGAGGAGTGCGTCATGCGTCGACTCATGCTTGCCGGTCTTGCCTTCGCCGTCATGTGCAGCGCGGTGCTTTCATTGACCGGCTGCGTGGTGGTCGCTCCAAGGCCGCATTACGCGGCGCGCGTGTGGGTGCCGGGCTATTACGCGCCTGCCGGTGTCTGGGTGTCCGGCCACTGGCGCGGATAAGGCCACCCTGCCTCGATCTTGTAGGAGCGCACCCAGTGCGCGATAAGCCAACGGAGCGGTGACGCCGTTATCGCGCACCGGGTGCGCTCCTACATGAGCGTTGAAATGCCCCGGCGCAGGTGTTCGATGAATACGCGCAGCTTCGGCGGCACCTGCAAGCGGCTGGGGTAATAGAGATAGAAGCTGTCGAACGGCGGCAGCCAATCATCCAGCACCGTAACCAGCCGGCCTTCCGCGATGGCGGCGCGCACGGACAGTTCGATCATGTGCGTAAGGCCCAGGCCATCCGCGGCCGCGCGAATGGCGAGCGCGGGTTCGTTGGTGGTCAACGGCCCATCCACATCCAGCTCGAACCACTGGCCCTTTGACGTGCCCGAGGGGTGGGCGAACTCCCAGCGATAGATCGCGCCGCTGCTGAAACGAAAGCGGATGCAATCGTGCGCGGCGAGATCGCGCGGATGTTGCGGCGTGCCATGCGTCGCAAGATAGGACGGCGATCCAACCACGACCGCCCGCTGTGGCCCGCCCAGCGGGATGGCCACCATGTCGCGCGCCAATCGCTCGCCCAGGCGGATGCCGGCATCGAAACCTTCCGCCACGAGGTCGGTGAGCCGGTTCTCGACCTGGATGTCCACGCGCACGTCGGGCCATGCGCGCATGAAGTCGGCGAGCGTCGGGGCGATCAGGGTATCCAGCACCATTTGTGGCACGGCGATGCGGAGGGTGCCCACCGGGCGGTCGCCATGCTGGCGTAACGCCTCGATGGCTTCGTCGATTTCGCCGAGGGCGGGGGTAATGCGTTCGAGAAACGCGCGGCCGGCTTCGGTGAGTCCGACGCGGCGGGTGGTCCGGTGAAGCAGGCGCACGCCCACGTGGGTTTCCAGTTGTCGCAAGGTCTGGCTCAGCGCCGAGGCCGTCACCTCCAGCTCCGCTGCCGCACGGGTGAAGCTCCCATGCCGGGCTATCAACTGGAAGGCGCGCAGGGCGGTGGTCGGGTCGTTCGCCATTGATTAGTCATGCTTAATAAAGCATGCAAACGATGGCTATTTTTCTGCGTAATGGCAAGGCCCAGACTGGCGCCATCCCAACCACAAGGAGTTCGCCATGTCGCTCGACGCTTACTACACCCTTGGCCGTTCCGGCCTGCGCGTCAGCCGTCTCGCCCTGGGCACGATGACCTTCGGCGACAACTGGGGCTGGGGCGCGGCAGAGGACACCGCCCGCGCCATGTTCGATCGCTACCTGGCCGCCGGCGGCAATTTCATCGACACCGCGGATCTCTACACCGACGGTGCCAGTGAGGCATTGCTGGGCCGCTTCGTGGAGGACGCCGGCGTGCGCGATCGCGTCGTGCTGTCCACCAAGTTCAGCTACAACGCGCAGCCGGGAAATCCGAACGCCGGCGGCAATGGCCGCAAGAACATCCTGCGCGCGGTGGAAGGCTCGCTGCGCCGCCTGCGCACGGATTACATCGACCTGTATCTGCTGCACACCTGGGATCGCATCTCGCCCGCCGAGGAAGTGGTGCGCACGCTCGACGACCTCGTGCGTGCCGGCAAGATCCGCCATGCGGGTCTCTCCGATGTACCGGCGTGGTACGCCTCGCGGGCGCAGACTTATGCCGAGGCGCACGCGCTGTCGCCGCTGGTGAACCTCCAGCTCGAGTACTCGCTGGTCGAACGAAGCCTGGAGCACGAGTTCGCACCGATGGCGCTGGAACTGGGCATGGGCATTACCGCATGGAGCCCGCTCGGCATGGGGCTGCTCTCGGGCAAGTACAAGCCGAGCGAAGCGGGCGGCGCGGGCGAAGGCCGCCTGGCGAAGGTGTCGGGCCTGCCTGGCTTCGACCGCTTCACCGAACGCAACTGGCGCGTCGTCGCCGCGCTGGAAGAGGTGGCCAAGGCACTCGGCAAGCCGATGGCGCAGGTGGCGTTGAACTGGGTGGCGACGCAGCCGGCGGTGGCGTCGGTGATCGTGGGCGCGACCAAGCTGGCGCAGCTGGACGACAACCTCGGCGCGTTGTCCTTCGAGATACCTGCAGAGCTGCGGGCACGGCTTCACGAGGCCAGCGCAACGGAAACGCCATTCCCGTACTGGTTTTTTGGTGACACCCAGCAGGCCCGCATCCATGGTGGCGTGAGCGTGGGCAGCAAGCCCGCCGGTTACGCGCCGCCGGT
>NZ_BCPR01000085.1 GCF_016586165.1 Dyella sp. EPa41 | reverse complement strand
ACGACAGCGGCGGCACGTTCTGACCGAAGGCCTCGCGCACCGCGGTGAGTTCGACGATGTCGCCCAGCGGCGTGGCGGTGCCGTGCGTGTTGAGGTAATCGATCGGCGTTTCGCAGCGGGCCATGGCCTGGCGCATGCAACGCACGGCGCCTTCGCCCGAAGGCGCCACCATGTCCGCGCCATCGGAGGTCACGCCGTAGCCCACCAGTTCCGCGTGGATGGTGGCGCCACGCTTTCTGGCATGTTCGTAGTCTTCCAACACCAGCATGCCGCCACCGCCCCCGATGACGAAACCGTCGCGCGATGCGTCATACGGTTTCGAGGCCGATTCGGGTGTCGCGTTGTACTGGGAGGACAGCGCGCCCATCGCATCAAACTGCGCCGTCATGCCCCAATGCAGTTCTTCAGCACCGCCGGCGAACACGATGTCCTGCGCGCCGTGGCGGATCAGGTCGGCCGCCGCGCCGATACAATGCGCCGACGTGGCGCAGGCCGCGGCGATCGAATAGCTCAGGCCCAGGATGCCGAATGCCGTCGCCAGCGTGGCGGACACGGTGGAGCACATGGTCTTCGGCACCATGCAGGGGCCTACGCGGCGCACGCCCTTTTCGCGCAGCAGGTCAGCCGTTTCGATCTGCCATTGCGCCGACCCGCCACCCGAGCCGGCGATCACGCCGACACGCGGATGACGGATCTGTTCGAGCGCAAGGCCGGCATCCTCGATCGCCGACCGCATGGCCAGGTAGGCGTACGCCGCGGCGTCACCCATGAACCGCCGCAGCCGGCGGTCGACCAGGGCGTCCAGGTCGATCCTGGGCATGCCGGCCACATGGCTGCGCAGGCCCTTCGCGGCGTATTCGGGCATGGCGCGGATGCCGCTCTTGAGATCCTGCAGCGCCTGCGTCACCGCCTCGGAGGCATGACCGAGGCAGGACACGATACCCATGCCAGTGACCACCACGCGGCGCATCAGAAGCTCTCCGTCGACTGGAACAGGCCCACGCGCATATCGGTGGCCGTATAAATCTGGCGCCCATCGACATGGACGGTGCCATTGGCGACCACCACGTTCATGCGGCCCTTGATGACGCGGCTGATGTCCACCGCGTAACTGAGCAGGCTGGCGCTGGGAAGTACCTGGCCGGTGAACTTCACCTGGCCGACGCCGAGCGCGCGACCACGCCCTTGCAGGCCCAGCCATGGCAGGAAGAATCCGCTGAGCTGCCACAAGGCGTCCAGGCCGAGGCAACCGGGCATGACCGGATCGCCATCGAAATGACAGGCGAAGAACCACAGGTTCGGGCTGATATCCAGCTCTGCGCGAAGCGATCCCTTGCCGAACGCGCCATCATGCTCGTTCACGTGCGTGATGCGGTCGAACATCAGCATGGGTGGCGATGGCAGGCGCGCATTGCCAGGGCCGAACAGTTCGCCGCGGGCGCAGGCGAGTAGCTGCTCGCGATCAAACGAGGAGGCGCGTGTCATGTCTTGTCCGCAGAAGAGGGGAACGGCGAGTCTGGGGGACCCCTTTCCTGTCGGCCCTGACGAGGATCAAGGAGCCGCGACGCAACGACAGGTTGCGTCCATACGGCATCAAGCCGACCGCTCGCGATGCGCCTCCCGCGCCATACGGGCAAGGCGCGCGCCTCGATGAAGTGCGATACGCAACCCCAGCGGGACATCTTCCCAAGGCAGGCGTTCGAGCAGGTTGCGTGCCGTCAGCCCCAGTTCCGTATCACCGGTAAGGACGAGCCTGCGCTGGAAGAACAGCGTATCGGCGTCCTCGAGGCGGCCTGCCAGCAGCAGGAGATCCGTCGCGCTGCCGCTCACGCTGGCTTCCGGCTCATCCGCCATCACGCGAAACCGCCCGTCATCCCGGGTAAGCACCCAACGCAGGCCGAGGTCGCTGACCTCGATGCCGAGACGGCGCCCTTGCATGAAATCGAGCGAACCGTCGCGCAGCGGCACGGCGAGTACGCGGGCCATCGCCTTCTCCAGCAAGGCGTGCAGCCAACGACCCGGCATGGCGCGAACCAGGGGTGCCACGCGGCGCGGTGGCGGCATCCAGCGCAGCACATGCGGCGCCAGCGTGGAAGGAGCAAGCGAGATCGGCATGCCCGGGATCATCGGTCCCTGCCCCCTTGCCCTGCCCTGATCAACATCAAGGCCGCGGCCTTCGCCAACGATGCCTTGCTGAAGACAGGCATCGTCTATGGCGAGGCCAACCAGGGCGCGTGCCGTGGCACCTGGCACGCCGACGCGGGCCGCGAGCGTCTGCGCGCGCGTATGTACACGCTGCTCGCGACCGGCATCGCGACCCGCCACGCCGGCACGCGCCTTCAGCCATGCCACGAGGCGCACAAGACGCCGGCGCGTCGCCAGCAGCAGGATCAGGCCATCATCGACACCATCGATGGCGCCGCGCGTGCGATCCAGAAGCCAGCGATCACGCGGAAGCGGCGACATGGAGGCGCTCCTCATCGACAGCGGTCAAAGCGTGCGCGGCGGGAAGCACGGCATCGGCATACACGCGAGCCGCTTCGCCAGGTTCGAAGTCCGCGTGTTGACGCTTCTTCACGCCGTAATCGGACAACACCAGGTGCGCGTCGGCGACCACGGCCGCCCTTGCCAGGCAGGCGGCGACGCAGCGCATCTCGCATCCGTCGAGTGCGAGTATCCGCCGCCCGCTTTGCGCCGTGCGTACCAGCCCGGGCACACCGCCGCCCACGCCCGCGATGCAGGACATTTCCGCCGTGCCCTCGCGATCGAGGCGCAGCGCAAAGTGATTGGCCATCTGCGCCGCGCTCGAGCATCCCGAGCAGGCGTAAACGAGCGTTCCCTTCGGCATGTTCATCTTCCCGGCTTCACCTGGTCACGCAAGAATTGCCGCACGCGCCGGCGCGTACCGAGGAATACGGCAGCCACTCCCACCCATGCGATGCACTGAAACAAGCCTGCGGTTCCGACAAGCCATGTGTCGGGATGCAACGTCGACAGCACAACCGCCGCGCCGGCAACAGCCAGGGCGATAAGCGCCGCGCCACGCTCGCGTGCAGGCATCAATCGCTGCACGCCAGGCAATGGCACGCCCCGCCCCACACGCCGGTGCAGCTCGATCCAGCCGAGGAAGGCGACGATTTCCAGCGCCATGCCGACGACCAGCAGGGGCAACGCCATGCCCAAGGCGAGTGCCGCGGCGGGCAACGGTCCGCCGCTTTGCGACGACAGCGCCACTGCGGATACCAACAGCGCAAGCGAGCCGACTCGCCAGCTCCACCAGAGGGGCCCACGTCGCGCCTGCGTGGTACGCCGCTGCGACCACGTCACGGTAAACGCAAACGACAGGCCGAACAGCGCAACCGTTGCCGGCAAAACTGCGTCACCCAGGCCGATGAGATACGACACCGCAGCCACGGGGAACATGGCCAGCAAGCAGCCCAACCAGGCGGCATGCCATGTCGGCGGCGGCGCAACGGTTCCCTGGAACATGGGCATGACCACCCGCCCGACGCTGGCGAGCAGCACCACCATCCAGCCCAGCACGCCAAGCGAGGCATGGACATCCACCCAGCGCGGTATGTCCAACGACAACCGGCCACTGCCGCAAAGGGCCAACGCACCACCGAGTAGCGCCGTCGCCAGTCCGAATAAGAGAGACGCACCGATGCCCGCGCGCAGCCGCCGCTGGCCGACCGCCCGGCACACGGCAGGCAAGGTGATCCCGACCAGGGCGAGAAATGCCAGAGGCAGCATCAGGCCACCCAACGTCAACAACGGGATCGAGGCGAAGTAAAAGCCGCCCACGAGCGACAACGTGCCCAGGTTCAGCGCAATATGCATCCCGCTTGCCAGCCGTCCACTGCGAAGCGGAACACCGGCCGCGGCCGGCAGGAATTGCAACAGGCTGCCGAACATCGCATTGCCGAGCACACCCAGGGTAAAGGTATGCACCAAGGCCAGCGTGCCTGGATGCCAGCGCGACCGCAGCATGCCATCGCCGTCGAGCATCAGCAGCAGGCCCGCCAGCATGCCCCAGGCCGGCATGGAGCAGAGAAACCGGCGGGGTAGCGAGACAGTCGGCGCCTGGTCAAGCGCCAGCTTGGCCATGAGCGGGCGCAGCCCCATGCGGAATGCAACGAATGACGACTCTCGCGCCACCCTCGCTGAGCGTCGTCGCCTGTGCCTGGAGCCCGCGCTCGGCTAAAGCGGACAACAAGGGCATGGGCATCAGCGGAGTCAGTACCTCCAGCACGTCGCCCGGCATCAGTCGATCCGCCGCCGCCAGGGCTTGCTGCATCGGCTCCGGTGGCTGCAGGGTGCGAAGGTCGAGCAGGGTCGCGCCGGCAGGCTTGGCTGAACCCCGGCAGAGACAGGTAGGACTGGACATGTTCATGCCGCTATTTCATCGACTACGGCGCGTCGATGCGCTGACCTGAGTCAGCGCATCGGTAAGCACCTCACCTCATCGGTGACTGCCGCCTCACAGCGGCTGCTTGCCTTGCCATTCCAGTTGCAGCCATACCTTGGTGTCGTCGTGCGCATAGTGGTCCGCACGATAACTGGCAACCTTCACCAGCCCGGTCAAGCCTGGCATCAGCGGGAACGACAACGACGCGTTCCACTCGTCGCCGTAATGACTGCCACCCTTGTCGGCGTGATAGTCGTGATAGGTCACGACCCAGCCGAGCTTGCTCGCCCAGCCTTGCTTGCCGAGATTGCCGTTGAGGGACACGTAGTAATCCTCCAGGCCATTCACCGGTGTCACGGTGAACTGATCGTCCCAGCCGTTGAAGGCATGCAGCGTGGCGAGCGGCGTCTGCAGCGCAGTATGGCCATCACCCGCCAGGTGCTCCCAGGCGAGCTTGCCGGTGACCCCCCATTGCGTCCACGCCGGCTCCAGCAGCCAGTAGCTGTGGGCGAGGTTTTGCGGGTTGTTGGCGTAGTCGTACTGGCGGGCACCTTCGACGGCCCAGCCAAACCCGCCTTCGGGCGAGGGCTTGCCTACCCAACGCGCGCCGTAGGTGGCGGTGGAGGCGGTGGCGACGTCCTTGTCCTTGTGCAGGTACGCGTAGCCCGATACCTGCTGGTTGCCATGCGCCCATGCCGCATTGAAAAGGTGCGTGTTGAGCAGGCGCTTGCGGGCCAAGGGGCTCAGCGCATCCGGCCCAGCCACGCGGTTGACGCGATCGAGCCAGTCGTAACGCAACGTCCAGTCCGCTGATGGCTTCCATTGCAGGGCGATCGCGTCGAAGGTCTGCTCGAACTGGCGCCAGGCTACGTTGCCCACCCAGCGTTGATTGTCGAGCACGATTTCCTGTCGCCCGACCTTGGCGCCGAAGTCACTGCCCTGCCACGTCAGCCATGCTTGATTGAGCTCGGTGCCGTGCGGGTCGGTGATACCCGGATATTGCGTATGGCCATTCGCTCCGCTGTTGTAATGATCGTTGGCGCTCGCCGTACCCGCGCCTTCGATGAAGCCACCCCAGCCATTGCCGAAATGGGCGCGCAAACCCAGTCGAAGGCGCAGGGTATCCGCCTGCGCGTCGCGACTGAACGCATCATCGTCGACCTGCTCATGGCGAAGTCGCGCATTCCACTCCACTTGGAGCGGCGGCGATGTTTCCGTGCCCGACTGGGCATTCGCTGCGAAGGAAACTCCAAGCATGGCCAAACCACATGCTGCCAACGAACGACCATGGCATGCCCTTTTCATCCAACTACTCCTGTCGATCTACTCCCCATTGAGTGAAGGTAGTCTCGACAGCTATCCACGCGCCCGGCCTGACCGTCGTCAAGCCGTTTGCACTTGAAGAGTTGCTGTGACAACGCGCCGCGTGATGGTTGCAAGCGCGAGAACATGTTCGTCGCGACGTCGCGAGCGACCTCCAGAACAAGTCCTTGGATCCATGGCTACGCAACGCGGAACGGTTGCCGGGATGACCCGCACGACCATGCACCCACTGAAGGTTTCCAAACCATCGCGCACAATCGAAGGGCGAGTACAAGCTCGCCCTTCGATTCGAACCACATGAAGAAAGCAGGTGCCCCGAGATGAACGCTACGGTGCGCGAAGCGTCTTCTTCACCGCCTGCACGAACTCGGGATCGAGGCGCCCGATGATGGCGGTGCGCGCCACGATGCGACCCTCCCCGTCCAGCAGGAGAAGCTCACTGGAATGATTGAAGTCGCCATCCGGCAGGGGACGATATTGCACGCCAAGCAGTGCCGCCAGCTGGCGCGTGGATGCGGGCTCGGCGCGCGCCAACGTCCAGCGGGGCGCTTCCAGCCTGCGCCCTTCGGCGTATTGACGAAGTACCGGCACGCTGTCCCGCGCGGGATCGAAGCTGATCAGCAAGAGGTCCAACCGGTCGCGGTCGCCTTCATCCACCGCCTTCCGGGTCAGCTTCAGCGTGTCCACGATCATCGGGCACACCATCGTGCACGAGGAATAGAACATCGACACCAGCTGCACATGGCCTCGGCGCGATGCGAGAGGCCAGGTCTTGCCGTCCTGGTCGGTCAGCTGAACCTCCAGCTGGTAGATCGAATCCCGGAGCAACGGCGTCGCTGCATGAGCGGCGGTGAAGAACAGAAGGCCTAGCAACACGATCAGCCGCTTCATCGATCACTCCTCAATCGGACTTCGCACAACGAAAGCCGAGGTTGGTGGTGGTATTGGCTGCCTTGAGCGAGGACAACATGGCGACGCGCATCAGCGTGGCGTAGTTCTCCTTCTCCTGCATGTTCAGTGCACCGGCGCCGCAAAACTTGAATTTGTCCGCGCCGTCCTGGTCACGGCTGTCGCTGCCCACCAGCAGCGCATTGAAATCGTCGACCCACTCCCAGACGACACCATTGAGGTCACGTACGCCATGGACGTCGGCGGCCCCGCCAATCTCGGGCAGCGGTGCACTGGACGGACGGCTGTACCAGACAAGCACGCGCTCGCGCCATGCAGGATCGTTGCGGGCGTCCGTGCGCTGGCCATCTGCCGCGGCCGCATACTCCCATTCATACCAGGTGGGGAGGCGCGCCTGCTCACTCTCGCAATAGGCTTCCGCCGCAAACCAGCTGACGCGGGTAGCAGGCTGTGAAGGTGAAATCGCGGCCCCCAGCGCATCGTCGCCGGCCCAATGGGAGAGGTAACCGGCATCGGCAAAAAGAGCCGGCACGCGGTCACGCCGCCACTCGGGATGTTTCCGCGTGAAGGCCAGGAACTCGGCATTGGTCACCGGCTCGGTGCGCAGGCGGAAAGGCGCGATGCGCGCGGGCGCCGCCTTGCCATCCGCGGGAAGCACGCTGGAAAAGCTGCCTCCCGGCAGGGCGGCATACTCTGCCGCCGCTGCCGGGAGAGCCAGCAGCAGGCCGGAAAGGATCACGGCCAGCCGTTTCATCTCAGTGCCCCGTGGCCGCCGGCGCCGGCGCGGCGCGTACCTTGGACACTTCTTCCTTGCTTACCTGGCCGCCCGGGTTGCCCCAGCTGTTCAACACATAGGTCAGGATGTTGGCCACCTCGTCGTCGGTCAGCTGGCTCATCGGCGGCATCACCGAGTCGTATTCCTTGCCGTTGACGGTGACCTTGCCGGTCAGGCCATGCAGCGGAATGCCGATCAAGTGATCCTTGTCCTGCTTCGCCAGGTAGTCCGACTTGGCCAGCGGCGGGAATACGCCCGACAGGCCTTCGCCATTGGCCTGGTGACAGACCGAGCAGGTGCCGGTGAACAGCTGCTTGCCCGCGGCGACCTGGTCGTTCTTGCTCAGCGTGCCGCTGGCATTGGCCTTGGCCGCGGTGGCAACGGCGTGCAGGTTGGGATTGGCGCGGTCACCCAGGTATACCGAGTCCACTTCCTTGCCCGAATAGATCGCCTTGTTCTCCGGCCCATCCACCTTGAGGATGCCCAGCGCGCCCTTGTTGAAGGCACGGAAGATCGAGTGGTCGACCAGCACGTAGCTGCCCGGCACCTCGACATGGAACTCGGCCATCATCGCGCCACCGGCGGGGATCAGCGTGGTCTGCACGTTTTCCTGAGCGTTCGTGCCGCCCTCGTAGTAGACCTTGTCGAAGATTTCGCCGATCACGTGGAAGCTCGAGACCAGGTTCGGGCCGCCGTTGCCGACGAACAGGCGAACGCTTTCGCCGACCTTGGCGGTCAGGGCGTGGTCGCCGGTCAGCGAGCCTTCGCGGCCGTTGAACAGCACATAGGTCGGGTGCTCCGCGATCGCGGCATCCATGTCGAACGGCTGGTGGCCCTTCTCGCGGTACTTGCCGGTGGTGTAGAAGTCACCCTGCATCACGTAGTACTCATGGTCCACCTTCGGCAAGCCCTGCGGCGGCTCGACCAGGATCAGGCCGTACATGCCGTTGGCGATGTGCATGCCCACCGGCGCCGTGGCGCAGTGGTAGACGTACAGGCCGGCGTTGAGCGCCTTGAAGGTGAACTGGCTTTCATGGCCGGGCGCGGTAAAGCTCGACGCCGCGCCGCCGCCCGGGCCGGTCACGCCATGCAGGTCGATGTTGTGCGGCATCTTGCTGTCGGGCGAGTTCTTCAGGTGGAACTCCACCGTGTCGCCCTGGCGCACGCGGATGAAACTGCCGGGCACGGTGCCGCCGAAGGTCCAGTAGGTGTAGGTGACGCCTTCGGAAATAGGCATCTCTTTCTCGATCACTTCGAGCTCGACGATCACCTTGGCGGGGTAATTGCGATGGATCGGCTCGGGCACATTCGGCGGAATGCCGAGTACCGCGTGGATGGGCTCACCCTGCGGCGGGCCGAAGTCGACCGGCGCCGCGAGCGGTGCCGGGCTGGCCGTTGCAACTATGGCCAGCGGTGCCGTACCTGTCGCCTGGCCGGCGAGTACGGCGCCGGGCAGCAAGCCAGCGGCGATGAGTACAGTGGCTAACAGTCGTGACATGGGTTTCTCCCTTGATTCCCAACTCAAGCCTAGGCAGCGTCATCAATCCCCGCTTGACTGATGTCAGAGACGGCGAAGCCCTTGGCCAAATGCGTCAACCTGCCACGGCTTTTTTCTTCAATTCGTGCACTCGTCGCGCGACAGATCGCGAAGCGCTTTTCGATCGAGCAACGTGACGGAACGCCCGTTGATGTCGATGAGTTTCTGGCTGCGGAAACGACCCAGCACGCGGCTTACCGTTTCGGCGGCAAGACGCAGGTAGTTGGCGATATCGCCGCGCGCCATGCTGAGTCGAAATTGCGTGCCCGAGAAACCACGCGCCTGGTAGCGATCACCCAGGTCGAGCAGGAAGGCGGCCATGCGCTCGTCCGCCGTGTGGTCGGCCGCAAGCAGCGTCGCGGTGCCGAGCTCCTTGCTCAACAGCCGGAACAGGTGTTGCTGCAGGGCCGGCATGCGCGATGCCAGGGCACTCATGGCGGGAAACGAGAAGCGGCAGAACTGAGCCGCCTCCAGCGCCACGGCATCGCACGGAAACTGGTCCGGATAGATGGCGTTCAGGCCAATGACTTCGCCCGGCAAATAGAAACCCAATACCTGTTCGCGGCCATCCTTGTCGACGACGCAGGTCTTCACCGTACCCGCGCGTACCGCATAGATCGCGCGGAACGGATCGCCCGTGCGAAACACATGGGCACCGGTGCGATAAGGCCCGACGTGTTCGACGAGGCAGTGCAACGCGGACAATTCAGGCTTGCCGTAACCCACCGAGAGGCAGGCATCGGAGAATGCGCAGGTGCTGCAGAAGTGGACCTCGTCGCCATCATCCGCAATGGGATTGCACGAATGCGGCGTGCGGTCGATGGACTTCCCTGAAAGCATGTTCGGCCCCCTAGATGGGTCGCATCCGTCAGATCGTGCGCGAATAGCGGGACGTTTCTGCCGGGTTGTTGAGATACGCGTCGAAGTTCATGGCGATGTTGCGCAGGAGCAGCCGGCCGCGCGCGGTGATGCGAATCGCCGCGTCGTCCACCACGACCAGGCCGTCGGCCGCATGTTCGCGCAACCGGTCCAGCTCCCTGTCGAAGCAATCGGCGAAATCCAGCTGATGGGATTGGCCGAAGCCACGCATGTCGAGTTCGCCGTGGCACATGAGCTCGCTGATCACGGCGCGGCGAACGATGTCGTCGCCGCTCAGCGAGATGCCGCGCGCCACCGGCAACCGGCCTGCCTTGATCGCGGCTTCGTAACCGATGAGGTCGCGCGCGCTCTGGCTGTAGCTGTCGCCGATGCGGCTGATGGCGCTGACGCCGAGCCCGATGATGTCGCAGTCGCCGTGCGTGGAGTAACCCTGGAAATTGCGCTGCAACGTGCGGCTGCGCTGCGCACGCACCAGTTCATCGTTGGCGCGCGCGAAATGATCCATGCCCACGTAGACATAGCCCGCGTCGCACAGGCGCTTGAAGGCGCGCCCGAACAGCGCCAGTCGCGTGGCCGGATCGGGCAGTTCGCCGGCATCGATCTGCCGCTGCGCCTTGAACAGCTTGGGAAGATGGGCGTAGCCGTAGACGGCGATGCGGTCGGGCGCGAGGCCCAGCACTTCGTCGAGGGTGCGATCGAAGCCATCGAGGGTCTGCCGGGGCAGTCCGTAGATGAGGTCCACGCTCACCGAGCCGTAGCCCGAGGCGCGCGCCGCATCCAGCACTTCGCGCGTCTGTTCCACGCTCTGGATGCGGTTGACGGCTTCCTGCACGGCCGGATCGAAATCCTGGATGCCGACCGAGATGCGGTTGAAACCCAGCGAGGCCAGTTCCGTGATGTAGCGGCCGTCGGCGAAACGGGGGTCGATCTCGATGCCGTACTCGCGTTCGCCCTCGCGGCGGTAGGCGAAATGGCGCTCCAGCATCTCGATCACCGACGTCATGCGCGGCAGGTCGAGGTAGTTCGGCGTGCCGCCGCCAAAGTGCAGCTGCTTCAGCGGGCGGTCCCGATCGAACATCGGGCCCACCATGGCGATCTCGCGGAACAGCAGTTCCAGGTACTGGTCGGCCTTGGCGATGTCGCGCGTGATGACGCGCATGCAGCCGCAGTAGAAGCAGGGGCTGAAGCAGAAAGGTACATGCACGTAGACCGAGAGCGGCCGCGGCACGAGGTCTTCGTTGGAGGCCTGCGCCGCCGCCCGCAGGGCGGCCTCATCGAACCCGGTGTGGAACTGGGGCGCCGTCGGATAGCTGGTGTAACGCGGGCCGGCGACGTCGTAGCGTGCGATGAGGTCAGCGTCGAATTCGGGAACAATGGTATCGGTGCGCATGGGCGGCAGTATCTGGCCGCCCCTGCGAGACTCATCTGACGCCAGTCAGGCGCCTGCGACATTTAGTGTAGGTTTTCGGCTCAAATCCCTGTGGTAAACCGCCGCAGGCTGTTCCGTCGCCAGTTAGCGTTGCTGTGACGCAATCACTTGTTCTATGGAGCCGAAGATCGATGCGCCGGACGCGTCGGTAACGTCGATGCGCAGGCTGTCGCCGAAGGTGAGGAACGGGGTGCTCGGCTTGCCGTCGCGCAGGGTTTCGACCGTGCGCTGTTCGGCCAGGCAGGACGCGCCCTTGCTGGTGTCCTCGTTGGCAATGGTCCCCGAGCCGACGATGGTGCCGGCGGTCAGCGGGCGCGTCTTGGCGGCATGCGCCACCAGCTGGGCGAAGTTGAACTGCATGTCCACGCCGCATTCGGCCTCGCCGAACCACTGGCCGTTGAGCCAGGTGCGCATGGGCAGGTGCAGCTTCTCGTCCTGCCAGGCATCCCCCAGTTCATCCGGCGTGACGAAAACCGGCGACAACGCCGAACGCGGCTTGGACTGCAGGAAGCCGAAGCCCTTGGCCAGCTCGGCCGGGATCAGGCCGCGCAGCGAGACGTCGTTGACCAGGCCCACCAGCTGGATGTGGGCCGCCGCCTGCGCCGGCGTCACCGCCATCGGCACGTCGTCGGTGACCACCACCACCTCGGCCTCCAGGTCGATGCCGTAGTCCTCGCTGGGTACCACGACCGGGTCGCGAGGACCGAGGAAGCCGGCGCTGGTGGCCTGGTACATCAGCGGATCGGTGTAGAACGATTCCGGCACCTCGGCGCCGCGCGCGCGACGCACGCGCTCCACGTGCGGCAGATAGGCACTGCCGTCGACGAACTCGTAGGCACGCGGCAGAGGGGACGCCATCGCGGTGACATCCAGCGCAAAGGCCTCCGCGGCCTTGCCGGCGTTGAGGTCGTCGGACAGCGCGTTCAGGCGCGGTGCCACGTTCGACCAGTCGTCCAGGGCGGCCTGCAGGCTGGCGGCAATGCCGGTGGCCTTCACGGCCTTGGTCAGGTCGCGGCTGACGACGATCAGCGTACCGTCGCGGCCGCCTTCCTTCAGGGAACCCAGTTTCATGTTTTGCTCCGAAGACTGCGCGGACGGCGGTCTTTTCGTTCTTGGTTGATTCGGTGGCGTGCTGCTTACTTGCCGGTGAAATGCTTGCCGATGCCCTGCCAGCACTCGTAATAGCTGCCCTGCAGCTGCGGCGCTTCCAGCGCCTGCCGGGTCGGATGGATCACCCGGCGCGTCTCGAACATGAAGGCCATGGTGCCGGTGATCACGTCCGGCTGGGACAGGTCGCGGGTCGAGGCCTTCTCGTAGGTGGCCGCATCCGGCCCGTGGCCGCTCATGCAATTGTGCAACGAGGCGCCGCCGGGTACGAAGCCCTCGGCCTTGGCATCGTAGGCGCCGGTGATCAGGCCCATGAACTCGCTGGCGATGTTGCGGTGGAACCACGGCGGGCGGAACGTGTGCTGCGCCACCAGCCAGCGCGGCGGGAAGATCACGAAGTCCATGTTGCTCACGCCCGCGGTGTCGCTGGGCGAATGCAGCACCAGGAAGATGCTCGGGTCCGGATGGTCGTAGCTGATCGAGCCGATGGTGTTGAAGCGGCGCAGGTCGTACTTGTACGGCGCGTAGTTGCCATGCCAGCCGACCACGTCGAGCGGCGAGTGATCGATCCGTGCGCGCCACAGGTTGCCCTGGAACTTGGCGACCAGCTCGAAGGCGCCCTCCACGTCTTCGTAGGCCGCCACCGGCGTGAGGAAGTCGCGCGGGTTGGCCAGGCCGTTGCTGCCGATGGGGCCGAGGTCAGGCAGGCGCAGCAGCGCGCCGAAGTTCTCGGCGATGTAGCCGCGCGCGCTGTCGTCCAGCAGTTCCACGCGAAAACGCACGCCACGCGGAATCACCGCCACTTCCAGCGGCTCCAGCCCGATCGCGCCGAACTCGGTGGCCAGGCGCAGGCGCCCCTGCTGCGGCACGATCAGCAACTCGCCGTCGGCGTTGTAGAAGAAGCGCCCCTGCATCGAGCGGTTGGCGGCATACAGGTGGATGCCCACGCCCGATTGCTCGGCCGCGCTACCGTTGCCCGCCATGGTGACGATGCCATCGATGAAGTCGGTGGGCTCGCCGGGCAGCGGCAGCGGATCCCAGCGCAACTGGTTGGGGCTGGCCGGCACCTCGTTGAAGCGATTATGGAAGCGGCCGTCGGCCATCGCCTCGAACGGATGATGCATGGCCGCCGGGCGGATGCGATACAGCCAGCTGCGGCGATTGCTATGGCGCGGCGCCGTGAAAGCGGTGCCGGACAACTGCTCGGCGTACAGGCCGTGCGCCACCTGCTGCGGCGAGTTCTGCCCTTCGGGCAGTACGCCGGGCATGGCCTCGGTGGCGAATTCGTTGGCGAAACCGGATTGGTAATCCTTGCTGGCCTTCTCAGACATGCGTCCGCCTTGTGCTTTGCTTAAGGCCCCTCTCCCTCCGGGAGAGGGGTGGGGGTGAGGGTTCGGTCTTGCGCGGCACTCCAGATGGCCTCGAGCACCACCGCCGTTTGTTGCAGGACCTCGTTGTCCCAGTAACGCAAGACCAAGAGGCCCAGCGATTCAAGGTAGCGAGTGCGCATCTCGTCCCTATCTTCGCCATGTTGCGAACCGTCGAGCTCGATGATCAGCCTCGCCGCCTCGCAGTAAAAGTCCGCTATATAAGGAGGAATCGGGTGCTGTCGACGGAATTTGAGTCCACCGAGGCGTCCAGCACGCAAATGCAGCCATAGACGCTGTTCGGCTTCGGTACCTTGTCGCCTCCATTCGCGTGCATAGCCGCGCGTCCTGGTTGGCAGCGGTGGCTTCCTGCCTTGCCGCATTTCCGCACCCTCTCCCCCACCCCTCTCCCAAGGGGAGAGGGGCTATAGAGCAAAAGCGTCTTACAGCACGCCACGCTTCATCTGGTCGCGTTCGATCGACTCGAACAGCGCTTGGAAGTTGCCTTCGCCGAAGCCTTCGTTGCCCTTGCGCTGGATGATCTCGAAGAAGATCGGGCCGATGTTGTTCTGCGTGAAGATCTGCAGCAGCTTGCGCTGCTTGGTCTCCGGGTCGGCGTCGATCAGGATCTTGTTCTTGGCCAGGCGCGGCACATCCTCGCCATGGTTCGGGATGCGCAGGTCGATCACGTCGAAATAGGTATCGGGCGTATCGAGGAACTCCACGCCTTGCGCGCGCATCGCTTCCACCGTGTCGTAGATGTTGTCGGTGAACAGCGCGATGTGCTGGATGCCTTCGCCGTGATACGCGTCGAGGTACTCGTTGATCTGCGACTTCGGATCGCTGGACTCGTTGAGCGGGATGCGCACGATGCCGTCGGGCGCGGTCATCGCCTTGGACACCAGGCCGGTTTTCGCGCCCTTGATGTCGAAGTAGCGGATCTCGCGGAAGTTGAACAGGCGCTCGTAGTAATCGGACCACTTCTGCATGTTGCCGAAGTAGAGGTTGTGCGTGAGATGGTCGATGAAGGTCAGGCCGAAACCCTTCGGATGCTGGTCCGCACCCGGGATCGGCGCGTAGTCGTCGCCATAGATGCTGCCCTTGTCGCCATAGCGGTCGACCAGGTAGAGCATGCAGTCGCCGATGCCCTTCACCACCGGTGCATTGATCGCCTTGGTGGATTCGCCCAGTTCGCCCATCGCCTCGCCGCCGTTGCCGAGCACGGTGGCGCGCACTTCAGCCGCCGGCTTGCGGAAGCGGATGGCGAAACCCGCGGCGCAGGGACCATGCGCCTTGGCGAATTCGGCGGCAAAAGAGTTCGGATCCTCGTTGACCAGCAGGTTCACGTCGCCCTGGCGGTAGACCGTGATCGGGCGGCTCTTGTGCTTGAGCACGGCGCTGAAGCCCATGCGCTTGAACAGGTCGTGCAGCTCCTGCCCGCGACCCGCCGGGGCGGCGAACTCGACGAACTCGAAGCCATTGATGCCCATGGGGTTTTCGAAGGTGGTGACCTGCATGCCAAGATTGGGCTGCGCGCTCATGGGAATCTCCTGATCGATCAATGCTCAATGGCCTACGCCAAGCGTGCGACCATCCTCATAATCCCGACGTTATAGTTACATATGAAACCAGTTGCAAGGAGCATCGCATCAGTGTCCGTTGAACACCATCCCGACCATGCCCCGCTGGAGCTGGAGCATTTCCTGCCGTACAGGCTCTCCATCCTGTCCAATGCGGTCAGCCAGGCCATTGCCGACGACTACCAGCGGCGCTTCGACCTCAGCATGACGGAGTGGCGCGTGATGGCCGTGCTGGCGCGCTTTGACGGCCTATCGGCCCGTGAAGTGGCCGAGCGCACCCTGATGGACAAGGTGGCGGTGAGCCGCGCCCTGGCCAAACTGGTCGAGGCCGGCTGGGTCACCCGGGCCACCCACGACGGCGACAAGCGCCGTTCGGTGCTGGGCCTGAGCGAGGCGGGCTGGGCGATCCATGAGGTGGTGGCGCCGATGGCGCGGGCGCATGAGCGCAACCTGCTGGAGAAGCTCGACGACGAGGAACGCACCTGGCTGGTGCGCATCCTCGACAAGCTGCAGGCGATCGAACCGAAGTAGGCGTCGACGGGTTTTCCCGTCACTCCCGCTCGACCGGCCCTTCGGCTGTCGGGAAATCGCGGGAATGACGGAACGGGGGGCCTTACTTCACCCCATGCATCAGCCGGTTGATCAGCGGCGCGATCAGGAACAGCACCGCACCGGCGCCGGCCAGCAGCCAGAAGCTGAAGGTGAAGCCGCTGAGCGCGGAGGCGACGGTCATGCCGGTTTTGCCGCTGACGTGGCCGGCGAAGATGCCCGAGAGGTTGTTGCCGATGCCGGTGGAGAGGAACCAGCCGCCCATGGCAAAGCCCACCAGGCGCACCGGCGCCAGCTTGGTCACCATCGACAGGCCGATCGGCGACAGGCACAGCTCGCCGAGCGTCTGCAGCACGTAGACCAGCACCAGCGGCCAGAACGGAATCAGGTTGCGGCTGTCGACCAGGCTGGACAGCGCGTACATCAGCACCACGAAGGCCACCGCGTTGCCGAGCAGGCCCAGGCCGAACTTGCGCGGGATCGACGGCTCCAGGTTGCGCTTGTCCAGCCAGCCCCAGGCGATGGACACGAACGGCGCCAGCAACACCAGCGACAGCGGCGCGACCGACTGGAACCAGCCCACCGGGAACTCCCAGCCGCCGAACATCTGGCGGTCCACGATGTTCTGCGCGAGGAAATTGAACGAGCTGCCGGCCTGTTCGTAGAACATCCAGAACAGCACGTTGAACACGAAGATGATCAGCATCGCGATCACGCGGTTGCGCTGCACCTTGCCTTCGCGGAAGCCTTCGACCAGCAGCAGCAGCGAGAGCCCGACGAACAGCGCGCTCAGCATCCACTGCAGCACCACCGCGCCCGCCTTGGCCATCACCAGGTAGACCAGCGGTATGGCGAGCAGGCAGCCGATGAACACGTAGACCACGCGCATGCGGTTGGCCTGCTCCGCCGTGGGGCGGCCCACGCCCTTGAGCTGGCGGCGGCCGATCCAGAACCACAGCAGGCTGATCAGCATGCCGATGCCCGAGGCCAGGAACACCAGCTTGTAGTTCTGCTGCATCGGGGTGTCGGTGAAGTGGCTGGCCATCCAGCCGGTAATCAGCGGCGACACCAGCGCACCGGCGTTGATGCCCATGTAGAACAGGGTGAACCCGCGGTCGCGGCGCGCGTCGCCCACGCCGTAGAGCTGGCCCACCATCGAGGAAATATTCGGCTTGAACAGGCCGTTGCCGACGATGACGGTCGACAGGCCCAGCAGGAACACCTGCTCGTTCGGCACCATGATCATGAACAGGCCGGCCGACATCACGATGGCGCCGACCAGGATCGAACGCTGGTAGCCGATGATCCGGTCCGCCACGTAACCGCCGAACACCGCCGCCGCGTAGACCAGCGCCAGGTAGGCGCCGTAGGTGCGGCTGGCGAAACCCTGGCCGGACGGATCGTTGTTGAAGAACTCCGCCACGATGTACAGCGTGAGCGCCCAGCGCATGCCGTAGAAGGCGAAGCGCTCCCAGAACTCGGTCATGAACAGCATCCACAACGGACGCGGATGGCCCATGGTCTGCGGGTAATCGGGCGTCGCGGAAGCGGCGGCAGTAGTCGTTTCGGTCATGCAAACCCCAAGGTGCAGGTACGGCGCGCGCGCGCCGATCGAAATATCTTGCGAAAGGGAGATGTAACCGCCATCGCCCGGTCCGTCAAATGCGCTGCACCATACCAAGCCTGCCAGCCACCACCTACTACCCGGCTCTTTCTTTGATTGGCGTTGCCACCGTGGCGCCCGTTGTAGGAGCGCACCCAGTGCGCGACCGTCTTTCGCGCCGGTCTGCGGCATTCGTTCTTCAGGCATGCAGTTGGCGACGTCTTGTCTTCCACGACCGGGCTCGCCTGCGACCGAATGGCCCCCCCCGCGTGGCCGCGGGCTCCGAGCCGCTGCCGCGGCCCGGGTTACTTTCTCTTCGCGTGGCGTTCGTTCTCTTGTAGGAGCGCACCCTGTGCGCGACAGCCTTTCGCGCCGGTCTGCATGTTCGTCGTTTTGATGGACGAAGATTTTTGGCGTTGCACTTGTTGGCTTCCCGCGACCGGGCTCGCCTGCGGCGGGCTTCCGCCCTCCTGCCGGAGGCCGGGTCACTTTCTCTTGCTTGCCCAAGAGAAAGTAACCAAAGAGAAAGGCCCCCCGCGTGGCGCTGGCTGGGCTACGCCCAGCCAGTCCGTGAGGGGCGGCCGGGCTTTTCGACCGGGCTCCTGCCCGGACGAAAAGTGCCCGACGTCCTGTCGGGCACCCCTGCGGGGCCTGATCGTCCACCCCTCACCGCCACACAGGGGTTGGTTGAAGGCTCGTGCCGCGGAGCGGCACATCGCGTCGCGATGCCGCCGGTGACTGCGGTTCGTTGTGGGAGCGCACCCTGTGCGCGACCGCGGACTGACGTGGTCGCCTCAGTCCGCGATGGTCGTGACTACCGCGACGTGTGCCGGCGTTGCGGTCGCGCACAGGGTGCGCTCCTACAGAGGTAGGAAGGAATTTCGCGAGCACCCACCCCTCACCCCAGCCCTCTCCCCGGAGGGGAGAGGGAGAAAAAGCCGGC